>CAZQUL010000113.1:0-1000 GCA_964596525.1 uncultured Gammaproteobacteria bacterium | reverse complement strand
GGTGCGCCCTATGCAACATTAGATAAGGCTATTACTGTTTCATCGGCTAACGACACGGTTATTTTGCAGCAAGCCACCACTGACTATGTTTTTCAGAACGATACTATACCAGCCGGGCTCACTATACAGGGCGATGTTGTGCCAAACATGATTACTCAAGAGTG
The DNA here is from genome assembly GCA_964596525.1 of uncultured Gammaproteobacteria bacterium. Taxonomy (GTDB): domain Bacteria; phylum Patescibacteriota; class Patescibacteriia; order Magasanikbacterales; family GWA2-37-8; genus CAZQUL01. The sequence goes on along the minus strand of CAZQUL010000113.1, from coordinate 836 downwards.
GGTGCGAGTGACAGTAAACGGCGCTGCTCGTCAGTGGAACTTATCTGGCAACCTCACAATGGAGAACGTTGTACTCTATAATTTCGTGGGCTCTGCAAATGACTCACTAATTTATTGGGGCAGTCTTTCTGGCGTAAGTCAGATTATCCAGTTTACAAACTGTGTTTTTGATACGATGTCTACTCTATGCGCGACGGCTGGCCGCGGAGGAGTTATAGGCAATGGTGGGGCTCTTGGTGTTCCAGCACAGAACAGCATTACACTCAATTTTGATAGGTGTCTAATTACCAACATCAAACGCAACGGTGGTTCTGCGCCATATTCCGGCTTTATACATACAAATGGGACACAGTTTACTATTCGTTTTAGGGAAACAACGTTTTACAATCCGTCCACCGGCACGGCACTAGACAAGATTGTATCTAACTACGTTGGCTCAGTCCCGTATTTTCGCAACTGTATATTCAATACTGATGAAGCCGTGCCACCTACGTTTTGTGAGTCATACTGGGGTGCTAGCGATAGCTCAATAGTTGAATATTGTAATTATTATGGTATGAACACAACAGGAGCAACAATTACCAACTCCGTCAACTCAGACCCACTATTCCTAGACAAAGCAAATAAAGATTTCAGGCTCAAACCCGCTAGTCCAAGCATTGATACAGGGGTGCTTGTGTAATGCCACGACTCAACGGCACGACCCAAAAGCTACGTTTCAAGCTTGGTACGGCAGCTCAAATTACTGCTGCCGAAAATGCCTATGGTGTGCAGGGTGAAGCTGTATATATCACTGACCGAAAGCAGCTCTATGTGCATAACGGCACTGAGTATGA
>CAZQUL010000112.1:0-1001 GCA_964596525.1 uncultured Gammaproteobacteria bacterium | reverse complement strand
AAACAGGGCATACAATTTCATAGTTTCCATTGATTTCTACAAGAGCTACATATTCGTCTAGGAAATGTGGAATTGCCATATCAATAATTTTCATTTAAATTTCTCCCTAATTTGTTTCTGTTTATCCAGCATTGCTTGTCGAATTTCTGGTGTTGTAATAAGCAGTTCGCTCCAAGCAACACATGATAGCTCATCCCAATGCCCTTGGCAAGCAACATTCCAAGCTGTCAGTAAATTAATTTTAACACCCTTTGGTGGAGGGTGGATGGTAGGAAGTTTCCAATATCCAGCCATTGCCCTAGCATTCTGAGTCATTTTGAGAAGCTCTCCAATTCACGTTCATAGTTTTTATGAATCATATAGAAATGTTTCAGCATTTTCTTCTGAATAACCTGATCTTTTACATAACTATTACGAATATCTTTTGTATTATGGTAGTCTCGCCAGCCAAGAACATCATTAAAATATTTAGCTTCTTTTAATGTGGTGGCTACATAATAATTCCAACAATTAATTGTTGATGCTCGCCGTTTAATTTCACTCTGCAAATGGCTGATAGTCTGTTCAATTTCTTGTCTGTTCATTTGTTAGTTCCTTTCACATCACCAATAATAATACACAACAATTTCATCCCCAAGAATACTCTTCAGCTTTTCAATAGGAGCTTTGAGACACATAATCCAATCACCATATTGTGCCACTAAATCTTCCAACCCATCTTCTAGAATACTATCAAGGTACACAGGAATGTAACTGCCATTCTCAACCTCATCAAAACACAAACTAAGCCATACATGCCAAATATCTTTATAATCCCCACCAATGATCTTATGATAGTCTCTAAAATCGTCGTATTCAATATTTAGTTCATTGCAAATAAACTTTTGGATATCCTCAAAGTCAACATAACTCAGTGTTTTAATATTCACTTTCCATTCCCTTTCAAAATCTTATTGTTACGTGTATACACAAACTTACTGTTCTTAGCAAGAATATGTTTA
>CAZQUL010000111.1:0-1005 GCA_964596525.1 uncultured Gammaproteobacteria bacterium | reverse complement strand
ACCCACCCTTTAGCATTATTCTGTGTTGTGGCTCCAACAGTCATTCCTACAACCATAAACCCTACATAGAATGCTGCTGAAAGTAGTAGCCATTTCAATACTGTGTGCATAACAAAAGAGTAGAGCACAACACACCAGAACAACAGCCCTACAGGGCCAATTGTAAACAGAAGTGTAAAGAAGAAGGCTAGAATAGGCTTACCTGTGTTGTATAGACGGATAATCCCATATGTTGCCAGACCGTTAATTACAGGCGGGTTAGCCATGTTGCTCTCCTTAAAGTGGTTACGATGAATATAATGCTACATAAAATAAAAAACCCTGTCAACAACTTTCTGCTGACAGGGCTAAATATTTATTCTTCGTCTTGTGTTTCAAGTTCTTCTAGGTAGTGCTCATTACGCTTGTTGTGCCTACGTACAAATTCATCAACGTCCATATAAATTTCTTTCTTGTTTTCGATCATGTCAATAATCTCATCCTCAGAGAAGAAATGTTTGTACTCATTCAGAAGAAATTTCTTACATTGCTCATAGGTGAAATCAACATGCTCCTTTGTATCTTGCATACGTCCACTTGATCCAAACGCTGCAGAATGGCACAGGATTTCCACGTAAGGGCTGATTTCAAAGCTGTCAGCATTCAGAAGAAGGAATGTTGCAAAACTGGCAATACGTCCTGTGGCAACAACATGGATAGGGGCTTTACAATTACGCATTGCCATTAGCAAGGCATCCCCTACGTACATACACCCACCACTACAATTTAAATTGAGGGTGACGCTATCATCTTCTTCTGCAATTTCCATTGCAAACAAAGCTTCTTCAACATCTGAAAGATTTTCAAGCGTATCCCAGATATTAGCTGAATAGTTGTGTATAACTTTTTGCGTTACACGAACAGAATATGGGAGAGAATCATGATTGATATCTGCACCAAGGCGTTTATTATTTTTGTTCATATACCCTCCTTATTCTTCTTCATCAAAAATTTTAACCATCAAGG
>CAZQUL010000110.1:0-1009 GCA_964596525.1 uncultured Gammaproteobacteria bacterium | reverse complement strand
AAATCAAGAAAGTGTTTTGAGGAAGCTGATCGGAAGTTTCGCGACGATTCTTGGGCACTTGGCGCCTTTGGAAAGCTCGCCGGCTCCGCAGTGTACTATGGAGGTAGCTACTTCCACGGATCGTATCAAGAAGATGGTGAAGAGAAAGCCTCGGAAAACCGCAAACGGACAGCAGAAGACACTCCCCAAGAATCGCAGAAAAGGCTCCGTGGTAACCCGAATCTCTCCGGTCAGAAAAGGCCCGCTGAATCGAACAAGCCGTCACAACGTAATTCCCGCAGGAGACTCAACTTCAATCCGGACAACCAGTCAGACCCTTTAGCCCCACTATTCGGCCCAAAAATCAACGGAACCATGGGAACCCAGGGCGAAGTGGGCTTGATGCCCTTCAAGAAACCGGCAGCGTATGCTCCAGATTATTTTACGACCAAGTTAAAGTGGATGGGCCAGCACTACTTTCAGAAAACAGATAGAACGCTGTTCAAGCACGAGTTTCGTATCAATTCTCCCCTGGATCCTAACTACGTTCACACCGACAACAACGAGACTCGCGGTAATGCTACCGTCAACGGTTGGAGCGAGTACGCAACACGCTACAAGTTTTACAGAGTCATTGGAAATCGCGTTCACATTAGGATTCACTTTCCCGATGATCGTTATCTCCCTGATCCTCCCCAGGGTGTCACTTTTACTAGCTTGGATACCGACCGCAAGTTGTCTCGTTTGAGCTGGCCTAGAGCATGTGGAGTCGCCCTCAATCCTGCTCGCATGTTTCCTTACTCTGATGACGCCAAAGTTTCCGATTGGGCACAGTTTGTCAACTCCAAGTTTGTAGATTATACCAACACCTGTGGCGTCAACAAAACTGTCGATTTTCACATTGATTATAATCCCCTGGATTGGAATACTCCAGTCGCAGAGCAACAACGCGAAGTCTTCTGGACCCCAGTGACTCAACATCCTCAGATTGCCGATCACTTCACTGTATTTATTCAAAGCCACCTTCGAT
>CAZQUL010000109.1:0-1011 GCA_964596525.1 uncultured Gammaproteobacteria bacterium | reverse complement strand
TAACCCCAGTCGCGCTTAACAAAAAATCCCAAAAACCTCTTGCATTCAGTCAAATAGTAGTCCAATTGTTGTTTTACTACATAGCAACAATTAAAGGAGGACTAAATGACCGAAATGCAATTAACCTCAATATTTTGTTTAATCGATGATTTTTGCAATCAATTTTTTTATGAATATCGCAAAAGATTGATTGGTGGTGGTAAAAGAAGGCAAAAGTTCAGATTCAGAAATGATCGAATTTCCGAAGCAGAAATCATAACTATTTTACTGTGGTTTAATCTATCGGGATTCAAGTTTTTCAAGCATTTCTACTTGAGTTATAATCAGAATCTAAAATTATTTTTTCCTAAAATTCCAAGCTATAAAAGATTCATTTTTTTGCAAAAAAGATCATTACTTCCGATGAATGTTTTTTTAAAGTTTTTAACAGAAAAAACCTCAAAAAAAACTAATGTTTATTACATCGATTCCACCTTTTTAGAAGTTTGTAAGAATCAAAGAATTTATCGTCATAAAACCTTTAAGGGACTAGCCGCAAGAGGAGTTTCTAGTTGTGGTTGGTTTTATGGATTTAAACTTCATTTAATCACAAGCAATCTGGGAGAAATTGTTTCTTTTGCAATTACCAGAGGTAATGTTTCTGATCAAAAAATGACTCAAAAACTTTCAAAAAACTTAAGCGGATTTTTGTTTGGAGATAAAGGTTATTTATCAGCCAAAACCACAAAAGATCTGCTTAAACAAGGACTTCATCTCATCACCAAAGTCAGACAAAATATGAAGCCAAAACCAATCTCTGAATCAAATAAATTTCTACTAAAAAAGCGTGGAATTATCGAAACAATTTTTGGACAGTTAAAAGATTTTCGACATCTCGTTCATACAAAATATCGATCTAAAATTAATTACTTCACCAATATCCTCTCTTCGTTGCTTGCTTATATGCTAAACCCTAACAAACCCAGTGTTTATCTAAATCAGTTGGGATTGAATTAAACGCGACTGGGGTTA
>CAZQUL010000108.1:0-1030 GCA_964596525.1 uncultured Gammaproteobacteria bacterium | reverse complement strand
AAAGGCGTGTTACACAGAGTAACACGCATATCTTTCTTCCTGCTATTTTCACCTGACAGTAGGCAGACAGTTTATAATTTTATTCTGTTTAAACTGACAACATAACAGATGAGTCATTTACTGATAGAGATCGGCGCGCCACCCTAACGAATGCATTAATGGAATATTAGGATAGCCGTTCGCGTCGGCTACCTTTTTCTTCCCCTTATTGGTTTCATAGTTTTGTTTTAGTAGGTCTTTTACTTCCTTTCGCTGAGCTTTGCTAAGAGATCCCAAATATTGGGTGATCTGTTCACCCTTTTTGATTAGTTTTAAAGCTCGCCGAACATATTCGGGCGCTTCGTTAATTTTATTAACCGTATTAACTACTGTGTTGGCATTAACAACGACTTCAGCAGCTTCCTCAAGCTGCTGCTTCTTGGACCCAAAAATGGCCTTTTTATGGGTCATGTAAAAAGCAAATTTCTCTGGATCGATCTGGCAGAATGCCAGAAACTTATCTTTTGAAATACCAGTAGCTTTGGCATGTTCCCATACCTTTTTGGCGACTGCAATTTCCTCATCCACCGCAACAGCGGCATCAATGGCAGCATCCGCTGCATTTGGTGCAGATTGTTGCGCCACAACATCCGCGTCAGCAGTTGCTGAAGTAACACCAGCGTTTTGTAACGCAGTTGCCAATGTGTTTACAGCGCCACCAGTATTTACTTTCTTAGTCATGATATTTCTCCTTAAGAGATTAAATAAATTCTTCTAAGTGACTGGATTAGAAGAATAGGAAATGTTGTGAATCATTGATTCACAACGTCAGATCATGTTGGTAATATGTATCTGAAATAAAATGGAATCTGATTCGATGTCACCTATTGCGTAACGAGTCAATCGCTTTCAATAGACGAATTTTACCTTCTGTATATCGACGTAATGCGTCTTCCCAATCCCACCCTACGACATTTGTGTCACCTTCCTCCACGCTCAAATTGTCTTCAATATCGCACAATTTGATTATCATTAAATCCACATTTCCAGA
>CAZQUL010000107.1:0-1052 GCA_964596525.1 uncultured Gammaproteobacteria bacterium | reverse complement strand
TTTTACTTCTGGAGTATTTTCAGAAATAGCCTTCTCAACAGCAGAAATGTCTCTTGGTTTGACATCAGGTACTACCTTTTTTGACTCAGAAAGTTTTTCAGAAATCTTTGAAATTGCTTTTGGAACTTTTCCAGCAAAAGGAATTGGTAGGAATTGACCACCGACGTTAATAGCCCCCTCTACATCAGGAGATCCTGTAATCTTACCAGCAGTGCTAGCAAGCTTCTCAATACCCTTTCCGTAAAGCTCAAATGGCTTCATTGGAACACTATACCCAAGGTTTTCCTCAAGACCAGATCCAAACGAGGGGAAAGTATCCTCCATTGCTTGTTGAGCACTCTTCCAGTGAGTCTGTAGGTCCATTGAAGGATCGGCTAGCTTACCCCCTACAGCAAGTGCAGCAGAGGCAGGGATTTTCAGCATCCCTGCAAGAACATCCGCAGTGAAAGCGCCAGTACCTTTTGCTCCGGCAATAAACTCATCTAGTTGAGATGGTTTAGCAGTGGACTGCTTTGTAGGTTCTGGCTGAGACTCTCCTAAATGCTGTAGGATTCTAGCCTTTGCTTGTTCTGGTGTAAAAGAGGATGGTAGGTTATACTCTACACCCTTGTAAACAAATACTTGTCGGTCTTCAGCCATTATATTCCTTTAATCTAGTACAATTCTTCCTTGAGAATCTTTCTTTGGTCCTGATGGAGTTTGTCCCTTTGGAAGAATACCAACTTCTTCATAAAGCTCTCTCTTTAGACCTGCTCCAACTTGAGCACCGGCAGCAGCCTTAGCCTTAGCTTCATTGCGATAGAAAGTCGCCCTTTCACGTAAAGCAGCAGCAGCCTGTGGATTATCTACTGATAACTCATCCGCCTTTTGATCTAGTCTAACAGCGTAATTTTCAAGAGTAAGCTTATCTTGTTTCATAGGCTTCTCAGAAATTAGCTTTCTAGCAGACTCTAGCCTTTGAGCAGCAGCGATACGTTCACGAGAGAGTCTATCTTGTTCAGCATCATATGCTTTTTGGGCTAGCTTTCTCTGTAGAATATCAGAAGCAGACT
>CAZQUL010000106.1:0-1076 GCA_964596525.1 uncultured Gammaproteobacteria bacterium | reverse complement strand
CTTCCAGCCCATCAAGCGACATTGAAAATCGCTGTTTTTCAGCTATATTTAGCAACGACAATGCCCACCACTAAAATAGCATAAATCCATGCTGCCACCCATCCAAGGAAAGAGTTTTCTGTTGTAGCTCCAACAGCTCCACCAACTATGAAGAAGCCAATGAAGAAGCCTGCAATGACAAACACTGGAGTAAACAACTTAAACAGAACAAGGCTCCAGAACAACAGCCCTACAGGGCCAATGGTGAATAGTAGGGTAAACAGGAAAGCTAAGATAGGTTTGCCTGTATTATATAGACGGATGATGCCGTATGTTGCCAAGCCATTAATAATAGGTGTGCTCATATTTGTTCTCCTGTGTTTAGATATGGTGTAACAATACATAAAATAAAAAACCCTGTCAACAACTTTATGCTGACAGGGCTAATATTTATTCTTCTTGTTCTTCCATTTCAGCGATAAGAATTTCATTGCGCTGGTTGTATCGTCTTAGAAATTCTTCAGAATCCATATACACTTCTTTTTTATTTTCAATCATGTCTACAATCTCTCCCTCTGTGAAGAAATGTTTGTATTCATTTAAAAGAAACTTTTTACATTGATTATATGTAAAGTCTACGTGTTCTTTAGTGTCTTGCATACGTCCGCTTGAACCAAATGCAGCAGAGTGACATAGAATTTCTGTGTAAGGACTCAATTCAAAGCTGTCAGCATTTAACAGGATGAATGTAGCAAAGCTTGCAACTCTCCCTGTAGCTACAACATGGATGGGTGCTCTACAATTACGCATAGCTAGCAAGATTGCATCCCCAACATACATACAGCCACCATTACAGTTAAGGTTTAGAGTAACATTATCATCTTCCTCTGCAATTTCCATTGCAAACAAAGCTTCTTCAACATCTGACAGATTTTCTAGTGTGTCCCAAATGTTAGCTGAATAGTGATGCTGTACTTTTTGCGTTACACGAACAGAATACGGAAGTGAATTATGGTTGATATCTGCACCAAGGCGTTTGTTGTTTTTGTTCATATACCCTCCTTATTCTTCTTCATCAAAAATTTTAACCATCAAGG
>CAZQUL010000105.1:0-1080 GCA_964596525.1 uncultured Gammaproteobacteria bacterium | reverse complement strand
ACGGATTGGACTACCTTTAATGGCAAGCAGGCTGCGCTTGCTGACGTAGTAACAGCAGATACTTACGGCAGCAGCACGCAGTATCCAGTTATTACCTTTAACGCAAAGGGCATTGCAACTGGAGTTACGCTACAAACTGTGCAGTTACCTGCGCTCACAGAAGCTAACTTTGCTGTACAGAAAACTGGAAGCCCTAGCGTTACCGCTAGTTGGGTGCTTACAGCACTTTCAGGAAGCGTAACGCACACTTATCCCGATAAGAACATTAACTTTGGAGACCTTAGCTTTATTGCAAAAACTAACAGTAATAACCTAAGCGGTACGCGCAACAGAATACTTGGAGGTAGCAACAACACAGTAAGTGGTACAGACATTGTTGCTATTGGCTGTACTGGCTGCGACTTGTCGGTGTACACAAACAACGTCACAGCCATAGGATTGCAGGGCACTACCAACCTTTATGCTGTCGCCCCACGTCAGGCCATTTTACTTGGCTCTAGCGCACTCACAACCTCGATATTCAACATAAGTGGTGCGCACGCAGCTGCGCTTGGTGTAATACAGTGTGTGTACAGCGATATATGCCAAGCTAATGGTACTACTTACAATGCTACGCTAAATGGAGTAAATACGCCGTCTAGCACAAACTGCATTAAATTGATGCCGTCTGCCTCAGTGCTATCAAGTGCAGTAATTGATTTAGACTTTATAATCGTTGTTGGGGACAGTCTGTCGGGTGCGTCGCTTGCGCCAAGACGTACTGTATTTGCAAAGCGCAGAGTATATGTAGTGTTTGCTTTTAATGACTCTGATGTAGGTGCATTTAATAGTAGTGTAGAAGTTATAGGCACTGATACTAGCGTAGGCTCTGCTGCCACAGGCACAGTAACCGTAGGAGTTACGGTTGATTCTGCTAACAACAGGCTGATTCCAACTGTCTCAGCTACATCAGGCTCTAAGCAAACATTATTCCAGTTTGGCGTGCGCTCCACAGCCCACTATAACCGCAACATATAAGAGGATAGCAAACATGGCATTTACAACACCCTTAGTAGCTCATGGCTACACATACTCACAAGC
>CAZQUL010000104.1:0-1091 GCA_964596525.1 uncultured Gammaproteobacteria bacterium | reverse complement strand
GACATCGGCCGGGCGCGACGCCATTGCTGGGCGGCTGCTGAACCGGCTGGCCGGGGCCGAAGCGCCTGCGGTGCGCGCGCGCCTCGCATCGGCCTCGGAACTGGTGCCGGGCTCCGCACCCACGGCGGCGCAGGTCGCGCAAAGCGGCGGCATCTCGGCGCTGGAGCGTGCGATGGCGCAAGCCAGCCCCGAGGCATACACCCAGCGTGCGATGCAACAGGCGGCGGCCCGGGTCAACGCCCTGCGCGGGATCGCTGGCGACGATGCGGCAATCGCTGCGGCCAAGGCGGCCCGCGAGGCCACCACCGGCCCGCTGTACCGGCAGGCAGCGCAGCAGACCGTAACGACGGCTGACCCCGTGTTGCAACAACTCTTGCAGCGCCCATCCATGCAACAGGGCATCGCGCGAGCCGAGAAACTGGCGTCCGAGCAGGGGCGCACGTTCGGGCTCAAGGCGCCGTCACCGGCGCAGCCGGGGCCGTCAATTGTCGACGAGGCTGGGCGCGCGCTGGTAGACCTTGGGCGGCCAGCCGCCCCGGGCAAGATCACCGGCCAGACCATCCAGGACATCAAGATGAGTTTGGATGCGATGCTCAAAGACCCGACTTCCGGCATTGCTGGCGCCGAGCGCGGGGCCGTCACGGGCACGCGCGACGCGTTCATTGACTGGGCAGCGCAGGCCATCCCCGAACTTGACGTAGCGCGACGCACTTATGCGCAGATGTCGCGGCCTATCAACCAGATGCAGGTGGGCCAAGCGTTGCTTGAAAAGCTGCAACCAGCGTTGGCCGACCATGGCGCCCTGGCCTCACAGACTGGCGCCACGTTCGCGCGGGGGTTGCGCAACGCCGATCAGATGGTGCGCAGCGCCACCGGTACCCGGGCAGCGGGCGGGCTTGCCGACGTGATGACGCCGCAGCAGATGAGCACCATCAACGGCATCGCGCAGGACTTGGCGCGCAACGCCAACGCGCAGAACCTGGGGCGCGGCAGCGGGAGCAACACGTTCCAGAACTTCGCGATGGACAACATCGCCCAGCAGTCGGGTATCCCGCGCGCCGTTGGTGGCCTGCTCGATTTGCCGCTGATCT
>CAZQUL010000103.1:0-1105 GCA_964596525.1 uncultured Gammaproteobacteria bacterium | reverse complement strand
GGCATAATTAAAAAAATGTGATGCTGTTTTCCCAAAAAATCGCATTACTTTTTCCCTAAGTTTTTCAGTAAAAATCTCACTGCTTTTTTCTTGCGTTTTTGGTTAAGTCCTCGATGTATTTTTATTCTCTCTTTCAGATGTCCAAACAATCCTTCAAGATGATTAATTGTTGGCGTAATATTTAAATTTTTGAAGTCGGTATAAGTGAATAGGTAAGGCAGATTTGTTTCTATTGATTTGAAAGCTGATCTAAGCGCCTGATGTTTATATTGTCCAAACTCATTTCTTTCATGCAAAAATCCATGATATTTATCTTTTAACAAATAAAACTTATCAATAAATTCCTGTTGATGTTCTGGTTTGCAAAACATATGCATTAACTCTTTTAGATCTCTTCCACACTGATTACGCGGTCTATCTGTTATATATCTTCGAACTATCGCTTTCTGGTGAAACAAACACATCTGAATTGGGATATTGCCAATTAGCTTCCTTATAGCATTTATATAGCCTCTTCTGCCATCAATAGTTACACCGTGAATAGAAAATCCCGCTGATTTAATGACCTTAATTCCCTCCCTAAAATACTTTACTGATTCAGTTTTAATCTCTTTAAAATAAATAACATTACAACCATCATGAAAAACCAAAAAACCATATTCTCTGCCAAAAAAAGTAGCATCAGCCTGAAGATTAATTGGCTTAATTCGATCTTGCAAAACATCTTCCTGAATGCCTTCAGAAATCTCGTCAAGATTATCAAATTCTTTTATTAACTTCGGAGCAGAAACATCTAAATCAGAACAAATTTCTGTTATAGTTCTTCGTCCCAAAAGCCATTGCTGATAAACTTTTAAATAACTTCTTTTTTTACCTCTTTGCTCACACCATTGATAAAAACATAAACCACATCTAAAGCGATTTCTACCCCTCAATTTACCATTCTTTTTTACAGAAAAATTACCGCATTTTATACAGCGTTTTTAATCATGTTTTTTAACCGCAAATTACACCATCTTATAAATTTTTTATAAGATTTTTCTATGAATGTAGATGGGAGTAAGAATCGGAGGAGAAAACAGCATCACATTTTTTTAATTATGCC
>CAZQUL010000102.1:0-1110 GCA_964596525.1 uncultured Gammaproteobacteria bacterium | reverse complement strand
TTTGCCAAATCTATAAAGTCAAAAAACAAAGTATCTAAAACCTGTTTAGCTTGTCCCTCTCTAAATACTTTTTCTTTGCCCCAGTCCTTTTCCCTGTTACCAGCCATTGAAAAACTGCTGCAAGGTGGTGAGCCATCTAAAATATCCAGTTCATACAATTCTTGCGGTAAGTCATCACGTAATTTAAAGGTCTGTATTGGCTCTAAATAGGCGTATTTAGGATGGTGATTAGCTTTGTATGCTTCAATCATTTTAGGGTCAATTTCATTACATCCTAATACATCAAATCCAGCTAATTTATAGCCAAACGAACTTCCCCCTCCGCAAGCGAAACATGAGAAAACAGTTCCTTTATCCTTTGTAAAATTAGTTTCTGATATTTTCCACCTATAAGGAAATGCGTGTTTTACTTCCATGTTTTTCCTAATTTTATATCATTTATTGTTTTTCTATGTACGCCATACAATTCAGAAATATAGGTGCAATTAAATCCTTTTGATAAAAGAGTTTTTATTTCTTTTACATCATTATTGTTTAATATTGAATTATGATGTTTTTCTCCTTTTCTTGCTTTTCTTAAATCGTTTCTAAAAGCGTGTATATCGTTTTCACTCTTTGTTACCCATTCTAAATTTCCTACTGAATTATTTAGTTTATTCCCATCTTTGTGGTTTACAAAATCTTTATCAAATTCTTTTTGTAGAAAAGTTTCTGCAACAAGTCTATGTACAAAATGTTTGTTTTTTGATGAACCAATTTGAACTCTTTTATACCCACAATTATTTACAAACCCTTTTAATGGTTTGTTGTATCTTTTACTTTTTACGTTACCTAAATTAGAAACAAGGTAGTTTTCTGCAAATGGTATTTCTTTATATTGCTCCATATTTATGTATTTATTACGCCACAAATATACAAATAATATTCCAATAAACAAGCAAAACAACTAAATACTTTGCCTTTATCTTTAGTAAATACTGCATCCTTCAAAGTCCACTTGTAAGGAAAGTTATGTTTGGTTTTTTCAAAACCATTTTTGCCAACGCTCATTTTTTAAAACTTTTTTTGTTCGTACTTCGATTTAACTTTTGTGCTGAAAATCCCGCCAGC
>CAZQUL010000101.1:0-1120 GCA_964596525.1 uncultured Gammaproteobacteria bacterium | reverse complement strand
GTAAGCAATTATCGTATTATTTATCGCATTCAACCAGAAACAAAGACCGTGATAATTGTCGCGATTGACCACCGTAAAGATATTTACGACAACTCGTAACCCAAACTCCACACTCCCCCAAAACCTTCTCGTCCGACACAAAAGTTTTCACACTGAAAACCTGACCGCAAAAAAATTAATTTTGTTTCATATTTACCCCTTAACATTAAATCCCCCTGTAAAAACCCTATTTTTAGGGTAGGCTGGGAGGCATATGGAAAAATACTGTGTGAATTTTAAATAAAAGGATTTTTATGAAACACAATCAAACCCAACGCATAAAAGCGCTGTTGCTTTTGTCGTTGATGACCCTTTCAACCTTTGCGCCTGCCGCAAGTTTATTCCAAGCTTGGGACACGCAAGACAACAAAGATCTTCAACCAAAACTCGCTAAAGAAAAAGGCGAAATGCTTGCTATCCCGTTCTTCCAAAAAGGACGTAAAATCCAAGCAACCGGCGCAACCTTGGTTGCCGCTGTCCTTGGTGTTGTTATTGCAACCATTTTGCAAGCCGGCGTTAACGGCTTTGTTGGCAACGCAACCACCCGCGCACTCCCAGTAAGCACCGCAACCAAAATTAAAGACGCGCTTATTGCTGCATTCAGCCCATCACAACTTAAGCAAGTTGGCTTGTGGTCATTGGTTAAAGCCCTCAAGGCTGACCCAACCCGTGCAGACGCAGCTTCTTTTGGTCAACGCGTTTTTGAATGGATGATGGACAACAAAACCTTTATTAGCACCATGGCATGCGAAACCGTTGTGGGAACCATTCTTGGCGTCAGAGAATACCGCCGCTCATCAGAATGGAACGCACGCGACAAACAACGTACGGAATTACTTGAAAGAAGAAAAACAGACCTTGATACCTTGGCAGAAGACGCAATCCTTATGGATGCAATCGCCCTTGAAGTTGAATTCAACAAACTTGCTAAATCACTTGAAGCCCGCGGCGTTAAAGGTAAACACTCAGAACTCAAAACAGCCGAAGCATTCTTTGCAGCATTTACAACTGACGAAGCAACCAAACTTGGTCTTGATCACGCAAAAGCTAAAAAAGCTGACATTGAAGCGGCTCGCGCAGA
>CAZQUL010000100.1:0-1124 GCA_964596525.1 uncultured Gammaproteobacteria bacterium | reverse complement strand
TGTAGGCTTGTGAGTATGTGTAGCCATGAGCTACTAAGGGTGTTGTAAATGCCATAATATATACTCCAGTTATCTTGTCAGATGTGTTGTCTATTCTGCAACTAATACATTAAACATACTGGATTCTAGTGTCCCTGTACCTAGTATGTACGATGCTGAATGATTGTGACTTACATTAATTGTAAGGTCTCTATAGAATCCTCCAGCCGTTGATGCTGCTACGGACGCTGTGACCGTTAGCGTAACCCCTGCTACATCAACATAGTCCGCAACTGGTGTGCTTATTTGTACAGCACCTGCCGAACCAGTAACAAAAATCTCACGCTCTAATCTGAAAGACCCAGCTCCCGATATATAGCCGTTAATACGTAGCATATGGCGTGAATTTTGGTTATATACGTTGGATTTGAATGGACTAAAAATCTCGTCACACAGACCTACTGGCTTCCTGCTTGTATCATCAGAAATAACAACATCAGCATTTGGCTGCCCTGCTACAGTGTTAAGTATTACATACGCCTTAGTGTGTACTGCAGCTAATGTATTCAGTAGTGTTGTTGTCTTATATCCACGCACCTCATAGCCTTTTGGCCATTTTACCGATGTTACAACTGTATTAAGCCAGCCTGAAAATGTAACGCCATCAAGCGTATTTGTCTTGTATATATTACTGAACAGTGGTATCGAATACGAATTACCGTATGCTGCGCCATACTCATTTAACACATTGTTAAAGGTACAATTCGATAAGCTGTGTGGTACAATGATTAAAGAGCTTCCATATACTTTATTACCTGTGCCATTTATTATACAATTTTTTGCAGCTATAATAATGTTGTCAGTACCTTGTACTATGTTGGCACTGCCACCTAGTATACGTGTACGTGTACCGCTCAGTGTGTTGCTATCGCTAGCACCTACACTAGACAGTGTTTTAAAATCAATGTCCTTGTCAGGGTATGTGTGTATATGGCTTGCAGTAAACGCTGACAAACTCCAACTAGCTGCTATGGTAGGGCTGCCACTCTTCTGTACTGCAAAAGTAGCGTCAGTAATTGTAGGCAGTTGTACAGTTTGCAGCGTAACGCCTGTAGCAATACCCTTAGCATTGAACGTAATAACTG
>CAZQUL010000098.1:0-1162 GCA_964596525.1 uncultured Gammaproteobacteria bacterium | reverse complement strand
TACATGAATGTGCTTAATACAGCCATTTTTACCAGAAAACCTTTCAATTTTCCATCTTAAACAACTAGGGCTTGTTTCATCATAATAAAATATTTCATTCCAATCTGTCAAAATTCCCCTCCCCGTTTAGAAAAGTATTCTTCTTTATCCCAAAGAGTGTGTGTAGCCGCATCATAGAACAACTCACAAGCTGGCCCTGTCCACCCTGTTGCCCTTGACTTCAACACATGAACATTGGTTGTATTGCGAACAATCTCATCTTCATTATTTTTATCACGCTGTAATGCAATATTGATCCCTGCTGATCTGAACTGACAGCCATGGCCAATCGTGCTTTCCTCTGTTAGAAAAGCCCCTTGTGATGCTGTTTTTTCCCCGCCGCCTGCTTTACGAACATGGGAAATATGAACAAAAATGCAGTTATATTGTTTTACAATTTTCTTAGTCCAGCTCATCCATTCTTCAACTTGTTTTGAATCCATACTTCCAAAAATATCAGAAATAACATCAATTACGATTAGTTTACAATCACAAGAAATAATCAACTCTTCAATCTTTTCTTGTAAATTGCTGTAGTCCCCTCTGTCATCTAACAAGTAAAGTCGGCTAGTTCCATCGGCCCTGTGAAATAACTCCCAAGCAGCTTTTTCACACTCTTCGGAAGATACAAATTTAATGCGATCCTCTTTATCTGTCATTAGCGCAATTTTCTTGCTCATTGCATAGCTTAATAGGTTTTCACCAAATTCAGATGCCTCAGATTCAAGTGACACTACTCCAACATTCAGATCACACTCTTTCATCCAGTAGGATATACACTGATTAGTCAAACTTGTTTTACCTGCACCTGAGCCTGCTATAATATTTACAATATATCCATAGTTAATGCCGCCAGCAAGAACTTTATTCACCTTCTCCATCATTGGAGGGAAAGGTAGTTTGTCAACTTTTGCTCGTTCTAGGATTTCTTTATAAATATCCTTGCTTGACACAATACCTGCCGGACTATATTGCTTCGCCTTAAAGAAACAGTCAATAAATTGCTTTTCTTTACCAGCTTCAAGCATTTCATTCACATCCTTCATAGGCAAGTCCATTACATACACCTTACCTTTAGGTAGCACTTTAGCAATCTTATGAACAGCCTCCTGCCCTGCTTCGT
>CAZQUL010000097.1:0-1216 GCA_964596525.1 uncultured Gammaproteobacteria bacterium | reverse complement strand
CTAATGGCCAAGAAGAAGAAATGCAAATGATGCAACAGCCGATTGAATTAGAGCAACAATCAGATTTACCACCTGATTTAACAGATGTACAATTACCTGACTTACAACAAGGTGATGAGGTGATGTGATGAGTCTTGATGATAGAATTAACGACTGCATGGTTCGTTTTCAAGCAATAAAATCTCGTGCTGATGCAAGACGTGCCGAGCTGAAAAAATTATCTGATGAAAGAGCAAAAAGAAGGGAATTGCGAATAGAGAGAAATCGCCTAAAAAATCCCGTTTATTGTCAAATGACTGGCGAGGTGGTGTGATGGAAAGTACAGACGAAGTTACAAGAAAAACATTAGAACTTTTGCAATCCAGTGATTTTACAAAAACACTAGAATCTTTTAGTAATG
Source organism: uncultured Gammaproteobacteria bacterium (assembly GCA_964596525.1). Lineage (GTDB taxonomy): Bacteria > Patescibacteriota > Patescibacteriia > Magasanikbacterales > GWA2-37-8 > CAZQUL01. The sequence continues at coordinate 816 of CAZQUL010000097.1, read as the reverse complement.
AAATGATAAAACCAGCAATGCGGCTCATGGCTGAAATTGAAAAGCGTAAAAAGCGTAAAAAGCGTAAAAAATCATAATTTGACAAAATACTTAGTATAACGTAAATTTATATTACTGTTACTAGACAGGTCAAAACTAGGTCGTCGTGATGACGCAAGCAAACCCGATTCAAGGTAATAATTCCCATGAGTGATTTATCTCAGTCTGCTGAAAATGTGGAATCAGCCCCACAGGTCGAACCGTCAGACGTTGAATCTGAACAGGTTGAAACTGTTGAACAAAAAGAAACAACAGAACAACCCGAAGAAGAAAACGACAATGACGACAGCCTACCCAAAGGCGTTAAGAAACGTTTAGACAAATTAACCCGTCAAAAGTACGAAGCACAGGCCGAAATTAATCGGATGCGTTCTGAACTTGAATATTTTAAGTCTCAAATGCAGCCAACGATCCAAGAGCCTGATATTGCTGATTTTTCTGATGTCCAGTCGTATGCTAAAGCATTGGCTCAGTATGAGTTGCAACAAGTACAAAGCCAACAACAACAAGCATACAACCAACAATCGGAAGCTCAAGCAATCGCTAATGACTGGCAATCTAAAACAGCTAAATTTAAAGCTGTTGCGCCTGATTTTGACGATAAATTCGCTATCGTTTCAAATATTGAATTTGCACCAAGCACCATTGCGGAAGTTGCTAAGCATGAAAAGGGCGCAGAAATCGCTTATATGCTCGGTCAAAATCCTAGTGAAGCTTATCGCATTGCATCTTTGCCACCCATGCAACAATTAATAGCAATCGGTGAAATTGCAGCAA
>CAZQUL010000096.1:0-1234 GCA_964596525.1 uncultured Gammaproteobacteria bacterium | reverse complement strand
CTGTTGCATGTTCAATAGATGGTGCAACTGTAATCAGTGCGGATAGATTTTCGGTAGTATCTGCTAATCTGTCGATATGCATGTGCTCTGTACTAATATCAGACAATGCAGTCATGGCAGATTGTAGTAGGACGAAATCGCTATCGTCAACAATGTCGTTAGACATAAAGACCTCCGTAAGTACGGCATAATGGACAGGCAATGCCTGTCCATTATGATAGACCAAAAGCAGTCGTTAATTAAGCGGTTTTGTATTGGCTCATTGAACGTTCTACCCAAGTGATGGTCGTGCGACCAACAGCTAAGAGATACTGAATCAACTGGTTTTCAAAACGAATACCTAATTGATACAATGAGCTCATACCTAGCGCAACATCTTTAACAATACGAACCCGCATACGACTAGCGTCTTTATCTTTATCGGCATTCGCAACGGCTTTTTTGGCGGCAGTGTCCATTTTGTTAAACTGTTTATCGCGATTTTCCCATGCTTTTTTGTACGTCATGATGTGGTCGCAAATATCAGATAATTCATCCATTAATGAACGAATATCAGATGAAGACAATGTTTTCCAAGTGCCAGTAGACTCTACATCTTTTGGCTTTTCTTTGAAGTCAACAAAACGAACGCCGGAGCTACGTGCAAGACGAACTAAGCTAAAGCCCTCATCACCAGCTTTCTTTTTGTACGTGAGTGCTACAATTTGGCGACCGCCAAACAATTCGGTCGTACCCTTAACTTCAACATCGTCGCCAAAACGTTTTGAACCGCCATCTACGCTTTTAGTAATGTCAAAACCAGCGGCAATGTTCATTGTTAACTGATCGGCCGAACTCGCTACAGATTTAGACTCTTGTTTCGCTGAACCGGCTTCATAAAACTTCGAAACGCTTTCTACGCCTTTAACATTGGCATCGGTTAACTTATCAACACTATCTAAAACTTTTTCGTAGGATTCAAATGTGTTTTCATAAGAACCAGATGTTTTGTCACCTAAAGACATGTCTGCGCCTTTAGCCAACAACTTCATCACTTTTAATGCTTCTGAAGGATCTGGAGCTTTACCTTTTAATGAAAGCTGTGTTACACCACTCATGTCAAATGATTTACTATCAGCTTGGCCGGTAATATTGCTGGATTTTTTAGCCAATGCTTCAGCACGAGACTTCATACGTGGCGCAGCATCTAATACTTTTAAGTACCAGTTTTTAACAGCAGCCCACATCTTTTTGA
>CAZQUL010000095.1:0-1287 GCA_964596525.1 uncultured Gammaproteobacteria bacterium | reverse complement strand
TAAAAACATAAACAAATACTACACAATCGGCTGGGGTGTTATCGCACTTGACGCATGAGTTAGGTTTGGAGGTGAACAATGCAAGGTTCTTTTGATTTTACAGAGCAAACAGAAATTGTAAAGCGCGAAAAGCGCAAATATTTGGAAGCAAGACAGGACTGGCAACGTGCGCCTAAAATTATTGTAACCGAAGAATATATTGCTTTGGATAAAAAACTTGAACCAATAGAAGAAGAATTATTTGATTTAATTAAAAAAATGCCTTTGGCGGTTGAAAAGAAAATAAAAGGAAAAATTTGTGTAGTTAATAGTGGAAAAGAAATTGATGCCGAATTGATAAATAGAGTGAGAACACTTAGAAAAGAAGCGGCAGCAATTGGGAAGCAATTAGATGATTTATTTTTCAAAACTAACCCCGAGTGGGCTTTGTTTTATGAATACACTGATAAAACCTAACTATTGCAATAAGAGGACGCACCCTTTTTGACTGTGAAAATGGCAATGTTGCCAACAAACTTAATACATAACTTAGTAATCGGCTGGGGTGCGTTCCGCTTGATTGCTGAGTTATGCGGCTTGAGTATTAACGATGAATTTGGAGAATATTATGAGTATTTATCAAAACTGGAAAAGAGTTACAGGTGATAACGAGTCATTTTTGAGATTTGAAGACATTGAGACAAAAAGAAGTAATCGACCTGATTTACACGCTTTTTTGCTTCTTAATGAATTATTCCCAAAGAACCGCGACATGGTATCGGGTGCAGTTCACGACCAAATTTGGCTTGATGTCAGTGAAGAAGATATTGAAAAGTTGTCAGATGAAAATATCTTGGAGCTTTCAAGGAGTGGCGTTTTTTACGATTATGAATCAAACGCTTTATCTATGTTCGTTTGACGCATAACACTGCATTAACAGGCGCAAGCCCTAACAAATTACGATTAACGAGAGGTTACTATGACAGAGAAAATTGAGCAAACATTGGCTGGGGTTGCGTCCGTGTTGAATGCTGAGTTAGACAATAGGCTTTACTATGTTGAACCTATTGCTTTTAAAAATAACAAAACTGGCAAGATTAGAATTTGTCGTGTTTTTTCTTGGCGTGATAGTGATGGGAATTTGCATCACGATAGCTTTGCCCATAATCAACAGCCTACCAAAATAACAAAAACTTTAGTTAGTGGTGGTTACGAAATGCCGATAAACAAAAAAGGACGGCTTATTACACCTGGCGCACTAAAAAAAGCAATGTTTAGTTGTGCCGTGGGATTAGTTGTCTAACTACT
>CAZQUL010000094.1:0-1312 GCA_964596525.1 uncultured Gammaproteobacteria bacterium | reverse complement strand
AACTTTCGTCAGGCTATGTTACAAAATTTAATTCCTATTACATGACAGACAATCCTATTACACCATCATCAAACGTCATCACTTAGACTTATCAAAACTTTCTAGGATGGATTAAACAATCTTTACACGTTAAGCTTTCACCTTTTAGCTTTAAGAACATCCGATCAGGGAATGTTTTTAATCTTTAAACAACTAGCTTTAAGCGATAAAATTTAAGATTTAACTCGATTTTATAAATATGATTTCAGGTCATATATTCTCGCCAGAGAAGTTGCTTAATTTATGGTTTAGCTTCCACTAAGTATACGTTTATAACAGGTTATCTGCCATGTAATAGGAACTAATTTCTCAATTCCTATTTATAATTATACCACAATTACGACAGCAAATCAATCTCTACAAAATTTGTTGCATTTGCTTCCGACAAACTGTAGTCCACTTCAAGAGAGAACTTTTTAATTTCATCTTCAAGATTCTTAATCTTAGTGTCAAAACCGTCAAATGTCAACACTTTTTGTTTCTGAGATTTCTCTGTGGTTTCTCGGATAGCTTGTAGCTCTTCAGGAGCTGCCTGTCGTCCAGAAACAATTTGAGTAATTGTGTTATTAATACTTACATCAAGTTGATTATTTGCTTGTACCACTTGTATATTAGCCCGTGCATATTGGTTTTTCAAATGAGACAACAAACTACTCTCATGTTGCAGATTAGCCTTACGGGCAAGGGCTTCATCAATTGTATATTGTTTTCCAGCAATTGTTACAATTACATCTGAATTAGCCTTGTTACGTGCTGCTTTAAGTTTAGCAAGATTGTTTGTTTTAGCCAACACTTTGTCAAAATCTGATTGTGCTTGCTGTTTAGCTTTTAAAGACTCTTCTGTATCCACGCCTTTTTGTACTGTTACAAATTGATGTAAAGGAATTGTTGTTAGAAACTCCTCAATAGCTTTAATCTCTGCAATAATACGATGTAACGACATTTTCATAACTCTCTCTCCTTTAAATTTTAATCATAATCCACTTTAGTAGAAATCACTTTCACTCACCACCATCACTGTCAATTTTCTTCTTACCACTTACGTCATAAGCCATTTGAAGGGCTTTAATCAGATTAGGAATATCTTCAACGTTAAATATACTTAAACCATCCTTATTGTCATCATAGATATCAATAAGATTGTTATTAATACCTCCTAAAACAACTTTCTCAATATGCCCATCAATACTTTGATAACCAAATTCTTTATCAGGCTGATTTTCATCCAAATCTACTCGGTACATGATTTCATCTTCTCCTTTAATTTTACAGC
>CAZQUL010000093.1:0-1329 GCA_964596525.1 uncultured Gammaproteobacteria bacterium | reverse complement strand
AAGTTATCAAAAAGTTATTAACACGCATTTAATACCTGCATTTGGTTCAATTCCCATTGTAGAGATTGAACCAACGCACATTAAAGACTGGATTGTGACGCAAAACAAAACTGCAAAAACAGTACGCAATATACTAATACCACTACGATCTGTACTGGATGAAGCGTTAAATGAGGGGTTAATTCAAAACAACCCTCTTGATAAAATCGCTATTAACAAGTTGCTCACTAAAACAACTACCAAAAGCACTTATGAAATTGATCCGTTCAATACTGACGAAATTAAGGCTATTTTGGCTAATTGTGATGGTCAAGGCAAAAATTTAATACAGTTCGCTTTTTGGTCTGGATTGCGTACCAGTGAATTAATTGCTTTAGAATGGCAAGATATAGATTTTGTGGGCAATAAAATAAAAGTGTCTCGTGCCGTGGTTGAAAAAACCGAGAAAGGTACAAAAACAGCAGCAGGAATAAGAGAAGTGATGCTTTGGCCTTTGGCGTTAGCTGCCCTTAACGCACAAAAAGAGCATACTTTTATTGAAGGTAAGCGTGTTTTTTATAATCCACGCACCAAAGAGCCTTGGGAGACTGACCAGCAAATTAGAAAAACTCTCTGGACGCACGTATTAAAAAAAGCAGGTGTACGTTATCGAAATCCGTACCAAACACGGCATACATTCGCAAGTACACTGCTTTCGCGCGGTGAAAATATTTGGTGGTTGAGTCAACAAATGGGACACGTTGACGTTGAAATGATTATGCGTAGCTATGGTAAATGGATTCCCGATTCAAGCAAGAAAAACGGCTATCAACCATCAGGCAACTACGATGATTTTAAGCCGATTGACACTGAAATGACACTTAAAAAAGAGGCATAGACGCAATATATTGTTTTTAAAAGACTATTTTTTGTTTGTTGGTAGGTTCAATTCCCGCCATCTCCACCAAGTAACACATTGAAAAGCCTAGAGAAATCTAGGCTTTTTTGTTTTTACCCCCTATAGAACCCTATGGAATACTATAGAGAACGACACGCAAATGACACGTAAAATTAAACATTCCAAGTTGCATCAGGAAACTCTCCGCTTGCCTCAAGCAGTGCATACGCATACGCTACTGGATTATCTGCTTGCATCTGCAAGTCAGTAGGGAATTGACGCAAATCATTATCGTAACGTACTGGCTCTGCGCCATTGGTTCTGTCTGCCTGTGTAGGCCATACAGTAAGTTTGATTACTGTACGCTGTGAATCACAGTACATAATGTGTGCCTTGATGTAGGCTTGTGAGTATGTGTAGCCATGAGCTACTAAGGGTGTTGTAAATGCCAT
>CAZQUL010000092.1:0-1373 GCA_964596525.1 uncultured Gammaproteobacteria bacterium | reverse complement strand
TAAATAAAAACGTGGCATAACAACGTATATACGCAATACCCTATTAAGGTTTATAGTGAACTACCCACCCACGCCAAAGGCGATGGGTTGGGCTTCGGGTTTCGCAGAGTGTGCGTTATTACTAACGTCTGATTTCCTCTCCACCTTTGTAATCGACAGTCCCTGCCGATGTATTTTTAAACCTTCTTTTAGAATATTGACACCTGCATTTACATCTCTGTCGTGTACAACACCACAAGAGTTACAAGTCCATTCTCTAGCTGAAAGTTTTAATTCTTGATTTATCCAACCACAATCTCCGCAAGTCTTTGATGATGGATAGAAACGATTAACTTTAACCAATTCCTTTCCATACCAATCACACTTATATTGAAGAAGTGTAACAAAATTACCCCAACTTGCATCAGCAATGTGTTTGGATAATTTGTGGTTTTTAATCATACCTTTCACGTTTAAGTCTTCGCATACAATTAGGTCGTTTTCATTAACTAATTGATGCGACACTTTGTGTAAGGTATCTAACCTACAACTTGCAATTTTCTCGTGAATTTTAGCGACTTTGAGCTTTTGTTTTTCAAACCCATTACTACCCTTTTGTTTACGAGATAAGTGCTGTTGTGCTTTCTTTAATTGTTTTGCATATTTCTTTGTATATCTGTTATTTTTAAATTTCTTGTTATCAGACGTAATCACAAAATCTTTTAGCCCCAAGTCTATTCCAACTTGTTTGTTAGTTTTTGGTAAATCCTCAATTCGTTGTTCGGTGAAAATGGAAACATAATATTTTCCAGTAGGTGTTTTGGTAATACACATTTTACCAATTTCACCTTTAACTTCTCTATGCAATTTTACTTTAATTCCACCTTTAAACTTAGGTAGTATTATCTTACCATCTTCAAGTTTTCCGAATTGTGGTACAGTAAAAGTATTCTTATGTTTCCTTGATTTAAACTTTGGGAATTGTGCGTTACCTCTAAAAAAGTTCACATAAGCAGTATCTAAAGAACGTAAAGCAAATTGCAGAGTTTGGCTATTTACCTCTTTTAACCAAATTGTATCTTCTTGCTTTTTTAAATCAGTTAATGTTTTTGCTTGTGCGTAATAGTTATCTGATTTTTTATTCTTCTGATACTGTTCTTTACGTTCATTTAAAAAGTAATTATAGACAAAACGGGAACAACCAAAGTGTTTATTTAGTAACACTTCTTGCTCTTTATCAGGGCAAATCCTAAACCGATATGTTTTATTAATTACTCGCATCTATTATTAAATAGTCTAAACTTTTGTAAAAGTACATAATTTTTACAATATCCGCAAATATTTTGTAAAACATTCCGTATTCGGGTAAAAATGTTTCACAAAATATTCGCTAC
>CAZQUL010000091.1:0-1387 GCA_964596525.1 uncultured Gammaproteobacteria bacterium | reverse complement strand
ACGATTCAGATCAAGCTGAAGGTCTGTTAGATGCTGTGGAAAATAATGAAGATGCATTAGAGCTGTATAAACGTGCTAAAGCATTCTTTGATTTGTTGGTGGAACAAGACATCTTAGATCCCGATGATTTAGAAGACATGGTGGGGTCACCGCCAGATAAGAAAGAAGAAGTAGCAATGGATGATGTTTGTGCGGCTATAGAACAAGCCATTGATGTGGTAGCAACCGCTGAACGCGTTGTAGATGAAATGGAAGATTTAAACATTCCAGCGTTAGGCTCAGAGTAAACCCAGTCAGTATAGGTGCATCTAGCACCTATACTGACTATGCCGTTTTATCGGATTCCAATTAATTTCAGATACATATTACAAAAGTGAACCTGTTCATTGATCACGCTCTTGATCAATGAATTTCTTTAATCTCTACTATAGGAGAACTATCATGGCACGTCAATTAAATAAAATTCAATTAGCTTGTGTTTCCGAAATCTTGAAAAGCATCAGCAATGATGACGATTACAACTTCGACGCACAATTCGCAGCTGCTGAAATGTATCAGGACGCGTTCCGCGCATTACATTTCAGCAAACCGCTTCCAGACAGCTTCTGGGAAAATGCTGTTAATGAAGCGTTTCTAGCAGAGCCAGAAACGCTGGCGGCTGCCAGACACTTCCGGGTCAACAATATAGTTGATCTATTGTTAGCATCGGCTAAACAGGCATTTGAGCAAATTTCTACCGAGCTCAAAAGCTTAATCTAATCCATTCAGGTAACAATGCACTGACCCATGAATTGTTACCTTTTTAATTAGGGTCATCGGAGAAAGAAAAAATGGCTAAGAAATTAAATCAGGTCGAGCGTATCGACCAATTGATCGGTGCGTTAGAAGCACAAATCGAAATCGCTAAGGGGATGCGCTCTAAAGAGTTAGACTTAATGGGTGCAACGGACCGTTCCCACAAAGACGATCTCCGCACGGAGATCTGCTTCATCCACCGCTTGTTGGGCGCGGGTGATACAATCACTCATGAATTAATCGACATGTTAATGGTCGATTAATTTCCCCGCGTGTTATGTTGATAGTTCAGACACATTAAAATTGTGAACTATCCGCCTGCTAAGGTGAAAATATAGAAAGAAAACACCGCCTTACAAAGGCGGTTATTTTTTTGGATTAAGAAGGATTTCTTTTATGGAAATTGTGGATTTAATAGGTGCAGAAATCATCGCGGATTTCTGCAAAGATCTTTCGTTGGAATCATCCAACGAATCGGATAAACTATTGTTCAGAAATATAGTAAGATCGTCCGAACTTGCTATTTCCGAAAAATCAGAGTTGATGTTAAGCTACATGAAACATCAATTGCACAACCCTGCGTTTGATGACG
>CAZQUL010000090.1:0-1387 GCA_964596525.1 uncultured Gammaproteobacteria bacterium | reverse complement strand
AGGTGCCAAACCTGGCCGTCTATGTGGACTATCGGGCCAGATCAGCCTGTTATCCCCGGAGTAGCTTTTATCCGTTGATCTTCCACCTTCCTATATAGGATGGTCGGTTCACTAACTTCCGCTTTCGCGACTGCTCGGGTTGTAGCCCTCGCAGTAAAGCCAGCTTGTGCGTTTGCGCGTCCAGCTCGATTTCCATCCGAGCTAAGCTGACCTTTGTAAACGCCTCCGTTACATTTTAGGAGGCCTCCGCCCCAGACAAACTGCCTACCAGACACTGTCTTCTTCCCCGGATTCACGGGGAAAAATGAGGCATACAAATACGTAAGGGTGGTGTCTCATTGGCGCCTTTCGGCTCCCACCTACGCTCAACATACGTAATCGTATACCAATATCAAGCTACAGTAAAGCTTCACGGGGTCTTTTCGTCTAAGTGCGGGTAGGAGGCATCTTCACCTCCCTTGCAATTTCACTGAGTACTTCGCTGAGACAGTCGCACTATCGTTATGCCATTCGTGCAGGTCGGAACTCACCCGACAAGGAATTTCGCTACCTTAGGACGGTTATAGTTACCGCCGGCGTTCATCAGCGCTTCGGTTCAAGGCTTTGGATTGCTCCTAACCTCTCCCCTTAACGTTCTGACACTGGCCAGGCATCACTCCCTATACGTCAGCTTGCGCTTTTGCAGGGAGCTGTGTTTTTGGTAAACAGTCGCAGTGCGTCTTTTGATGTTACCCTCTTGCGAGGGCAGGCCTTATCCCGAAGTTACGGCCGCTGTATTGCAGAGTTCCTTAGCGAAGTTTCTCTCATGCGCCTTAGTCTTCTCGACTCACCCACCTGTGTCGGTTTACGGTACGATTATAAACTGCTTAACGAAGCCATGCTTTTCTAGACACCATCTCCCCGAGAATTGGCTCGGCCCGAAGGCTCTGCCTCTACCTTGCGGAACGTGCATACTCACAACACGCCCTCAGCTCAACGATGTGCACATGACTCCAAACAGCTTACAGTGCAGGAATATTAACCTGCTCTTCCATCGACTACGCCTTTCGGCCTCGCCTTAGGATCGACTAACCCAGGGACGATTCTCGTTGCCCTGGAAACCTTGGGTTTGCGGCGGACAGGATTCTCGCCTGTCTTTTTGCTACTTATACCTGCATTCTCACTTCTGAACACTCCATCCCGGCTCACGCCTAGAACTTCAGTGCGTTCAGAACGGTCCTCTACCAGTGCCGCAAAGAAGAGTGTTCCCACAGCGTAGGACCACTATTCTTTGCGACAATTCGCAGCTTCGGTACCATGTTTGAGCCCCGGTACATTTTCGGCGCTAAAACTCTTGACCAGTGAGCTGTTACGCTTTCTTTAAAGGATGGCTGCTTCTAAGCCAACC
>CAZQUL010000089.1:0-1400 GCA_964596525.1 uncultured Gammaproteobacteria bacterium | reverse complement strand
TAGACAAGTTTCTAGCCATGTGATTATCTAATGCTAACATTAAATTCATTGCATCTCCCGATTGTTCTTCGATAAGGTCGTTAATCTTACCCGCTTATTTCTTGTTTCACAACAATAAAGTTTACTGCTCCAGTTTTTCTCTGGATGTTGAGATCATATCACTACCCTCAATTGCTTTTGTAAAATAATTGATAGGGTAATCCACGTTTCGGTTGCACTTGCTAACCTACAAATGATCGTTGAACGTTTCCCATGGTCTTTTGGACGGTAGGGACTTCGCTGCTGGGTGTACATTGATAAGACCCTTAGTTTTTCAACATAGGTCAGATAACACATTGTTTCCGTCTTTCGACTCAGTCTATTTACTTTTCAATAAACAATTTGACGTGTTAGCGTTAGCACTTTCCAGCAATTAGTGGATTTATTCGACCATGCTTACGCATAGAAGCGACAGAGAATTTATCGAAGTCTGCCTGTGGGTGTGTTCCAATCCATTCTACATTTCTGTAGTGAACCTATGCGATTTGCGCATAGACAAGGTCATATCACTATCCTCGATAGTTTTTGTAAAGCTATCGGTGGGATATCCTCCGTTTCGCCATCTCTATCCTAGATAGGCTACGAGCAACCACGCTCTGACCGTCGAACTCACATCTCGCGGATTGTAACCGCAGGGACGCTTTGCTGCTTAGATTGCCCATTGTACAATTCCGTTCAGCCTTTCGGCATGGAACATCTCAACTGTTTTTTCCGTCTTTCGACACCATGGCATGATTAATTTACTGTTTCCAGCATGCAGTGGTCGTTGAGCTTTAGTGGCTTCCAGCAATTAGAAGGATTATCACTCCACCATTACTGATAGAGGGAACGCAAGACATTCGGTCCTTTCAGGCACAGGTTGGAGATACCAATTGTATTTACAGATGGATCAGTATCTACTTCGCTGATAGGTAGATATTGAATACTACCTCTAGCCAATGTTGGATTACGCCCTAATGTGGCATCAATACCGCCAGACAGAGATTCACTAATAAGTTCGCGAAATAATTCATCAAATACTGCATTGTAACTTAATGCGCTATCGCGAAATAATGCAGCAATTTGAGAAGGGTTATACCCGCGTCTAATTAATTTGTTTGTTAAGTGAAGTCTCAGTATCTGTAGGGACATCGACCATGGCGTTTTAATGGTTCTGTAGTCATGCGGTTCCCATTTAGATGTAATGACGCCTCGTGCAGAAAAATGAGCACTAGCACCGACCATGTGTTTTCGAACCATGCCGGGTTTACCACCTAACATCTTTACTGTAAAGGTGTAATAGTAGTTAGCTAGTTTTGAAATTGCCTTTATGGTTCTTACTTGTCGCCAGTGTTCTGATAACGGACGCATTCCTTTTTCGA
>CAZQUL010000088.1:0-1416 GCA_964596525.1 uncultured Gammaproteobacteria bacterium | reverse complement strand
AGATCGTGCCACATTGACATTCCCTGCTGCAATAGCTTGCTGGATTGCTTCATGTTCCCTCCTTAATAAAATAATGCCTTCCAATTTTAGCCTTCACTTTCATCTTCCTAGCCCATTTAGGACTAACTGAAGTGTTATGGAAATATCTAGCTCCCTTAACAACAGGAGGAATACTAGCAACAAATTTATAACGTGTCAATTGTTTCTTTGTAGGAGAAATATTCTCAGTGCTCCAAGAGAATTGTCCCGGTTCTTTAATAACCTGACAAGCTGTCTTGTGTTTCTCTTTCATTCTCTCTTGAATAACGTCAACAATCGCACGCTGCCCAAATAAGCCCTCTCCAGAGGCTTCCTTGTGTATGGCAACTGCAAGGCAGTTGCTCTCGTTAGAAAACGCTTGGAGGGGCCATAATGTGCAAATAAAGGCTATTAGAATGTATTTAGCTTTCAAGAATACGTTTCTTTGCAATTTCAAAATATTTTTCATTCATTTCAATTCCAACGAACTTACGACCAAGGTTTTTGCAGGCTACACCTGTAGTACCACTACCCATTGTAAAGTCTAATACAGTATTATTTTCATTTGTAGATGCCTTTATCAATTGTTCCATTAATATGACTGGCTTCTCTGTTGGATGTACTTTAGAGCGACCCGATGGTGATTTCCAAATAGCTTTTTTACAATGTTCATTAAATGTTGCTTTTGGTTTTCTAGCAAATACACAAAATTCTAATCCACTCAACCATATTTTTTCGCCGTTCATTGGGCTTGGATTACTTTTCTCCCACACACCTACTCTAGTAGATAAATTGTGTTTGCGAAATAATGAAACAATACCACTTATTTGCTCTGTTCCACAAAATATATAGAAAGACCCTTTACAAACCCTAACCTGCTGTTCAATCATTTTTTCTAAATCAATTTTACAAGTATTAGCATCCAACCTATCTAGCTTCCTAAGACCAGATGACTTTTGCAATACTTCTCCATACGGAATGTCTGCTAAAATCATATCAATACTGTTAGTGGGTATTTCCTGCATCCTTTCAAGACAATCTCCTAACATTAACCAATTATTCTCATCTTTATAGTCCATTCACAAATTCCTTCAGCTCATCCTCTGTCAACACACCTATTTTCACTTTATATTCTCCCCATGTTTCATCTGTAACAATTGTTGCAGGAACACTACGAATTTTAAGTTGAACAGCAATTCGGCTGGCTTCATCATTGTCATCAATAGAAAGCTCTTGCCAGCAATATTCAGGAAACTCTTTAGCCACTTTCTTAAATGTAGGGGCATATTGCTTACAAGGGGTACAGTGGTTCATTGATAGTTTGTAAATATGTTTCATTTCATTTCTCCTTCGTGTAATGTACAACAACATCAGGGAATTCAGAATTTAGCATAGCTT
>CAZQUL010000087.1:0-1434 GCA_964596525.1 uncultured Gammaproteobacteria bacterium | reverse complement strand
TCCATGTGCATGGTGCGAAACTCCAGCCAGTTCTCAAACTCGGCCCGAGAAATTACCGTTCTCGGCTGGGTCTCAGGAATGCCGAAGTCTACCAGTACGGTTAGGGCCAGCGGGTGCAACCAGACAAGAGCGATACAACCCTGCTCATCATCCACGTAACGCAGATGGTCGTACTGCGGATCTACGAAGCGGACAATCACCTCGGTATCAGCACACACTCGGAGAGTGCGCGAACCAATATCGAAGCTACCGACCATCGGTTCAACAATCTTGACGTGTTCCATCTCACCCCCCTGTGTCGGATTCGTTCGGTTGGTTACGACCAATCTTGCAACTCGACTTGGAACAGCCCTGCGCAAAGCAGTAGGCAATCTGGCTCTCCATGAACTCACGCGGAGGCATACCACCCACAGTTGCCCGATGCTCACGATGAATAGCATTGTGGTCTTCTGGCGTAAGGAGTTCGATATTGCACGGCAGCTGTCGGAATAGACGTTGCAGCGGTGTCTTATACGAACGCCGAGGCCAGTAATTTATGGTGTTTCTGAAAAGAAGACACCACATCACCTCCTTTGGTAGTAGAAGTAGTTGCCGACAAGGAGTGAGCTACACCCACTCACGGCCAGCATGATAAGGTACAGCACTTCTCACCTCCTAGTGATCGTGTTACCTTCAATATTCTCCCAAATTAAAATCTTGTAAATAACGTTTGACAATCACTCTAAGCATAAGTATGATTGAAGTACCTTAAAAGGAGCTTACAATGAAAACAAAGTATCGAGTGCGTTATTGTTCAGACCCCCAATGTTCTTGCAAAATGCCGCGTCGGGGTAAATTATATAGGCACATTAACAAGAGGGTGCGTATTCGTATCAACAAGTATGTGCTGGTGACGATCGTTATATCACTACTGATCGCAGCATTTGTATCAAGTAAAACCATACAAGATAAGACACAACGACAGAACCAACTGCGTAACCAGATCCACGAACTAGAAATCAAGCAGTCCCAAGAGATCCAGAAAATCAACGCCGATAAGCAGCAAGAGCTGGATAAGACTAAACAAGACTACGACAAGCAAATCGAAGAGCTGAATAAGCAGCTCCAAGCTAAGAAAGAAGAGAAAGCCCGTCAGACAGCCGTATTAGCCTCTCAGACGCGCGCAATATCAAAACCCGTATATAGTGCCAACTGCGAGTCGTATCGCAGCCTGGTGAGCCAGTATGCGTGGAATACCGCCATCGCAATGGCGATTATGCGTGCTGAGTCTGGCTGCAACCCAATGGCAGCTAACCTAACCGACTCCCACTCCACATGTAAGGGGTCATTCGGTCTGTTCCAGATAGCTTGTTTTGACGGCCAGGTATATGATCCTGCACAGAATGTGGCAATTGCCTATCGTAAATATAAGGCTTCAGGTTGGAAGCCCTGGGG
>CAZQUL010000086.1:0-1442 GCA_964596525.1 uncultured Gammaproteobacteria bacterium | reverse complement strand
CCAGTAGTGCTGCATCCCAAAACTTGGGTGTTCACTATACAGAAAAAGGGATTGTAGGTGAAATACCAGACGACCCTAGAAAAAACAATACATCGACATCTCAGTTAAATGCGCAAATAAATCCAACTATGGAACGTTATCCGATATTGCCACAAATCTACGATGATGGCGAATTGCATATAGACGATATTAAACTCGCCATTGACTATATTCGTGTAAACAGAATCAATGAACGTGTTATCTCTACCTCTGCACATAACTGGCGCTTAATTGGCAGCTTAATAGTACACACTGGGAGTAAATGAAAATGCCTTTGTTTGACGTACCAAAAAACCCACCTACACCAGATCCAAATCCATCAAATCCCGTTCCTAACTTATACCCAAAACAATACCGCCACTCTGTCGTATCTGCAAAGACAACGCCGTTATCTGCGCTGCTGCAATACGTTGAGGGTTCTACATTAATTGTAGACTATTATGCACAAGTGTTGGGCGCTGATGAAGAAGCCAGTCCATTTGAACCAGGACAGCTAGCTGTCTATCAACAATACAATGTGATTAAAGGGATGGTGATAAAGTTAGACGGTAGCTTTAGTATTGGTGAAGATCAACAGTCTATGGAAATGCAGGTGTCGGGTACAGGTAAGATATTTCCAGGCACTGTGAAACCTAACTTTGGGGATGTGATTATTGCCGATATCGGCGACGGCAAGGCGGGCATATTTACTTTAGAGGTTCCTCTAAAGAACACGTTAATGAAAGAGACGTGCTACAACATTACATTCAATTTGTATAAAGAAGCTGATGAAAACCTCATTAGCATTTTGAATAGCCGTGTCGTAAACACCTACTATTACAAAAGCGATTTTTTAACGTACGGTAAAAATCCTATTGTGACAGAGGGTGTTGTTCAGTTAGATAAACAACTAAAGTACTTAGAGAAGACCAGATTACGTGAGTTTATTGCAGACTTCTTTAGCCGTGAATATGGTACATTTGTTGTACCCAGTCAAAGCGATCCCACGTATGACCGTTACGTTGTTTCTTGCTTAATGCGGCAGTTTAACAGAAATGCTGATAAAATTTTCAGTCGCGTGCGTGAATTGAACTGTGATGGTTTACCTTTATCGGATCAACAATCTATTTTTGATATGTTGATCAGTCTAGATGAAAGTTATAGAAATATCATTTTTACAAAGACACAGTTGGCCAGTATACGTTTATTTGATTCATTACCTTACATGGATGGAATACGCTTTAGCGGGATGAAATACGCGGTGTTACCAAAAACGCTGCGCAATGTAGTGGAAGGCCAATATACGAGAGCCGCGTGTAATTACATTGGCACACCTATTCGTGAAGAAAACAGCGTTTACGATGTTACTGCGAATGTAGATTACTTAGCGACATTATCTGGTTTGACCTCTATTAATGAGGACG
>CAZQUL010000085.1:0-1446 GCA_964596525.1 uncultured Gammaproteobacteria bacterium | reverse complement strand
GTGACTTTAAAATGCTTCATAATTAACCTCGTTAGTTTCTCTGACTACCAAAAAAAAGCCCCTTTGTATTGCGAGTACAAAAGGGCTTTTTGTTATTCGTTATAACCACTTGGGTCAAACCACTTAACATCATCAAGTGATTTGTCGTCATTGAAAAATGACAGTGGCGCAATCTTTGCCCACTCGTTAAACGGCCATAACTGACCATCAAAAAAAACAAAATCGGGATTCATTTTTCTTTCTCCTGACTAAAAACTTATAAACACTCAAAAAATGCTTATTTGTTTGCCCACTAAAAAATGGGCAAAATGGGCTAAATAACTCGCAAAGGCTTTCTGCAAAGAAAATCCCCCTTAACCCACTTAAGCAACATTTCGCCGTTTTTACCTTCACCTGCAAAAGCCAATACTTTTGGGCCTCTGCTGGCTTCGCGGTTTGCATAAACCGCTACGTTTGCAGAACGTGCAGTTTTTGACTGCATTGTGTTTTTTGCCGCAACACGAGCTTTGCCGACCAATGAATAATTCATAATTTATTCCTCTTTATAACTACGAAAAGTCATAACCACTCAAAAAGTAGTTATGAGTTTTAATAGTCCAGTCCTCAGTAACAGTATTCAGGCTTTCTTTATTCACCATTAGCACTGTTGGCCGTGTTCGCTGTTGTTTGCAGCTAGGCTTTTACTGTCACATCGCATTGCTTGTGAGAGCTTGATTTGTCCCTATTGCTAGGGTCGGCTGACATTTAGTTATCAGGTCGCACCGCGTTAGACCTTAGCTCGTTTAGACTCAGAGTAGAGTTGTTTGCATGGGTTAGATATTAACACGCTGTTAAACATTGTCAACAACTATTTAACGCCTTGTTAAAATATTTTTTTGTGTTATTATTTTGACAATTGGAGGTTGATATGATTAGTAGTTTACGAGAATTTGTATCTTTATTTGACACTAAAGCTGAGGCCGCAAAAAGTCTTGGTGTTAGTGATGCTCACTTGAGCATGGCATTAAAAAGAGATAGCAATATCATTGTTGAACATCAAAACAAAAAAGTGTTATCCGCAAAGATTCAAACAATAAAAGACTGGGGTAAACAAACAGTCTAAAAGAGGTAAAAAATGGAATTACTACAACAACTTTTAATGGCAATCAGTTTGATTGTCGGAGGATGTTGTTAAGGGTGGCCTAAGCCACTTAAAAAGCTTAGCAACAACAAATTCCAAAGGTTTCGATTTCGATAGGTTTAAAACCCCCGAAAAATGGGGAATTAAAACGGTGGAATTACACCAAATTAAAAAGAGGTCAATCATGGACAACGAACACGAAGATTACAGTCCGTTTAATACGGTTAATTCTTAATTTTAGGCAACAAAAAAGCCCTGTTACAGCAGGGGTTTTTTATTACGAGGAATATACAACGAGATCAACGAGAGATTTAATATTATGACAA
>CAZQUL010000084.1:0-1482 GCA_964596525.1 uncultured Gammaproteobacteria bacterium | reverse complement strand
GCAATAAGAGGCGATGCCCCACTCTTTTTAATGTTTAAGCAACCAAGCGCGGGGCAGCGTCCGCTTGATTGCTGAGTTAGATACAGGTGATGAAAATGGCAAATTATAAAGTGGTTTTTAACCCAAAGTTTGAAAGTGGGAGCACTGGAGAATTTGAAAAAGAATGCCCATCTATCGAAATTGCGAAAGCCGTAAAAGACGCTATTTCTGATTATACGTTATTTTTGCATGAAAAATACCTTATGCCAGACCATACAAATTATGGATTTATTTTGGTTGAAGATGAAAATGGCGAGTGGGAAGAATACGAAGATGATGAAGAATAGTATCTAACTTAACATTAACTGGCACAACCCCACAGCAAAATAAGCTAAAGAGAGTTTGCCAAAATCATCAAAAAATACTAAACCAAGCGCGGGGTTGTGTCCAGTTGAATGACGAGTTAGATGTGTTGACGATTAACGATAGAGTGCGGAGAACATAATGAAGTATGCAAATGAAAATTTTAGAAATGTAGGAATGATTTTGTCATTTTCAGCAATGGCAATATTGAACAGTTGGGGTACGCAGTTAATTCAAAATACGGTACGAGAGCAGATGCAGAGTGGGTATGTTGCGGGGTGGAGTTAGATACGATGATTGAGTTATTAAATTGTGATTGCATGGAATACATGGCGACCGTGCCTGATAAGTATTTTGACTTGGCTATTGTTTGTGATATACTTTGATGTATCAATAGCCAAATCTAAAATTTAGATATGAGAACATCAAAAGAGATGCAAATAGGAAAAGCAGGGGAATACCTTGTTTGCGCTGATTTAATCCTAAAAGGTTTTGTTGCGTTCCCAAGTGAGCAGGGACTGCCTTACGATGTTTTGCTTGATACAGGAGCTAAGTTATTAAAGATTCAAGTAAAAACAACAAGTGGCGCAAGAAAAATTCCGCAAAGAAATACAGAAACAAGCGCATATATTTTTAATGTCAAAAGAAATGGAAGTGGTGGGAAAGGAAGATACAAATGCGGCGAAGTAGATTTATTTGCCCTTGTTTGTCTTGATGTAATGAAAGTTGTTTATTTGTTGGTTGATGATATGCCTGAAACAATAAACATTAGAGTTGATGCGCTAAAAGGAAGTTATTACGATGAGGATGGTATCGCTACATATTCAAAAGTACAAGAACTAAAAAAACATTTTTCACAAACCGAGATAGCCAAACAATTAGGGAAGCAAATAGCGGTAATAAATAGAATGTGTAAAGAAGGGTATGTTCCACATAAAACAAATGCGCGGTATTTGTCTGATTTTATAAAGTCGCCTGAATGGTTTTTGACATTATGAATATACTAGACAAACTACAAAAAGCCTTTCCAGAAAGCTACAGAAAAGGCAGTGTTTTATTGATAAATGCAGATTGTATGGATGTTATGAAGTTGCTTGATGATAAAGAATTTTGCCTTGCTTGCGTTGACCCTCCTTATGG
>CAZQUL010000083.1:0-1575 GCA_964596525.1 uncultured Gammaproteobacteria bacterium | reverse complement strand
TTGTGAGCTGCTTTGAAGATTTGAGATTTTGTCATTTTGTTTCACCTAGTGATTCGTGCTAGACACAGTGTCTTGCTTGTATGAGTTTATTATAGTAGCTTTTTAGCTACTTATAAAGTGTTTTATTTAATTATTTTCATTATTTTTCGCATAAAAAAGCCGACTCGCATCCCATGCCTTTTTTTCTAGCTCTTTTACAAAAACATCAAATTCTTGATGACTAGCAAATTTTAGGTTTTGCTAATTCATCCTGGCGTTGTTCTACCAGGATTTCTAATTTAGGCTTGCATACATTCGTCAATGACTTGCATCGTAGTAATCCTGTATTGTTTTAATAGCTTCACTGGCTGAGTAACAAACGGCTGTTTTGTACCCTAGCCCTTCTGTTTTACTTAAAAACCATTCTTGGTTATCTGTCACACGTCCTTTTTGGCTTTTCATTTCGATATACAGGCCGTGGTAGTTTTGACGTGGCACAGGTAAAAATAAATCAGGGACACCGCTTAACATTCCCTGCCCTTTGGCTATCCTTGATTGTGATTGCGATAGCTTTACGCCATTTAAAGAGCAATGAAGCAAGTCTAAGTTTGGGTATCGTGTAGGATTGGCTTTGTAAGCCCACTTTGACCACTCTATGACTTGTTGCTGTTGGGCTGATTCAAGGTGTTTCATTTTCGCGTCTCCAGCCAAGTCAGGTACTTATCCAAAAACGCATAATGTTGTTCAGGTTTGCCGAAAACTTCATAACCGCCTGCCATTCCCACCACAAAATTACTATCGTTAGACTCGCTAATAGTCTGCACATATTTAAACTGACATAGACTAGCAAGCATAAAAACATCAGGTAAATTATCGATTCGATCTAATTGAGATGGTTTCATTATTCAACACTCCAAACCATCATTGCGTCATAGACACGATTGTCTATTTGACCGCGCCATTTGTTAGCAAGTTCTTTACAAAGGTTTTCTTTAAATTTTTTATAGACGGCATAGGCTTCTTGTGGTGAGGCGAAATAACCTAAAGATTTACGCTTTCCATTTACTGTACACTCGGCTGTATAGTTACCCCTCGCCTTGTAAAAACTAACACCTATTGGAAACTCACCTCTTGCGGCTCTACTATCACCAAAAAACAAATTAATTTCGCGTGGAACAAATACACAGGTATCTTCTGAGTAGAGCTTGTTACCCTTATAAACAACATCCTTATCTAAATGATAAGCGTCTAAACCAAAACCTGTCTGCTCATGACACCATTCGTAAAAGTAAGAAAAGCTTTTGAAGTTATCACTAACAGAACATCCAACATACGTTGGATGCTTAGTTTGGCATTTTTTGTTATAACACCGTGTAATCATGGCTAGCCATATTCCGTACGCTTTTATATTTTTACCGTTAATTTGTGTAGGGTATTTTTTTTCGTTAATACCGACACCACTGACTAATTTCATTTTCATAATCCTGTTTAATTAGGTGTTTATATTTCCAGTATTTTTATAAATTCCCATTATCAATACTCATACAAGCATCGCCACGCTCACCAAATGCTTGACCGCGGGTAAGCACATCATTG
>CAZQUL010000082.1:0-1624 GCA_964596525.1 uncultured Gammaproteobacteria bacterium | reverse complement strand
ACCTGTATTTTTGATAAATGATATTAATACATATGATGGGATTGTTCATATTGATAGGAACATCCCCATCCTACAGGATTACGGCTTTGCATCACTCATTCCTGCTGAACAAATGTATCAGAACATTTCAATGTTCATTACAAATGAGTTGACAGAGCAAATGGAAATGCCTACAATGACAGACAAAGAGAAAATTGTAAGTCATGGCTTTGATGGTAAGACAAGTTTTAGAGGGAAATAATATGCGATATTTAGGGGGGAAAAGTAAAATTAGGAAACAATTGGCAGAGGTTCTTGAGAGTTATCGAGAACCCGACCAAGTATACTTTGAGCCATTTGTTGGTGGTGGCTGGGTACTACAGGAAATGTCAGGAAAACGGGTTGCTAGCGACGGAAACACCGCACTTATTAGTATGTATAAAGCCTTACAGGATGGGTGGACACCTCCTGACTATGTAAGCGCGGATGTTTACAAAAAGTACATGGCTACACAAGCCGACCAAGACCCTTTAACTGCTTTTATAGGTCTTGGATGCTCATTTGCCGGTAAATGGTTTGGGGGGTATGCAAGGACAGAAGGAAGGTGTTATGCAGCAGAATGCAAACGAAGTTTACTGAAGCAACTTCCTAAAATCATTGATGTAGATTTCAGATACGGTTTGTACACAAACCACTTACCAGAAAATATGTTGGTATACTGTGACCCCCCGTATGAAGGAACCACTCAGTATGGTGTTTTCAAAGAGTTTGATAACAATATGTTCTGGCAAGTTATGAGAGAATGGTCTAAAAACAATACAGTTCTAATATCTGAGTACCAAGCACCTAACGATTTTGAATGTGTTGCAGAGTTTCAGAGTCAGATGGGGCTATCAGTTAAAAGTAATGGTAAAGAGTCTAGACCAAAGCGTACCGAAAAATTATTTAAATATAAGGGATAGAGTGAGTTATATTGATTTATCAAATTGGAACGAATTCCGTCCAGCAGATATTAAATACTTAGATGACTTTTCCCCTGTTGTTAATGGTGGGTACAGGCGTTGTCCTCCTTCTGCATATTGGCTAGAAAGGATTGGCTGTACACATGAATTTATTCAGGAAATACGAGAAAAAGTAGCTCAGGGTGTTAGTTGTAGAAGTCTTGTACATCAATACCGCTATCCAATAAATGTTATTCAGTTTATGATTAGTGGTAAACATCCTGATTTTCCTGAGCCTGTAATTGTTCCAGAGCATTTAAAGCCTAAGCGTGGACGTAAGAAACACGGCGAAAACAAGGTGCTGGATCAGTACAGAAAAGAGTTGACAGAGGTACAATACAAGGCTATTATGGATGCTTGTAAACAGTTGTTAATTAATGGTGAGAAGGAAATTGACATTAAGTTTCCAGCGTTTGTACTGCCACCTGTTTGGTTTCCGCCAACAGAACGTACAAGTAGAGGTGGGCATAACAATAATTTCTTCTACCCGTTGACTCGCACGTTCAATGCTGTTAATATGTTGAAAGCATTTGCTAAGAGAGAAATGTTAAATATGTCTGAAGAAGAAATTGACATGATGTTTAAACAGGCTGTAAAATTAAAGGAGAAGATGAAATCATGTACCGAGTAGATTTGGATGAAAA
>CAZQUL010000081.1:0-1648 GCA_964596525.1 uncultured Gammaproteobacteria bacterium | reverse complement strand
TTTGCAGCATTGATGTCTGCATTCTCTACATGCTGACACTTCTGACAGTGGAAAACAGATTGTTCCCATCTGTTTTCCTTACTTACAAAACTGCATTCTGAACATTCTTGAGAACTGTATTTAGGATCTACTTTGATCACGACAGAACCGAATTCTTGGGCCTTATGCTCCAGCATTAGTGAGAGCATATGCCAACCCTGACGCAAGATCGCACGATTTAATCCCGATTTCTGTGCTACATTTTTGCCAGGTTCTTCAAGAGTTCCACTTGCACTTTTTGTCATGTTTTTTGTTTTCAAGTCTTCAATAACAATGAAACCGTGGTTTTTGGTCACTGCCCTTGCTACTTTCCACAAAAAATCACGTCTTATACAAGCAATTCTATGATGAAGATTTCCTATTTTCTTCTTTATCTTCTTCCAATTTTGAGAAAATCTTTTTCTTATAGAGAGTCTTCTTTGAAGACCCTCTATTCTTTCTTCAATCCATTTGAGACGAGCTACAGGCAAATCTTTAAAGAAAAACCCATCCAAAGCTTGAGAAAATGCAAGAGTGTGAACAACCCCTCTATCGATTCCAATACTTTTTTCAATTCGAATAGGATCTGCTCTTTGTATCCTGCATAGAAAGGAAACGTAAAATCCATCGACACCCTTAGAAATTGTACAACTTCTTAGCTCTCCTTCTATTTCTCGCGATTTCCGAAAGCGAAGTACTCCCATTTTAGGAAGTTCCACCAATCCTTTTTTGGGATTAGAGTTTGGAATCAAAACTATGCTTTTAGGAGTTGGAAATTTGATTCCAAATTCTTGATATTTTTTCTTCGGTTTCGGAAATTTAGATTTGCCTTTAAAAAATCTCTGAAACGCAGTATCAAGATTTTTTAAGGTTTGTTGAAGAGTTTGAGCAGGAGGCTCTTTCATCCATGGAAATTCTTTTTTAAGAGCAGGTAATTCGGCAGCCTGTGAGTCATATGTAATTTTATGCTCTTTATAGTGGTTCATTGTGCGTTGTACGAATCCTATATTATACAAACAACGGTTTGCACCAATCCATTGATTTAAAGTCTTTCCCTGATATAGATTGACTTTCAATTTGAATTTAAAACCGCGAAGTAAGAACACAGAATTCAACCTTTACACACAGTGACGACTTCGCCTTTATGTATTTGGTGTAAAAAAATGTCAAGAGATATTCGTAAAGGAAGACATTGCACTTTTGAACTTCATGTCCATTTGGTGTTTGTTACAAAATATCGTCGCAAAGTTTTTACAAAAGCTATTTTGCGAGATTTAAAAATCATGTTTTCTAAAATTTGCAGTGACTTTGATTCCGAACTTATAGAACTCGATGGAGAACGTGATCATGTTCACTTATTAGTCAATTATCCACCTAAAGTTTGTATATCAAAACTTGTAAACAGTCTTAAAGGCGCTTCTTCAAGAATGATTCGTAAAAAAGGTTATGCAACAATTCAAAAAGCTCTGTGGGGTCAAAGTTTGTGGTCGAGAAGTTACTTTGCAGGGTCTTGTGGGGGAGCACCTATTGATGTCATTCGAGAGTACATTGAACAACAAGTGAGTCCCGAATAATATACCTAGAGTTAGAGAAACTTTGTTTCTCTAACTCTAGGTACTAAAATCTTTGG
>CAZQUL010000080.1:0-1700 GCA_964596525.1 uncultured Gammaproteobacteria bacterium | reverse complement strand
TTAAATTTTGATTGGATTTTCATATGGCTCCTAATCTAGTTTCCCTTAATGCACATGCAGCCAAGAGCCTTCAAAACTGATCTTACCTTCTCCATTTAGTGGTAGTGATAGTTTTAAATATTCTCCTGCTTTAATAATAGCTTTAACTGATAGTTCACGAATATCTTCCTGAACACCATCTTCTACTTCCCATGAGTATTCGTCATGCACCATACTAATACGTTTTACAACATGATCTTTATACAGATAATAAGGTCTACCAAGATCGTCAATAAGCATATCACCTAACCAAGCATCCATTAGGCAAGCTGCATATGACATAGCAATTGCTCCACAACCTTGCCCTAGACAAGATAGTAGGACATTCTTTCCTCTTACACTTACAAGTCTACCATCGATACCGGGAATATATTTTTTCTTTCCTGTTGTATCAAAATATTTCTCAACAGCTTCCTTTAACTTACCCAAACCTTCATTCATTTTCCAATAATTATCATAGGCTGCTTGCCCTTCAGATTTTGATAGCCCTAAACTACTAGCCAGTTTAGGTGCTCCACCTCCGAAGGCCAATAAATATGCCAGATATGTTCAGCAAAGGTCACTACTCTTTGCCAGCGGCCTTACCCGCATCTGTATGTCTCCATACAGCTCAGACTATATCATCACCCCTTTCAGGGTGTTGTACGCTTCCACTACCAATCGTTTGTAGTGTACTCTCTTTCGAGATAGTCGTTGCACGTTCAAGATACTCTATAGCAGCTCCGAGGTAGTTTATATTATCTTGGAATAACCCAAGTCCTCGGTTACAATTGTGACACAACAACCCTCTAACCAAGCCTGTATTATGACAGTGGTCAACAACAAGTAGGGTTTTAGTATCTTTGCATATTTTAAAACCATTTTTATTACAAATAGCACATCTGTTATCTTGTGCCTCAAACATTCCTCTATACTCTTCAAGAGTTATACCATAAGATTTCTTCAGGTACTTTCTTGAAAAATTATCGTCAAAGCAAGCCTGTGAACAAAACAGATGAGAAGGTGATTGTGGTTTAAACACCTTATTACATTCTCTACATGGCTTGTCCTTAAAATATCCTTGCGGATACTGAGAAGGTTTTGCTTTAATGTTTGATGAATAGGTTTTACAGCTTCTAAAGTTTTGACTCATAAATCCCCTTACGATGATCGGAGCTTATAGAGTATCTTGCTTCGCTCAGGATTGCCCTCGTCTTTACGTTAGGGGTTTCCCTGAATTCATACAATTCACAATAATCAATTACTTGATTACGGGGCTAGTATTTAACCCGTCTTTGCCTTATTTCTCCAAGTTTTAAACTTAGGGTTTTCTTTATTCTCTTGGTTATTAATATCAAATTCTTTATGTAAATGGGGGAAGAAAGCAAATGCATTAAAGCTGTGAGGATCACCTTCAATCTGCATTCTTGCAAACTTACCTCCATCATACTTGTAAGTATAGTGTGATAGAGTTCTATTCTCCAGAGCAGCGGCATCAGTACCACAATACCAGTGTCCTTCTTCCACTGTGAATAAATCTCTCATCTCACTCCCAAGCAACACTTTAATGTCTGCTTTCGGCACATTACAGATAGTACGATGCTTCGCTCTAGATGTAGGTGCATATCCACTAATCTCCGCGCTCAAACGCCCATCCCACTCCAATCTCCAGTTATTTAACC
>CAZQUL010000079.1:0-1710 GCA_964596525.1 uncultured Gammaproteobacteria bacterium | reverse complement strand
CTACAGTACCTTATACTCAATGGCAACCGTTTATACAGGTTTATGTACCTGATTGTCCTCAAGCGTTAATTGTAGAGGCTGTACGTCAATCCTGTATTGAATTTTGTCAAAAGTCTCGCTATTGGCGTAAAGAGCTTGATGCGTTTTATACCGTGGCTACTGATGCTGAGTACGAGTTAATCACGCCAACAGACGCGACCATTGCTGATGTTTTGCTAATTAAAGTTAACAAAGAAGTTTTAGAGCCAAAAACACAAGACGATTTAGAAGTAATTTATAACGAATGGCGCGAACAAAACGGCAAGCCTAAATACTTTTTTATGCGCGATAAGGCCAATATGGTGCTAGTGCCTATTCCTGATGCTGCTTATCCTGTGCGTTTGTTGGTCTCATTAAAACCAACACAAACAGCACAAGGCGTTGATGAGTTAGTGTTTGAAGAACATAAAGAAGCGATTAAATATAGGGCATTGGCTTATTTAATGATGATGCCAAATGTTGCTTGGTCTAATCCAAACGGTTCTATTTTTTATCAGCAACAGTTTGAAGAAAAAACAAATATCGCAAAGGTTAAAGCCGAACAAGGCGAAAACTTGCGTAAAACTTTTAGAGTAAAAGCAAATTATTTTTAGGTGATGTATGGCAACGTATGCTTTGACTGTTTCGACAAATGCGCTTGGACTAGGTGTGATTAGTGGTGCAACCGTTGTTGTTGAAAGAAAAAGAACCACAGTCACCGATATTTATCCAACAAGTAGCCTGTACACCAAAAAAGCAGCTACCAATATTAGCGGCATTGCAACAATTCAACTTGAAGCAGACGATGGATCAGTATTTCACGAAGTTAAAATTTTTGATGTGTCAGGAATATTGGTTTATAAAAACACAATTCAAATGCCGCCACAGGCCGCCGATATTGAAGATTTGCCACTTAACGACATTATCACCGAATCCGCAACTCAGGCCGTAGCAGCATCGGTTACAGCAACAACTCAAGCAAATACAGCCACAGCACAGGCAGGCATTGCGACAGCACAGGCAGGCATTGCGACAGCACAAGCGGTGCTGACTGCTGCTGATAGGGTGCAAACAGGGCTTGATGTTATTGCGGCAGAAGCCGCAGCCGATGCAGCCGCAGCCGATGCAGCCAGTATAATTGTAGCGACTAAAAAATTTAATACCTACGCCGAACAAATGGCTTATGTAGGTGCTTATGTAGATGGGCAAAAAGCTGATGTCTTAGGATACTACGCAATAGGTGATGGCGGATTTATCCAGATGTATTGGAGCGCATCAAGTACGGCAGCGCACAACAGAGGTACTGTTAGACAGCCTACTGCGGTAAGCGGTGCAGGTCGTTGGTTGGCATTAAATAAATATTCATTTAGTGTTGCACAATTTGGCGCGTATGGTGACGGGGTGCATGAAAATGAAGATGAAGAGGCTATCAATCGCGCAATCGCTGCACTATCACCCGATGGTGCAGTTTTGCACTTTGACGGTATTTATAAATTGCCTGAAAACACAGGAAACACAACAAAAACATACTTCAACATACAAACAAGCGGAGTGACATTAGTCTTTTCGTCAAGAACAAAGTTTTTAATAAAAAGCAATTCTGCCAATGCTATCGTTTTTGCATTGTCAGGGGTAAGTTATTTTAAAACAATCGGGACGTTACATGTCGAATCTGACGCATCAACACCGTAC
>CAZQUL010000078.1:0-1761 GCA_964596525.1 uncultured Gammaproteobacteria bacterium | reverse complement strand
GCAGATTTTCAGCGTCAACTGTTTTTAAAACCAGGGCCTGATGCTGATGTTCGTGGTTTTACTGCACGTATGCAGGTTCGTAGTGCGGTATCAAGCGAAGTTGTTGTTTTAGATTTAACAACAGCGAATGGCAGAATTAACTGTGATTACGGAGTTATTACAATCAACGTAACCGCAGCTATTACCACAGCGTTAGACACGTCTGGTTTAACTAGCAAAGGCAAAGTTACAGAACCTGGGCCAACGGGTGAATTGGCTTATGAGTCTGAGGGTAAATTAGCAGTTTATGACTTAGAACTTATTAGCCCTGCTGGTGTTGTTACGCGTTATTTAGAAGGCCGTGTTTGCATTGTTGATAACGTAACACGCTAACAATAATTAAGCCTCATTATTTGAGGCTTTTGAGGTTTAAATCATGAGTTATGTAGAAAGTGTTGGTATTCCAGGCCTTTTTGGTTTAACTGGTTCTAAACCAGTATATAAAGATGAAGGTATATTATTAGGTGAAGCTACTGCTCTTAACTTTGTTGGAGAAAGTGTTACAGCTACCTTAAATAATGGTGTTGTTACTGTAGAAGTTGAAGGTGGAGGTAATCAAGGCTTTGTTGCTATTACTGATATTACCCCAACTAATCCAAGTGATAACGTGGGCAACAAAACCAAGACTGATGATAATAATGTACTTCAATCTTGTACTAGCTCAACTAACAATATTACTGTTCACGTGCTTGCTGTTACAGCAGGTGAGGTATTTAAACCAACAGTAGTTGTTAATGGTATTCAAGCTACCTTAACTCGTAATGCTAATACTGATGTATGGGTAGGTACTGCTGCTATTACATTAGTAGGTTCTACTGTTACTGCAACACATAATGCAGGTGCTATTGATACAGCTACAGTAACCATTGAAGCTGCACCAGTTATTAGTTCTTTAGTATTTGATAATGAGTATAGTCAAGGCGTAGGTCAAACAGAACACGCAGCAAACCAAACACTAGATTTAGTAATTAGCTCTGCTACATCATTTGTAGAGTTAGAAGTTATTAATGACAGTTCTACTGCTACATTGGCTTACACAGAAACATTTACTGCAACTACAAATAAAACTATTCAAGTAACAGTAGCTAATCGTGGTAATACGCCTACAGCCTATCCCGCTAAAGTTCGTATCCGTAATGCCAATGGTACTTGGTCAGCAGTCACAGCATCATCAAACACTATTGTTTTAAATAACAGCCAACCTGTTATTACATTTAACAGTATTACTTATCCTGCTTCTCAACAAGCTATTAAATCAGGTGAATCAGCGACAGTTAATGTGACTGAAACCAATGTTAATACAGTAAGTTATACATCTACTGAATTAACAGTCACTAACCCAGCAGCAACAGGTAATAAAACAGTTACTTATCTAAGTGGTACTTATAACATTAGTACAAACAACTTAACTGTTGTTGCCACTAAAACATCTAATGCAACATCAGCAACATTTAATACAGTGGTTTGGATTGCTAATACAGCACCTACTATTACAGTTACTACTCCTGCTGCAAGATTACGTTCAGGTGTTACCCCTCAAAACCATACAATCAGTATTAACAGTAATCAACGTACATTAGCTACCCCAACACTTAATGCAAGTGTAGGTACGTTTAATGGTTCATGGGTTACAGCTAATAACGGTTTAACTTGGACACGTTCATTAGCTATTGCAGATAGTGATACTAAAGGTTCTGCTAACTTTACTGGTTTAAGTATTAC
>CAZQUL010000077.1:0-1839 GCA_964596525.1 uncultured Gammaproteobacteria bacterium | reverse complement strand
CCGGTGGCACGGTTACGTTTGTCTCTGCTCCAGCGAATGGGTTGGAGATTGTCATCCTACGTGACCCCGCTATCACTCAAGACCTTGACCTGGTAGAGAACGACTCTCTACCAGCAGAATCGGTTGAAGATGCCTTTGACCGATTGACGATGATTGCTCAACGACTCGATGACCGTATCGACCGTTCGTTCGTACTGAGTGATGCAGCTATCGCTGCTGCTGACCTGACCATTCCTGTTCCTGTAGCAGATGAAGTACTAAAGTGGAACGCGGCAGGGGATGCGCTTGAGAGTGCAGCGATTGCGGACATTGGTGCAGTTACATTGCCTGTTCCTGTAGATCAAGGAGGAACTGGTGCAACGACTGCTTCTGCTGCTAGGACAAACCTTGGCCTCGTAATCGGAACAGACGTTCAGGCATTCATGTCATCGGCTTCGCAGGCGGAAATGGAGTCCGGCACTGAGACATCTCTTCGGGCGATGTCGCCACAACGTGTAGCACAAGCGATTGCGGCACTGTCGTCGGGTTCGGCACAGATTCAGCCGATTTCCGCATCGGTCGGGTCGAATGCCTTGACGATCAGCGCCAGCGCACTCTCGCTCGATTTCCGCTCGACGACGCTTGGCAGCGGCGCGGTGACGACGGTCAGCGGCACGCCTTCCGGCCTTGTCATCAGCAGCGGCTCGACGCTCGGCACAGTCAGCGGGCAGCAATCCCGAATTGCCGTGCTAGCCATCAACAACGCCGGGACGATTGAACTTGCTGCGGTGAATATTTCAGGCGGCAACAACCTTGACGAAACCGGCGTCATCAGCACCACGGCAGAAGGTGGGGCAGGTGCAGCCGACAGCGCCAGCACGATCTATTCAACCACTGCCCGCACAAACGTCGCCTATCGCGTCATAGGCTACGTTGAATCCACACAGGCAACCGCTGGCACATGGGCAACTGCGCCTTCAACGATCCAAGGCGCTGGCGGGAATGCGCTTACTGCAATGTCGTCGCTTGGGTATGGGCAGACTTGGCAGTCAATCTCAATCGCCAGTGGCACAACCTATTACAACACATACGGAAAACCGATAACCCTTTTCGTGCGGAATGATTCAGGGGGGGCGACTTTCACCGTCACGGTTAACGGGCATTCGCTCCCAACAATATACCCCCCTGCTGCAACGTCTATTTCTGCAACATTTGTAGTGCCGCCAGGACAAAGTTTTTCGGTAACAACTTCCGTTGGCGCAATTTCCGCATCAGTACTCCGCTAAAGGACAAATCATGCCCCACTACAAAGACACCGAAAACAAGCTGCACTTCATTGACGACGCCACCTTCGCACATCTTCTCCCGTCTGGCTGCGTGCAGATCACGGACGATGAAGCCGATGCGATGCGTCCTGATCCTCCGCCGGTAGTCTATTCCTGCTCGCCGTGGCAAATCCGCAAAGCACTGAACGCCGCCGGCCTTCGCGCTGGCGTCGAGTCTGCCATATCGGCATCTACTGATCAGGTGCTCAAGGATGGATGGGAGTTCGCCACAGAGTTCAAGTCGGACGATCCATTCGTGCTGCAGATGGGTTCCGCGCTTGGCAAGTCGTCGGCGGAAACCGCCGCACTGATCCAGATGGCGGCCTCGCTGTGATCGCGATCTACGGCTTCGCCAGTGTCTATGCGCTATGGGTTTTCTACCTTGCCGTGATGCACCTGAAGCGCGCCCGCGACAACGGCACGCTCTCGCGGGCGGCGCTCTATCTCGGCTACCCGGCGCTGCTTCTTGGCTACGCGCTCGACGTGTTCGTGCAGATCGTTGTGGCGACGGTGATATTTGCTGACATCCCCAGAG
>CAZQUL010000076.1:0-1854 GCA_964596525.1 uncultured Gammaproteobacteria bacterium | reverse complement strand
CTCTGGGGATGTCAGCAAATATCACCGTCGCCACAACGATCTGCACGAACACGTCTAGCAGGTAGCCGATCAGCAGCACCGGATAGCCGAGATAGAGGGCCGGGCGCGAGAGCGTGCCATTGTCGCGGCAACGCTTGAGGTGCATCACGGCAACGTAGAACACCCACAGCGCATAGACCGCGCCGAGGCCATAGAGCGCGGCATTCATGCCTCGATTCCTGCCGCAACGGTAAAGAGATCGTCAAGCTGCGCATCGTTCAGGCCGAGCGCACCTGAAATAGACAGTAGCGATGGGCTGTTGCGCTTGAATTCCTGTGCGTCGGCCCATGCCAGCTTTGCCAGCACAGGCGTCTCCGGCAGCGCCATCATGGCCTCGACGTCATCGAGAAGTCCTGCGAGGTGCAGCGCGGCGCGGGCTTGAAAGCGCGACACGACCTGCGGGACAGATGGCACTGGAACGGGCCGCAACGCATCCGCTTCTTCGTCCGTGATCCGAACACAGCCCGGCGGCAACAGATGCTCGAACGACGCGGATTCGATGAAGTGCAGCTTGTTTTCGGTGTCTTTGTAGTGGGGCATGATTTGTCCTTTAGCGGAGTACTGATGCGGAAATTGCGCCAACGGAAGTTGTTACCGAAAAACTTTGTCCTGGCGGCACTACAAATGTTGCAGAAATAGACGTTGCAGCAGGGGGGTATATTGTTGGGAGCGAATGCCCGTTAACCGTGACGGTGAAAGTCGCCCCCCCTGAATCATTCCGCACGAAAAGGGTTATCGGTTTTCCGTATGTGTTGTAATAGGTTGTGCCACTGGTGATTGAGATTGACTGCCAAGTCTGCCCATACCCAAGCGACGACATTGCAGTAAACGCATTCCCGCCAGCACCTTGAATCGTGCTTGGTGCGGTGGCCCATGTGCCAGCCGTTGCCTGCGTGCTTTCGACGTAGCCGATCACGCGATATGCGACGTTCGTTCGCGCAGTGGTCGAGTAGATCGTGCTGGCACTGTCGGCAGCGCCAGCGCCGCCTTCTGCTGTCGTGCTGATGACGCCGGTTTCGTCGAGGTTGTTGCCGCCGGACAGATTGACCGCAGCCAGTTCGATGGTTCCGGCGTTGTTGATCGCCAGCACGGCGATGCGGGACTGCTGCCCGCTGACAGTACCGAGCGTTGAGCCGCTGCTGATGACGAGGTTTGACGGAGTGCCGCTGACCGTCGTCACCGCGCCGCTGCCAAGCGTCGTCGAGCGGAAGTCGAGCGAGAGTGCGCTGGCGCTGATCGTCAGCGCATTCGACCCGACCGATGCGGAAATAGGCTGAATCTGTGCCGAACCTGACGACAGTGCCGCAATCGCTTGTGCTACACGTTGTGGCGACATCGCCCGAAGAGATGTCTCAGTGCCGGACTCCATTTCCGCCTGCGAAGCCGATGACATGAATGCCTGAACGTCTGTTCCGATTACGAGGCCAAGGTTTGTCCTAGCAGCAGAAGCAGTCGTTGCACCAGTTCCTCCTTGATCTACAGGAACAGGTAATGTAACTGCACCAATGCCCGCAATCGTTGCACTAACAAGCGCATCCCCTGCCGCGTTCCACTTAAGTACTTCATCTGCTACTGGTACAGGAATGGTCAGGTCAGCAGCAGCGATAGCCGCATCACTCAGCACGAACGAACGGTCGATACGGTCATCGAGTCGTTGGGCAATCATCGTCAATCGGTCAAAGGCATCTTCAACCGATTCTGCCGGGAGAGAGTCGTTCTCTACCAGGTCAAGGTCTTGAGTGATCGCGGGGTCACGGAGAATGACAATCTCCAACCCATTCGCTGGAGCAGAGACAAACGTAACCGTGCCACCGG
>CAZQUL010000075.1:0-1859 GCA_964596525.1 uncultured Gammaproteobacteria bacterium | reverse complement strand
AGGTGGGGCGGGTATCGGAACACATGCGGCAAGCACATGAAGCCTTCTAACGCCAGCGGTCAGGGGAGCGCCGCTTGCGGCGCGTCCCCTGCACCAACGGGTTGTGCGTCAAAAACTACGGAGACGAAATGAATGAGTTGGCTCTTTTCGCGGGCGCTGGTATAATGAAGCCACTTATTCAGGAGGCTTCATGGAAACCAAGCGATGCAGCAAATGCGGTAACGATCTGCCGCTATCTGCGTTCTATCAGCGCACAGGCGCAAAGTCGCACCACTCGGCGTGCAAGATCTGCGAGCGCGCAATGTCAAAGGCCTGGTATGAGCGCAACAAGGACAAGGCAACAGCCAAGGTCAAGGAGTGGCGGCAACAGAATAGCGATGCCGTCAAGCAATACCGGGCAGACAACAGGCAGAAGCATTACCGGCAAGAGCTTGTTCGTAAATATGGTGTTGACCCTGCGTGGTTTGATGAGCAACTACAGCGCCAAGGCAATGCCTGCGTGTGTTGCAATCGGCCTTTCCAGTGGGGCAACAAGCAAACCACGCCGCATGTCGATCACTGCCACGATTCGCAAGCAGTGCGCGGCATTCTCTGCAATCGGTGCAACACCGTCCTTGGGCTTTGCGAAGACGACGACAAGTTGCTATCCACTCTTGCGAGGTATCTGAGGAAATGTCATGGTTAATTTCACGGGCGCTAATGGAGGATTACGAGAACTCGCGCTCTTTGCAGGCGCTGGTGGCGGAATACTCGGGGGCAAACTGCTCGGGTGGAGAACAGTGTGCGCAGTTGAACGTGATGCCTACGCCGCACAAGTTTTGGCTTGCCGACAAAACGATGGAACATTCGAGCCTTTCCCGATTTGGTCTGACGTGTGCAGTTTTGACGGAAGACCTTGGCGCGGAATTGTTGATGTGGTTTCAGGCGGGTTTCCGTGCACTGACATCTCGGTTGCCGGAAGAGGCGCAGGAATTGAAGGTGAAAAGTCTGGATTGTGGCGAGAAATGGCGCGGATCGTTGGCGAGGTACGACCCCAATACGTGTTCATTGAAAACAGCCCAGCTCTCGTTACTAGAGGACTCGACAGAGTGCTCGCTGATCTTGCCTCGATGGGGTTCGATGCTCGATGGGGAGTGCTTTCAGCAGCCGGACTTGGAGCGCCCCATAAACGAGAACGAATCTGGATTGTGGCCAACGCCCGACGCGAGCTGCGGACGCCGGGGATGGTGCCGACAGATTGCAGAGAAGGTGCGCGACGGGATACGGAAACGAAAAAGCGGGGCAACCATAGGCAGCAGCTTGGCGTGGGAACCGAGGCTATTAGAGGATTACAGCCCTGGAATGCGACTAAACCCGGACTGGCTCGAATGGCTAATGGGGTGGCCAATTGCGCACACCGGATTGTTGCCATTGGCAACGGACAAGTACCAAGAGTGGCGGCAGCAGCATGGATGCTTTTGACGCACAACGCTTGAGCTAAAAGGCGCCCGCTCGATGCGGGCAAGTGACCGGATGCCTGCGG
Organism: uncultured Gammaproteobacteria bacterium; assembly: GCA_964596525.1. Lineage (GTDB taxonomy): Bacteria > Patescibacteriota > Patescibacteriia > Magasanikbacterales > GWA2-37-8 > CAZQUL01. The sequence continues at coordinate 337 of CAZQUL010000075.1, read as the reverse complement.
GCGTCCTTTTGAGCGACGGGTTAGGCCCGTTGCAGGAGAAATGCATGGAATGGTGGCACCTAATACCGCTTTACGTCTTTTGCTGGCTGGTGACTGGCGCGGCGCTGGTCGAGCGCATGACCGCAAAGGACGTTGCTGCCAGCTACGTCGCGGCGCTGGCGTGGCCGGTGCTGATACCTGCCGGGCTGCTGCGCTGGGTGCTGCGGCGACTAAGGGCCTAACGCGGAATAGGCGGCGTTTTCGCCGGCATGGCCGACGAACGCGGCGCGACCAAACACAACAGGCACAAGGCTTCCGGCCAATATGTCGAATTATTGACGGAGTTTTACGGCAATGA
>CAZQUL010000074.1:0-1925 GCA_964596525.1 uncultured Gammaproteobacteria bacterium | reverse complement strand
ACGAAAACTGGGAATTGGATTTGCCAAAAGGCGTCCGCCAGTTAACCGCATTCTTGCTTAACCGCAAGAAGGTTGATAAAGCGTTTCACCGCCGCTTTAACAAAGCGGTTCTCCGTTACTGGTTTGAATTAACTGACAATTAATTCTAACTTTCTCATTAACCTAATTCAAGTAAGTGAAGGCAGGCATTACTTGATCTTTCTTTAACAATCCTGCCACAAGGAAATAAGAGCATGAAACCAATCGCAAGTCGTGATAAAATACACACAGTTTGCCGTGAAATCCGTAACAAGGGTATCACGGTCGAATCCTCTACGCAAAACGTGACGGAGGCAGTTCGCACACAAACACCTGTGGAATTTTGTGCTCAAAAAGCGCATCACCAATTACAACGTGCTGTACATGTTGTGGTGAAAGCTAAGCGCGGTATGCGCAAAGTTACGGTCAAAGAGTTCGATCTCTTTGTGCCTGTGAAGCGTTAAACTATTCGCCCTCTATAACAGAGGGCGTCTTTTCTTTTTATTATGGGAAATTTAAAATGACAATTTTTAACTATAAAAGTCCAGAACTACTGGATTTAATTGCTGAAAGAATTCATGGTATAAAACCCTTTCACGGGGTGTTTGTAAATCCCAAAAATTTGGACGATAAAAATCAGTTCGACCGAATGGCTCGTCGCGATAGCGATCCGTGTTTGCTGCAACGGTATTTAAAACATACATCGGTTCAAGCTCACCTTAAAAAATCAGGTGAACACGCTGCAACTCAAGAAAGTGGTACGATGTGTATCATTATCTCGCTTGCAGCGTTGGATGATTGCTATGAATGCGAGATGGAAATGTTCCAAATTGACGACTATCAGTGTTTTGGAGTGGATGCCGATAGAAACCTGTACTATTTGGATGGACGAGCGAATGCTATCTATTTGTTCCGAAATGACTCATTGTTATTTGAGATACAAAACGATATAAATCGTTTATTAATAAAAGAGATAGAGTTTCTTAAAAAGAAACTAGACATCCCGATAGTCCCATCAAACGGGGTTTTGACGTCGGACGAGATCCCGATGAAGATATCTAGCGGCTACTATCCGATTGAATATCCACTTGGTTATTTAGACAAATATGATCCGGACAATATAACAAACAAAATGTTTGGCGTTACGCCAATTCATTTGTTGGAGGATGAGCACTGTTTGTTTGGAGAAGGTGAAATCTATGGCACCGATACATCATGGAATGATGCGGCTCGCCAAGAGATAAATCAGCTTTACGGTGCAGCAAATACGCATGAAGAGAACGGTCATTTTGGTTTTGTGCTTAGAATAAATAACAGGTCCAATGACGGACGTCATCTAAGCGAGCTCATGGTTGTTGCATGTGTCTTTATAAGCGTTGTTAAACGAACAGGTTACATTGTTCGAGCCGACGTACGTCCGGATTTTGCAGATACCAATTTTATAAACCGTTTAGTAAAAACCGCCATTGCAAAGGTTTATGAAAGAAAACCAAAATTCGATGTTATTTATTTCTCGACATCTGACGATGATGTTGTAGATCAATTTGAACAAATGGGATTCTCGAAACCCCGTTCAATTACGACGCCAAATCGCGTTCGCGGTTTATGTGGAAATGGAAATTATGTTTTAGAATACAGAAACTTTCCATTTAAAAACTAATTCCTAGGTGGGTTGAGTTTCTCTCAATCAACCCACCTATTTTTCATCAAGAGAGATTGGAGATTTGATATGTTAAATTTATTTGTTGTTAATTTCGCTATGGCTTATCTGTTGATTGCAGGTTTTTTCTTTGCCTGCGCTTCAATTGTTCTAAATAACCGCGGTCAAAAAATGTCCGCTGCTGTGATTACAAATTGTTTACTGTGGCCGTTGACATGTATTCGGCGAATCTTGGCAATTGCCAAAA
>CAZQUL010000073.1:0-1934 GCA_964596525.1 uncultured Gammaproteobacteria bacterium | reverse complement strand
TCGGTGGCGGCATTTACTCAAAACGCATGAACACTATACAACTAAACGCAAGCAAAAAAAAGAAGCAAGTTTTTGCACTCCAAACCAATATAGAGGCCATGATTAACAAACACGGCCTAAATAAAATTGGCTTTTTAACCTTAACATTTGCCGATGATGTCCAATGTCATAAAGAAGCAACAAAACGCTTTAATTCTCTCGCCACCAACGTATTAAAAAATAAATATTTATCATGGATAAGAATAAGCGAGCGGCAACAGTCGGGGCGTTGGCATTTTCATTTAGTTGTCGCTTGTCACCATGATATAAGGCGCGGCTTGCGTTTTGACGAATTAAAAAACCGTAACTATAAAAGCGCAAACACGGCACTCCGTAACCAATGGCGATTTTGGCGAACGATAGCAAAAAAATATAACTTTGGACGAACAGAGCTTTTACCAGTACGAACAGATAGCCAACGATTAGCCGCCTATTTAGCCAAGTATTTAAGCAAAAGCCAACGAACAACTGCGGACAAAGGGGCGCGGCTTGTGTCCTATTCATCAAAAGTTTTGAGAGTTTGCACACAAAGTTTTTCATGGTTTAAGGGAGGGCAATCATGGCGAAAGGCTTGTGCATTATTTTTTACCTTGTACAAAGTGCCACAAGATAGATATTGGGCTTATAAATACGGTGACTATATAAAAGAGATAGCGGAAATGCTTAACGAAAAACAACAGCAACCACCGCAACCACCGCAACCACCGCAACCGCAACCACAGCAACCACCGCAACCAAAAATAAGTTTTGCGTTTGTGGTGCAAATTGCCAAAGCGATAACAAAAATAATGTACTCGCAAAATGTATTTGTAAAATAAATTACAAATTACAAATTACATAACGCGTAATAAAAATTACAAGATTGAATGGTGGCGGTAGTTGCCCAATTATCACATCAAGCGGACAACGCCCCGAACGACTACGCCATATTTTGCGCCTGCTGTTGGCGTTGCGTTGCCGCTTATGTTGGCATTGGGGGGGAGTAAATAGCGAGACGTAAGGCTTGTGGGGGTTGCCGCGCCCCAAAGCGCAAGCAAACCACACAAAAGCCGAAGCGGTGAAGCGTTATGAGTTCAAGCCAATAGAAGGGAATCCGCCATTAAACTTACACAAACCTTTAATAGTAAAGGATACGATACCTGAGCCATTAACGCCCCAAGACGCATTTGTTTTTGCTGGGGTAGTTGGGTCAACTAAAGTATTTTCGTATTTATTCACCGCGTAAATTAACTTAGCGATAAAGTTCTCAATTGCGTAATCATCTGTAGATGATGCTAAGGCAGTCGCCATTCCCTCGACGGTTACATCAACGCCTAAAATAGAATCATCTTGAATGTTTGCAAGTGTTGTCATGGTTTGTACTCCGATTTTGTAGGATTTTTTCTACAACAATGTCCGAAAAATACTACAGATATTTAAAAAGAAAATGAGTTAAGGTAATCCCTTTGTTTTCTTGAGAAGTTACTCTCAAGAAAAAAGATTATTGAGAAGTTATTCTCAAGAAAAAAAGGGATTCAAATAGACAAAAGTTTATAACAAACATACAGCGAGGCACTTGCAAGCGCAAAAAAGACCAAGATTGCTAAGTTATTATTATCGTTGTTGCTCATGGTGTACAGGCTTAACTAATCGCGTAAGGCGCAACCACCCTACAACAAAATAAAAAGCTGAGATTACCTCAGCACCATAAAAAATAACTTTGCAAATGGCTGGGTGGTTGTCGCACTTGACGCGCAAGTTAGGCCATATCGCCAGTTTGTTTGTTTTCTTTATCTATTTTGGAAACAACTCAATTAAACGCCACTTACTCCGTGTCTTTCTTGGCAGTTGGGCTACGGAATCGGTGGCGGCATTTACTCAAAACGCATGAACACTATACAACTAAACGCAAGCAA
>CAZQUL010000072.1:0-1951 GCA_964596525.1 uncultured Gammaproteobacteria bacterium | reverse complement strand
ACCGAATTTGACTTAGTGTTAAATCATAAAAAAATCGACCATCTTTATAAAAATCAACACTATCATGAGTGCGTCTAACTTCAATCATTTTAAACCTCAGAATTATTATGACTTGGATTTTCAAACCGACAAAAATGTAAATTAGAGTCTAAATGTACAGTTCCGCACATTCCCTTACGTTGTTTAGCAATAATCAACTCAGCCTTTCCTGCATTTTCATCTGTTTTTTGATAATACTCCTCACGATGAATAAACATAATTAAATCTCCGTCTTGCTCGATTTCGCCGCTATCTCGCAAATCTGACAACGATGGGCGTTTATTTGGTCGCTGAGAACCAAGCCGATTAAGTTGTGCTAATGCAATCACTGGGCAATCAAAATCTTGTGCAATACGTTTTAATCCTGCTGAAAAACTACCTACTTTTTGAGAAGTGGTATCGAATTTTTCAACAGTACCCATGCGCTGTAAATAATCAACAGCGATAAACGCCAATCCGCCTTTGTGCATTTTTTTGATTCTTCTAGCCTCTGCTCGAATATCCTGCAATGTTCGAGCTGGGCGGTCATCAAGATATAAATTCATGCCATGCAATTTTCCTGTGCCATTTGTGACGCTTGGCCACTCCCAATCGTCTAAATTACCTTTTCTAATTTTATAATTTAGAACTTTTCCAAGTGATGCAATCATATTTTCTACAATAGACTCGTTCTCCATTTCCATTGTAAAAACTAAACCTGCTTTGTCTCTTAAACGTTCATCGCCTGATAACATCATATTCTCAAGTATATTCATCATCAAAGTGGTTTTTCCTTGACTTGGTCGCCCACCAATAATCGTTAAACGCTTTTTTTCAATACCTAAAGTTAATTCGTCTAGTTGAAAAAACCCTGTAGGGTAACCCGGCAATTTTCCATCACTTGCATATCTCTCGTCTAAATCATCCATGACTTTTTTTGCAACATCCTTGACGTTTTTCGCCCCTGCTTCATTTGTTACCAAGTCTCGAACTGACATTATTGAAGATTCTGAAATATCTAAAATATCAACAAGTGATTGACCGTTGCTGTTATATGCCAACTCTAAAACGTTTTGCGCTTTTTTTATTAAAACGCGGCGAATAGATAACTCTTTAACTCGTTGGCAATACAACATAACATTGACATCAGATGCGGGGGAATCTCTGAGTATTTTCTCTAAATAATCATCACCCCCCATTTTATTATGTAAGTCTTTTTCTTTTAAATATTCGCTTAAAATGCAAATATCGGGATTGTTATTAGATTTAAACAAATCAAAACAAGCAGTAAAAATGATTCGATGTTTTGGATCGTAAAAATCATTTACTGTTAAAACTGAAAAAATATCATCACTAACTTGGCAGTCAAACATTAAACAACCTAAAACATTTTGTTCTAAAGTCAAACTATGAGGGGCGACTAATAAATTATCCATTGTTAGACTCCTGTTTTTTTATTTTTTCTTCAAGGTCTTTTCTTGCTTGTGCAACAATTTCTTTACGTCTTGCACGTTCCTCTTCGCTCACAGGTGGTTTGCCAACAATCGGACGGCCTATACCTTCGGGTAAAGCAAAACGGTCAACAGGCGGCTCAGGCGTGTATTCTTGTTCGGGTTTATAAATATGCGGATTCGGTTTTTTCTCAAAAGTTGGGTTATCAGTCCATTTTTTAAGGTACGTTGCCAAAAACTTACACCACTTGGACTCGGGATGTTTTTGCTCATTAGAACGAGCCTCACCAATGAACTTTTTTAGAATTTCAGGTGTTAGTTTTTTAGGGTCAACACCATAGTTCATGCAATAACCTTCAAATTCTCGTTGATTAGGTTGCCAGTCAAACGGCATAACAAAGTTTTTAGGTTCGCTTGTTAAGCTATCAATGATTGCCTGTTCGTTTTTTTCAACCTCGCGCGTATTTGTTTGTTTGTTATTA
>CAZQUL010000071.1:0-2074 GCA_964596525.1 uncultured Gammaproteobacteria bacterium | reverse complement strand
TACTACTTTTGTCTCTGGTACAGTAATTACTAAAGAATGGCTTAATGATGTAAATAGGCTTACCTATGACCTACCTTCACAGGCTGTATCTAAAGGAGCCTCATTAGTCGGTGTCTTTGATTCTGGTAACTTCTACTCTAGTACTAATGCTGAGGGTGCTTTACAAGAGGTTGGTAGAGATCTTCGTGGACGTCTAAGAGACATCAGAACATTTTCTGGTATTATAGCTGATGGGGTCACAGATGACCACGATGCTTTTCAGTTAGCCGTAAATACTGCAAAGGCAGGGGGCTATGGGATCTATTTCCCTGAAAACGTCTATTTATTAATCGAGTTCTCTAATGCAACAGATCAGCTCTATATCTCAGGTAATGTAAGTATTATCGGAGGTAACAAGCGAAACTGCGGATTCATTATTGACAAAAAAGTTGATAACAGTCCTATCATACATGATCCCTTGTTCTGTTTTGGTATTACCTCAAAAGGGTCCGCTGTGGATGCATGGACTGGTTCTATGCGTGAGGTTGGTTTTATTCTAAAAGCTGGCTGTCACACATTTGAACGCTGCTGCCATTTCTACGAATGGCAACATGCCTCTGTAGAGAATTGTTGGTATGATGGCCGAGCGGTTACGTTTGCACAATCTGCTCAAGCGGGTGGGTTCCTTAGTAGTAATGTACAAGGCTCTTGGGCTACAGGCCAGACCAAAGCCTATGGTATTCGAGTTCGTGGCAATGTAGGTTACGCCAGTGCCTATTATCAAAATGGTGAGTCAATTGGATTAACTAACATCTACGATTCCGAGATTATTGGTAATCGTATGTATGGGTTTTCAGACGACCTAGCGGTTCACGGCGGGGAAAATGTCGTCGTGGCGTACAACGTCAACAAACCCGTCGCCGGTCGGTACTATGCCGAGGACGTGACGAACTACCAACTCATCGGGAACGTACTGGAGCATTGCCGCGACCCCGGGGGAGCGTGGCTAAATGGGTCAGGTATTGGTGCCATCAGGGTCAGCCATACAGCAACCTATGCAATCGCCAACTCAGCGCCTGCCAATAATAACGTCATCATCAGTCGAAATATCGTAAGCATCCCGGAGGGGTGCTATCAAGCAGTCTGCATTGATGTTGAGAACTGTCAGGACGGGCTGCAGATCACCGACAACATCATGCACAGCCGTGGGACCGGTTCGGTTGATGTCACAAATGCCATCTCAGTCAGACAGACGACCACGCTTGGAGTGTGGGTTGGCCCTACTGGTAACCCAGATTCCGGCACGGGTGGCGTCGTCCGCTTGCGGCGGGGGTTGATTTCGGGCAACCAGTGCGTCGGTACTGGGTGGGCAAATGGAGAGGGAAGCTGCGGAGTAGCTACTACTGCAGCGGGGTCCACTACAGCTATTGGGCCTTTTGCAGTTCGTGGAAACATATGCGGCGGCTATTATATGCCATTTAGTTCAATTGATTTCAGTGCTGATAATCTAGGACTAGCGGTAGCCACAGACCCCTTTAAGAATGTCTACATGGTGTCGCTATTCAAGAAGCATCCTGTGGTCTATCGTGCAATTATTACTGCGGCAGATAATATTACCTTCGCCGGTCATCCAATAGGATCTCCTTACACCTTAGTGAATGATTCTGGACTTGACTTCTTTGCAAATAATGCAGGGTCTATTCGTGGCGCACGCATCAAGGTAGCCGCTGCTGCCACAGCCCCTAATTTAGTGCTTTTACGAGTTCTAAAAAATGGAGTACAGCTTGGTACTGATACTGCATTCACCACTATTACCCCAACTACAAACTTTGTTAGTTATCAGGTAAATTTTGGCGGGACAGATATGCCATTTGCAGCCCAAGACAAACTTCAGTTTCAACTCTATTGTCTATCTGGCCAGGTAGTGGCTATCGCAGGAGAGGTAGAAATTTTTGGGTTATATAGCGGTGTGTAACAGTACTATTAAAATGAGGAAACATTGTGGCAGATTTACTCCCTCCAGCACCTATTGAAGAGCCTCCAAGATCCTATGCTTGGGTAGACTATTATGAGAAGATGGTAACCAAGATTAATC
>CAZQUL010000070.1:0-2078 GCA_964596525.1 uncultured Gammaproteobacteria bacterium | reverse complement strand
AAAAGCAAAATTAGCTTTATCTGATAAAGCTAATGATGTTTATAATTTCATTGCTGCCAAATACCCTGCTCTTTCTGATAAAACCAAACTTCCATTAGTGGTGCAATCCATTATTGAACGTTTAAACGCTTATGTGGTTGGTATGGGCAACAACGTACCTGTTGCTTTATCAGATGGTATCAAGTTCCAAAAAAGTTTATACAATTGTTTTAATGCCGCACTCGATGCCAAAGACGGTGTACACGTTTTAGCATTAGACATTATTTGTTGGTATATTTCTGAACACCGTGCTAGTGCATTTAGCGATCGGTTATCAGCTCGTTTCCTAGAAGCCGAGCAATTTAGCAATGGTGTTCAAGGTAAATTTGTCGCCATTTTAAATGTGTTGACAATCGTATCCAACCCAGCCAATCGCGGTAAAATTAATAAACTGGTTAACATGGATAGTGTTTCTCGCACGTTAAACAATACGGGTTTAGCGTTAGCGTTAAGCAACTATGTGTCTGCTGCACGTTAATTAAACAACATATACGCTACCCACATGGGTAGCGTATATGCCATAATGCAGTTTTTTTCAGATACATATTACCTAGATGAACCTGTTCATTGATCTCAGCCTAGATCTTTGAATTCTTTTAATCTCTAATAGGAGAACTATCATGGCTATGTTTATTCGTCCAATTGTTGATGCTACATTTGCTATTATCGAAGGCATTGAAGAGTGGCAAGATGCTGTCAACGATAAAGTAGATCTAGTAGATCTCAACGCAGACATGGTGTCTGAGCTCCTATCGGTGCTGGTCTCTATGGAATTAGCCGTTGATTTACCAGCGACGTTGTCTGATCTTTATTGGTCAGACGCTTGGGTTATCCAAGCAGTGGCTGATATGGCCAATGTGTCGGCCAAGACTCTATCTGGGGATTTTTATAATCTCAAAGATTGGTGTCTAGGCGCGTTGACGGAGCGTTTCCCTGATCGCATCAAAGTAGGATATTCATTGGGATATCCAGAGGTCAGCGTTGAGTCGAAGGAGTGGGGAGTCAGTTCCTACCACTGTCCATACACATGGAACAGTGGGTGGAGCAGTGCGCCGTCCATCGACCGCAGTTGGTCAGGGATTCGTCGTCAGTTTTCAACATTCGCAATAGCGAGCGATCCAAAATTGATGCGCGTTGTGGCGTATGCCACTCGCGTGGCCACTGGTCCAAACCATCCCTTGGCGATGCGTGTAAACGCACTGCTAGCCAGCCGCGCTTAACCAAACACGCCCTCGAAAGAGGGCATTATTTTTTTCGTCTTTCTTATTAACTTTGTTAGCGGAAACTTATTAACATCCGCAGGAGAATTATCATGGGTATTATGATTAAGAACGGCGTGGGTACATCCACGAACGGCTGGAGACAAGTTGTAGTTTCTCCGACTGGGATTATACGTCCCGTCTGTAAGGCTGTCCGTAAAGGACAGACTCCTTCCAAGAAACATACGGCGCAAATCGCCGAAGATGGCGATTTGATTTTTGGCGTAAAATGGAATCCGTTCCACTTCTACATCCAAAAGGTTTATGGGGATGAGGTCTACGATGTCAATATCGAGGTCCTCAAAAACGAGAACTCTACTGAGAAGAAAGTTCTCAACGGGTTTCCAAAACAACTCATGGACTGGCTGTCTTACAGTCCGCATTCCACGTCATATCTTCCAGATGGGTGTGGCTGGCATGATGGCATGACTACACATGATCATACCAAACAGGGCAATATGATCAAGCTGTTCGACGGCTTTGATCCAGATTGGCTATCCAAGCTTTGGGTAGAGGCAAAGGTAACCCCTTACTTTCACATCCCATTCGATTGGGAGTTGGCTGATAACATGCCAACGCATATGGAAGCAGAGGTGTATAACCATCGCACATCGCTGTGCAAGGTACATCAGTGGGATCAATGGGTGCTTTGGCGAGAAGACGGCCGGATCGACCTTTTTACACCGCCCGCATCTAAAGAGATAACAACAGGCACACTGCCTAGCGTTATCCCAGAAGAAGTAACTCGGTCGCCGCTGATCATGCCCGATGATATTGTAA
>CAZQUL010000069.1:0-2134 GCA_964596525.1 uncultured Gammaproteobacteria bacterium | reverse complement strand
CGTTTCCGCGGAATCGATTTTCGGGTGGGCTTGGGCTGGGTGACGGTGCTCATGGTTTAGGGCTAACCTCCGAATAGGCAGCAATTAGGTGGCAGGTCCAAATGGGTTTCGTAACGAAATGACTTGGGGTGCGCGAGCATGCGCGGATCGTCAGGCACGCGATACTCGTAGAAGCGACCGGTGGTGAGGCCACCAGGGGCGAGCTGGCCTGGCTTCAGCTCTGCCAGGTCGAACTCTTGCATGATCTCGCCGCACAGCATGCAGCGCTGAACACAGTAGGTGCCGATGGCAATGGGTGGCCCGGCCAAATGCGATCGCACTTTGCGCGGACGGCCCTTGATCTCTTCGCGAACGAAGGTGGCCGGACCTTCAAAGCCCAACTGGCAATCGCCGCGACTGGTGCGCACGACTCGAACAGCGATCTCGCGGCCGTCGACGATTCCGATGACAGCCTGATGGCGTTTGCGCGTAATGACTACCATGTCATTGACTTCCTTGATGGATTGATTCCGTGTGAGGTCAGTGGTGACCAGGACCGCACCTGGTCACCACTTTCCAGCCCTTACACCCAAATGCGACGGTATCGACCGTCGCCCAGTGTGCACCTGAATCGACAATCCCAAGTACTTCGAGCGGCGCGAGAGCCTAGCCTTTTCTTGGTAAGCCGTGTTCAGATGCACACAGGGCGAAGGCGTGCGCCGACTGGATGAGGACAATCAGGAGTCTTATTTCTGTAAGAACCCTTCACCCAGGCGGACGCACGGCCCGTTTCGCTGTGTTGCTATTGTGTTGCCCAGTGCGCGGCGCTCTCCCTCGTGCGCCGTTTGTACGCAGTCCCTTACTGTCCGTTACGACCATCCGGCCTACCTGCCCTGAAGTTGAAGTTGTTCACCGGGGGTGAACTTCAGTGCATGTCAGTCGATTGGTCCCGATTCAGCGATCGATCAAGAGCCGAGCAGTGGATAGCTGCAAGTCGAAACTTGAAAACTCATTTCTCGATCGATCGTGTTTTGAAAATGCACTGCCGGTCGACAGCCCTGTAAACCGGCAGTGCGTCCCTCAGACCACCAGGAACGCCCCAGTGGAAACGTTAAACTTTCATGGTCCCTTCGACACCACGCGCCATGCGGTCGCGAGTGCGCTTGTGCAGCCACATCATCGCCTCTTGAATCTTGGTTAGTGCGACTGCGTTCTCACGCGTGGCGTAGTTGCCCGATTGAAAACCGAGCAAGCGATCTTCGACGACAGCCAACAGCGCTTCGATGCTAATGCCGTTGGCACCGGCCTCTGCAACTGGACCATCTTGAAATCGAATGTCGCAATTGCACTTCGGTGCATTCACTGGATCGGTTGTGAATCGAGTTGGGTCAGCTGGTCCAATTTTGTAATGATGACAAGCGTTTCCCTGACCTGGTTGGTCAAGTACTTCGATCTTGAGCTGTTCATTAAGTCCGTTGACTTGGTGAGATGTGAGCGTTCGCATCATGCATTGGTTCCTTTAGATATGAGCATCGTGTGGCGGCACACCGTGGTGCCCCTCTGGTGCCTGAGTTCCTGCCGAGTATCGTTCCCTCTACTCAGGCAATCAGTACCACGGTGCACCGCCACGCGATGCGAAATTAGTTGTGAGGTCCATTCCTAACCGGCGCATCGGCGCTCTTCGCCAGCACGCTACGCTTCCCATCTTCCGAGAGAGACATGGGTCCGATCTCTCTTCTGACACCAATGCGCCGGTTAGCAAGGGACCTTTCGTTCTGGAATGCCTTGGATTCATGGCAGTGCATCGGGTCAAGGAAGAAAACCGATGCACTGCCTGAACCACCTAGGAGTGCGGACTAACGAACGATTCGAAAAAGGCGCGCATCGGACCAGCGCTACAAGCGGTTGAAGAAGTGCTTGATCCGATGCACGCTGGGGTTCGCCCTAAGACTTGGTCTTGGGATGAATGATGAAGGCGGTCAAGCTGGGCTCGGGGCCGGTTGAACACAGTCCGTATTCGGCCCGCCACTGACACGCAAAGTGGGCGTTCAAGGCTAGCCAATGACGAGCCTCGGCGCCGCTGAGAAACTCGATCGCACCCTTGGGGCGAACCAGGCAGATGAAGTCGACCAGGTCAGCTTCGATGAGGACCTGG
>CAZQUL010000068.1:0-2139 GCA_964596525.1 uncultured Gammaproteobacteria bacterium | reverse complement strand
CGCGCCTTCAGGCCAGTCTCATGACCGAATGAGATCAACTCCCCCATGGCCATCTCGCCGTTGCGCCACTTCTCAATGGTTTCTGGAGAGACTGCAGCGTAAGCGGCCTCCAACTCCGCGACCCGCGCACGCGCCGCAGCAGCGTCTCGCGCCTCTGCCTGGGCGAGGTCTGTCCAGTACCGCACGGCCTCCACGATGCGCGCCTTGAGCGCCGCGATTTCGTCCGCGAGCGGAGTGGCGGTGAGGGGCGTGGCGCGGGCCTCACGCACGACCGAGTACGCGGCCTCCGGCAGCGCAGTGTCTTCGAGCCAGTCCGCGCACGCCTCGCGCTGCTCCTCCCTCGCCGCCGCAATCCGCGCCGGCTCGCCGTCGATGAAAGCCAACGCTGCCGCTTCGAGGTCGGCGTCCTCCGGCACGCCGTTCTCCGCCGCCACGCGCACGCATGACGCCAGCCACTCGCGCACGCGCGTCATCATTGCGTCGTCAGTCATGGCACCACCCTCCTAATCAAGATGTTGATGCGCTCTCCAAGCTCGACGCGGGGGACGTGTCCACTCTGCGCGTCTCGAACGAGCGCGATGAATTCCTCGGCCAGCAAGAGATAGCGCGCCTCGTTCCGCGCCTCTCGACGACGTTCCTCCTCAGCCCGCAGGCGAAGCTCCTCGTCGCTGTCCATAGGGTGACTCATCGCTTCGTGCTCATCAAGACTTCGGGTGGCACCGGGGCCTGGACCGTGCGGCCCGCGATGTTCTCGAGCGCGGCGTCCAGCTGGCGCTTCACCACGCTCGTCACCTCGCTGAACGCCTCGTCGGGCGAGCCGGTGTACTCCGCGGTCTGAGAGACGTAGACGTCGAGGCTCTGGAAGTGGCCCATGTTGAGCTTGCCCGTCATCGACACCGTGACGGTCTTGAAGGTGATGGTCGGCTTGAGCTCGGCGACCGCCTGGGCCAGACCCCCCGTGCCCGTCGAGCCCTCGGGGAGCGTCTCGGCCGCCGTCTTCTGCTTGTTCTTCGAGCCAGGCGGCCGGCCGGGGCCACGCTTGGGGGCCTCAGCAGTCGCAGGGGTAGAAGGGACCACCGGCGTCGTGTCGACTGCCGCCGAGCCGAAAGGGCGCTGCGGCTTCCCCTCGACCACTGGCGTCGTCTCGGCCGGCGTCTTGTGGGGCGTGTCCATGAGCGCCTCCGTGCGTGCGACGACCTCGGCCTCGAGCGAAGGCTTCTCCTCGTGGATGAGCAGCTTCCGCTCCTTCAGCGGAGGCGGCACCGCCATGAACTTCTCGACGGGAGCCGGCGCCGGAGCGTCGGGCGGGACGATGGCCTGCGCCGGGGGAGCCGAGGCGGCCTTGACGACCTCCTTGACGGCGGGGGGCAGCGGGGTCGAGGTGTTGAGGCGGGCCTTGAGACGGTCGAGAGCGGAAGACATGGTCGAATTCTCCACGGGGCAGACGGCGAGGAAGGGACAGGGGTTCTTCGTGTTGGCACGGCACTTACTGCGGTCGGGTCGAAGGTCGTTCGCGTTCGGCAGTTTCGCGGCGGCCTTCATCTCCCTTGCGATATTAATTACACGGGAAACCCCCTCCGTCAAGACGCTGGGGGTCATCAGAGCGTCGACACGCTGCGTCACGGGGTGGCCTTTGGTCTGGACGTAGACGTGGGTAACCTGCTCGGGAGAGCCGAGGGTGCTCCACGGCGAGCCGAGGACGCTCACCGCCAGGTCCTGCCACGCCGCATACGTCACCATCTGCGTCGAGCGCGCGAGCTTGTACGGCGTCGGGGCGTACTTGCCGACGTCGCTCGACGTCTTCCAGTCCAGCGGGCCGTTCTTCCGCAGCACGTCGATGCGGCCGATGATGCGAACGTCGGGGGCCAGCAGGAAGTCGATGTTGTGCTCGAGCGCGAGAAAGCCCTCGTCACGCACCCGGATGACCTCGGGCTTGATGGCGTGGAAGAGGCGCTGCACCTCGGGCGACATCTCGCCAGGCGAGCCCTTGATGAGGAAGTTCTCGACCGCGGTGTGGAGGTTGGTGCCGAGCGTGAGGTTCTCCCGCGGGGGCACCGGCAGCTTCATCACCTTCTCGAAGTACCACCTGCGCTCGCACCCGAACGGCGTGCTGTCGTCGAACGACTCGATGGCGCTCGC
>CAZQUL010000067.1:0-2198 GCA_964596525.1 uncultured Gammaproteobacteria bacterium | reverse complement strand
ATGAAAGACTTTGCAGCGATGGCTGACTATGTGGTGTTTCAATCAGAATTCGCTGCTGATTTGCTTGGCCCGTATCTAAAACCCCACCGCTATCGGGTCATCATAAACGCAGTCGATCAGTCGGTATTCCACCCTCGCGGGAGAACTGAGGACGACATGGAACGCTACCTATACTCAAAGTACAGCTCTGATGAGACAAAGAACTGGGAGATGGCACGCCTGGCATATCAGATGGTAGCGGATAGTAATACCATACTAAACCTTGCAGGACGATTTGATGGCGATCTAGCAAGCTATAACTTTGACTTTTACCAGAACGAACAGGTGAAGTATTGGGGGCTGGTCGAGGATAAACAGTTGATGGCAGAAATCTATCGGCAATCAGACTACTTCCTCTACTCGTACTTTAATGATGCTTGCTCGAATACGGTCATAGAAGCCCTGTGCTGTGGGTGTGAGATTATAGATGTCAATGGTATGGCAGAGACTGGTGGAACTCCTGAGATTATGCGCTACTGGCAAGCTATGGGTGACAAGTTCTTCACGCTCGACCGATTGAAGAGTCAGTACCAGGAGGTATTTGAAAGTGTCTAGTTTAGTAGATGTGGCGGAACACATGTGCTACAATATATATATGAAGAAAACTGGCAGAATGGTGCGTTGTGCGTGGTGCAGTAATAGTATATATAGAAAAAAATCGCAACTGCTATCGCACACCAACCACTACTGTTCTCATAATTGCAGGTTGAGAGCCTTAAATAAGGATAGAATACCGTGGAACAAAGGTACAGTTGGGGTAATGAAGCCAAACTCTGGGAGTTTCAAGCCAGGCAAAAGGGCTTCGATAAGGACAGAGTTCAAGCCAAGAAAGCACACCTTTACAGGTACGATGAGTGAGTACAAAAGCATACACCACAAGGTGGGTGTGATCTTTGGTAAGCCAGATACCTGTGAGGACTGCAGCAGGAGTTTGCTAACTGGTAGACGTATTCATTGGGCTAATGTTACTGGTGTTTACAACACAGATCGTCGCAACTGGAGAAGGCTGTGCGTTAGGTGTCACGCAATACAAGACAGGAGAATCCCAGGTGTCTAGCTCGTATAGAATAGCACTGGAAAATTACTTAGCGAACTTAGACGTGAATGCTGAATATGTGCTAGGTATTGGTGATGCCCAAAATCCCACAAAGGGGCGTACAAGATCCTGGCAGGTGAAAGAGTATAAGATAGCCGATCTAGCTAGCCCGCATAAGGATAGCCCGAAGCCAGACATTGTCTTGGATCTGAATAAGAAGATGACCTATGAAGTCATGGGATATATGGGCATTCCCGATGTAATCTTCTGTTTAGAGGTGTTTGACTATATCTACAACCCCGTCAACGCGATGGAGATACTCTACAAGCTCCTCAAGCCAGGTGGGAGGTGCTATATAAGCTTCCCTAGCCAGTATCCCCTGCATCAGCCAGTTGAAGATGACGCACTACGGTACATGCCAGGTGGCATTAAGAAGCTCGCAGATCACGCTGGGTTTCAGATTGTTTCAATGACTCCCCGTAAGATGGAGAGTCCATACTTTGATATGTATATTCGAGCTGAGCGCTTGCGAGCCGCCAAGCACCACGATCATACGTTCTCTGGCTGGCTAGTGGAGCTGACGCGATGAGAGCCTATATCACTACTACACGTGAGCCTACGCTGGATCTAGCGAAGTGGAGTCTATCGCGCTGGGGATTCGATGTGCAGGTGGTGCAGGGCGATGACCGACTGTCTGATAAGCTGGATATTATCTACCACGATGCCACAAGTGATTTTGTGCGCATGGATGCTGATGTCATTGCTAACTCAAACATACAGATGCTTTTACTTATGGGATCGAGTGACGTGTGGTGGGAGCAGTACCTTACTTTTGACATGTATAAGCTCGACACCACACATGGTGGTATACAAGTTATTAAGAAAGAAGCCCTACCAGTACTTAGAAAACATATCAGAGACTTCATGCACGATGAGAGACCTGAAACGCGGATGTATCGCCTAGAGGAGCTCAATCAACATTGTGCGACTAGGGAGGTTATTCTTGGAGTGCATGGTTGGGGCGGACAGGATATACAACAGGTTCACACGACCAAGTCAGAGCGCCTACAGCTAGATCGGTACGATTGGGAGATGATCGAGCGTATGCAGGAGTTCTACAAGT
>CAZQUL010000066.1:0-2335 GCA_964596525.1 uncultured Gammaproteobacteria bacterium | reverse complement strand
TTTTGGCAAAAACCTAATAGCCATATTAGTGCAAAAAACGGATGTCGACTTTGCTATGAATCAAAAGGTGAACGTGCCATAGAACAGATTTTATTAAAGAACGGGTATGCTCACACACGAGAGTATAGAATTGAACCCCATCTTTATCGATATGATTTCTATTTGCCAGAACTCAATCTTCTTATTGAGTTTCATGGGCAGCAGCACTATCAACCAATTGAATTATTTGGCGGTGAACGGGAATTTAAAGAAACGCAGCGTCGCGATAGTAAAAAACGAAAACTGGCCATTGAAAATGGTTTTGGTTTGATTGTTTTAAATTATCGAGATATGAATTCCCTAGAAAAAATATTGCTCCGAAAAATAGAAGCTCATTCTAAAAAGTAGTCTTTGTATCGGTCACCGATTTGTGGATGACACAAATCTAGAAACCTACCTAATCGCGGGAACCCGCCATAATTTCTTTGGCTACCACTCTAGCGCGGAAACGCAGTTAGACACCTGACCCAGTAATGGAAGTGTCAGATATGGTAAAAACGTCATTGAGAGGCGAAACCGACGCAGCAAAGCCCCTAAACGTAATAACGCATGGGGTGGGCTCAGAGGCCATCGAAAGCTATTGCATCTATAATGCAGAGTCACATTCGTATAAAATCGGATGGTTACGAAAGTAATTAAAGCGAGTAGAGTAGGGCGCTACTAGCGCGGTCTTTAGACCACGGAGAGTTAGACTCCGTCCGAAACGGTAGGCACCCTATCCATAATTGGAGGGTGAAGATATGGTCCATCTAGAATGGGGATGCTACCTATTCGAAAAATTGCGCCAGATACAGTAGCGCTTACCAGTTATTATAGTAAGATGTTCGTAATACGTTCCGAACGGGCAGTATTTAACTATCCATTATGGCTTTGTAATCGGATTGTTGCAAAGGGATTAGATAGTGCCGATAATACAGTAACTGAGTTAAGACCTGCTAACGTATTTGATCCAGACATTGCGCTTCCACGAGCGTATACCATGATCTCCATGCGTATTAGTGGATTTACTTCTGGCGATAAACGTTTTTCATTTGACTACAATAAACGCCATATTATTTTTGGCGAGAACACGGTTAAGGCAATTGAGGATAAGCGGAAACTTATTCCTGTGGGCACGACGCCTAACGGCGTCCTTGCTATGGATAAATCCGGCATCATCTATTTCATCGACACTGTTAAAGAACAAACTCAGCCAGATAAATTGGGTTTGTTGGAAGAAATAGTTGGAATACCATTAGAAGATAGACCTGTTGAAATGGCAGAGGTTGAACTGTTTTCAAAAAACATTCCATTGGGCGTGATATTGGCATACCACATTGGTCTTGGCAATTTAATCGCTACATTAGGGGTGTCGCCTAGACGGGTTCGTATTGGCAGTGGATATGATTTACAGCCGCATGAATTTATCTTGAAGTTTGAAGATGAGGCGTTAATCTTCGATCGTAGAAATGAACTGGCGACGCTATTGCTTTCTGGGTTTAATAGATATCATCGCGATATTAAACGTTACTCGGTATACGCGTTTGACACCAAAGATGTCTACGGTCCGGTGTTTGAAGCAAATGAAATGAATTCACGATATATTCGAGAATTTGGTTTAATCTTTGATTTTTGGATAGACCATATTACCGAAGAACTTTTGGTAGACATGAAAGAACCCACCGATATGTTTGGGCTATTTATTAGTGCGGCGGAAAAATTGTTATTGGATCAACATCCTGCTGAAATGCATAGCGACTACTTACGGGATAAAGGATACGAAAGATTCGCTGGTTTAGCTTATTTTGAGTTGGTAAAAGCATTACGTACTTACAATGCAAAACCTGTAAATGTAAATAACTCATTGGATTTAAATCCTCAAGCAGTGTGGATGAATATCCTTCAAGATCAAACAGTATCGCCTGTGGATGATTCTAATCCAATACACGCTATGAAAGACATGGAAGTGGTTGTGTTTTCTGGAAGCGGCGGGCGTTCTGCAAGATCGTTAACGGGTAAATCACGTGTGTACGACAAATCAAACATGGGTGTGGTGTCTGAAGCTACAGTGGATAGCGCGGATGTAGCAACAATTACTTATACAACGGCTGATCCTAATTACAAATCAGTCAGAGGCACATCCAGACGAATTGTTGATCCAAACAAAGATCCTGCCAAAATGGTTAGCCCGTCGTTCATGTTATCGCCTGGAGCCGATCATGATGATCCAAAAAGAGCCAACTTTATATCTGTCCAAAACTCTCAAACAACTCACTGTGAAAACTACAAACCATCACCTATTCGAACAGGATATGAA
>CAZQUL010000065.1:0-2338 GCA_964596525.1 uncultured Gammaproteobacteria bacterium | reverse complement strand
GCCGCTTTTTGGGCGACCTCTATTTAAATCAGAATACGACTAGATTAGCTAAATAATACTGCAATACTGCAAATTGTCAAATCAATAAAAAATAATCTTAAATTATATTTGACATAGTATCATTGTGAGACTATACTACACATATCAAGACGAGATATGCAGATTGAATCTTGATGAATTAAACATTACTTAGTGAGAAAACATTATGGCTACTTTAACTACTTTCGTAAAAGCTCAACGTGTTTCAGTAAATTCTGTTGAGGCAATTTATTCTTTGAATGGTACTGAATTTACTGTTGAGTGGAACAACATTCACCCTTCAACTGGCGAAATCTCAACCTACGATTTGCAGCTTAATGTTAAATCTGATGATTATGATTTGGCTCAACGTGTATCTGATGCGATTCGCGAAAGTGAAATTGATTCTAATCCTGATTTGGATTTGTACTTAGAAGTACGCGACACATTTGACAGAATGGACGCAGAAACAAAAGAGCTAAATTCTTCAACATTTGATGTGGCAAAAGTATTTTTTGATAACAACAAAAACCATATCCTCCACCTATTGCTAGATGAATTAAAAGGCGAGATTGAGTATCAATCTGAATATAATCAAGTTGCAGTTTGGTTCAAAGACTTTTCCTTGTGTTATCAAAACGGCGACATGAATGGCGATAAAAAAGGACAGGCCGTTTGGAATAATGAAGGTGCAGATAGCGGCTTGAAAGACTTGCGCGATTTAATAGCAAATGACCCACGTTTTGCCCCGTTGTATGCAGAAGATGAATATTGGTCTTATAAATACGTTGATGATATGGTGGCTCTTTTCTGTGATGCTTTTGCAGAAGAAAATGACATTAAATCAATGATTCAAGAAGACGAAGACGAATAAAAGCAAAAGCCCCGATATGCAGTCGGGGCTTTTTAAGCTGCCTGTGCGGCAGATAAACATTACTTAGACTAGCTTTTTCTAAGCTACCTGTGCGGTAGTTAGAACTAGCTAGTGATTAAAGATTAACTCAAGGCGTTGATGATGTCAAACTTTCCCGAAATTGGCTACACCCCTGCCAATTTAAGACACCTGATTGAGTCTAAGGGATGGACTCAAAAACAATTCGCTCAGGCAATGGGCGTGTCAGAGTTGGCCGTCCGCCAATGGCTTATGTCTGTGGAGACAAAAAGCCACAGGGATATGAGCCACAAAAATTGGTTATTGGCTTCAGATTCAAAAGAAAACATAGAGCCTTCGGGCAAATAAAGTGTTTTAATTTTGCTTATAACACATCCCCCAAAACAGCCTTAGCATCACTGATTGCTAAGGATTCCAAGTGACTCAACCAGTCAAACACCGACTTCTTTTTATAAAAAAATGTCCTTTGCGAGATTCCGTTAAACAATTCTAATGCCTGCCCTATCAATCCCCTTCTTTGCTTGCTACCAACAGACCATAGCCATATTAAAAACCGTTTACCGTCCTCGCTTGCGTCTATCTCACACAGTTTAACTAGCTCACTAATTGCCCTAACTCTCTCTGTCTCGTCAGTTGCATATTTTGCAACAACCGCATAAAACGCTCCACGAGTAGCATTACGTTTTATTCTCGCCCTTGTAATGCAATCCTGCAACAGTCTATCTTCCTTCGTTAATACCTCAATATCTGTATTTTTTTTTGTTAAATCCTCAACAAAGCCAGATTTATATTGTCCCTGCCAAGACTGTATAGCCAAAATTGGAGTCACCCCTGCATTAACGCCACATACGATTGCTGATAATTCACTACGATAGATAGCCATATCTCACCTATTTTTATTTAACAGGACAAAACGTCACTTTGATTTCGGGGCAAATTGGCGCATTTGCACAACCGATTAGCATTGCCAACAACCCAAAAATACAGAGACCGATTAGAAGTAATTTAATGTTATTCACAACAACCCTCGCTATACGCATTTATTTGTGTTTCTATGCACGATTCCTGATTTTTAATACTTGGGTACTGCCTACCCTCTTTAGCGTCTCTAAAGCCGATTTTAAAGCAATCCTGTTGATGTTTAGTAAAGCCATCAGGCATTGCTTTACCGTTATTAAAGCTCTTAAACCCTGCTTTGTACGCTTGCATACATTCGTCAATGACTTGCATCGTAGTAATCCTGTATTGTTTTGATTGCTTCGTTGGCTGAATAACAAACGGCTGTTTTGTACCCTAGCCCCTCTGTTTTGCTTAAAAACCATTCTTGGTTATCTGTCACACGACCTTTTTCGCTTTTCATTTCGATATATAGCCCGTGGTAGTTTTGACGTGGCACAGGTAAAAATAAATCAGGGACACCGCTTAACA
>CAZQUL010000064.1:0-2382 GCA_964596525.1 uncultured Gammaproteobacteria bacterium | reverse complement strand
TAATAGGTATCGGGAGTAGGCAATAAAGAGGGGTCAAAGTTACTCATGGTTGCCCTCCTCACTAATAAAATAGCCTGCATAAAAGGGGTTAGCTTGGTGTGGCTGTAACGCTTCTATAGCACTGCTATAAGTGGCAAATACGCCTAAATTAAGGGGTATTGTGTCTTGTTTTGAGGGGGTGTGGGGCGACTGGTAAAAGTAGCAAACAACTTTATGGCCATAACCCGATAAAGGGATAAGGTGAGGGCGGTTATTTTGCTGTATGCAATAAGCGTTAACCGCTTTAACGAGTGTCATTAGTGTTGTGTGATGTAGCTTAAAGTCCTTGTCATTTTTAGGGTTGTTGCCTAGTGTGTCCACGCTTGCTAAAAGCTGTTGCATTAACAATTCGTGAGCTTTAATAACTGGGGGTTGGCTTGAGGCCATAGATGATTGATTAGCCATGATGGGCTACTCCTTTTGCTTTTGAGTTTGGAATCGCGCTAATTTGAGGGATTAGGGCGACTGGATTCACTCTCGGTGCAAAAGAACCGCCCGACTTATTCGCCATAGGCTTATTAGGTCGTGTCGTCCAGTCATAGACGGATTTTGGGCGTAAGTGTGCCATTATCATATTTACGCGGTGCTTATGTGCTTGAGAGGCGGCATAAACAATGGGCGTAAAAAAACCACTATGACGTAGTGGGGTGACGCTTTTGCTTTTTGAGAGGATTTCATTATTACTAGCAACCGCCACCGCGTCAAGGGTTAAAATAAAAAAGCCTTTGCTTTTACTGGCTGCTAAATAGATAAAATGGGGCTTATTATCTGTAATATATAATACAGATAATGGCCTTTTATTATGATTATTACTATAATTACTCATTACATAATCATAATAATTATTATAAAAACCCTGTTTTGGGGTGGCGGTGGCATAACTGGGGCTACAGTTTGCTAATAATAGGCTTAATACTGTACTGGCATACAGTTTTAAGCCTTTTGTTTTGGGTGTATTCATTATAAATCTACTCCTTGTGAGGCTGTGTCGTATATGTCCTCTACTTGGTCGTAAAGCTCCTCTGCTATATCTGCAATGCTCCGCGCTGTTAAGTCGGGGTCATATTTTTTTAGCTCGTCTATATCTTCCAAAAGGTCACAAGCAAGCCATTCACAGTGTGTTAGGTTGTCTTTGGCAACTTCTAAACATTCCTCTAGGTAGGAAATGTTTTTTATACCTATGTCTAAATTTTCGCCTAGTATCTCTAACATATCGTCAATTGCTTTATAGGCTTTGGGGGCGTTTTCTTTTAGGGTATTCGCAATAACGCTTATTAACTGTTGGTTATAGCGTAAAGGCTCAATTTTAGGCGAGGGTAGATTACTCATAATTAAGCCCCCTTATTTACTGGCAATAGTTTTTTGATTAGCTAAACAGTCGGCTTTCCACTTCATTACAGAGGATTCAAGCCACGCTACCGCCTTGCCCCCTGCTAAGGTAATTTTTTGAGGGAATAAATTGCGAGACATTAGGGAATAGATTGCGCTAGAGGATAAGCCAGTCAGGTGCATGACTTCGCGCTTTCTTAAAAATCTGTCTGATAAAATAGATTGAGGTTCAAGGGCATGATTAATAATGCTAGTAGAGGCTTGATTATTAATAGAGGGGTTGCCTGTTGGTACAATTGATACAGGACTTTGTTTAATTTTCATTAGGATTCACCTATTAAGTAAATCCCGATAACCAAGATATGAGACAAGCAATAAACCGCCATATTACAAATGTATTTGTAATGGCTTTAGTTAGGGTAAATGATTTTTACAAATGTTTTTGTAAAAATACTACAAATGTGTTTAATAACATTTGTTATTTTTGATACCCAAATGGTAAATTAACACTATAGTTATAACTATAAAGGTTATTGCTATGTCCTCATATCTCAGTTATCAGGGTGCGCTTTTAGGATTGGCGCGTGGGTTCTGTGATATTGGTCTTTTCGTGTTGACGCACGATTGACCGTCTCTAAAGCCTTACATTGTGTTGGCGCACTTGTAAGGCTTTGTTTTTTATTGTCCATAAAAGACAATATCGTCATTATATACACTGTAGTAACAAAGAAAAGAAGTAGAGCTAAAGGATAAAAAAGACAATATCAGACATAAAAAATCATTCTTTTTTTATTAAAATCAATGGGTTATTTCTATAGGCTCACCTCTTAAAATCATGGTGGGGGGCTTATATTGATATAACTTAGTTAAATCAAATGGTTATATGGTTTTGATGTCGCTAAAATCGCAAAAAACCATCAAAAACAAACGGATAAAAGCTCCAAAAATTAAATTGTAAACTTTTGTAATTGTTATTTTTAAGTATTTTAACTATAGCAAGTATAGCGATAGCAG
>CAZQUL010000063.1:0-2396 GCA_964596525.1 uncultured Gammaproteobacteria bacterium | reverse complement strand
AATTGTTTACTGTGGCCGTTGACATGTATTCGGCGAATCTTGGCAATTGCCAAAATGAAAGCCCATGGTAAGTGCGTCGCCAAATCTATAAAAGATGGCACTATTATTAAGCAAATCGGTTTCAGACAGGGTAGGCCCATGTTAGTTAAATCGGATTTGATTGGGCTAGTGCCCGGCGATCGCATCGTGCAATTTCACCACGATGTATGGAGCCATGGTTTTAAGGTGATTGAGGGGATTGTGGAAAAGGATGGTGTGATTTGGGTTACGGGTCACATTGAACCAGTCATGAGCGAATTAAATGTCTGCGTCATGGGGTGGTCTAAACTATCACCACAGGTCCAAACTTACTTAACCAGTAAAGCTTAAACAGGCGGGGAAACCCGCCTTTACTCTCCTTTTTATTTTTTGTCATAGAGGAACAATAAAATGCAAACCGTAAGAGAAATGAATCAATGGGATTACTTTTATCATGCAGGTCGATTATCACATTGCTTTGATAAGAAATATCGCCATTTATTTTTAGAAGCTACTCATCATCGTACATCTGGTAAAGATAACAATGGCGCTATCTTTGTTCATCTTGTTGACGATGACATTGTAGGTATTAGCGGATGGTATTTAGAAGACCATCGTGCGTATTTGCGCTGGCATGGTGTGATAGAAAAACATAGAAAGATGGGTGTTAGTAAAACGCTTTTAGATGCAGTTAAGAAAGATTTAAAATCGCGGGGGATAATTAGATTACTAGAGATGTGTATTTCGGAAGAATCTAAAGACTATTTCTTAAAGAATGGTTTTGTGGATATAACGGATACCAATGAAGTGCAATTGCAACATCCCTTTAAGTATCTATTATCCATTGATTTGTAAAATCAGATTCCAATTTTTTTCAGATACATATTACTTTAGTGATCTAGGATTGCAAATCTATTTTGCAATCCAATTACCTGTCTACTAAACCTAGCCTGTTTAGTAGATTCTTTTTAACTCTCTATAGGAGAACTATCATGGCTAATGTAAATACAACACCACGCATGACCAGCTACGATTTTGGTGGACAAGAAAAAATAATGACAGCTGTAATCGATGCACTCGATTGTGCATCTCTGGTTTCCAAAGACTGCGCAAATTCTATCAAAACAATGATGGAATCAATGTATCCGATTTGCCAAAACATTACATACACCAACGCTGTAGGTAAGATCGCAACTTGCGATCTCTATGTTTTGAAAACATGGAATCAAGGTCAGGCCAATTTTGGCCTGGCCGTTGTTACTGAAGATGGTGATGTGTGGTTTAAACCGCATATGGCCAACACGTTAGTAATGATGTTGGTAGGGTGCTACATGGATCACATGGAATTGGACTATATGCGCTCCGTTGGAGAACGCCGCATGCGCATCGCGAATGCGACGAGCTTCTTAGCGAACTGCAAATCTTGGAATCCTTATTCCAAGACAGTTGCATAACGCAACATATGCACTACCCTAGGGTAGTGCATAATTATTTTTTTTTTTTGCTTAACTGAGGATCTGATAATGACCGCGTTATCTTGGGATGATTTCCACGAACCAACTGAACCCGTTGTAAAACCAACCCCAACCATTACATTGGAACCTGCTATCGAAGAACCCCCCACGCCTGCTTCCACGTTAAACATTGTTGAAGCAAAACGTATCGTGTTATGTAAAGAAGAGATACTTCAACTATCTCCTCGTAAATATGTTTGGGCGTATGAATGGTGGCGTGAACAATGTGATAACCATTGGCTTCCTTACGATGTAAATCTATCCAAAGATATTTATCAATACAAACACAAATTAACACCTGCACAACGACACACTTTTATTACCGTATTTGCAACACTGACAACATCCGATGTGGTCGCTATTCGTAACATCGGTTCAGCCATCATGCGTCACATTGATGCACCTGAAGTTTGTCAAGCATTATCTCGACATGGGTTTGATGAATCAGTACATTCCGAAACCTATCAACACTGCATTGAATCCCTATCCTTAGGTGAAGATGAAGTGTATTCGCTTTATAAACGTGTTCCTGCTATTGCTCAAAAGTTTGCACATGCTAGAGAACAACTCAAAGGTCTTTACATCGATAAACTTGAAACTAAAGAACACTTAGAGGAATTTGTCTATTCTTATATCTTCTTTGCGATGATCTTCGAAGGCGTTTGGTTCTACAATGGCTTCTCCCCTATCTTTGCGTTAGCAAGAACTCAATTGATGTTAGGTACTGCCGAAGAGTTGCAATACATTGCACGTGATGAAATCCAGCATGTTGCATTGGGTGCTAACATCATTCGGACGATTATTCAAGAAAACAACATTCAATTAGATTATCCACGTATACGCAAGATGTTTAAAGATGCGTAC
>CAZQUL010000062.1:0-2410 GCA_964596525.1 uncultured Gammaproteobacteria bacterium | reverse complement strand
ATTTTTGATAGTGTGAAAGGGGTTGTATGAAGAAACTCTTAGGTGTTTTGTTGATTGTGGCTTCAAGTGTAAAAGCTGATTTACCCAAATATTATGGGTATGACTGGATCGATCCTTGGCCTAATGATGTAATGGTGGCTTACAATAGCATCAAAGATCATACAAATCTTAATGTTGTACACAGCATTGCTGCACTAAATAGTGGAGCTTGTTCAGATGGAAAGTGTGTTCTGAATATTGCCGCTGGACACTCTAGTGTATATGCAGATATTTGTCCTAGTAAGACCACAGATAGGGAGTGTTCATCTGTTGCGTATGTAAATATCTGGAATATTATTAGCAGTGTAAAAAAGGCTACAAATAAACCATCAGCTATTTACTTCATTGATGAACCGTTCTTTGAAGCAGCTCTCAAGGATCAAAATAATGTGTATGAGCCTTATCGTTATTCAAGTTATGTGTGTACAATGAATGAAGCAATGACAGCATATAATATTAAATTACCGATTTTCACAATTCTTTCTGACAGCCAATATAAGACACAATCTTATAAAGAAGAACTTACTAATGGAATACCTGCTACGGGCTGCCCGACTACAGTGAAGTCTACCCTTGACTGGATTGGTATTGATAACTATAACTGGACAACTTCACAACAAGTGCTGAGTGCTTATAGCAGTTTTGACCCTGTTGGTAAGTTTAAATGGGTAATTGTACCGCCAACCTCTTACGATGTTGCTACAGAAGCACAAATCGCAGCATTTTACAAAGAAGCTGCTGAGATTAATAATAATTTTGTATACGTAATGAACTTCAAGTATGATGCTCGTATCTTTGGTAGTGGGAAGCAATCAGAATTGAAATCTAAGAGCTTTGGTATGTTTATTAAGAATCTGCATAAATAAGGAGGGAAAATGAATAGATCATCAGGTATTAAAGTTGAATTTATTGACAAGATGGGCAATGATAAACGCATTTGTAACGCAGCGCGTGTAAGTTTTGCAAAGTGGGACGATACAGAAGAAATTACAGAAGCAGATAAAGGTTTGCTGAAGTATTTAGCTACAGGGCTTCCAAAAGCAGAACGTGATAATTGGGAAAGTAGAGCTAAGGCTCATACACACTTCACTCCGTTCTGTCATGCAACAATGAGTGTGCGTGTCACTGTTCCGGTGTTTTGTGCTCGCCAATTACACAAACACGTTGTCGGGCTTGTTATCAACGAAGAATCCCGCCGATATATTGTAAATGATGTAGAATTGTTTATTCCAAGCGTAATTCATAAAGCTCCAGATCATGCAAAACAAGGTGCTAGTAGCGAGTTACATACAGGTTTGATTGAGTTTAATGGTGAAAACAAAACATCTTTTGAGTTGATTGAAAAATACACAAACCAGCAAGTTGATTTGTATGAAGCCCTAGTTGAAGCTAAAGTAGCTCCAGAAGAAGCTCGTATCGTCCTACCATTAAATATGATGGTAAGCTGGATTTGGACAGGGAGTTTGTTAGCCTTCAACCGTGTGTATCAACAACGGGCTGATACTCATGCGCAAATTACAGGTACACAAGAGTTTGCTCATAAACTTGGTGATATTTTATATGAACATTTTCCGCATTCAATGGAAGCCCTAAATTCGTAAACAGGAGAAAATGAATGATTACTAAAAGCACAATGAATGCCTTGCACAACTGCAAGAACCCTTATCAGGGCGCTGAGAAGCGTGTTCTATGTCTATGTTCAGCAGGACTATTACGAAGCCCTACAGCAGCCTTTGTGTTGCAGAAAGAGCTAGGTTATAATACACGAGCAGCAGGAGTTACGGATTATGCTCTAATTCCTGTTACAGAAGTGTTGCTGAAATGGGCTGATGAAATTGTTTGTGTTAATCAGGAAACTTTTGATACATTAAAAGGGGAACTTTCAGTATCCTCATACTTAAATCCTGAATTCTTTATTGAAAAATGTGTTGTACTGAATATTCCTGACATTTATCCTCGAATGGACAGCACACTACAGAAAGAAATTCTTCGTCAATATTTAGAAAAGGATGATGTATGAAAATTAATAAATACAATGTACTGGTAGGGGCTACATATGTTACCGGCTTCACTGCTTTTGTTGCATGGGCGTTATACTTTGTGTATGTGTTACAATATGGTTTCAATCATGTTGTAAGCCCTATCATGAATATTGGACATATTACATACCTGCAAGCAATGGCTATCAATGTGTTCCTAAATCTTGTTGGTTGTTTTAAGATTGAGAGCTTGCGTGCAATTCGTACAAGCACGAACAGCACAGTGGATATTAAACAACTGCTACTCATTCCACCTATTTCTCACTTCCTTTTGTGGCTGCTAGTGGGCTGACGCTTGGGCTGACGCTTGGGCTGACGCTTGGGCTGACGCT
>CAZQUL010000061.1:0-2419 GCA_964596525.1 uncultured Gammaproteobacteria bacterium | reverse complement strand
TAGTTATGTTTTTAACACTTTCTGAGTAGCTTGATTGCCGTTTACTACCCATTCTTCAACCTTTTCTAAATTGATTCGTACACGATTGTCGGGCGATAGTACCCAATGCACACCTTTAATCCAATGGCCTGTTGACCGTTTACCTTCAACAGCTTTTTCTGTTTCGCCTGATAGCTCACAATAGCGTTTAACAGTCACCCAATTTAACTGTCTCATTTTGAACTCGCTTTTTTATCTTCTTCACACTTGTTTTTAGCTTCTTCGGCTGTCTTAAAAACATCCAAAGCAACGCTGCAAATATCACTGGCTTTGCGCCAAGCCGTGAATCTTATGTAAGAATCGCGGCCTGTTTGACAAACTTTATAATTACCGCAATCACTGACGATGTGGTGATTACTGCCTTTTTTCCACTGAATCATGGCTTTTGCTCTTTTTAGTACCTTTAACGCCATACTCATCATTTAGTATTTTTATTTCACTATTTGCTAAATCAAGTTGCCAAGCAGCTTTGTTATACTTGTGAAAAAGCTCGGTGTTATCGCTATAAAGCTGCTTATTGATGCTAGATAACTCTTTGTTTCTAAATAGTGAATAAGCTAACCAAACAACTAATAAGGCTATAACGACAGTTTTTAAAATTTCCATAATTAACTCCGTTTAAAAAGGTAGATCGTCAGCAGCTAACCAACCATTTCGCCAATGACGGTGTTCTAGCGAATTTTTTGGATAAGGATTGCTGTCAATAGTGCGATTACTTACAAACGCTTCCATATTTGCATGAAAGCCTTCATCATAAAAATCTTGATTAGTTGGACTTTCTAAAACTTTCCACCACACTAAGCCCTCCATTTGCAAAGTATCGTCATCGTTTACATAATGACAGTGATAAGCCTTTGTATTGCAATGAGGTTTTTCGATAACAGACAAATAATTAAACACACAAGCAAAGCCTTTGCTGTTAATACCAACATACAAAACATCATTATTTAATGTGTTGGTTGGTAATGCTTTTGATATATGCGTAAAGCCTGATGTATTAGTGTTTTGCTTATTCACAAAATCAGCAGCAATAGTGTCAACAATTTCAAGTGACTTGATGACTGATGTTTCAATAGTATCTTCACCGTCTTCATTAGCTAACAAAGCATTGGTTGTGCTAATCATTTCTAACTCGTCTCTTAACTCGTCAAGCAAGTTTAAAAGAGAGTCATTTTCGATTGCTTGGGTTAGTTCTGTCATGGCTTATTGCTCCGTGGCTCTTTGTAAAATTGGGACTAACCATTGGTTATTGTTGTTTATTTTTGCGCCCATAGGGCTATGTTTATCAACATCAATGCCAATGCCAAGATCATGCAACATGTGTAAATCACGTTGAATCGTTCTTAAACTCACAGTTATTTGTTTTCCCTGTAGTTTTTCTAAAATTTCTTTAGTTCCAACTCGTCTTCCTGTGCTTTCTGAGATAATTCGCAAAATCTCAATTAGTCGCTTCAAGTGGTAAAAACGTGAATATTTTGTTTTCATTTAAGCTGCCTTATATTTATCATCGCGCTCTTTTTCAGCGCGTTGTTGTTTAATGCGAATGGCGGCTTGTTCGTAGCTTTCGCCTGCACGTGCCAAGCGTTCAATGTCGCTTTTAAGCACGCCATATAACGTGTCGCCATTCGATTTTGGTTGCTTGGGTTGGGTTTTGGCTGTTTTTTCGATGCTTAGCCAATAGTCGTACAATTCGTCTAATTTGCTTTGTGGCAAGGTTTTGCCTTGGTTGTAGGTAATAAACTTGTGTAACGTTTTTTCGTTATGTTTCGTTACGTTACTCAGGCTGGCTAAGGTGGGTTTAAAAAAATCTATACAAACCAGTTCAGTTGTTGTGGTTGTTGGTGTTTCAACGGTTGGTTGCACTAAAACAACTGGGTTTATATTTATATTTTTATTTAATTCTTTATCTAAATTAGTAACGTTACTTTCGTTACGTTGTTCGTTATGTTGCGTTACGCTGTTGTTACGTTCGTTACTTGCGTTACGTTGTGCTTCTTGTTGACGTGCGCGGTAATCAGCTTGGCGTTCTGCATTAGTTTTGGCGCGTTTTTTAGTGTCTTGGTCAGTTGTGGTCTGTTCTTGGTCAAAGTCTTGATAGTTTTCTACAAGCATGATGCTGTAATAGCGGTTGTTGTCGCTATTAAGGACAAACTGGCTTAACACTTGGTCTTTAATTTTGAGCCATGCTTTTAATGTTAGGTTGCACCAGTTGGCCAAAAACTTATCGTCATTTGGGATAGACAAAGCAGGGGTTTGCTTCATGCACAGGCATAGCAAGTCTAGGTAAGCAGCTTTGACGGCTGCTTTTGTGCCAATGCGAAAGTTAAAAATGTAACTTTCGTGAGAGAATTTGAGCCAAGGTAGGGTTTGGGTGTTCATT
>CAZQUL010000060.1:0-2499 GCA_964596525.1 uncultured Gammaproteobacteria bacterium | reverse complement strand
AAGTTATCAAAAAGTTATTAACACGCATTTAATACCTGCATTTGGTTCAATTCCCGCCATCTCCACCAAGTAACACATTGAAAAGCCTAGAGAAATCTAGGCTTTTTTGTTTTTACCCCCTATAGAACCCTATGGAATACTATAGAGAACGACACGCAAATGACACGTAAAATTAAACATTCCAAGTTGCATCAGGAAACTCTCCGCTTGCCTCAAGCAGTGCATACGCATACGCTACTGGATTATCTGCTTGCATCTGCAAGTCAGTAGGGAATTGACGCAAATCATTATCGTAACGTACTGGCTCTGCGCCATTGGTTCTGTCTGCCTGTGTAGGCCATACAGTAAGTTTGATTACTGTACGCTGTGCATCACAATGTGCAATGTGCGCCTTGATGTATGCAGCAGGATATGTGTATCCATGTGCTGCTAATGGTGTTATAAATGCCATGATGGTTTCCTCTTTACTTAGAATGATGACTTGCAACACGCACACTCATAGCCACAACCTCCTGCCCTGCAACCCCACCTGTACGGTCTATTTTGCAAAGCAACTTACCTATGGTAGCACTGCCTGTAGTAGTATCTATGCTGAGGTCTGGGGTTATTGTACCGCCTAGTGTGCCTAACGTAACATCTGTGCCTATGGTCTGCACAGCACTGACATAAAAAGTACCTGAGGGAGCGTGCCTAAATACAACAATACGCCTTTTTGCTATAAAGTAGCCAGCTGGTAATACGCCACCAAACCCATTTGCTGTCCCAGCGCACACTATAAACTCGACTTCATGCGTAGCGCAGGCACCTGTATCATTGACACCTAAAACTAGATTCGAGGCTGATAGCGTCTGACTGCCATCTATTGTAGCATACAGTGTGCCGCTTATGGGTATAGCAGATGATAGAGCGTACAAAGCGTTTAGCCTCAATGATGCGGCTGTGCCAATGTTCTTAAAAAGGTCAGCTTGCGTCGATGTTCCTAGCAGTATGCAGTTTGCCTCAAGGGATGCAGTGCTTGGACTCCTAGCGTTAAGTACAATAATATCATTGCTTGGTGATACGACAGTATTGCAGTTTATCAATATAGCCCTTGAGCCTGATACATTATTTCCGATGCCTCCAATAGTAATGTTATCTGTACCGCTTACGTTATTGCCACTTCCGCCTACTATATGTGTGCGAGTTCCGCTTAGCGTATTGCTATTAGTGCTTGCTATAAAGCTAAGGTCTCCAAAGTTAATGTTTGCGTTAGGATAAGTGTGAGTTACGCTTCCTGAAAGTGCTGTAAGCACCCAACTAGCGGTAACGCTAGGGCTTCCAGTTTTCTGTACAGCAAAGTTAGCTTCTGTGAGCGCAGGTAACTGCACAGTTTGTAGCGTAACTCCAGTTGCAATGCCCTTTGCGTTAAAGGTAATAACTGGATACTGCGTGCTGCTGCCGTAAGTGTCTGCTGTTACTACGTCAGCAAGTGCAGCCTGTTTGCCATTAAAGGTAGTCCAATCCGTACTTGTTAAATAGCCGTCAGCACTACTGCTTGCAGCAGTATTTACTCGTGTACGTTGTGCGTCTGTCATATAACGCTTATCGGTACTATCAGTAATATCAGCAGTAGTTACCCCATGAGGATTACCAGTTGCTTGGCTATGTTCATAAGCAGTTTTACCTCTATCACCACGATAAGCAGTAGTTGTTGTTTCACCTAATGCTAAATCAGAACCAATCTGAACATAAGTAGAACCACTCCAACGGTAGGTTTTATTGGTATCAAGAGCAACATAAACTTTAGCTGATTCACCAGTAACGGGAAATGAAGCTAAATTAGGAAATTCAAGTACATCATCAACATAACTTGGTAATTGGCTTGCAGGTACTACACCATCAACTAAATCAGCTTTATTTGTTAATGTGGTGTTAATGGTTGTAATGTCTGTAGATGCTGCTAAACCAAGTTCAGCAGGAGTCTTAGATTCAGTTAATAAACCAACACCAGTAAATACAGGTAAATCTCCTGCTTGTGGTGTAGTAGGTGATTCGTTAGTGCCAATACGTTTTGGTAATTCAGTATTAACAAAGGTTTCAAAAGGAGTAGCCATTATACAATCTCCTCAATTTCAAACTGCATAGTACCGCTAGTGTTACTAACAGCATTAGCTAAATCACGGTTATATAAAGTATTACCTGTTGCATTATAAGTAGCACTTGGTTGAGTGATTGTATAAGTATTTACTGCATCCCCTACACTGGCAACAAAGCTAGTATTTAAGCTACCACTAGAGCCTTTAGATAAGTTAGTTACACGCAATTTAGAGGTATCACTTACTTGAGTACCAATAGCAGACTCACGGTTAGGGTAGGCTGCAAATGTTAAGGTACGTTGAGTAAAGCCACCTACAGTATAACTATCACCTGAGCTAATAGCAGTTACTTCAATACCTGCTAAGTTGGTAATACTTAAACCAGTAAAGTTAGCAGAACCTTTAGTATCACTATCTGCAATAG
>CAZQUL010000059.1:0-2535 GCA_964596525.1 uncultured Gammaproteobacteria bacterium | reverse complement strand
ATGAAGATGAAAGTATTCCAGAAATTTTTGTAGATAAAAAGAAGCATGAATTTAGTGGGGAAACACTTGACAGTGTTAATGAGAGGGTTCTACAATATTGTCTAGAAGTTGCTCAAGAGAATTGTGAAGATGAGGATTGTGATTATGTCTTGAGTATAAATTATATTAAGAAATGATTGTGAAGGAGAGAATATGAATGAATGTGGATGGAATGTGAAAGAAGGAGAAGATGTTATTACAGAAGGTGGTGCAGCTTCTTCTAATCACTATATCAATGATGCTCTACAGCCCATTGAAATTATGCAGATGACGTTCTCTAAAGAAGAATTCATTGGATTTCTGAAAGGGAATATTGTAAAATACTCTTTTCGTGCTGGAAAAAAGCAAGGAGAGAGTAGCGAGAAAGATATGAATAAAGTGAAACAATATAAGCTATGGCTTGATGTTGTTAATGATGGTGGAGTTGTAAATCCACGAGAGCATATTATTTAAGGAGGAAATGAAATGAAACATATTTATAAACTGTCAATGAACCACTGTGCTCCTTGTAAGCAATATGCCCCTACATTTAAGAAAGTGGCTAAAGAATTTCCTGAATATTGCTGGCAAGAGCTTTCTATTGACGACAATGATGAAGCCAGCAGAATTGCCGTTCAACTTAAAATTCGTAGTGTTCCTGCAACGATTGTTACAGATGAAACATGGGGAGAATGGAAAGTGAAAACAGGTGTGTTGACAGAGGATGAGCTAAAGGAATTTGTGAATGGATTATAAAGACGAGTACCAATGGTTGATGCTCGGCGATTGTTTACGACGTATGCAAGAGATTCCTGATGAAAGTGTTGACATGGTGTTGTGTGACCTGCCTTATGGCTCTACACGCAATAAATGGGATATTTGTATAGATTTAAACAGTTTATGGATTCAATATAATCGAGTGTGTAATGGGCCTATTATTTTGTTTGCACAAACCCCTTTTGATAAAATACTAGGCTGTTCAAATATCAAGAATCTGAGGTATGAGTGGATATGGGAAAAAACCAGTAGCAACAGGATTTCTTAATGTAAATAAAGCACCACTGAAAGCGCATGAGAATATTCTAGTATTCTATAAGAATTTTACTAAGTACACTCCACAAAAAACCACTGGACATAGACCGGTAAATTCTTACACAAAAAGATCAGGTGATGGCAGTAATTATGGAAAAACATCTATTGTTTCTGGCGGCGGAAGCACGGATAGATTCCCAAGAAGTGTTTTATTATTTTCAAGCGACAAGCAGAAAAACGGTCTACATCCAACACAAAAACCTGTAGCCCTTTTGGAATACCTTATTAAAACCTATTGTGATGAAGGAGGTACAGTTCTGGATAACTGTTTTGGTAGTGGATCAACAGGGGTGGCTTGTAGGAATCTTAACCGTAAATTTATAGGAATTGAAATGGATGAAAATTACTTTGAAATTGGTAAGAAACGAATTTTGGAAAATTAATCACCTTCTGATAGCCTTTATTTGCATTTTAAGCCCTATACAAGCCCTTGCCAATGACACAGCCTGTATGGCTGTGGCAATACACAAGGAAGCCTCTGGAGAGGGCTTATTTGGCGAGAAAGCTGTATTAGACGTTATTCAACAGAGAATGAAAGAGAAACACAAGACAGCTTGTCAGGTTATTAAAGAACCGGGACAATTCTCTTGGAGCACTGAGAATATTTCTCCTACAAAGAAACAATTGACACGTTATAAATTTGTTGCTAGTATTCCTCCTGTTGTTAAGGGAGCTAGATATTTCCATAACACTTCAGTTAGTCCTAAATGGGCTAGGAAGATGAAAGTGAAGGCTAAAATTGGAAGGCATTATTTTTATTAAGGAGGCTGAATGAGAATTTCAGCAGATGAAAAGGACTTAGAAGGCTATTCTAATCTTCTGTCCCTAGTTGTAGAGAACAAACGCAACATGAGAGACATCCAAGTATTTATTAATGGAGAATGGTGGAAGTGGGTTTTGTCAGCAGATGATGAAGAAGGTTGGGCAGATGTTGCAAGACTTGACGATGATGGTATGATGAAATTGAACGAAAATGGCGACGGTATCATGATTGATAGATTGTATGGGAGCGTAGAGTTTTTGTTTAAGGAGAAAGAATGACATTACACACCATCATTAAAGCATTGCAAGAAACACAAGGCACTAATGCTAAGAAAGCTATTCTTGAAACTAATCGAGATAACGAGCTTTTGCGGGAATATTTGCGTATTACTTATGATTCCAGATTGAACTTCTTTATTACTGAGAAAACTTATCCAGAAGTGATTGGTTATAGTGACGATCATGATTTCACAGTTAATCACATGGGTGAATTTATTTACCAATTAGCCGATAGAAACAAAACAGGTAATGCTGCTAAAGAATGGTTGAGGTCCGTTCTTCGTTATTTCAATGAAGAACAACAGCAACTTATTAAAATGATGCTTCTTAAAGATATTAAAGCAGGAATTTCTGTAAGCACAATTAATAAAGTTTGGGGAGATT
>CAZQUL010000058.1:0-2552 GCA_964596525.1 uncultured Gammaproteobacteria bacterium | reverse complement strand
CGCATCGCAGAACTTGAGCGGCAGCGGGATGAACTGGTGGAGGCACTGGAAGAAGCCCGAGATCAGGTCGTGTCGTGGGCAGCCTACGCCAGCGAATATTTCCAGCAAAAACACGACCTCGCCGGGTACGTGTCGAAGCTTGACGCCGCACTCGCCAGCGTGAAGGGGGAGTGATGCCGGTAATTGACCACGAAACACATGAAAGCACCAGGATTGGCAGCGACTACCGCTATGGCTGTTGGAACAAGCCGCGCCCGGTCACTGGTGTAAGCGTGTATTCGTTTCCGCACGAGTACCCGTTTCGCCATTCCACAGAATGCAGGTTTGACATGAGCCTGAGTGATCCGGCCTGCACAGGCTGCGAATGGCGAGGAAGCGGGGAAGCATACGATCAGAGCGTAAGGAAGGATGGGAAATGAACCGCAGAGAAGTGTTGGAAGCCGCTATTCAGTGCTGCTGTCACGACAGACAAGATCAGCATGGCAATCCAGAGGATACCTTCACCATGATTTCAGACCTATGGGAAATGTATCTTTCTCACAAGTATGATCTAGACTTCTGTTTAAGGGCAGAGGATGTCTGTGTGATGATGGCCTTGTTCAAGGTCGCACGGTTCGCCAAAGGAAAGCATTCAGACGACAATGCTGTGGATGGTGCTGCTTACTTTGCTTTGGCAAATGAGGTGAGGAAATGAAAAAGACTTTAGCCTGGATGATTTCTTTATCGGCCCTGTTCTTCTTCATCGGGAGAGAGGAAGGCTACGTCCAGGGGGTATTAGACGCAGCCGTAGAGCATATGCTTACCGATAACCATGCTGCTTCTTGTGTTCCTGAATCTTTCGATCAGCATCAGCATCGGACAATCCCTGTTTCTTCAACATCTCTCTGAGCTTCTTTTCATTCTGAAGCTCGATTGATCCAACTTGGCTTTTTGTCTGTTGCGGAGGCGGAGGGGGTGGAGGCGGTGGTGCATCTCCATAGCTTCCATCAGCGTTTAGTCCAGATTTAACAAACCCTGCTTTGGTCGTGGAAGATACATCGCCCTTCCCGAAGATGTCAGTCAGTTGCCCCATTACTTGCTCACTTTCTGCACTTTTTCATAGGTGCGAAGTCCGCCAATACCTAGCATCCCGGTAATCACAACCCATAGCAGGTCGGAGTTCAACTCAGGCGGTTGAGGCCATCCCTTGCTCGCCCCGTACCAGACCATCATTGGCTGAACAATCGTCGCATAGGCGAAGCCTACGCCACCACACCAGCCAAAAAACGGCCTCCATCCAGCAACGAAGATGCTTTGGTGTTGTGCTTCACGGGCATTGATTTCTAATTGCGCGAGAACCTGTTTTAGTTCCCCGTCCGCTGCCATGCGGAACATCTCCATCTCGGCTTCACGCTTCTTCTCCGGGTCAGGAATAAAACGATCAAGAAGAGTCTTGCCAATCTCGAAGATGCTTCCAAGGATCAAAGGATTCATTATCGCCACCCCTCAAAGATTACCCATAGTGCTGTAGCAAACAAGGCGCAGAGCGCGGCTATTGCCAGTCCCGTTGCCCAATAGAAGTCATCGTCGTTCATGCGACTC
Source organism: uncultured Gammaproteobacteria bacterium (assembly GCA_964596525.1). Taxonomy (GTDB): domain Bacteria; phylum Patescibacteriota; class Patescibacteriia; order Magasanikbacterales; family GWA2-37-8; genus CAZQUL01. Next base: position 971 of record CAZQUL010000058.1, on the reverse strand, counting down.
TCTCCCGGATAGAGATAATCCGGTTCTTCCACCCCTTCAGAAACGCCATTTGTGAGGCGTTCTTACTAGCCAGATGGTCATAGAAGTCTTCTCGTTGATCGAGGATGTCTTCACAAATAAGCAGGATATTCCCTGCTCTGGATTCTTCTTCTACGGCCCTAAGTGTTACAGGCCCAATTGAACCGTCATCAACTACACCTAGCGCACGTTGAAGAAACTTTGCAGCCTGACAAATTCCATGATTCACACAGCCATCAAAATGAACGTAGTCCAAAGGCTCTGGAAGTCGGTCACACTTCCCCATCATCCAGTATCGAGATAGGTAGATAGACTTCACTTCTTGGGAACTTATCCCAATGATAGGTTGCCTTCCAAAACCAGTGCCGATTCGCCACTCATCATAAACAGCCTGAGTGATACCGAAATTCGTCTTCCCACCACGATCAGCTTTGTGATCCGAGTATCCACCTTCATGGCCTAGAACAAGAGACAGGCAATGTTCAAATCTGGTCACTGTTTCTTGCTCCGGTGAAACTCACATTCTTCCCTAGCAACCTTGTTGGCAAGACCATCCTTGATGTCATCCAGTTTTCTGAACATGGCACCGATCTGCTGTTTTATCTCTGCAAAATCATCCCGTCTGACATAATTTTCGAATTTGTTGGTCAAAGTCTCATCTGCTTTCCTGAGTTCCTTGATAGCTTGGGTAAGATCGTTCCCAACCTTCGCGCCAAAGAAGGCAACCAGTCCAAGCAGGACATTGACGACCAACAGTAGATCCTGCTTATCCATTAACAGTGCTTCCCATCAGGATCGAATGTGTTAAGAAGGTTCGCGCACATCCAGATCGCCACCGTCTCGCGCCACCCTTCCGGGCCGGCGATGTAGCGTTTCAAGCGCCCAGTGAGCGTCCATTCTCTGGGGATGTCAGCAAATATCACCGTCGCCACAACGATCTGCACGAACACGTC
>CAZQUL010000057.1:0-2593 GCA_964596525.1 uncultured Gammaproteobacteria bacterium | reverse complement strand
TTAATAGCTTGTCTGTCTTAATTGACATCATCATCTTTTCAAATTGTGTTTTCATTTTAACCCTTTCAAAATATGTACAATAACATTAACAGTCCACCCATTACCTAACATTTTATAACGCTGTGAATCAGATACACAGGATGTGTAGTTGTCTGGCACAGTTTGTAGTCTTTCGCACTCGATTGGCGTAAGTTTCCGTACAAGTCCTTTTGCTAATAATAGGTTATTAGCAGGCCATGAAGATGTTGTAAGTGACGGGGATTTACCATCTAAAGCTCTAATACCCCCTCTGTTACACCCATGCGGCCATTGAAGTATGTAAGTGCAATTCCATGACGGCTCGCGGTGAACCGTCAGACATTTAGCCTTATATGGATTAAAAGCAACATACCCATGTTTTTCTTTTACTTCGCCAAAAGTTTTCAGCCATTCTAGTCTACCAGTTTTAATATAATATTTTTCATCTACTTCTTGTTCTAGAATATCTTCAAGCATTATATTCAAATCAGTAGGCTGTTTTATTCCATCAATATTAGTCCAGTAAAGTCTGCATCTATTTTGAGCACTAACAAGATTAGAGTCAATTGCAACAGGTTGTACATCAAGACGTGCACTAATTACATCCTTGTGTTCTTGTTTCATGCGAACATTCTCAAGAATAAATTTTACATTTGGATTCTCTGATTGTACCTCTTTCAGAATGCGTTCAAACTCAAAATATAACTTAGAACGCTCATCATCAAAAGCTAATTGTTTCCCTGCAAAAGAGAATCCCTGACAAGGACTGCCAGCTAATACCAAATCAATGTTGCCAATATTCCAACTACCCTTTTCTGACACAAGCCACCCATCTTTGTACTTGACAGTGGACACATCACCAAGCCTTACAATATCTGGATAATTGTATTCACTCACTCTGGCAGCATATTTATCAATTTCTGAGGCAAAATACTTATCAACCTTGATTCCTGCTCTATCTAAGGCAATTCTTCCACAACTCATACCATCAAACAAACTCAACACATTCATACATTTCCTTTCTTTTCAATCTTAAAGCCCCTGCAAGACGTTTATAGAGGTAGGTGGGAACATCCTATGTAATTCTCTTACAAATTGATTCTAGGGCTGTTTCTGTGCAACCTGTACATATTACATAACAACAAGTTCATCTGGAAAATATAAGCTTTCCACTCGTAAAAAGATAGGCCAATGTTCTTGTACATCTGTAACAATCTTAAAAGCTCTTGCCATTTCCTGAATGAGAATGTCCCCATGTTCATCCATCACCACCATACTATCGTGAACAGGGATGATTGGCAACTCCTTATTTGCAAAACTGTTACACACAATACAACACATATCACTATCAGCTCTTTGTAAACGCATTCCAATCCTATCAGGAGCATCAAAATACTTCTGGAATTCTGGGAAGCATTCATATATCAGCTTCCATACAACATAGCCACTGCTGAATGTATATACGCCTTTTCCTTGAGCATTGATTATGCTTTGAATAGCTTGCATAGCCTTAACATCTGTATCAGAATTTAGCATAGCACTAAAGGCTTTCTTGATAAGACTTCTATCAATGGGTTTTATTTCTACATTAGCACGCCTTAGAACGCTTGCGTACATATCCCCTGCAAACTTATCAGGGTGCACCCCTTCAATCGCACAGAGAAGCATAGCGTGTAAATTACAATAATCCACTTCTACAACAGGCATTCCATCAATTGTGATTCCTAAACGTGTAAGATGTTTTTCAACGTCCTTCTGTTTAATTTGTTGTGCATCAATTCTGTACAGCCTTCCTCCATAACTCCAATCCTCAGAGAATATACGTGTAAGAGAAGAGCAATTTAGTTGTTTACCTTGCCCATCACGTACATCATATTTGCTATTGACAGCATTGATAAGCTGTAACACTTCTTTAGCATCTCTTGTAAAGTTATTATCTCTGTAGTCAATTTCATTCTTGTTCTTGTCTTTCAACACAACAGGGTTGTTATTCATGATATAGCTGTCAGAAGAATATTTTACTACATCATTTGAGAATAAGCTTAATAGAGCTTCTGTAGGCCATATTGTTGTACTAAAACGTAGTTCTTCTACAGAGCTGGCTCTTCCTCTTTGTTCTACAGCATAATTATTTGCTACAAGCCAATCTGCTGCTGCAATAACCTTCCTATGAGACAATCTACGTTTATTATATTGTCTGGGAATAGTCTTATTACTTCTGGAATAAGATAGAACAAACTGTTCTTTCAGAGCAAGTAGGTTTGATATGAATACACCTACACCACTATACAATTTATTAGGTACACCTATAGATTTCATAACTACACTAACAGCTCTACTATAGTCGATATTCAGATTAATATGCTTACTGTTATAGTATTTATACTTCTCTTTATCTCTGTGTTTATAACAATCAAACAACTCAGAAATATCTCTCAAATCACCCTCCACAATACACCTTCCTCTCCATATAGGACGCTTTTACTATATAAAAATCGCTGTATCCCGCTCTGGTAGCGGCTTCCAGCCCATCAAGCGACATTGAAAATCGCTGTTTTTCAGCTATATTTAGCAA
>CAZQUL010000056.1:0-2650 GCA_964596525.1 uncultured Gammaproteobacteria bacterium | reverse complement strand
CCACTAATCTCCGCGCTCAAACGCCCATCCCACTCCAATCTCCAGTTATTTAACCAACCTTCTACAACACCTTTACGATTACGATAACTAAGAAACTTGACAACTTTAGAAGGGATTTCACCGTCTAGCTTCAACAGATTAGGGCAAAGATTCCCTGCATGTTGAATCTTCGGAGTAGTCTTAATATACTTCCCTTTTTCATCACGGATGTTCTTTCCATCTGGCCCTTTCTGAAAATTCCAGAAATCCTCATGAGGTGTCCATCCACTATCTAAGAAATACTGTTTCAGCTCTACATTATCTTCAATTTCCATTGGAAGTTGTACAGGGAGAATTTCATTAGCTTTCAGTGGGACAACCATTCCATAAGCATGTATGCCATCTTCCTCTAACGTTGCACTGTGCTTCTCTAACCATTTTTCCATAATCGTTGATAATTCACCGTTCTTCTTAAACGGCTTTGCAGGAATCTTGTAGAATGCTTGCTCTGCTGTTTTCAAAGGACGTGGTGGAAGAAGTGGATCAACCTCATCCTTAATCTCTTTCATTTTCTGGTCAATATGTTCTACAAGGGCTACAGCCTTTTCTTTATTAAACTTAACGCCTGTGTATGCCTGTGCTGAATACAAGAAGTAGTCCTTACTCATCTGCCGGAATGATGGGTGTAGCCAATTGTCTTTGTACATCTCTTTGGCTTGTTTCCAGAGCTTATTGAATACACCAATACCTGCGTCAACGTCATCATCGCAATAACTGTCCATCAATGGGTGATAGAAACTAAACTCATGCCCTTTTGGCTCATTCCCCGTCATTACACCCTGCTCTACAAGTTTAGCCCTGTAGTCCATCTTCTCATCTTCACTACCGCTTGCAAGATATTCTAGCGAGTGTTTAGGACTATCTGGGGATATGTATTGGCTTAGAACATACGTGTCTACAAACACTACAGGTTTCTTTCCAATCCAGTCCTTACCGTCCTTACCTACCTTGAAGGGAATATTAAGTAATTTCCACAACACCCACATATCAAAGCCAAGTCCGTTATGAAAAGCTACAATACATTCGTCAGGAAAACTCTTCACCCAATCTGCTAGTAATTTCCTTGTTCTTTCCACCCCATCTTTGAAAGGATGTACAGAAAGTTCTCTGGATTTATCCAATGTTTTTAGTTTGATATACCAGATTTTAGAAGATTTCAAGTAGAGATTGTCAGCCTCAATATCAATATACCAACCTTCCATTAAATTCTCCTGTTATTTATTTACTACAACACTTCTCATCCACTCTTTAAACTCATTAGCATCAATACTAACAGCAATTGATTGTCCACAATCAAGAATCACTACAGCATATACGCTCTCGCTAGAGAAGCTAATATCATACCAATCCATAATTTCTCCATACCTGCTGAAGAACCTTTTACAGAAACTTTCATCATTATGGATAATGAACGTTTCCAAATCGGAGAGGATTTGTGTAGGATAATTATTCAAGGCTAACCCTCCAAATTAAAATTCATCAATCTCCAATATTTCCTCTCGCATTCAGAACAACAGAACAGGAGAGGAAATTGTACAGAACGCTCACAAAATTTGCAATATCCTGTAAACTCTTTGGAGGACATTTTATTTGCTTTCTTCAATCAGCTTTAATGCTTTTTCAAGCTTGGCCTTACTGTATTGTTTTCCATTGAACTCTACAAGTTCTTCTTCAATAATTGTTGGAGTGAGCTTGATTTCAGTTTTTACAAGACGTTCTAGGACAATCTCTTTACCATTATCGTTAATACAATCTTCATAGGCCCAAGTGATGATTCCTGAATGCTCATAATTAATCTCAAGATAGTCTGCATAAGTGAACATCACAGCGTCTTTGTAGAGTTCCCAAAAAATATATTCTTGCCCAAACAACCAAGGCTGAATTTCTTCATGAGCTTGCTTCAGAGTGATGTTATTTTCTTTAGCATATGCTGCTACATTAATAAAATATTTTGTATTCTTGTCTAGCATTTCTTTCTCCTTCAATGTTGTTCAAATGTGTTACGTTGCTTACAACGATATTTGTACATATTGTAGCAAATGATTGGGGTTAGTGCAAGGGCTAAGATTGTTGTGTTTAAGAGTTTTTTCATTAGAATTCCTTTCCGTGACGGGCTGTATAACCTGCATTTTTTACATTCAATGCTAGTATCATTTGTTCCCGATGTTTACAGGCTTTTTCATAAGCATTGTCGTAACCTAAAAGTCTGCAATTAAAAGATTTACTTTCAATCTTACCGTTAATATCTCGACAATACGCTATCCAGTAAGGATCATTCCAATGTCTTCTCTTTTTCAAATAAAATTGCACACCTGTCATTCCAGAAGTATTAGTTATCTGCATACTTCTATTTCTATTATTTACCGATCTACTCACAAGTCTTAAATTTTCAATACAATTATTAGAAGGATTTCCATCAATATGGTCTACTTCTAATTTACCTAGTATTTCATTATTAAATATTTCATATATTACTCGGTGTACCTGATAGTTCTTTTTGTTATATTTCACACTCCAATATCCAGTGCTTTGTTTACAACTACCAGCAACATCTCCTACATGAATGTGCTTAATACAGCCATTTTTACCAGAAAACCTTTCAATTTTCCAT
>CAZQUL010000055.1:0-2778 GCA_964596525.1 uncultured Gammaproteobacteria bacterium | reverse complement strand
GCATTGCAGCAATAGCAATTGCTGGTTTCTCTATTGCTGGAGTAATTTAATGGCAAATACTACTTTTATTGACCGACAAACCCCTATTGTAGCTGAGTGGTTAAACGATGTAAACGATTATGTTTATGGAATTAATCCTGTAACAGCTTACGGTGCTGTTGGTGATGGGATAACAAATAACATTGAAGCGTTTATTTTAGCTGCTGCTTCTTTAAATAACGGCGACGTATTAACTATTCCTCCAGGTGATTATGTATTTGATTTTTCAACATACACACCAGCTTCTGTAGTGTATCCAAGTCAGGGCATTATTAATCTTACCAATAAAACTGGGATTAAGATTACTGGAAAAAATGCAAAACTAAGAATCACAAATTTAGATACTAGAACAAAAGGCGGCTGGTCTATTTTTTGGTTAAATGAATGCTCTGATATTACAATTGATGGGATTGAGCTTGATATTCGTGGTGTTACTGGCCTAGACGTTGCCGTAGCAGAGCCAAATTACCCGATTATTTCTGCTGTTGGGGCATTAGGATTGACCTGGCGCAATTTAACAATTAGCAATTGCCAGATTACTTCTTATAATCCACTTGGTGCTGACGACAATTCAGTTGGGACAAACTTTAGATATAAGCAAATTCCAATTTTTGCTCAAGGTGATTCGGCTAATGACACCGTTCGAGGACTCAGCTTGGTAGATAACGTGTTTCGTTCCATTAATACTTACAAGGTCTTTTATCTTGGGGTAGGTGGAGTTGAAATTAGAGGTAACAAGTTTTTAGACACGTCTGGTTTATTTCCAACTATTCGTGCATTGATCCATGCATCTAGAGGTCATACTGTTGTTGGCAATCATTTTGAAGGACTTAAACCAGCAGACGATGTTACTGCAAACAATATACAGTCTACTGACACACCAGCAATGGTTTGGTTTACTAATGCTACAAATAAAGGCGGAGGTGGTGTAACTATTAGTGGAAACACTTTTGCTCTTACTGGAAGTGGGGGGATTGTTGTCGGTGACTGCTCTGGTGCGACAATTACTAGCAATACTTTTTGGGACAGAGTTGACATGTCTTCTAAATTTTTAGTAGAAGATGACACAAAAGCTTGTATTAGATTAACTGATGAGGCTTCTGGTGCAGGATCATTTCCTGCTCGTGATGTTACCATCACAGGCAATACTGTAAGTGGCACTGTACTAAGAAAAATTATTCAAATTACGCATAGTCTTGACGGTGTAATTTCAGGCAATAGTATTGAGTCTGCTAGAGGATATGCTATTAAAGCATCCAAAGCTCGTAGATATATTATTACAGGTAATATTATTAGTAGTGTTGCTAGTTTTGGTGGAACACAAGAATTTATTTTTGTCAATGCTGGAGCAGTATCAGACACAGAACCTGTGGCCGTAGTAAATAATACAATGAACGGTGCTGCTGGAACTGGTGTTTCTACATCAAGCTATACTTCTACTAGATTAAAGATTAGTAATAATAGATCTATTGGAGGTATTTCTGCAAAAACTGCCGGAGCCCAAGATCAGTTTGCTACTGATTTTTTAACGTTTTCAAACGACGCTACTCGTGTAAGTTCAAATGCAAGTGATTTAGACTGGTACGAAGAAGGTACCTTTACTCCAACAATTGTAGGTACTTCTACAGCCGGTACTGGTACATATACAAGTCAAATTGGGCAATTTACTCGTATTGGTGATACAGTTACATTTAATATCACAGTAGTTTGGACAGCGCACACTGGTACAGGTAATACTGAAGTTGCTGGTTTGCCATATGCTGCAAGAAATACTGCAAATCAAATTGTTAATGTTACAGTATTACAAAGCGGCGGACCAGTTCCAGGTGCAGGTTTAGCTAGAGTGGCTATTATTTCACCTAACGCAACACGAATTGCTCTTAGAGAATTTAATCCGGCAACCGCAGCCATTACTAATAGTAATGCTATTACAGCCACTGGAACAATCTATTTAACTGGAACCTATAGAGTATAATTATGGCCACATCTGCAAACACATTATACGAATCTAATAGAGATAATCTAATCAAAGCTGCTTTGCGTAAGTGTGGAGTGCTTGCAGAAGGTGAAGCTCCTTCTACAGAATCCTATACTAATGGAACGCAAGCACTTAATAATATTGTGCTTAGGTTTGCTACATTAGGTATGCCTCTCTGGAAAAGAATTGAGCTGCCTGTAACTTTAGTATTGTCTACCAAAGATTACACAATTTCTAATTCACTTAAAGTAACCCAAGTAGTTTTAAAGGATACTACAGGTGGAACACAGTATGAGCTTATTAATAAAAGTCGTTATGATTATAATAGACTGCCTACTAATTCTTCTGGTAATCCTGTCCACTGGACTTTTAATCCTAATTTGGAAAATGGTACATTGTCAATCTGGCCTGCACCAGATGCGGGAGCGGTTGCTAACAAATCGTTAGTTGTTGTCTACCAAAAAGAGTTTGATGGGTTTGTGTCTTCTACAGATACTCCTGACTTTCCTGCTTACTGGACTGACGCAATTATTTATGAGTTAGCGGTTAATTTAGCTCCTGAATTTGGTGTACCTCTGCAGGATCGTCAAGCACTGAAGTCAGAAGCTAAGGCTTATTTAGAGCAGGCTCAGGGCTACGGTGATGAGGATTCCTCACTCTTTGTACAGCCTGAAATGAGAATGAGGTAATTGTGGCTTTTACAAACACACCTGCAAACGATACTTACAGAACAGTACCAATCAAGTTTGATGCAACACCTA
>CAZQUL010000054.1:0-2796 GCA_964596525.1 uncultured Gammaproteobacteria bacterium | reverse complement strand
TTTTTGTTCATATACCCTCCTTATTCTTCTTCATCAAAAATTTTAACCATCAAGGCTGTGAAACCTGAGCGTACAATATCTTCATTAGTGAATGTTACACAACCAAAATTGTTGTAAGCATGATGGAGGTCTTGCTCGTTTAAGTATGCAGGCTTTTCTTTACGAGCTTTTTCAATAATGTTTACAGCCCAATCAATGCCGCTCTCAGATTTTGTATCTTTTTGTCTACCATCACCACAAATAACGAGTTGACTAGACTCTTCCAAGCGTGTCAAAAGGGCTTTCATTGCGTTTTTATCGGCATTCTGCCCTTCATCTAGAATTACTACAGAGTTGCGATAGGAACGTCCACGTACATCTTCAAGAGCCTCCATTACAACATTACCAGCAGCAATTTTAGCTTCAAGTTGTGCTTTTCCAAATACACGCTCAAGAGATTGAAGCATACTTTGCATGAGGGGACGTAATTTATCTTCACCACTACCGGGTCGGAGTCCAATACTTCTACCAACAGCTTCATATGGGCGGATTAAGACAATCCTTTCCACTTCGCCTTTTAGATACCTGTTAGCAGCATGTGTGCAAGCCAAATAACTTTTACCACTACCGCTACTACCTCTGAGAATTACAACTTGACGCTTTTTCATCAAGTCTAGTGCTTTTAACTGATTCTCTGTTTTAGGTGTAATAACTACAACAGAAGCTAGACGCTGTTCTGCAAATTTTTCTTTAATTGCTACAGGTTTTTCTTTTGTAGCCCTTGTTTTACGAGTTTTCACTTGCTGATGTGATAGGGCTTCATCAGGATCAAAGATATTACGTGCCATGTCATCTCCTTATGTGGAAATTATTCGGGTGTTTCTGCTTCTTCTAGTTCTACTTTATTCTTACGGAAAATTTTATCATAATTATCCAAATATGCCTTAGAAGGTACTTTTGTCATCATTCTTTCACCTGTTACATCGTTGATAGATGTAAGTGGTGGATATTCAATTTCAGGTACTTTGTATGGTTGTTTAGAATTATCACTCATCGGATGCAGCTTTCTTTTTACGCACTGGTTTAGGATCAGCAAGAATACCAGCATCCTCTTCTTCTTTACCAAGTGTTGCCATGTAGACACTTCCAATTTGTTGTGGAAAATAGATGGTTTCTGTAAGCACACGATAACCATCTAAAATGTTCTTTTGCAATTCTTGTGAATATGAGTGCAAATCATATGTTTGAATTTCTTTATAGTGCATTTAATACTCCTTATTTTTGTTTAGGGGGACGCCCAACAGAAGGTTTTGTAGGTGCTACAATTTCTACACTATCTTCTGGCAGGTCACGTTCGAGCCATGCAGTCATAGAGAAACCTACAAGCATTGGCGCTCTGTATCCATAACACACTTGCCAACCCTCTTCCACTGCTTTTGTAATTTCTTGTGTATATTGTTCAATGTTTGAACACACAATCTGTTTTGTTTGCATCTACCACTCCATTTCTTCAAAGTTTTCTAAATCAAAATCAACATATCCTTCTGGGATACTGTCCACCATTTCTTGAAATGACTTGTTGATTTCACCATCACTGATTTCATCAGATAAAACCATTGTCATAAATATCCTCTCGTTGTTCTTGTTTCAGTTTGTCAAGGATACGTTTATTTTTACGCTTATCTTTATGAACATTGTGTCCAAGAGATGTAAGATATTCATTCATATCCTTATTTCTTGGTACAATTGTACTACCATGTTTTTTCAAAGTTTTCCTCCATTGATTACACACAAAATTGGGCTAATAATTTTCACCCCTCCAACTTCACTTACTAGCAATTTTACATCATTTATAGCGTCTTCTACACTATCATAAGGATAGTCTGAAGTTTTCTGTAGCTGTTTCTTCCCGTCTTTATTCTTTGTACGAAAATAAGCAATCATATTGTTCTCCTTAAATATTACAACGAATCACCACAAAGTCAATATCTTGACAATATGGACGTTTGTGATACATTCAATATATACCAAAACAAATAAGAAAGCAAGAGAAATGTCTAACATTGTTCAAAGTGGCGGAAAGGTGGGGTTCTTGCGTGAAAAGCATGACTTACAAGCTACTAGCGATAAATTAAAGAAACTCAGTGGGAAAGCTTTAGAGGTTCTTGAAAATAATTTAATGAGTGATGATCCAAAAATACAAATGGAAGCTGCAAAACTTCTACTCAAATTTGATATTGATATCAGTAAAATCATTAATGAAGATGCTATGCAAAGATTGTTACTTGAACTTAGAGAGAATGGAAACCCACCTCCTAAAAACACTACCCCATTAATTGATTTTAGTAATATACAAGATGTATAACATATTGACAAATACTTTTCAAGTGTTATATTTGGTTAGTAAGCCGGATTAGCTCATTTGGTAGAGCACTTGATTTGTAATCATGGGGTGATCTGTTCGATTCAGATATCCGGCACCACTATTTTTACAGGTTTCCTCCTTCCTTTGTCGGTGGAGACTGTGGGGAGGAACTTGATTTTTGCAAGTTCTGCATATGAGCAGGTAAGCGTGGCTGCATGTGCAATTATTATACAGCCCCTTGCAAAGTTTGCAAGGGGTTTTTGTTTTTGTAAGGAGGTATAAATGAGCAGACCTGTTTTTGGCCCTGCTAGTGAAAAACAAAGAATAACACTACTAGATAAAACAACAGATGTGATCCTAGTAGGTGGTGGTGAATCTTGCGCCTCCACATTAAAAACAATCCTCTAACTCAGGGAAACTCTCAAGTAGACAATCCTGAGCCAAGCCTATTA
>CAZQUL010000053.1:0-2857 GCA_964596525.1 uncultured Gammaproteobacteria bacterium | reverse complement strand
TATATAAAGCAAAGCGATGGGTTTTGATAATATCAAAGGCAAAGTGAGGGGAAGAGCGAGCATTTGCTGCGGGGAGGCTCTTCCAAGGGTTTTAATTTAATTTGGTTATACTTGAACCCGCACATGTGGCGAAACAACATGCAAAAACTCAAGGGGAAGGGATTTGGCTCAAAAGCAAGGCAGTGGGAGTGGCCAAGCCAGAAGGAAGGTTGCCGGAGCCCCGGGCCTTGAAAACGCTGGGAAGGCCTTCAAACCGGGATTATCCGGTATACAATTCACTTAAAGGTCTATTCATAGGCTAAATCTAAAATTATAGTTAAATCATATATATTCCTTGAGAGCGCATCTCTGATTTTTTCATCGATTCTGGTTCAAAACCACCCCTTAGAAAGTAGTACTTCCTCGTGTCCTTTCCGAATTCCGTCTTCACCACCCCTCGAACGGCGCCTTCAAACCCAACATACTAAAAAATCGACTTTTGGCCCAGACGGCGACAGCTCGTCGAAAACCAGGTACACGGGCAGGTGGGGCACTTCCAGACGCATCTCCTGTAGGAATGGTGGCTCCTTAGGATTGAAGATGCCAAAAGCCGACACTAAAGTGCCGGGTTGCAATTTGGGGTGTCTTTGAAATTTTGAAAAAGTTATTTTAGCGTGGTGGTTTTTTAACAGTTAACATTTTTTGATAAATTCGAGCTTCAGCTCTACAGCCAAGCCAGGGCCACGAACACCTCTGGGACAGCTTCTAACCTCCAAAGACTGCTCCTCCTTTTATCCCGACTCAAAAGGACTTCAAATTCAAAAACCGAATTTTCCAACTTTGCAAGGCCCTTTTGAAGGGCTTAAACAAATCAGTTCCAATCCGTGCGGGAACGGAAGATAGAACCATCTCTCAAGTTCTTGTTTGACGTCCTCTAAGCTGCCCAAGCCTTATCGTCTTTGAAATAATCGCCTTTCAAGTTTGAAAATTGACTTCAAAAAAAATCCAGCTTAGAGAAGGGACAGAGGGAAACGGAGGCCAGGAAAGGTTGAGAGGAAGAGAGTTAGGAAATGAAGGTTTTGTGCCGGGTTGCAATTTGGGAATGACTCTGCCAAAAATTTTTTGAAATTTTAGCGTGGTGGTATTTTAACATATGACTTTTTTTGCTATACTTAAGAGGAGTAGTGGATTTTGAAAAAAAGTCGACTTCTCAGTAAAGGTGTCATACACAGCTAGTAAGCTAGTAACCTGATGTAGGCAACGCCTCAAGGTCAGGTGAGAGCTGAGGGCGTGTATGTCCTCCTAAAATCGATGATGACTGTAGTCCATGAGCCTGGTAAAGGACATCGTCCTGACAACAGGTGATGGCTGCAGGCGTCGCATATCGAGTACGGAGGCCTATACTGCTGATGTCCCTTCCCTCGGCGTAGCTGCTGCTACCGTCCAACGGGCATCTGACACTACACTTCTGACTATATTTACGGCCTGTAGGCATGAAATTGAGTTTTCATGGCTAAGGTTTATCCTTGATAGAGACCTCTAACGAGTGCTCTAGCTCAGGGGAAATGTTGTATATGTACCTTTAGGGTATTGTATGCAATAAAAATTGTGGGTAGTGAGCGAGCAGTCTCAGTTGTAAATGTCTGAGAGTGTCTTGTCCTACACAGAGGATAGCTTCTTCCAGAGGCGATTAGTCGTTCTGCGGCTAGAGCTCTGTCAGAGGGAGTGTTCCAGCTGATGCAGGTAGTAAACCATATGGCTTGGTTCGCGCTGGTCCTGTAGGCCCAGAGAACCGCACAAAGTCAGCAATGTGTTGCTATTTGTAGTAAACTTTATGTTTGCAGGTCTCCTGCAATGTAGTAATCTGGTTGATCCTGCCAGTAGTCATATGCTTGTCTCAAAGATTAAGCCATGCATGTGTAAGTATAAGTATTATACGGCGAAACTGCGAATGGCTCATTAAATCAGTTATAATTTATTTGATAATCGAAAGTTACATGGATAACCGTGACAAATTACAGCTAATACATGCAGTCAGACCTCGTCCAAGGGTCGTAATTATTAGTACCAAACCATTTCCGAAAGGAATGTGATGATTCATAGTAATCGAACGAATCGCAGGTATATGCGATAAGTCATTCAAGTTTCTGCCCTATCAGCTTTGGATGGTAGTGTATTGGACTACCATGGCAGTCACGGGTAACGGAGAATTAGGGTTCGATTCCGGAGAGGGAGCCTGAGAAACGGCTACCACATCTACGGAAGGCAGCAGGCGCGCAAATTGCCCAATCCCGACACGGGGAGGCAGTGACAAGAAATAACAACTCTAGGATTTCTTAGAAGTGTAATGAGGATAATTTACAAACCTTACCGAATGCAATTGGAGGGCAAGTCTGGTAGACCTTTATCTATTATTGCCAGATGTTTGGAGTATCGGAGAACTTTTCGATCTTCAAGCAGAAAGTTGGAGATTAGCACCAACTGTACATTTGTAAATTGCGGGAAACTCCTAAAGCCTATTCCACCGCGGCTCTGGGGAAACTCAAAGCGCAGCAGATAGCGTAATGGCTATCGGATGGTAACAGCGAATAGGATGACAGCCCTCCAGCACGTCATGACAATGGACAATCCGCAGCCAAGCTCCGGCGAGGAGAAGGTTCAGAGACTATAATCAAATGGGCGCAAGCTTAAGGGATAGTCCACTCCCACTCTGAAAGGGGTGTTGTGAATTATTAAGGAATGCTAATTCCCTAGGGTTCACAAGTCCGATTGCATATTGCAGGCACTTTAGGAGGAAATGCCTAAAGAAGGACGGTATTCAGGGCCAGCAGCCGCGGTAATTCCAGCTCCAATAGCGTATATTAAAGTTGTTGCAGTT
>CAZQUL010000052.1:0-2990 GCA_964596525.1 uncultured Gammaproteobacteria bacterium | reverse complement strand
TTTGCGGTTGTCGTCATGCTGGTATAAACCGTAAATTGTTTAATTGCTTACCATCGCCCATTGCTTCATCAATAAAATCAAGCATCTTGCGGCCTGTTAAGATGGCGTCTTCAGGAATACGAACATAAGTAGTTAGCGTAGGTTGCTCGGCTCGTTGTTCGGCTTGGCTTGTGGGGCTTGATGATGCAGGTAATGCAGGAGGCGCGCCGCCTGTGACAGCAGCCCCACCACTACCACCACTTAACACGCCTTGTGCCATTGAACCACCAAAAGCGATTGCCGCAGCAGCAGCCGCTACGCCTAACGCTGGCCCTACAAATGGAATTGGTGCTAAAGCTGAGTATGCACCCATAGCAGCACGATAAGTATTTACGCCAATTTCGTACAATGCTTGTGCTTTTTGAATCGCTTGAGCTGCTTTGGCGGCTTTGCCTTGGCCTTGTGCCATTTGTGATAAGCCTTGGTTAAAAAAGCCTACGGTTGCAGCCATTTGTGCTTTGCGTGCTTCTAGTTCTGCGTCACCGTTGGTGATAACGGCATTAACGCGGTCTAAATCACCTTGAATAAACGCGCTAATAAAATCTTGTTGTGCATTGAGTTTGTAAGTATTAGCTGCATCAATTTGCACTAACTCTTTATCAACAAATTCAGCCCATTGAGCATCAGCAATCACTTGCGCCGCATCTAACTCAATTAACATTGCATCAATTTGATCGCCAAATTGTTGAGCTGCTATGTCTTCATTAGCGTTAAACATACTAATAGATAAATTTTCAGCATTAACAATGCCTTGATATTCATCTTGAGCCAGTTGTAATCCGCCATATTGAAAATTGTCTTTTGGTTTATCTGTTTTTTTATCAGTTTGACTAGCTCTTAATGCTGCTAATTGCTGCTCAATTTTAAGTGTATTAGCTGCTTTTTCGGCTGCTGCTGCTTGCTCTTCGGCTGATATACTTGCTTTTTGGGCTGTGTCTTGCCACATATCCCCCAAAGCATTTAATGCAGCAGTAGCTTTAATATTGCCAGACTCATCATCCCAAATAGCTTTAGCTTGAGCAAAGTCACCATTGGCTGCACTAACAGCAATAGCTGATATTTTCCCAATCACATCACCAAAATATTCAAGTTCAATTACACTGGCTTTAAATCCTGTGTACATCACTTTTATTGCTGTTGATATGGCCCATGCTGCACCTTCCATAATTTTTGTATCTTGTGCGCCTTTGAGCATATTTTCACTAATATCACCGAGCGTTGGTGCAAGTTGTGTAGCCATAACACGCCAAGCACCTGTTGCTGCAAAACTTAATTTATCTAAAGAGTCATTTATTTGACCAGCCGCGTTTGATGCGTCTGTACTGACGACAAGGTTAAATTTTTCAGCTTCGGCTGTAAGTTCTTTGATTGCTTCACTACCTTGGCTAAGGTGTGGCAACAATGCAGGGCCAGCACTCTTACCCAACAAATCCATAGCCAAGGCTGTTTTTGTTGCGCCATCATTCATGCCTGCTAACACATCGCTAATATCAAGCATGACATCAGCAGAATTACGCATTTGTCCATCTTGTTCGCGTAATTTAATTCCAAGCGTGTCAAATAATTCAGCTTGTGCTTTGCTACCTTGTGCAGCCGCATCCATGTTTAACGCTAATTTTTGCAAGCCACCTGTGTAGTCTTCTAAAGTAGCATCGTTAAAATGCAAAGCGTATTCCATCGCGCTTAATGCTTCGGCTGTTGAGTTGGCACGAGCTGCAATATCAGCCAAGCCATCGGCATAATCAATTTGTTCTTTGATGCGTGTTTTTATTTCGTCAACAACAAATAAGCCAGCCAAAACCCCTGCTAACTTTTTGGCATTGTCACCAATGCTTGACATGGCTTCATCGGCAGTCTCTTGAGCTTGCTGCATATTTTGGTCAAAAGCAGCACTATCTGCGCTTAGACTAACGTGCAATGCACCTATTTGAACGCCTGCCATAAATCACCCATAAAAAAACCGCTTAACGCGGCCTTTATTCAAAACTACCAAAAACACTATCAATCTTATTTTCTAAATCTTCATCTGAAAGCTCATGCTTACGCGGTTTATAAACCATAAAATCATCAGACGTTTTAGCTGACTGCTTTGGCGAACGATTGACATTAAATGTCATTGCTAATAACTCAGCATTACGCCTATCTGCCCTAAGTTCGCCAAAGTGCGTCTCTTCAAAGTACATACGCCATTCAATTAACTCGTTATAACTAAGCGTATGCTCTAACTCTGCAACCGTGCGTCCTAGTTTTAACGCCAATAAAAATAAAAACTGACGGTCAGGACGCGCTAAGAGTTTTTTTCGTGAGCCTCAACATCCGCTTTTAGCATTTTATTGATGCGTAAGGCGGCATCAGTCAAACGCACTACGGCCAAACTATTAAGCTGCTTAATTTGTTCAACGTCTTCAACACTAAAAACAGGTTTGTGATTTTGATCTTTAACTGTAAAAACCATTAGCAACGGACGAAAATTAGCAGCACGTTTAGATTCTTCAATCTCACGATAGGCATTATCAAAAGCATCACGTTCTGCAACTGTCATTACGGTAACTTTTAAACTGTCAACGTCAGCACCAAATTCTGGAACAGCAATGTTTTCACATAATACTTCGCCGATCGTGGCAAAAATAGCAGCTTTAAGATTCATATTATAACCACTCATTAAACAGGGAATGTACGAACAGGTTTGCCGCTTACCTTAATGCCTAAAGTTTGGCGGTGAATGTCATCCATACCATGTGTCGGGGTCATTTCTTTAAGTACACCAAAGAAAGTCCACATTCCACCATCACGATAAACAATACGATATTCAACAGGGTTAGCTGCTTCAATATCGGCTTCTAAAAGACGCTGATTATCCAACGCATCAGGATTAAAAATAGTATCTAAGCTCACACTACCGCCATCAATCAAACCCCCAACATAGGTTTTATAAGGGTCAGGGTTTGCAC
>CAZQUL010000051.1:0-3008 GCA_964596525.1 uncultured Gammaproteobacteria bacterium | reverse complement strand
GAGCTAGGGCTGAGGGCAAGCGACCAGAAACGGTTGTCGGTGGTGGTACTAGCACTACGGTATCTGGCGGTGGTGGCGTTGCTCCAGCGAGTCCGATCTATCAATACCAAGATGGCCCAGACTACACTGGCACATACTCATACGTCGGCTACGAAGAGTCTGGGGGCGCGTGGTACATCTACCGTCGCACTGTAGCTAGTGGATTACGCGAGTATGCTACAGGATCAAGCGACTATGCTACCCACTGGGCTAACCGTGCATCGGAGAGTTATAGCTAATGGCAACACGATATAAAGTCCAACAGTTCGAGTGGGGATTCCGCCGTAGAGGCCAATGCTTTATACTCAAGTTAATAGGAGGCAACCATGCAAGAAGCAACAATTACTGCAGAAATTAAAGAAGCACACGAAGTAACTACTGACGGAATGCAATATGTTGTAGCAACTGTTGTGTACAACGGCAAAATTGTTGGAGAAATAACTGTTAATACTGATGTGAATACAGTTGAGCAAGAAATTGAAGCTCGACTGCAAGAAATTAAAGCTAAAATATTGTCAGAGAACAAGCTCTCTGTTGGCGATAAGATAGAGGTATAATGTGGCTCTCCACGTAGCACGAGCAAACGGTAACACTTCGGCAGCCAGCACTTTTGGTAAGGTAGTTGGTACTTTGTCTTTTGCTAACAGTGTTTCTATTGACTCCTCAACTTCAGCTTTTTATTCAGCTACTATGACGGCTGCAAATACAACCGACCCTATATATGGTACGTATATTCCTTTTTTTTATTTAGAGGGGTCTGGAAAAACATTTACTGTTACTCTACAAGAAGATACTACTGGTGGTGGGGCTTGGGCTGACACTGTGGCAAGCTGTACTTATTCGCCAAGTGTAGGGTATAGCGGTAGAGGGGTCTATTTCAGCTTTGGCACTTCGTATACCCCGACAACAACTGGCGCAAATCGTTATCGAATTAAGTATCAGGCTTCTTCTGGCGGTACTGGACTTCTGCGTATTTACGGCGCAAACTCAACGAACTTCAACTGCTATTTAGTGTATGGTTCTTATACGCCAGGTTCTGGCGATGATGTGATTATCGCTGGAGACCGCGAAACTAAGTATCGGGTAACACTCGACGCTGATATGACTATTGGCTCATTTGGAAGTGCTGGCAGTATTCCTATGACATATACTCAGGCAGCAGCAGCAAGTGGCGCAGGGTTACTTATTGAAAGTGCTGGAGAACTGTATTATGACCGTTCGGCGTATCGCACGCTTACTGTTCGTGGTCATGTCTGGCTTGGGGTTGGAAACACTGGCGGTCTTGACGCTGGTACGGCAGCCGACCCACTTACTAACGGTGGCAAGCTCATTATCGCCCAGAATGGTGTTACCACTAACTTTGGGCTACAAAAAATATCTTCTTCATATACAAATAATGGCGTAACTATTCGTACTTATGGCGTTGATGTGCCAAACCACTGGACAACTTACGCAAGTGGAAATGGTACGACTGGGAATGAGCTGGCTACAGCAGCAGATATTGGTGCAGTTGGCGATGAGATATTTATTACAGGCACAAATGGCAACCAACAGGGAGAGTATAAGTTTCTTAAGACTTCGCCTACTTCTACGACCTATACTATCTCTAGCACTTCTGGCGGTGCTGAAGCTGCCTTAACTTATACACACTCAACTAATGCCAGGGTTCTAAACCTTTCGCGTGGTTTTACTATCATATCTGATAACACTTCTCATTCTTGGTGTTATTACAGCTCTGACAACACCCCTAATAATGCAATATTTGCCAACACTCGACTGGAAACGCTTGGTGGTAGTGCGCCGTATAAGTTCGGCATTACTATAGGCTATGTAAATGCTGCTCAAGTAGTATTCCAAAAGTGCGTATTCTACCGAGTTGTTACTTTTTACTTTATGTATCTGAATGATACAGCAGAGGTTACTTGGTCTGACAATATTTGGGTAGGACGTAATGTTGGTAGTGCTATTAATGCTGCTGGAGCTTGGGCGAATAAAAACTTTGCTGGCGATAATTTTATCTGCGACTTTGCTAGTTCTGGTTTAATTTTAGCTGGTGCAAGTTTTACTGCTGACCGAGTAGAAATATGGGGCTGTAATAACTCGGCAAGTGGTGTTCACGCTGGTATTCGTGCGCTTGGTTTTTATGGCGCAACAATTAACACGCTCAATATTAACGACTGTCGTATTCAAGCATTGTATTTGTCTAGCTCTGACGGCTTGAAGTTCTATAATGGACAGATTGGCTCGTACCGAACTAATGCTATTGCTGTAACGACAGTATCTGGCACTACGAATGAAGCATTGTTAGAAAATTGTAACTTCGGCTCTGACACACTTGTATCAGGCTATACGAACATGAATGCTGGCTCAGAAATCAAGTTCCAAAAAATAGCTGGCTCCGACACTAATCATCGCTGGTATACCAAGTATGGTAAGGCTCGCACAGAGACAACTACAAAACGCACTGGCACGCTATCTATGGCTATTGAGCCAGAGAGTACAACTACTGGCTTTACCTGGGAGTTTCAAATGCCAGCAAACGCCTTGCAGCAGATATTTTTGCCTGGCTATTTCTATCGCAGTGCTGGTTTGACTGGCGCAGTAACAATCGAGATATATTTGCCATATTCTACAACCCCAGACGAAACGTACACTTTTGACACAACTACTGGCTCTTGGGAAGCATTTGCTACAAGCCAGGACTATACGGGCAGCGTAGACTTGCTTGCGACAATAAAGCTGAACGTCAAAGGCTCTGCTGGCAATACTCTCTACCTTGACGACTTCTTAAACGCTGGTGATACGACCACTGTAAGCAACAAGATTGCTTCATTCGAAACTTGGTATCAAGGCAAGCCAGCACCTATCTTCTCGTTGCTTGATGTGTCGGCTATTCCAGGACAAACTACTCAACAGGTTTGGAGCTACTCTGTCAGCGGCAAAGTGGCATCTGAGCGACTACGAGATGC
>CAZQUL010000050.1:0-3062 GCA_964596525.1 uncultured Gammaproteobacteria bacterium | reverse complement strand
GCGACGCCAGCGGTTGTACTGGCGCAGTCGTTCGCTGATGGTCATGCTTCGCCCCTTTCGCTCTCCACCTTAACATTCCGTACCTTGCGCCACAGTCGCAGCGGCTTACCCGGCCCGCCTGATTTGCGCACCACTTTCAGTTCAACTTTACCCTCGGCATTCAGTCGGTGCAGTACCTTCATGGCACAGCACGAACTGGTGTCGAGGTTGTTCGCGATCTGGCTTGCCGTCAGCCAGTCCTGCCCTTCCATGTAGGCAAGGTATGCCTCGTTCGTTTTGCGGATTACCGTGGCGATGCGCTTCTTCGTGGCCTCGGGCGATGCTGAGTCGTACTTGCTGCGCCGCTCCCGAAGCTGGTCGTCTAGTGCTGACACGACGGACGCAGAGTCCTTCGATCCGGACATGGCGTAGCCTTTGACCAGTCTGGCGCCTTTGACCTTGTGTGGGCGCATCGAGAACATCTCGGTCAGGTTAAGCATGAAGCACCTTTGGGCCAGACGTGTATTCAAACTTCGACCCAACTTCGTGTGCAGAGATACCGCGAGATTTCAGATACCGTTTTGCCCGGATCAAACGAACAGCCTGGCGACGAGCCTGCTTTTCTGTTGCGAGGGGCCAGTAGCGAGACATCAGGATAATCATGTTCTTCATTTTTTCACCCATGTATTGACCGGACGGCAAAGGTGCATCTCATCATTTATGAACGCTGCACCGTGATTCATGCAGGAAACGAAAACTTCTTCGATCTTTGCTCTGGCCTGACCTTCAGAAGCTGCCACAGACGAGATAATTTCCGTGTTCTTGATGGTGATGCCCAAAACAATGAAAAACGCCACAGCAAGGCAAGCAGACACGTTCTTGAGGATTTGGCGTTTGAACCCGTATCGGGTACGCATTCCTCGTAGTGATTTCAGCTTCATAGTAAGTCTCCAGTAAGTTAGCTCTGACTTCACCTACACGGCTGACGGCTACCGGGGCTAGATATCCACTCTGACCGGCAAAACATGGCAACCGTCATGCGTGTAGGTGGCCCGTATCGTGGGCCAGACGGTCAATCCCGATGCGCTTGTGATGGAGAGGTCTGGAGACCCGCATCTGATTGACTGACGGAGTTATCTGAGCCACCCCCGCCTTGGCGTTTATCTGCTTTAGCCTTCCTTGCTTTCTCCAGGTTGGCTGATACCGCTTTTCGTTTCTTGTCCGTCTTCGCTTGACCGCCCTTTTGGCCTAGCACCTTTGCTGCTTCATTCGCTTCCATGTGTGTATCCTATCAAAGCAGTTAGAGAAGTCCAATAGAATTTATTTACGGGTTCCCAAGATTCCATTATCGAACAACCAAGCCATTGTTCTTATATGGGCTCGGAGCCAACGTTCTTTCTTCTCTTCCTTTGGCAAAGAACCTTGGTCTATTTCGGAATGGCATTGATAGCAGAGCGCGGCAATGGCCCAATCATGGGACTTCAGACTCGCTCCTTTGCCATATTCAGACCAGTTAGCATGGGCCATAACGACAGTGCCATCGTTAGCACACCCACAGCCAAAGCAGCGAGGGGCATCCTTGGCTGCATCCAGCAGCTTGCGGTTACGGTAGTTCATATTTTCTCCAAAACCAGAAAATAGCTGTGGTGAATCCTCGCGTGTTTTTGCGTTCCTGCGCGGTTTGGAGAAGGTATTCTGTTTTGCGCGATTAAAACAAATAGGTCTTTCAGCCTGAATCCTTCTGCCCACTGAATGATATTTGCGTGTGTGCAGTGCATTTTATGGTTGTGAATGATGTCCTGACACTTAAAGATCAAAATACCCTTTTTAACAAGAAGCCTTTTGCATTCTGTGAGAGTCTTCTTGTAGTGATCTTCAAGCTCGTCATAACGCCAATAACCTGAGAATCTTTTTGCCATTACCATCTTCCCATTGCCATCTCTTGATCTGACATAGGTCAGGAAAGGCGGGTCAAAGACAATGCTTTTGAGGCTTTCTTTTCCAAGAGGAATTTCGGTGGAACATGCTTGTTGAACACCGTCGCACTGTGGATCAATATCAAACGCAAGTGCTGGCTTATCAACCTCCTTGTAGAAGACACCATTCCCATAAGAAATGTCGCAATCAATTCCTGACTGACAATGAAGCGATATGATCGACTTCAATATCTCGGATTGATTGTCTGACACGGATTTGATAGTCATATCCCCTTCCTGTTATTAGCTGATTGTGTCCGCCACAACTCAATCTGAAGCTCTGCACTGGCGATCTTCCAACGAAGGTTCTCTTCATTCTCTACCGCCACCTTCAGCCCTTGAAGAAGCTCCTGGTACTCAGGATTGGCATAGGCATCCCTTTCCTGGGCAACGGCAGAAGTTTCTTCGCTGGCCTTCATCAGAATGGCCTTCTTGGATTTCCTGAATTCTTCAATGTAGATACGTTCAGCCTTTGCCTTGGCATAAGCCTTAGCGGATACCTTGAGGAAGTCTAGGGCCAGTTCGGCCTGTTCGTCGGAAATCATTAGAACGGGATGTCGTCATCCATATACGCCAAAGAGCCGCTGCGATTACTATACTTCGGCGCTTCCTGCTTCTGGAACTCGCTCACCATCAGCGACATGAACTTGCCTTTCTGGCCCTCTTTGATCCAGGCGGCGATGCGCATTTCCTTCCCGCCGACATTGATCTTGCCGGTGTAGTCCGGGTGCTTCTTGGACTCTTTCTTGTCGTTCTTGAACAAAACCCCACGGTTGGTATCGTCGTAATCAGCCACGTTGTTGCTCCTTCTCCTCTTGGCGTTGTTGGTCAATCTTGGAAGCCAGATGGTCTTTCACTGCACCATCGGCCATGATGGAAGCCTGATCCTCGTCGTAACCTAGATCGAGGAAGCGTTCGTAGTAGTCAAACCACAGTTCTTTCATGTCGTAAAACTCCGTCAATATCTCGACACTCGGCCCGTAATCCTTGTGCCGTCTTAGTTTCAGTGCGCCGCGTTGTCCAGCGTATACGGCGAAAACGCCGCCTATTTCGCGTTATGCAGCATCCAGAATCAGCGGCTCCTGCGACATCCGCCGCGCCGCCACC
>CAZQUL010000049.1:0-3073 GCA_964596525.1 uncultured Gammaproteobacteria bacterium | reverse complement strand
CTGGTGATGTCGTGCGGGATTGCACTCTAAAGCCCTGCGCGCAGGGCTTCGGGGTTGGATCACGCAAAAACGGTGCGCATGATGCGCAGCCATTCTGCGCGGTCGATCCAGCCGTAGTAGCTGCTGATTGCCCGTCCGCTGGCCAGCATGGCCAGCAGCGTGCAAACGTGGTCGAGGTTGTCGCGCTCGCATGCTTTGGCTGGACCGCCTGCGCGCTTCCATGAGGATTCGCCGCGCGATGCGTGCAGCGCTGCGCGCTCGGCTTGCGTGGCGTCACCCGCGCGGGCACGGACGGCGGGCAGGGCGTCGGCTGCCCAGGCCTGCAGCTCGGGCGTGAGGTTAATGCACTCGTGAAGCTCGTTCGGCCATGCAGCGACCGTTGACTGATTCGAGAATGTGACGCTGGGGACTGTTGATGCTGACATGACGGACTCCTTAAGTGTCCAGGCGCTGCGCCTGGTGGGGTTTCAGCAGGCCGACCGGCTCTGCATGTCTCGAATTATAGGTCCATCGGTCAATCTGTCAAGGGTTTATTTTGTAGGTGTAAACCCTAATGCCTTGATGAGGTAAAGCTCCCAGGCTGCGCCGCTTATTTCTCGCTCGCCACTTTCCCAGCGTCGCCACGCGCGGCCGGTGACGTGCACCAGCTGCGCTGCCTCGTCCTGCGAGTGGCTGGCCAGCGTCCGCGCTGCTCTGATCTGGTCTGGCGTCGGCGTGATGGTGGCCAGGCTGTCGCGCGCTGGCGTGCTGGCGGTGCTCGCGCCTGGTGCTGGCGTGCGTGGGCTTGATGTGCTGGCGCTGCTCGCGCTGGTGTCGTGCGCCTGCTCGCGCTGGGTGTTGTCGGTCGTGTTCATGCCTAGATTGTAGGTCCATCGGTCAGGCCTGCAACACTGTACAAGCATCCATTCTGTAGAGGGTATGCAAAGGTACTCCCAGGGGTGCTCCCCCGCGGGTGAATTCGCCGACGTGCGCGGGGTAGTTTTGGGCGGTTTCTTGGGGGGTTATATGGCCTGATTGGCAGTATCCCAGCGTGGAATGGTCATTGCCAGCTATCAAAAATGATGCGTTTTTGGTTTGCTGCGTAGCGGGGGGGTTTTACCACTTGTGGAAAACCGGCAGATTCACGGTCAACGTGGCGGATGTTCCGCCGGGCGGGTGAATCGTGGAGTTCCATTTCAAAATTGATGCATCGAAAGCGCTGGAGCTGGTTGAGCGCCAGTTGCCGAACGCATCGGCCTACGTCAAGTCGTCGTTTCTGACGGGTGTTTCCAAGCGCGTGCAGAGCAAGATGCAGGCGCAGTTGCCGGTTTCGTTCGACCGGCCAACGCCGTTCACCGTGCGCGGGGTGTGGACCAAGGCCGCCACCAAGTCAGACCCAAAGGCGTCGGTCTACTTCCCGGAAAGCCGCACCAACGCCGGCAAAGGCAAGCGCGAATACATCCGACCAGGGGCCGAGGGCGCCGCCGCCCGTCGGCAAAAGCGCTCTGAAATGCTGCTGGTCAAGGCTGGCGTGCTGCCGGCGGGGTGGGTCACTGTGCCGGGCTCCTACGCCATGCGCAACCTGCTTGACGGCTTCGGCAACATGAAAGGGCAGTACTACCGCCAGATCATCCGCAACCTGCAGCTCAAGACGCGCGAAACGCGCATGGCCAAGCCCATCAGCGCGCCCAGCATGAAGCGCGCGGCCCGCATGGGCGTTGAAAACGAATTCTTCGCCGTCACCCCAGGCAAGAACGCGCTTGCCAAAGGTGGCGGCTGGCTCCCGCCGGGCGTCTACAAACGCACCGGCAAAAACGGCCGCGAGCTGATTCAGTACCTCAAGTTCGTGCGCAAGGCCAGCTACCGGCCGCGCCTGGATATGGTCAAGATCGCCCGCGCCGAGGTGCGCGCCAGCGCCAACGCCGAATTCAGCAAGGCATGGGCCGGCGTCATCGGGCGCTTTGCCGCGCGCAAGGGCATCACGCGGTGAACCTCGACGCCACCTGCACCCAGGCCCAGTTTGGCGAGCTGGTCGGCATCAGCCAGCCCGCCGTCAGCGACCTGCTCACCCGCGAAGTCATCCAGCCCGGAGCCACGGCCGGCGCGTGGCTTATCGACTACTGCGCCCACCTGCGCGAACAAGCCGCCGGCCGCGGCGCCGACGGCGCGCTGGCCTACCAGCGCAGCGAACTGGCCCGCGTCAGCCGCGAGCGCGCAGAAATCAAGCTGGCGCTGGAGCGCAAAGAGTACGCCCCCGTCGCGCTGATCGAGCAAGTGCTTGCCACCGTCGGCCGCTCCATCGCCGGATCGCTGGAGGCGCTGCCCGGAAACCTGCACAAGCGCTGCCCCGCGCTCACGCCCGAGGATCTGAAGATCGTGCAGATCGAGCTGTCCAAGGCCTGCGACCTGGCCGTCACCGCCTCGCTGGCCAACCTGGACGCTGCTGAGGAAGCCGCAGAGTCCGACGCCACCGAGCAGGACGCCGAGGCCATCTTGTTTGAAGAGGGGGGCGCGTGATGGGAATGAGTTCGCACCAGAGCGCCCGCATGAAAAACGATGAGTGGCTGACGCCGCCCGAAATCCTGCGCGCGTGTGGCGCTTTCGACCTCGATCCCTGCTCGCCTATCAATCGGCCCTGGCCCACTGCAGGCCATCACTACACCCTGATGGACGACGGGCTCAGCAAACCATGGTCGGGCCGTGTCTGGTGCAACCCGCCGTTCGGGCGCGAAGCCGTCAAGTGGCTGCGCCGCATGGCTGCCCATGGAAACGGTGTTGCGCTAATCCCGGCGCGCACCGAAACCGCCATGTTCTACGAATGTGTCTGGGGCGTCGCCGAATCTGTGCTGTTCATTCAAGGTCGGCCGCACTTCCATTACGTTGATGGCCGGCGGGCGCCGTTCAACAGCGGGGCGCCCATTGCACTGGTCGCCTATGGCGCTGCCAACGCTGAGGCCCTGAAATCAAGCCGACTTGGGTTTGTGGTTTCCGCAAAGTAGCAATGTCCGCCCGCGACCTCCCCCCCGCCATCCTGGCCAGCATCTGGCAGCACCTGCA
Organism: uncultured Gammaproteobacteria bacterium; assembly: GCA_964596525.1. Taxonomy (GTDB): domain Bacteria; phylum Patescibacteriota; class Patescibacteriia; order Magasanikbacterales; family GWA2-37-8; genus CAZQUL01. The sequence continues at coordinate 37 of CAZQUL010000049.1, read as the reverse complement.
GCCTGGCCTGCGGGCCTCGTTGCGCGATGCGGTGGCC
>CAZQUL010000048.1:0-3134 GCA_964596525.1 uncultured Gammaproteobacteria bacterium | reverse complement strand
TATTGATTATCAAATGATGACATTCTTCTGCTGGATTGGACTATGGCCTCTTGTTCTTGCTGGGTATACGTTCAAATTTCTATTTAATCAGGCTGTAAAAGCAATGAAGGGGATAGTTGATGAGTCATGAAACTACAGGTACATTTGTATCTCTAATTGCAGAGAAACTAAAATCCCTAGAAGAACGTATTGCAATGCTAGAATGTAAATATACAGAATATATGTGGGCTTACAAAGATGCTTTTGGATGGCATTTGACAGACGATTTTAAGGATATTGAAAGTGGAATTGGTATTGAAGAGTGGAGGAAAGTGTAATGAAATCCTTAGCTATCACATTTCTCCTAGAAGAACATAAGTATGTCAGTGTTAAAATGAAAGAAGATGCTGAAAAGAAACTAAAAGAGTTGCCTTCACAGAGATTGTTTGATATGATTCTTGAGAAGGCTCGATCACAAGGCAGGGAACAAGCTCTTGACACATATCAAAGTCAAGTGATACCTAGTTTTGTAGATTTTAGTTATCAGAAAATTAAGAAAGGGAAATAATGAGATTTTATAGAGTTGAAACCTTAGAACGAGAAGTTTTATTTATCAACCCTTTTCAGGTTGTTTCCATTGAACGTTCTGAAGATGAAGAAAGTTTTACGATTATTGGTACATCGCTAGATGTATACTACACTGTAAATAAGGAACTTCCTGCTGTAAGAGAAGATATTGAAAGATGTTTGAATGGAAATTGATTGGACATTTCCTGATTATGGGCATACAAACACTGACAAAACAATGCTCAGGAAAGCTATTGGATGGGCAAAACTGCATGATTCAGGTGGGAAAATTTGTGTATATGCCGTAGCTACAGATAGGCGTGGAAACATTATTGCACAAGCAGGGAATACATACACAAAAAGTCATCCTGTGCAAAAGCATTGGTGCTTTATGGCAAAGCAGAAAGGGAATGAGTTTCTTCACGCTGAAATTAAAGTTCTAGTTTCAGGTTTAAAATCTAAAAAGGATATTGCAAAGCTGTATGTTGCAAGAGTGGATAAATCAGGGAATGTTAAAGACGGCAAACCTTGTGCTATTTGCGATTTAATGATAAAGACAGAATTTCCGCATTTGGAAGTGATATGGAGTAGAGAAAAATGAAAGCATCAGAAGCAATTAAACTTAGCGAGCAAGCTTACAAGGCTGCAAATATTACAAAAGCTTTAGAAAATATTTATTCAAATATTAAACAAGAAGCAGAAAAAGGGTATACAAGTGCCTTTTTTAGTAACCCATTTCCTTTAGAGCTTGTTAAAAGTAATAAATTACGTAACACACTTACTAAAAATGGCTATTTGTGTAAGTTTTGTGGAACATATTTGTCAATTGAATGGGGGACAGAAAATAATGACATCTAAAGAGCTTAAAGAGTGGCTGTTTAAAACACAAGCCGGGCAAAATTTCCTACTAAATGAAAAATTAAAATTTGCGAGTTTGTTTGGAGCAGAGCAAAAGAAAATTTTACTAGCACAGAAGGTACTTAAATGATAGTTGTTCAGATATATGACACATTTGTAGAAGCAGAGAATGCTTTTAAAAATTTTTGTAAATACAATGGAAAATACTTTCAATTAAAACCAGTATTTCTAATTGCAAGTAATCCTTCTATAACTTTCGAATTTATTGCCTGTACCGAACAAGATGTTTCATCTCTACAATGTGTTCAGGCAGAAGTGTTACAATACTTTGGAAGTAACGAAAAAGTAGCTAACATGGTGATGAGTAGAGTTGGGAGATTTAGAAATGAGGCTTTCAAACTCCCTAAGTCTATGGAAAGAATGGTGGAAGATTATATTAAGCTTACGGAGAACAATAATGAAACGTGCAATTGAAATTGTAAAGAAAATGTTGGTGGAGAACAAGCACGATCATTTACAAAGTATCTCAGAACATATTTACACTGAAGCCACGCTAGAGTACGTACTGAAAAGGCTGGAAAAGGAATTATCTCCCTCCCCGTCTACGATACTGAAATGTAGATGTGCAGCTTTTAAAGATGCTTTTATTGAATTTGAGGTATTACAAGATGATTTGTATGTTTCATGTTCTAATAGAACTGGAAATTCAGCTAATAAAGTGATGCTAAGTTATGAAGATGTTGGTAAAATTAAGGATTTCCTAAACAACTTGGATGAGTAGTGATGGGATTTCTTTTCTTAATCTGTGCACTGCCTTACCTATATCTGTGCTACTGGACAAAACAACTTGAAATCGAAACTCGTAAAGAGCTTGAACGAAAAATTGAAGAAAGCAATGCAAGAATGAAAAGGAGGAAAAACAATGATTAATCTAAAATTAGTACGAAAACAAGAATTATCAGACGATGCTGCTTATAAAATTATGATGTTACAAGAGGCTCGTGGTGATATTCATAAAGCTATGAAATTGATTGGTGACACAGGTGAAAAAGAATTACTGCGTCATTTCAAAGAGCTTCTTCCAGCTATTGAAGCAACGTTGCAAAAGCTATGGAAATTCGATATTGACCCTAGTTTTTATAAATTCTGGAATGTTCCTCATTGTAAATGTTGTAAGATGGACAATGAGGATAATTTTCCAATTGGCCCATATTATGTTAATCTAGAATGCCCTGTTCATGGAGAGAATGATGAACACAACAAAAGCAATTGAAATTGTACAAGAAATTCTTGCTTCAACAACATTAAGCAACTACAATAAGGCTGCTGAATACATGGCAGCCCGTAATGCTTTGTTGAAAGTGATGGAAAAGCTGAAGGAGCACGAACAACTTTCTAATATTTCTCCTTCGGAGTATTTCAAGAAAGAGAAGGCTAAAATTGACTCAAATTGATAATATTCAAGGGCTTCTTGACGGAAGTCTTGATAATCCTCCGCCGTACATCATCCCTTATGAACATGAAGGAAACTTAGGGGAGCTTGCTATTTTCCCTGAAGTGGTTGATTGGCTTCATGTTCCTCCTTGGAATGGAAGTGCTCAAAGCTGTCCATCTGATGAAGATTTCTATGGCTATACAAAACTAGAATGGGATGTTGGTCGTTGTGTATTCTTCAATGAAGATGAAAGTATTCCAGAAATTTTTGTAGATAAAAAGAAGCATGAATTTAG
>CAZQUL010000047.1:0-3136 GCA_964596525.1 uncultured Gammaproteobacteria bacterium | reverse complement strand
TGCGCTGACCGAGCGCGACCGCGAACTGGCCGCCCCGCGGTGAGCGCCTGACGGCGTCCCGTTCTGATTCAAAGATGCGGCCGCAAGCTGCGGTGAGGAAGCGGTCCCAATCGTTGTTTCCCTCCCAATAGCCCAGGGTTGCGCCTGGGCCGCATCACCAACACATCGTCAGCTATGCGCGACAGCAAGCCGCCTGATGACAAGGAGACATGACGGTGATAACTGACGACATGGTTGCGACTTGGAAGGTGAACTATAGCTTGAACACGCTAGGCCCAGCAGAAGCCATGAAGTGGTGGGCCGATGCCATGGATGGGCAGGCGCCGGCTGGCGCTGTTGCGGCGCTGGGCCTGCTGCTGGAAGAGCGCGACCGCATCATCCGCCACATCCGCGGCGCTATGGGTCACGCCGAGGCGGGATATGACGACGTGGCATGGCGCATGCTGGCGGCGCTGGTAGGGCCTAACGTTGGAGTTGAGGGGCTGGCCCGCCAGGGACAGTCCCGCTCCAACGACCAGTTGGGCGGCCGGTTGATAGACGAAAGGAACGACGCATGACGACACTGATTGCATGCCTTGGCGCCTTGGTGGCGCTTGTGGCGATGGGATACCTAGCTGCGTGCGCTGGCGCCGAGCGGTGGCTGACGCTGCGCGAGTGGCTGACGCGCACGAGTTGCAGCCACACACACGGACGCCTGCTGGCGATTGAGTTCGACGGCGAGGCTGTGTACGAGTGCGCCGCCTGCGGCAAGCGCATCGTGAGGCCGCTGTGAGCACTGACACGATGAGCAACACCAGCGTGCTGCGGAGCGACCGCCGCACCGTGACGCAACTGCTGGCCGCAGCCGAGAAGGACACCGACGTGGTGAGCGTGTTCATGGCCGGCTGCACGGTGGCCGACACCGAAGCGGCCGTGTTCGTAGTGAAGGGGCCGGAGGCGATTGCCTACCTGCGCGAGCTGTGCAAGCGCCAGGGCCTGCTGACCGACAAGCCCGTGACCGGCCCGGTCTGCAGCGAGTAGTTAGAACCCGTGGTGACGAAGCGTGATGAGAGTTGAGCACATAGGACCGGCGACCTTGTACCAGGCAGACTGCCTAGAGGTACTGCCGACGCTTGCGCCTGTGGACGCGCTGGTGACTGACCCGCCCTACAACGTGGGCAAGAAGTACGGCACGCACAGTGACGACATGACCACCGAGGAATACGTGGAGTGGCTGATTGCCCGCTGGGCCGTGGCGCCGACCGACACGCTGGTGTACACGCCCGGCGACAGGGTGTTTTGGGAAAGCCGCAGGATCTGCGAGGCGGCCGGGTTCACGGTCGGCCGCATGCTGGCCTGGCACAAGAAGGAGTTTGCCGGCGACAAGTTCAACGCCGGCCCTGCGATGTGCTGGGAGCCGGTGGTGTGGGCGTACAAGGGCGCGAAGACCTACAACAAGATTTTAGGGCACGGTGGGCGCGACCACTTGACCGTGCCGAGCACGCACGGCAACGACTACGCCGACTTGCACCCCTGCCCAAAGCCGATAGAAGTGCCGCGCTGGCTGATCGGGTTGTTCACAAAGACCAGCGTGTGTGACCCGTTTATGGGCACGGGCGCAACGGGCGAGGCTGCGGTGAAGCTGGGCCGCACGTTCGTTGGCATTGAGATCGACCCCCAGCACTTCGAGACGGCGTGCCGCCGCATTGAAGCGGCTGTTCGTGGCGTGGGGCACCACAAGGGAGCGCAGCCGGCCGATGGCGGCCTGTTCGCGCAAGGGTTCTAACGTGCTGGTAACCGGGGACCAACGGCGCTGACCATGATGGACACCGAGCAACTGCTGCCCGCCGTTGGTACTCCGGTTGACCAGCGTGTTATGGCGCTGGCGCCGAAGCGCACGGATGGTGGCCTGCGGGTGGTGCCGTGCAGTTTGCGCGATGCGCGGCGGTACGTGGCGAGCCTGCACCGGCATCACAAAGACCAGCCGCTGCCGGGCCACAAACTGAGCCTAGCTGTGGAGAAGCGGACGCGACTGCTGGACGGACCGGAGTGGGCGCTTTGCGGCGTGGCGATGATCGGCAACCCGAGCGCGCCAGCGCTGCAGAAAGACCCGCTGCTCATTGAGATTCGGCGCGTGTGCACCGATGGCACGCCGAACGCTTGCAGCGTGCTCTACGGCGCCGCGCGCCGAGCACTGCGGGCGATGGGGTACGAGACGATCATCACCTACACGCTGCCCGAGGAAGGCGGCGCAAGCCTACGTGCGGCCGGGTTCATTCTCGACAAGGCCGACGCGGGCGGGTGTTCCGAGGACTGGCACAACCGGCGCGGCCGGCGCGCGCTCCCGATTGGTGATGACCTTGTTGGAGGTAAGTGGAGATGGCTCGGTTGATGGACGCCCTGATCTCTGTATTGCAGAGATTGACTTGTCGATTGTGGGGACATGACTGGCAATTCAAGAACCATCTTGGCGAGAACGCGCGCGGCTATGCGTGGCTTGAGTTTGAATGCACTCGCTGCCGAGATCGGCAGCAACGAAAGGTTTGACACATGCCGACACCCGAACAGATGGCCGCGCAGCAGCGGCAAATGCCTCCCGAGATGCTTGCCGCGTTTCGTCCGCAAGGCGAGATGCGTGCCGGCGACCGCGTAGCCGATGAACTGGCTGCGCTGCGCGAGGAAGTCTCCGCACTGCGCGCGCTTCTCTCGCCGCCGAGCGCGGTGATTCTGACCGGCGCCGCTGTGGCCGAGCACTTCAAGCGGCTGCGGTGAGCATGCGCCATAACGCAGAGGTGAGGGGCGACTGACGGCGGCACGCCGGCAGGCGTCCCTCTCGACCGCCGGGTTATGCCTGGCGCTTGAAGAGGACGAAGACATGAACGAACTGATTGGGCACAGCGCAAACGTGATGCTGGCCGAAACCGACAAGGGTCGGCTGATTGCCACGGTGGAGCTCGTGCTGCTGGTGAGCGAGCCGAAATACCAGAGCGACCCCAGCGGGTTTGTGAAAACGCGCTCGGTAACGGACATTCGTTTTGCCACTGGCGCGAAGGGACTGCGAGCGCTGGCCAAAGAACTCGGAGAACTGGCCGACGACGCCGAGGAATTGGAGGAACGCGCCAGCCTGAAGCCGAGAGACACCGATGAGGCATAACGT
>CAZQUL010000046.1:1323-3172 GCA_964596525.1 uncultured Gammaproteobacteria bacterium | reverse complement strand
TCATTCTTCCTCCTTTAGTGTCCACTTGGTGCGGATAATCGCTCGAAGTCTGTTTCTTACGCTCTTAGGGCCATAAGTACTATTTTCGGTGCTATCTATAACTTCGTCTTTACCGATACTCTTAACGATTAAGTTAATAATAGACTGCCTAGCCTCTAGCAATTGCCATTGTTGGTTATGTTCTTCGGTCTGGGGCTGTCCAGTTAAGCCACCCAAGATGTAGTCAAGCTCCTCTATATACGAGCGCATACTACTTTCGTATTCGGCTTGTGACATTTCTTCGTATTTAACTTGCATCTTGTTTAACTGCCTAGCCACTTGTTCAGTCTTCTGCATATGCTCATCAACAACAACCATCCCTGCTGGAAAAATTGGGCTACCATCTCGGCCAAAATGTGACTCACGCTGTTGTACGGCGGTGTTGAATGACCTTAAGCTATCGACAACAAACTGCCTGAGTATGTAGTCTGGTGTATTAGATATGTTCTCCTGGCTGTACATGTTCAGTAGGTCTTGCAGTGCACCCTCAAAACTCTTCTTACTCATCACGCTTCCCAAATCTTATCTATCTCAGCCTGTAGGTCGGTGTCTGACATATCAACTAGATAATCATCAAGCCACATATCCATTTGATGGTTGGCAACTCGATAGTCGTTGTATATTTCTACTATCGCTTCCCCTACCCTCATTCCCTTTGGTATACGGAGAGTAACGGTGCGGTGGGTGTCGGGTACAGTTAGTACAGTGCCATCAAGTTTTACTTTGGTTATTGAGTTACCGTATTCGTACTCTGGCTTGTCGTCTGCTGGCTCTGATACATGCCTAGCTTCGTGGTCAACATGCTCCTGTAACCTCTCTATTGCTTCTTGCTGGGAGTTTACGAGGTCGATGAGTTGGTCTATTTTCCCACAAGCAAGCAGGAGCAAATCCCAGTTCTCGAGAGAGCGGTTAATTGGTTGTAGCTTTTCTATCTTCATTCCTCACACTCACATTTCCGACCCTTTTCTTTCTTACAAGGCCAACCAGCTTCCTCACGAGGACAGGGTTTATGTGTCCAGCTCATTTGGTGTCCTCATTGGCTAGCTGTTGTTCAACTTTTTGTAGCTGTTTACGCAGTTTATCAGCCTCGCGCTGTTTTAGCTCTGAAGCGTTGCGCTTGCGGTATTTTTCAAGGATATTAGAAAAGTTGTCAAATATTGGTTTGGAATTTTCTAGCTTCCAGTAAAGACTAGAGTTGCAGCTATCTGAATAGTCAGGCTTATAGCTTTGTAGTTCTTTGAAGAAGTCTTGGAATAACTGTCGTTGGTAGTCGTAGTCTTGCCCGAATATGTAAGCACCAGTGGGGAAGCCTATCTTCATACACCACTCATTCATCGGCTGTCTGCCATCATCAGACCAACTTATTGAATACCCATTACCATCTTCATGGTCTTTTTTTGCATCTTGAAAGTATATAAATGCTATATATTGACTAGCACCGTAAGTATCAAGTATTAGGTGTCTCATTCTGTAGGGTTTTAAGTCATGAGGTAGTTTAAGACCATACTTCTCATACCACTCAATCAGCATTAAGTGGTTCTTAGCTTTATGCTCCATCTCTTTGATGTCGCCAAAATCGCTCACAAATCGCTCAAAATCTTTTGAATATTTACCACAAATTTTAGCTACTTCTTCGTATGCTTTCTTCCAAACCTTAACATTGTCATCATAAGTTCGTTCACTCATTATCCCTACTCGCTTTCTCTGTTATTTCTATAACCTCTTTCAGCACTTGGTTTAATCTCGCACATTCTACTTGCAAATCTCTTAGTGACCATAGTGCAAAAAACTCTGGCTTGGTGTTGTCGTT
>CAZQUL010000046.1:0-1223 GCA_964596525.1 uncultured Gammaproteobacteria bacterium | reverse complement strand
TTCGGTCACTTCTTACCTCCCATCTTTACATACACCAGTAGTACTATCATCGCTAGCACAAAGGCTACTCCCCATGACTCACCGCCTACTCGTGGGATAACCACTGGTGGCGCAGGGGCTACCGATACTGTCGGTGTAACACAAGGGGTAGCAACCCCCTGTGGGTCTATCTCCTCGCCCTTCAGGCAATCTCGTGCGTTGGTTATTGGTTCACCGCTCATAGTTGTTCCACCCGCAGTTTTCACATTGACGCTTCCACTCATACCCGACCTCGGTTAGCGGATAGTATTTACATCGCGGACAGGTTTGTTTCTTGTCCCTAAAGTACATCCACGCTGCTGCTGTTACGATCGACAGGACAAATAGGTATGAGATAAACTCTACCATCGGTTTAAGCAGTCGGTGATGACGTTTTCATTCACGCCGACATCCTTTCTGATCTGCTCTGTACTAAGCTTCTTGGCTGCTTCCCAATCATAGAAGCTCATATCTCGCCCAGTGTAAGATTCAACACACACTTGAACTTCGTTACGTTTCATGTCTCTTCCTTCTCGGTATATCATCGTAGCTATCATCAGCCCCACCATAATCACCGTTAGTGCAAATAATAGTTTCACTTCACCCTCCAGTTTTATATTAGCTAGACATGCCCTGTACGAATCCGACTACAACCCCGAGCGCAAAAAGCACTACCCAGATGAAGCCTAGAATATAGACTACTTTTTCGCTCCAGCGCTCAAGCACCCATTCGTTAATGTGGATCATCGCACCGTTATCTGTCTCTCGCCATTCATTTACCTTACGCATCTCGAACCTCCTTTAATCCTTTTCAGTCCATATTGCTGCTAAAAAACCAAACCCGATAAATACCGCATACATGACTATTACTAGCACAGCCAGTTGGTGAATCCACCATGGTATCTCCGTTATATGCCCGACTACTAGTATGAGAAGTGCCAGCCAGAACATATCACTTCACAATCTTCTTAGTTTGATTGCATGCTAACCAGTAAAGCAGGTTAGCGATTCCAAGAGTCCACCAGAATAATAGGAAGATGACAATGTGCCACCCCATACTTCCAGTGTTCCGCTTGAGTAGAAAATACTCAGGGGTTTCCTCTTTTAGCTCCCAGTCATTGCTCTGGTACATTTTTACCTCTTGTAGTGCTTTTTCTCGATCCATCTTACAGCTCCTTTTTCTTATTCTTACGACTCTTCAGACC
>CAZQUL010000045.1:0-3312 GCA_964596525.1 uncultured Gammaproteobacteria bacterium | reverse complement strand
TTGCCATTAATCGCGTAGTCACCATTTGCCCCACCATTACCACCATCACCAGCAAAGTTATGATCTATTTCACCTGCCGATGTTGCACCACTGCCTCCAGTTGAAAAAACCCCTAAAGGTGGACAAGCCCCGTTACCTGCATTCCCCGTATTTGCGTAAAAGTCAGGATCAACATAGTTATTTCTACCAACCCCACCAACTGACACAACTATATTTTTAGTTGCAGTTTGGCCAACATTGCCCACCTGATGAATATGTGTATGATAATCACCTGAATTTGTATAATCAGTTTGAACGCTGTCATCATAAATAACTTGACCAGCATTACCACCCAAACCAAATGGCCAACCGCCCCCAGCTCCACTACCACTTTGGCATCGGCCTGGTGTATTACCCTGCGAAGTGACATATCTTGCAATTGCCCCACCACTAGCACCACCACCACCACCGCCCACAGAGATAATCCCATTATTTTTTATTTTTATAGGGTACGTTGCTCTTAGTGCATTTCCACCTTTTTTACCATGCACATGGCTTGATGGATCAGATAATTTGCCTCCATAATGATAAATTAAACCAGGTACAACAGGGTTTGGAAAATCGATAAAAGCTCTACCACCTCGACCACCATCACCGCCTCGTCCTGCAATTATTCCATAATTAATAAGCGTTATATCAACATTTGTTGGCCAACCAGTCCCCGTTACAAGTGCATAAATTGAAGTTGATGATGCGCTAACAAAAACCCCAGCTAAAATTTCTACTTCAACTTTAATGTTTGCAGATGGTGTACCATATTCGCTGATAAATAAATCTAAGATGTTTACATTCCAATAATATTCATCAGATAGAATAATTTTAAATGTATTGGCTATGGGTATAGCTGTGCTAACTTGTTGAGCCTTGTATTTAATATCGTCTCTATCCGTTGGTTGTGCAAAAATCACTTCCATAGGCACGTTAGCCAATCCGCCTGTTACGCTTTGAATTTTGCGTGTTTGAGCATAAAACAAGTCACCAACTTTAAGTTGTAAAGCAGGTGTTAAATTAAACTCTATCAATTGCGGAGGATCACGATACGTTTTTATTAACGCATCAGCTAACGCGTTAACACGCCCTTGGCTTGCGTTTGTAAACCAACGACTAAACACTTTTTTAACAATGTTTGAACCATATTCAAAATTGCTAATTGCATTTAAGTCAGGTGTTGCCACTCGCAAAGCATAGTTTTTTAAGTCGTCTAATTTTTCGGTTTGTTTACGTTGTGCAAAATACACCAAAACAGTGCTTATACGTTGATTATTATCCGTTTTTACGTCAATACTTTTGCTTAAAAAGTGATTTTCATCGGTCAAAACAGGCAAATTAGGCGGCAATGGTTTAATAGCTCTAAATCGTATTTTTTGGGCAATTTCGTCCCACCAAATACGGCAAGTGCCTTGTTCAGTTAATTCACCAATAAGCGTATTTATGCCTGTTGGTTCTGGTATTTCAGCACTAAACAAACCAGGCAAATAAGTGTTTGCTTCAGTGTCCCATTGAGTTTTATTAATATAAGACGCGCTAATATTGGCGTAATTAATTAAAAATTCATAAATAACATTTTGCACACGCTGGCGATAAATAATACCCACTTCTTGCACAGTATCATCAGCATTATGCGTTTCGGCTTGTGTGTTGTTTACACCTCGAACCACGGTAAATGTGTCACCTGAGCGCGTGTAGCTCATCATCTCGCCGCTAATCGCTAATTTACCACTGGTTTTGTACTGACTACCAACACCGCTTGGTGTAAGCGTAAAACTGGTTTGAATTGCGTCAATATTTGCACTTAAACGACCGTTGCTAGGCTTTGGAAACAAGGCTTTTTTATCGTCTGCCAGTTTTAATATGTCTTTAGCGACAATTTTAACGTTGTCGTCTTTAGCAATGCCTTGAAGCTGCTCTATGACATAAACGCTATTAACAAAGTTAGTCCAGTCAAAACCGTTTTTTGTTAAATAACCACGTCTGACACGCAAAACACGGTTTTCATAGAACGGATTACGCGCTTTAAACTTACCCCAAAACGTGCCTTGCTTGCTTGTATCATAGCTACGCTCTGTAAAATAAGGGTCTATTTCGGTATCAGGCCAAGGCGCATCAATAAAGCTAATAGATACGCTACCACGAACGCCCAAACCCTTGTTTGGCGTTATTTCTTGGCTTGCAAAACTGACCGATTTTAGAAGCGGTATAGCCGATAAACCCACAGGTAAATCTGCATTTTGCTCACAAAATCGGTAAGTTTTGGTTGTTTTGTTAAAGTTGGTTTTGTCATTGCACGTTGAATAAGTGTTATAACACTTGGCATCACCAGTTTGAGTTGCAGTACAAGCACCAATACCAGAACGTAAAGCACAAAAATCCATGTCTAATTCAACAAACACAGTCGGAATACGTCCGTATTTTGCAGATTCGCTACTATATGACATTATTTAATACCGCTTAATAAACACATCACTGGCAAGCTAATATCGTGAAAACGGTTTTCGTTAATAGACAAAGGTGGTATTTCGCCATCAGTTACGCAGTAACAAGCGTCTTGTGGGTAAAATTCGTGATTCCAGCTAAACAAAAACGGCAACATTTCAGCATGAAGCACAAACGCTTCCCAGTAATCACGCACCCAAGTTTGAGGCACTGTTTTAAACGTAATGTTTGATCTTGCGCCCTTTGATACTTTGATGCGCCCCACAAACTGACCGCCCTCAGTAGTTTGATTGATGATTTCGTTTTTGCGGCCGTGGCGTGGCACAACAAAGCCACCCACCATGCCACGGTATAAGGGCAATTTGCGGCCAAACATCACCACGCCAATATAAAACGGATTAGAAGTATAAAGGTGAAACACAACGCGCCAACGGGTTGCAGTCACGGCATTAAACAAGTTGATTTTTAATTCGTTGTTAGTCGCACTGGTGATAGTTGTAGTCGCTAAGTGCCATGTAGCACCACTATCTAAGCTGTATTCTAAATAAAAAGTACCGCCAACACTTCCCAAATTATGCTTGTATATTGCCAAATAGTCAGCAGTGACAGGGCTTGTAAATGTGGCGGTAAAATAGTGGTAGCCACTGGCAGGTGTTGGCGACCAAAAAGAGGTGGTGTACCAGTCAAAACAGTTTTGTACGCTGTAGCCCACTTGTTGACTGGTAGCTACTACACTGGCAAGCAATGGTGACACTAGCAAATTGTCATAACAAATGATTGCTTTGTTTGCGGTTGTCGTCATGCTGGTATAAACCGTAAATTGTTTAATTGCTTACCATC
>CAZQUL010000044.1:0-3353 GCA_964596525.1 uncultured Gammaproteobacteria bacterium | reverse complement strand
TCTAACTAGCATTATATATCCTAAATGACGTATTAATTTACGTCAGTTTTGATATGTAATATTTTTTAAATTGCAGCAAAAACAAACATTTATCACTCCCCTCTTTTGGGGATTTTTTATTTTTGGAGACTGGAAAGTGAAAGAACGTCCGATTCTATTTAGTGCGCCAATGGTGCAAGCGATATTGACTGGTAACAAAACACAGACTAGACGTGTTTACAAACTGCCACCAAGCCAAGCAGTCGATATTGCTAAATGCCCACACGGTCAAGTAGGCGACCGTCTTTGGGTGAGGGAGACTTGGGCGATAATAGAAAAATTACGAATGTGTTTGATTTTCAAAGCTTATTTCTTCACAAAAATGGTTTTAAATTTCAAATGTACGCTATTATGTACACATTCGATTTAAAACAAGAATAGGGTTAATTAAATTGGCGTGGAGTATATCGCACTCTAATGAATGATTGCACTGCTAGAATGTTGCATTATGAAAAATGCCGCTTTACGCGGCTTTAAAAACTAAATTAACGGTACTGTTCCATCCACTCCATACCTTTAGGCGGTTCATCACGCCCTTGCCAAGTTTTATTAGCATTACGTAATTTACGATATAAAGCACGCACTTTAATTTCGACAGGATAACGAGGATTTTCCTTATTCCACTTCTCCACATCTGCATCAACCTTATCCATTTTTGCCATATCGTTATCTGCTAAGGCATCTAAGGCTTTAGCCTTAAATTTGCGCGCCATACTCCCTTGAATCATTACATCACGCGCCTCTAAACCACGAGTACGAGAATCACGCGCATTAATGGCTGGGTTCATATCAAGAAACTTGGCCAGTGCATCCCATTGAGATACATCACGCACTTTATTGCCTTTTCTGTCTGTATAAACGCCAGTTACTCCCATTTCAATACCCTTAACCATGCTTTCAATTGATCGAGGGGCTAAATTGGCCACAGCGTTTCGATAATCACCACGCCCCAATGCACTAGAGCCATCAATAAACTTTTGAACCAAGCCCCCACCAGCACCAAGAACTTCAAGCATTTCTTTGTTTTGTGCGCCACCAATACTCCCCATTGCCACAGGATTTAATAAACTTGTTGCTGGGATTAAATCTCCCATACCCATACGACCTTTCACATCAACAGGGCTAACCGCATTAACACCATTCATCACCCAGTCAGCCGCTTCTTTTCCAAGTCCTACCTGAATTTCACGCTCAAGATTCATTGGTTTACCACCAATAGCCAAGGCTGTTTCAATTACGTCCAAAATGTCACGGGCAAACGGTAATCCAGTCGCTCCAGCAGCTCCCCACAACATGGCTAATAATAACAATAATGCCTTACGATACTTGTCTTTCTCTCCTGCATATTGAGGATTAACAGCCATACGCCCCATAAGCTGTACTATCATAATAGGATATTGTTTAAACATCATCAACACCGTACCAACTGCCCCTCGCGCAAAATTGCCACGATTCCCTTTGTTATAAATGCCTTGTGTTTCTTGAATGATGCGTATTGCAAAGTCGTAAGGACTATCAAAACCCTGTGCTTTTAATTTTCCAGTTTTTTGTAGTTCTTGGCCTATTTGCATCGAGGCAATAAATACGGTTTTACGGTTCATTGATTCTGTAATTTGGGCAATTAAACCAAAGCCGTGACTTAAAGATTGCCAGTAACTACTACCTAAACCTGTGCTGCCACGCTCAATGCCTGCTAAAACAAAAGCGTTTTGTGGGTCAAGATGCCCCTCACGTTGAGCTTGGGCATATTCAGTCTCGAACCCTTTAGGAGCTTGGCCTTTTTGTGTTGCAGAATATGCCAAACGAGTTGCTGCACTCACTCTTAATGCTGCGTTACTAGCCGTGGTATATTCGCTGAGTTTTGGAATTGTCACCATAAAAGGTTGGGTCAAATTCACCAAGCCAAACATAAACGACAGACCTAAATTCCACAAAAATAGAATATTTCTAAACTGTTGTGCTTCTTCAACTGGATTATTGATGTAAGCCACTAACTTTTGTGCATCTTCTTGCAAATGGCCCTGTTCTTTAGGAATGGCATTAACCGCATCATTTTCTAGTTTGTTGTAGATGTTTTTTGCTGAACGACGAGCATTAGACATCACAAAACTAGCCACAACACGTTGCAAATCTTCGCTATAACCTGCAATGCCTTTGCGGTGTATCAACCGTTTAAAGGCAGAATTATTAGACACAGCCAATTTAAGATACTCTTGATATGCTTCTGTTTGCTTGATATTGCTAGTATCTGCAAACAAGGCTAATGTTTCAGGCGTGATACCCTTGAATTGCTCAAACAATGAATTATTCATTGTCCCTGTAATCACCTTAAAGCCGTTGTGCTTTTTGGCTGCAATATCATCATAATTAGCCTTATCAGCATCAAAATGCTTCATGTTTAGATTTAGTTCTGTTAAACCCTCAACAAACTCATCTCTCGCATTGGCACTCTCAAACATTCTAAAATCAACTAATTCGCCTTTAGAATCATATACAGAAGACGTATGGTCACCATATCGCATTAATGGCGCATAGCCTTCTTCAATCAGTTTATTAGCTTTTTTGGTTACACTATGAAGCGTTTTAATCACATCAACCAAATCATTCATTTTTTGTGCAAATGCTACTTTCTCTTTTTTGTCTATGGCTGCATCACGTTTAGCTTTGAATGTTTGATACTTATCATCTATAAGCCTTAACAATTCTTGCTTATGCTCATCCATATTCAATTCGCGGTCAGTAACAACACGAGCCAATTGCTCTCCAATCACGTTGGCCAGTAAAAGTACACGTGTCATTTCTGCTTTAGCTGCATTTTTTAATGAAATGTTAATAGCAGATCGTGCTTGCTTATAAAAAGTTATTTGGTCATCTGTTAAACCCTTAATCCGTAATTGAGCCTCATTAAACTCCTGCTTATCAATCAGCGTGCCATCAAAAATAACCTTGGCTACCGCATTGATGTTTTTATTTCGCTCATCAAAATTACCACTTAAAGATATTAGTGTTTTTAGGCGTTTGCGATAATCTTCAAACGTATCTAGTTTGCCCAGTAAATCAGGAGCCAACTCAATCGCCTTGTATACTTCAACACTCACATGATTAAGATGTGCTTGCACCAAATCAAACACACGCTTATATCGTGGGTGTTTTAATGCAATACTGAGCTTAGTACCAATCTTATAAGTCCATATATTCATCATGGACTCACCCGCAAATCTAGCCATGTTTTTTGCTGTTCTAACAGACTTTTGCGGCAGGCTTCGTTCGGGAGGCGTGCTTGGGAGGCGGATACTAAACCGAATATCGGGATT
>CAZQUL010000043.1:0-3513 GCA_964596525.1 uncultured Gammaproteobacteria bacterium | reverse complement strand
GCGAATGTAGATTACTTAGCGACATTATCTGGTTTGACCTCTATTAATGAGGACGACAGTATTCCAGTAGGATATAGCGAACCATTGCGTCCAGTATATCACAAAATGGGTTCAGACGATAGCTATATTTTGTCTAATGCGTTTTATGATGAAGATACGGATAACATGACAAAATTTGATCTGTTGGTACACAGTGCTATTACTACAAAGACTGTTCCTACAAGACCGCTATTGGCTATGGCAAAGGTTATTTCAAAATGGCCAGCGCTTGACCGTTATTATTACACGCCGCTTTTAATAGGGTTATTACAACTATCTAAGAAGGTGTTATCATGAGCAGACGGGTAAAGAAAGAAGAACTGTACGAACAGAAAGAAGAGCACAGTGTCGTATGGATTATCTTTAATCGGAAATACTTAGTCAGTGTGCCTGAAATGTATTGCACAGGTAAAGAAGTTATTAGGGAGATGGGGACATTAACAACTAGAGACAAGAAATTAGATGCGGCACTGGATATGGCGCCGCGTCGACGCTATTGTACAATTGCTGGCATGGTTTCTTTTTTTGAGGAGGGTGCGCCAGTATCTTTGTTGGATCCTAAAAAATCCGTTGAGATATACAACCTAGTATTACAACACATTAGAAACTGGCGATACATTATTGAAACCTATCCTGATTGCGATCCGCCACCAGTAGATGATTTTATCTTATTAGACGAATTTGCAAAATCTGTCCATGCACTGGCTTTGTTTTACACAAACGATGGTTCTGGTAGCAATTTTGCAAAACGTTTAAAAACCATATCTGGTAGACATAGCGCATTTTTAGATAGGCACAACAAATTCAATTCTATATCTAAACGACGAGTGGTGCCGCCGCACACAAGCGATGATGTAAACGCTATCATTCGTCGTTTGTGGTCAGAAGACGATTACGAGGTGTACGATGAACATTCAACAGAGTGAGATAAATAGGGAAGTAGAAGCGGTATTAAGCTCTCCTGCTAAACCTGCATTTGCAACATGGGAAATTATTGTGCATGCAAATGGTCGCGATTATAAACCCATTTACGTTGAAGATGTAGAAGTCGATCACAACTTTATGGCAAGATGGCATTCCATACAAAGTGTAAGCGCCGTATTTTCACTATCTGTTTCAGAATACCATTTAATACCAAATCGTTCTGCATTAGAAATAACACTAATTAGAACCCCTTTGACAGAATCTATTTCACCTGTTGTTAATATTGCTGCGTCAAAGTCAGCGTTTCGATACAAAGCCACGCTGTATAGCAATGGCTCTGATGTTATTGCTGGCAATAACCCATTATTGCAAACAGAACAAACTGCCGAGCGTGGTGGTTTTAAATCTTTAAAATTTCAATTAGTAAACCCTCATTTAGATTTACTGTTGAAACAGACTGTTGGCGGAATGTTTAGAGAAACATCAGGAATAAATCTAATACGTTACATGCTTGTTGAATATAGTCGAACTGATGAGATGGATAGTGCCACTTACGTTAAAGGATGTAACTTAGCGCCAAACTACAACGAGAAAGTATTAGAACACATTGAGATACCTCATCTGACACCTGTGGTCGATGTTCCTGACATTATCCATAAAAATTGTGGAGGCGTATATCCAGCTGGGTTTAAACATTATTTGTGGGGACCCCATTGGTATTTGTTTTCTCCTTATGACGTCAAAGCCTATGAAAAATCTCCAAAGACATTGACGTTAGTCAACATACCTGCAAATAGATTGTCAAACGTTGAACGTACCTATCGAACAACTGACACGCAGATAATTGTGTTATGTACAGGAGATACGATTCCATCGGACAATAGCGAACAAATGCAATTAAACTTTGGCAATGGTGTGCGTTTTATTGATGCCAATAAAGTCATGGATGGTTTTGTTTTGGTTGATGAAAATAAAGCTATCATTGATAAGTCAAAAGTTGCCAATGAGTTTTTGATTAGTAATCGAAAATCGGGGATTAATCAAATTAAACAAAGCCCTAGACGCATTACATCTGCTAAGTTTTTAGAATATGAAGAACTAGCCATGCGAATGGGTTTTATCGTTCAAATCGTTTGGGAACATTCTGATGCAAGTCTTTTGTACCCCGGCATTCCTGTAAAATTTATGTTTTCTCAAAACAATGTGGCCGAACAATTGCAAGGTATTTTGCTAGGCTGTCACACGTTTCATTTGAAAACAACAAACAATATTAGTCAAAATCGTTTTGTTGCTAAGACAGTACTAACCGTATTTTTACAACGAGATATTGTTTTTTCTAATGCAGTCGTTTAATAGAGGAGAACTGTAATGGGCGCGGCTAAATACATCGATGGTCGTTTTATTGTTGTGGAAGGTTTGGATGGGTCAGGTAAAACCACATTGGTTAAATCACTTTGTGAAGATTTAAACATCATGGGGATACCTGCCGTAACTGGACATGGTATTGGCGGGACGCCCTTTTCAGATCATATTCGTCAGATATTCTTAAACCCTAGCTTTAACGACATGTCGTCAGAAGCTGAATTAATGTTGTTAATGGCTGCAAGGCGTGAACAAATCAGTAAGTTTGTGATGCCAAATATTGCAAAGGGTGTTTGGGTTATATTAGACAGATTCCATCTATCGACATATGCGTACCAGCACAATGCTGTGCAACGCGATATGTTAATGCAATTAGGTTCACATGGGTTGTCTCCAGATTTAACCATTTTTGTAGATGTCGACTACGAAACCAGTCGAGATAGAATTGTTTCTAATAGAGGCGGGTTAGATAGATTAGAGGGTGTTAGTAAAACACAGTTTCAACTGCGTCGAGGAATTATGCTTAAGTACATGAATAACAATACAGATGAATTGTTTCTACAGCTAGATAGCAACAAAGATTCTAAAGATGTTATTTTAGAGAAGGCGCTACGGGGAATAGATGAGTTCTTTGATTTATCAGGAAGAAAGACATCCCAAATAAAATGAGGTATATATTACTAACGTGGATAAGTCTTATCGCCTTATCTATTACATAGGAGTTTACAATGAGTGCATTTAGAGCGATGTCTAGAGATGAGGTAATTGCAAATTATCTTTCTTTAGTAAAAGAATTTGATATACCAGATGGCGCTATCTGGTTAGGTGGCGGAAGCGCAATGATCATGTATGGTCTGCGTCTAAGTACAATGGATTTAGATGCAGGTGTACATGAAGAACAGTTTTATCGTTTATCCAAATTATCTAAAACCGAAGTACAAATCTTTGATGAAGCAGATGGATATTTACACGATGATACGCGACTATTTCCACTACCACTTTATAATACGGATATTCATTTAGAACCAGAAACAAAAATATCTGATATAAATGAAATTGATGGTGTGTGGTGTTATACGCCAAAAGCCTTAATGGCGCAAAAACAGTTGCTTGCCAAAAAGCTTAAACGGGATAAAGACTTTCGAGACATAAAAGTTTTGAAAGAATACATGTCGAAAAACAAATAAG
>CAZQUL010000042.1:0-3570 GCA_964596525.1 uncultured Gammaproteobacteria bacterium | reverse complement strand
CATTGTTGTTTACATCCCAACGATGAATAGCGTTAATGTTATGGCCAGTTAATGCAAGCGTGACATCTTGTGTTAATCCATAAAGCGGTTGTAATACGCCTGATTCAAAACGGCAATTAACTGCATTTTCGGCATTATTATCAGGCAACACAACAGGATTAAACTTAGGAATCATGCCACTAAACGCATTAAACTTTAGTCTCATTAAATCAATCTCTGTTTTAACTGAAAGTGCATACCATCGGGTTTAGCCCACACGCCACCCCAATCAAAGCCAGCATCCGTAAAGCACTTCACGAAACCAGTGCTATCGGGGCTATAAAAGACTTCCTTGTCAGGTGATGTTAGTTAAGCGTCTGTAAGTATGTACCTTCCTATTTTTATTTGTGTGTCTGATATTTTTTTTTGATTTTTTGATTTGTAATTTATCTTTTCCCTAAAATCAACCACTGAATCAAAAACACCAAGCTCTATATTTTGTACTGAATCAAATGCGCTTACGGCTCTTCTTTTTTCTGATATTTGAACTCCTTTTTTTCCTGAGTTCCAAGATGGTAATCCTGTTTTTACTCCTTTCTTTTTGCTTGGCAAACCAATATGCGATATTGATAATTTTTTCTTGTACTCATCATCAAATTTTTTACCGCGCATTGGGTGTACAAATGTTTTAAATCTTTTCTTAGCTGCATCGCTTTGTTTTTTTCTTGTTTCCTCTGATATTTTTTTATTTTTATTTCCACCATTGTCGCAGTTTGTGCAGTTGTTAAATTTTAAAAAAAACGAAATCAGCAATGTTTCGTAAAAATCCAACTCCTCAGTAAATGTAACTATTCCATAAAAAAAACTTTCAAAACCGTATTTATTAAAACAATTTTGAAGCGTGTTATTTCTATGCTTTGTATTTAAAAGAGCGTTTGTATGGTCTTTTAATCTTACTAAAATGTTTTTGCTTTGACCTATGTATATTTTGTTGTTTGTTTTGCAAAACAAAAAATATATTCCAGATTTGTTTTTTAGCTCATTTTCGCAATTGAAAGTGCATTCTGTCTGGGTTTTTAACCCAGTCGCCTCCACAGTCAAACCCAGCACTTCTAAAACATTGCAAAAATCCATCCGTGAAAGGATTTTTGCCGATTTTTTTAAGTTGCTCATATGTTTTTCCAAATTGGTTGTCTGAACTGTTTAAGTCTACAGCAACTCCCCAACTATGCAAAGACATAGACTGCGGATTGCCACGTTTGCCTCGAATGTTAAAACAACCGTCCCATGTTTTTAGCTCATTCACAAAACCTGTTTTAATTAAGTTTTGAAAGGCTTTGGTGAGTGGTGCAATTAAATCTTTATTGCAGTACAAACGCTTAGGAATAACACCAATTTCTAACTCTTTCGGCACATCCCAAAGCGTCATTCCTTTTTCTAACTCAGGTGAGCCATATTTTTTAAAGCAATCGCTTGATGACAATAACTCAACCATCACACACCTCTACACATTCCAAGTAGCATCAATGAACTCACCACTTGCCTGCACCAGTGCATACGCATACGCAACAGGGTTGTCTGCATACACTTTTAGCGTCATGCCCACATAAGACTTTGCCAACACCCTGCCAGCAAGAAATTTTCTATTTTGAGCTGTGACTGCTGCATTGTCAGGGATTTTCACGTTTGCGTAGCGTGGAAACTCTCCGATGAGTGGTGTAGCTAATTTTATACGCATAAATAGACCATCATAAAGGCTTTAATTTTTGAATAAACTGCAAAATCTGACGCGCGATAACTGAATGACCAATCGTGTTTGGATGCAGTCCATAAGCATCAGGATTCGTGTCGTAAAAATAATTGGTGTAATAGTAAACAGAATCGGGATATAAACCCGATGACCTGTTTAAATCAAGGCACGGTATGCTGTAATACTGTGCAACTTCTATCATCGCGTTAACATACGGCAACTGAGCTGACATATAACCACGTCTCGGTGTTTGAGTTATCAAACCAATCCCTTTGCTTGGAAAACGTGCTAATAACGCTAAACACGCTACATGCAATGCGCCGTAAAACGTTGCTGTTGTTCTGTCTGACATCACACCCAATGGCGTTACGCCTAGTGAACTTGTTGCATCGTTGACCCCGCCCATCAATGTAATAATATCTGCTGTCACATCCCCCGATGGGATTCTATCGGTCATGCAATCAGTGATTGTTATTCCCGTCGGACGTGCGATACGCGAACCACCAATACCGTAATCAATCGGGATAATCCCTGTTTTAGCCGCAATTTGTTGATGATATACAGTTGTACTTGCCGTTGCTGCCGCAACTATTGATGTAATGCTATCGCCGTAGCACGCCCATTTGAGGCCATCCAAACCATACACGTCTAAATCACGGGTAATAGTTGCAGGAAAAGCCAACTTTTTGGCATTGTACGGCTGAAAAGTGGACGGCATAACTGTGCCGTCTGTCATCATTGGGTTAGTGACTGCAACTGCTGATGAAATACGAATAAATGCAACATTTGGGTCTGTTATCGTAAATGTGACTGGACTTGATGCGCCAACACTTCCCGCTGTTGCTGCTAGAGTCGCCACTGATATTAGGTTTTTGTACTTGTTGTAATAGCCCGTATATGTTGCAGAAAATACAGGTACGGCGTTTGTCGTGTACGTTTTCCCCGTCTCAACAGGAATAAAATCGGTGCAAAAATAAGTGGGGTTTGCTACTAATGCTCCTGTATTATTTAAATAGCCGACTGAGTTTGTTGCTGCGTTAATGTGATTTAACGTAGTTTCAGTGATAGCTGTTATTTTGCTCGGAACAGCTTTAGCGATAGCTGTAATCGCGTCAATATCACCCTGAGAATCAATTGTTGTTGTTGAAGCAGTTGGCGGCACATATCCCCCTGCCGCGCCTAAGGTTGCCGCGTGTACGAGGTACGGCTTGTCATTATACACTGCGTCAGTAGTACATAATCGAATGTATGCGATACCCATTCCGCTTGGCACAGTAAATGGCACCCCAGAGGTTAGAGCTACTGCTGACCCCACTACTGATTTTACAGAATCATAATAAACAGTTCTTGTTTGAAATACGATATTAGTGCAGTAGGTGTCTCCTGCCACGACAGGTATAAAATCTGTATATTTATAACCAGCCGTATTAGTTATTGTGGTTGCGCTTAATAGCCCTGTACTCCACACAACATCATGTAACAAAGATAAAAACTGTTCAGTTTTTTGCAGAATTTTAGGAGTTGAAACCCCCACATAATACCGTTTTTTCTCTTCTGCTACCTCTGCGTTATTTAAGTACAAAATCAAATGCTCATCATCTAAAGTAGATGGAACAGAGAAATACTCGCCTGATACTGTTGCTGCAATTCCTGCCCCTATTGTTGCATAAATTTTACCATTTACATTTGCTGCATCACGCGCTGTCTCTGCTAGAGTTTTAGCTGCTAATGCTGCCGCCGCGCTTACTGTAGCCCCCGCAGCCGACGAGAGAGCGTCTGCTGCCTGTGCTGTAGCAATACCAGCTTGTGCTGTAGCAATACCAGCTTGTGCTGTAGCAATA
>CAZQUL010000041.1:0-3684 GCA_964596525.1 uncultured Gammaproteobacteria bacterium | reverse complement strand
TAGAAGATGCTGTTGTTGCTGCCGAAGCTGATGGTGGTTTAGATCGCCAATCTGCTGTATTTGCTCATTTGGCTATGAAAGCCGCTATGGGTAAACATGACTACGAGTATTTCGTACGTTCTTCTAAGATTCCTTCTGTTGAATCTTACAACGGCGGCTCTAGTTCACGTCAACGTTATACGGCAATTACACGTGAAGGTTTAGGTACTGCTTTACGTGGTTTCTGGGAAGCTATTGTACGTCAGATCAAAAAGATGTGGGCTGCTGTTAAAAACTGGTACTTAAAAGTATTAGACGCCGCACCGCGTATGAAAGCACGTGCTGAAGCATTGGCTAAAAAGTCTGGCGATATCACTGGCGCTGCATCCGAAAAATCTTTTGATATGGGTGGTTTGCATCAGCTGGGTTTAGGTGGCAAAGCACCGGATCCGAGTAAAGCTAAAGAAATAATGAAAATTATTTCTGAGGGTGCTGATAAATTACTTGGGGATAAAACAAGTGGCAATTATGAAAAATTGTTCGATGAATATGAAAAGATGTTGGATATGGTGGAAAATTTAAACGACGATGATTTTGGCACTGGGAAGGCATATGCCAACGTTAAAGACGTCGCAACTTACTACGCTACCCAAAGCAGCGGCAGCAAAGCTGCAGGTGTAAAAAACTTAGTAACTGAATTTATGGCATTAATTTCTGAAGCAAAAAATTCTATTAAGGCAACTGGCGGGACAGTTGACCAAGCAAATAAGCGTTTTGGAGCCGACATTACAGTAACCGCATCTGTCGAATTATTTGGTTCGAAACAAATTGCATGTTTCGAACCTAACGATGGGATTGTAAAATCTGGAAATAAAACGAGTACATTGACAATGGCGCGTTTTGCACGCAACGCAGGCATTCGTTTTATTGATTCCAAAGAAAAGCCAAAAGATACTGATTCATCAGGTTCTTTTAAAACATTGTCTTCATCCGATATTCGTTCACTGATGGATGAGTTGTCCGATATTTGCGAACACATCATCACTTACAAAAAGTCATGGGAAAAACGCGATAAACAATTTGATAAAATGGACAAAGCGGCTAAGAAAGCTATTGCTAACACCGAAAAAGACAGAGATGCGGTGCCAGTTAAAGTTCGCATCGTAAAAGACGTTGCTATCGGCATGTCAGCTGCTTACCAATTAGGTATTCGTTTTGAAAACCAATTTATTCAATATTGTTTAGCGGTTGGTCGTGCAACCATTACTTGGGTAGAACGTTCATTAAGCCAATACAAAAGCGCTTAATTAACATCTGCTTTAGTCTACTCATACGGAGACGGCTTTTGCCGTCTCCGTATGCCGTACTTACGGAGGTTTTTATGTCTGATGACATTGCCGACGATAGCGATTTCGTCTTATTACAATCTGCTATGACAGCATTATCTGACATTAGCACTGAACACATGCACATTGACAGATTAGCAGATACCACCGAAAATCTATCCGCACTGATTACAGTTGCACCATCTATTGAACATGCAACAGAAACCGATTTGTTTTTGGTTAATACTGTTGCGTATATGACAACGGCTGGCACCGATATTGCACCTAAAGAAATCACGCGTTCTTTAGGGAAATACAAAGGCAAACGTATTTCCATGGAAGGGTTTAAATCCTTTGTTTCTAGCATATGGAAAACGATGTTAGAGGCCATGATACGAATGTGGAATGCCGCGTCTAAGTTCTTTAAAGCATTGTTTGGTTTAATTCCACGCATGCGCGTTGCCATGTATTTAATCCGCAAAAAACTAAAAGACAATCCAGGATACAATGATAAACGTCCTATCAAAATGAAAGTAGGGTCTGAAATCTATATGCTTTCTACAAACAACAAAGCGCCTAAAGATTTGATTAAAATCAATGAATCTTTAGATTGTTTGGTTGTCCATGCAGATTTCTATTATGGGGAGTTTAGTGAAGTAGCTAAACAGGTTTATGATGATGTGATTACGGGAATGGAAAGTTTTGACGGGGGTAGTGAGGATAATCGTTTGAACGATATTTCTAACGATGCATTGCCGTTATGTCAACGAAATTTTCCAACGATGTATAAACCAGAAAACATCATAGACAGTCGCTTTACAGGCGATTACAAAGCAGGTCCACATTTGCCAAATAACAAATCTGTCTTTATTAAACAGATGCCGATCGCGCAAACTACGGAACCTATATTACGCGCCGAAAGCATTATGGCAAATTACGTGACGGTTCAACCAACTAAAGAAAATGGTAGTGTTGAAGAATGGAAAGAGCGAGAGTTCTTTACACCCAGTGCTAGCGAGATATTAATTTTACTTGAGAAAGTAGAGTTAATGTTAGACAAGATGAAAGACTACGATAAATCGTTACAACGGATTTATGAGTTGAGAGATCGTTTAATTGAATCGACAAATGATCTAGTAGAACGTATGGAAGAGTTAGAAGGTCCCGATATGTCATTAAGACCTTATTATCGCTCCGCTATACGCTTTAACAGCTATTTAACGACGGCTTATATTCATCCCTGTAGTCAGATAGCCAATATTGTTTTCTCAGCGTCTAGAGCGGTTATAGTGCTTTGTCAGAAAGCTGTTAAAACAATTGATCCTGTTGTTAATGCGGCATAAAACATATAGGCTACCAAACGGTAGCCTATATGCCGTTGTTGCAATTTAGAACAAATATACATTATTAAAGTGATAGGTTATACATTTTAACTAAAGTCGCTATAATAGTGACCCTTTACTGAGGAAAATATATCGATGAAAACAATTAAATGGTGTGTGTTGTTTATTGCGCTTTTGACAATAAACACAGCGTTTGCCGGGAGTGGCAGTAAAACAAATTACAAACACTGTACCAGTTATTCAACTGGATATGTTTGGCGTGAAGAAGAAGATGGGTTAGAACGAGTACAAGAATGTTTGCATAACAACTATATTGAACGACTTCAGCAAGAACAAAACTGTCGTGCAAATTGGTACTGTTCAGGATTACAAGTAAAAGAATCTCAAATTGCTTTTTGGACGTTTATCTTTGCATGCATTGGGTTTTGCATTGGTGGATTGTTTGGATGGTACCATGGTTTTCACGAATGGCTAGATAAGCAATAATGAGGTGATATGGTGAACACATTGTTTTTTGTGGATTATGAATCATTAGCTGAATTAAAAGCTAAGCAAAATCATGCAATCGAAAAATGTACTGGTCTAAACAATAGTTGTGGTAAGTGGTACGCTGCGCACCCCAACATTGTATTTTGGGATTACGAAGAATCACTATTAAACCATGCGTTAAGTAAACGTTATATTGAATTTACGTTTGCGTGTAACGTACAAGGGTTTTGGGTTATTGATGCGATATTCTCTAGATTGAATGCTCAGCAAGATAAACAAGATCTAGAGTTGCGCATTGTTCAAGGTTGGATCGATAGAAACATCCCTGGTTGGAATGTTTCATTTGTGTCTAAGCATGGGGTTGCCCTTGCTAAATTAAACGCTATATGGGAATCAATTATGCGTAATGAACTTCCCGTATGGCATCCATTGTTAAAGAAAGGTGATTGCGATCATGGCTAAATTACGTAATGAAAAATCCGAACAGCAAGAAAACATTTCTATTGCCGAATTAAAAGAGGTGCAAGAAGCCGTTAGAGCCCATCTAA
>CAZQUL010000040.1:0-3693 GCA_964596525.1 uncultured Gammaproteobacteria bacterium | reverse complement strand
TTCTTTCCCCGCTGATTATTCCAAGCCCGTTCCCTTGGCTGTGGGTTCGCTAGATGGTAGATAGGGACAGTGGGAATCTCATTAATCCATTCATGCGCGTCACTAATTCGGTGAATCCCCAAAGTTTATTATCCGATGGGGCCGGACTGTATCTTAAGCTCACACTGCTTGCTTAAGGCAGTTTAGTGAACCCATACCCGTTCAGTCTCTGCGAACGTATCATAGTCTAGCATAACGACCTTAGATACTGGACACAGGATTCTCCGTAAGAAATGCTTGGTTATTACCATTGGGTACGGCCATTAACCGTGTTCCCTTAAAAAGTTTCCTATTTTAAGGTGGTACAAACATTTCCAATTAAAGGAGTTCCCTGTACAAGGTATGTCGCCTAAGAGCTTAGTATTATAATTCTTCAGAATCTTAATTATGATATTAAGCTTTTAGACTAGGTGGCTTAGGCTTTTCACCCCACCTATCTCATCCAATAAGTTTAGATGACGAGGCATTTGGCTACCTTAAGAGAGTCATAGTTACTCCCGCCGTTTACCTGAGCTTCTACAAATTACTTCATATTCACATTCAAAGCACTGGGCAGAAATCACTTTGTGTCAACAAGTTTTCACTCCATCACAAAGCTATGTTTTTATTAAACAGTCGGATTCCCCTTGTCCGCTTCAGTTCTGAGTCGATTGTTGCTGGCGTAAGTTAACTGATAAATCCTGGTTCACCAATCCAGATCCGATTGCTCAGCTCTTTCATAGTTCCCCGTTCAATGTCAGCCACTATAACCCAATCCTCAGAGCCAATCCCTTTCCCGAAGTTACGGATCTAATTTGCCGAATTCCCTTATCTACATTATTCTATCGACCAGAGGCTGCTAACCTTGGAGACCTGATGCGGTTATGGGTACGACCTGGTGTGTTTGGATACCTCACTCAGATTTTCAAGGGCCGTTATGAGCATCACTGACAGTTCGATGGTGAACTGCTCTGCCAACCGTATATCCCTTGCTTTGGATAATCCATTCAGGGAGATAGATTGTTAAGAAGAAAAGAGAACTCTTCCAGTTGCACATACCGGCGTTTCCGAGTTTGTTTGTGTTGCCACGTTGCCACCACATCCAGCTTGAGGAATATCAACCTCATTCCCTTTTGACAATGCGGTCGTAAGATCGCATGTATTACAAGGAATTTCCCTATGTCTTAGGATCGAGTAACCCATGAACAAATGCTGTTCTCATGGAACCCTTCTCCACTTCGGTCTTCAAAGTTCTCATTTGAATATTTGCTACTACCACCAAGATCTGCACTAAATACTGTTCCAGCCAGATTCACATCCAAGCCTTCTGCACAGTATTCACGCCCTCTTACTCATTAAAGCTTCTGTTTGCCTTAATGGTTGAGTATCGGTATCACGCTTAGCGCCATCAATTTTCAGGGCTGGTTAATTCGGCTGGTGAGTTGTTACACACTCCTTAGCTGCTGCCGACTTCCATGGCCACAGTCCGGCTGTTTATACTAACCAACACCTTTTATGGTATCTCATGAGCGTGAATTTTGGCACCTTATCTCAACGTTAGGTTCATCCCTCATCGCCAGTTCTGCTTACCAAAAATGGCCCACTAGAAACAATGCATTCGTCCCTTCAGTTCAATTAAGATAACTGAAAGTTCTTACCAATTTAAAGTGTGAGAATTGGTCGAGAGTCTCAGACCCCCGAGTCCACTAATCATTAGCTTTACCTGATAAAACTGCATAAACTGTTCCTGCTATCCTGAGAGAAATTTCAGAGGGAACCAGCTACTAGATGGTTCGATTAGTCTTTCGCCCCTACAGTCAAGTTTGACGAACGATTTGCACGTCAGTAACGCTTCGAGCCTCCACCAGAGTTTCCCCTGGCTTCACCCTACTCAACCGTAGTTCACCATCTTTCGGGTCCTACCAATTATGCTCTTACTCAAGCCCTTCATCGGAGAATCAAGGTTGGTTGATGTTGCGGCTTGCGCTTCACATCTTGCATCCCTTTCGGTACGCGTTTGGGTTTTTCCACCCTAACACTCGCATAATGAGTAGACTCCTTGGTCCGTGTTTCAAGACGGGTCAGTAAAAGCCATTTTGGCAAAATCATTATCTAATCCCTCACTCTCCCTTGCAATTTCAGGCCTAACAATCTGCTTCAGCTTTATTATTGCAAAGGAAAGCCATTTTGCCTTTCACCTGCGAAACGCTACTAGTTTTCACTGTAAAGCAAGGACCCTATGAAGTATCCTCCACCCCTCAGCTTAGACGAGTAGCTTAATTCGCCGGCTATAATTTCTCTTTTACTGCTTCCTTTTCAACGATTTCAAGTCTTTTAACCCTCTTTTCAAAGTTCTTTTCATCTTTCCTTCGCAGTACTTGTATGCTATCGGTCTCCTATCTTATATTTAGCCTTAGGAGAAGTTTATCTCCCACTTAGGGCAGCATTCCCAAACTACCCGACTCTTGGAAACTACTCATACGGTTCGACTTATCCAAAGACGGGACTTTCACCCTCTATGGTGCCTTGTTCCAAAGAACTTATGACAAGTCTCCCCCTCTGAGGAATTCTCTAGATTACAATTCTACAGTTGTGCTGCAGATTTACATCTTGGGCTTTTACCTCTTCACTCGCCGCTACTGAGGTAATCATTGTTATTTTCTTTTCCTCCGCTTACTGATATGCTTAAGTTCAGCGGGTAATCTTGCTTATTTCAGGTATCATTAGTGGATAACTTCCTGTCAAGTTACTGCTTACCAGTTTGGGCTCTAAACGATGATCACCAGTTAGTGACTGTTTCGGTTAGGCGTTCCACTGAAGTAACTTCGTACTTGGTGAGAGAATTGCTTCAATCACATTAAGTTCTTTGATGTAATTAACCGGATACACTGAAACAAACATGATGGCCATAGCCATCGCCACTTGCGTTCAAAGATCTGATGACTCGCGGTTCTGCAATTCGCATTGCGTATCGCATTTCGCTGCGTTCTTCATCGGTATAGGAGCCTAGATATCCATCGTTGAAAATTTAAGATATTTAGGTGCTTTGCTAACAGTAAAAACCTAGAATAGGTATACTTTGCCGGCACAGCCAGCAAATGAACACGAGTTATAGAAGAACAAACATATTATGAATGATCCTTCCGCAGGTTCACCTACGGAACATTTGCCATATCCATTACCATCAATGGGCTCTCCTCCACAGGCATTTCCTCCCGTAGATTCCTCCACATTGAACTGGGATTTCTCCCAGGGACCGACTGTCTGTTAAGCCTTTTAATAAGACCTCTCTCCTTACAGTCTGTGAGCCTTCCTCTTTATTACGATAAAGAGGCTTGGTGGCGGATAGTCCAATCTGTTGGCGTTTTTACCATCCGTTAGGGCGCTACCCTAACTGCTGCACAAACTGTCACCAGTTTGCCGCGGTAGCCAACAGCTCTAAGGATTTCCCCGCAGTTTGAAGAGATCGCTGGTTTTCTTTGAGAAGAAACCCAACTTGCATTTAATCAATCTATTTATTTTTTTGAAGTCGCTGATTGAACCATTACTGGCTGCAAAGGCTTTCGTGGCGGCAAACCTGTAGAAAGATCATTGAATTTATCAATTAATATAATGTTCTTCTACGGAAACCTTGTTACGACTTCTTTTTCCTCTAAGTGCTAAGGTTTGTTTAAT
>CAZQUL010000039.1:0-3734 GCA_964596525.1 uncultured Gammaproteobacteria bacterium | reverse complement strand
TTAGTTGTTTTTTCTTTGTTTTTTACAAAATAGGCTTTTACGGTACGCTTGCCAGTTTTTGCAATACGTGGACGATCTTCAGTTGCTAGGTCATTACGCTTAACCAATTTAGATAAGCGTGAAGACAAATCAGATGCTTCAATTGCGTCTGGCAATAAGCGAATGATCTCAATAGCTGTTAATGCAGTACCAGATAATAAAATGATTTTTAAGATTCTATCGTTTAAGGATTGTTCACGCATAGCTCATACCCTCCAACTTTTCTTGTATTTCAACTTTTGCACTTATCAATATTGATTTTCGGTAGCTGCACATATCAAATTTTTTATGCGCGTACCAATCAAGCAATACGCGCACGTAATCAATTGGCAACGCACGAATAATGTTTTCGACCATAAAACCCAGTGCATCATCGCAAGCCGTGTCTTTAACTGGCCGTGCATCATCCCAAACATAACGCGATAGATTGCTATTCCATTCGCGTTCGATGCTGCCACACTGAGTTGCCACCTTTGGCCCCCACGAACCTGAGCTAACAAACAAGCCCCAGTTATCCAATAGCATTTCTAAAACCTGTGGTGTTATTGATGACTGTTTCATAGGTTGCTCACATCAATACTTAAGCAAGCCTCTCCACGTTCCCCAATTGCCTCATTCATCACGTCACCATAGGCAAGAAAACTATTAAGACGCTCTACTTCCTCAGCCATAACAGCACACTGATTAACAGCCGCTTGACGTGCGTTATCAATGCGATGCAAGTCTTTTATGAGCTGCTCATTTTGTTTTGTTAAACGTGCATTTTCGGCTTTTAGCCATTCAATCTCGGATTGACCCATGACAATACCCTCACATACCAAACACGAACGGTTTTGATTGTTCTTTGATTGCTTGTTTAGCTTGCACCAGTGGTTTAGGTGCAATCATCTCAACGTTTAAATCATCAGCAATTGCTTGTTTATGCAGTTCATCAGCTATTGCGTGCCAGTAACGCTCTTTCATGTCTTGGCTACGTTCTAAAACTTGCTCTAATACTTTTCGGTTTTTGGCACTTACTTTGTCTAAATTGGCTACTAAAACCTTATCGGCTTGCTCAGCACTGTTTAAATAAAACGCTAATAAGCAATCTAAAGTGACTTGTGTGAGTGTTCTTTTCATATTTTTAATTCTTGGTGTCGGATATTGTTTATGTGTCGGATATAGTGTCGGATATTTTTTTATTTATTTTTCAATAATATATACATACATCCGACACGTCCGACACGTCCGACACATGGATATATGTATTCGCGCACACAGGCGCACACATGCACACGCGCATTATAGTGTCGGATGTGTCGGACGCTTACAGCCTCAAGGGTTTGGTGGTGTCGGACATAGTGTCGGACATAGTGTCGGATGCTGTTTATGTGTCGGAACATGGTGTTAATCTCCGTTTGGATTACGTCTTGTTGCAATTGCATCTTTAAATCTCATACAAGATTCGTCTATGCGTTTTACATAGTCTTTTTCTAAGCAATGTTTATAATCATCATCAGACACAAAAACGCGCTGTGTACGCCTCGACATACTGTTAAGCATCAAATCATGGCGCGAATACACCAACACACGTCTAACCTCAGCCACGAAGTCCCTATTACGTTTTTTAAATTCGTTATTACGTTCACACCATCTAATGTATTCGTTAAATAAATCGCTACTGGTGCAGGAACAATAAGGAATATCTAAAAATCCATCTTTCCATTCGTTCACAAACAACAAAGGAGAAGGCAAGCTAACGTTGATTAGGTTCTTTTTATCTTCATTGACTGGTGGCTTGGTATGCTCATCAAATTTTGTTAAATCAAGCTCTAATAAGTATTGATAAAACGCTTCTACACCGCCGTTATTTACTTCATTAAACAATTCCTTAAAATAATCACTGTTTGGCACAATATCGCAGTACAACACCAAGTAACGTCTGTCACCTGTGTCCAGTTCTAAAGGAATTGTCGAGTTAGATAAAAACGCAACATTGGCATAATTGTTTTCTTGACGCTCTGGCAGGCTTTTTTCGTTAATTAGAACAGTTTTACCTGTAATTAAATGCTTGAGCCTACCCTTATGTTGTGAACGTTCTTGTTTGCTTACGACTTCTTCGCATAAGACAAACAATTTTGATGATTGCCAAGTATTAAACTGGCTCTCTAATTGTGATTGACCTACCGTGATTGCATATTCACCGTAAATCTTTCCTATGATCTTTTCCCACAAAAACGATTTACCCGTGCCTTCTTCACCATAAATAACGATACTGGTGTCCATTTTTGCGCCTTTTTTTTGCAAAGGGTACGCAATCCAGTTTAACAACCATCTAAATTCAGCTTCACGCTGTTGGCATAAATTAAAAACATGGTCTAGTATCTTTTCGCAACCCCTTGCCCCCAAAGGTGAGGGTGTGAGCGGAAATCCTGTAAACAGGTTAACTTCTTCGGGTGAAATGTTGCCAGAAGGTTCAAACACTAAGCCTTTAATAATTTTACGAATCGGACTTTCTTTCCAATCCTTAAACGCATCTTTACCAAGCAAGTGATTTAATGCGCCAATCTTCATTTGCTTGCGTTCTTTGTAGTCCCACACGCAATCTGTGCCATATATCAATGCAAAATTCGCCATTATTTCATTATGGCTATAACGACCAAATAAATTGTTATTCACTGCTATTTTCTCACCCATGACAGGGTGGGCTTGGGAGGGATTTTGTTCAGCGTTAGGCTGTTGAAAAGCAGCATCAAACAGTTGTTGTCTAACTGCATCAATGCCTTGTGTAACGTGTAAATCGTTAAAATCGGTTAATGTCATGCTGCACCCTTAAAAACTGGCAATACGACAACCGCATTAACGGCTTGTGCTGCTTTTTGTGCTTTTTGTTCGCCTACTCTGCTATCGTCTTTGTCAGCACAAATAATTATTTTGATATGTTCAAATTTTTGGCGTATTTGTACGGCAACTGGCTCAAGATTCCCTGCATCAAAAGCAACAAAAACTGGCCAACCAGTCGCCATGTGTACGCTTGCACCTGTGGCATAACCCTCAACCAGTGCCACAATGTTTGTTTGTTCAGTAATTTTACCAATTAAAAAGTAACTGCCCTTTTTTGGTGTTCCTGTCATAAAAGTTTTTTGGCCATCAGGCTTAATCCATTGCAAGCTAACAAGTTCACCTTTGTTGAACATTGGTATAACTAATTGCCCCTTGCAAAAACGAACGCCAAAGCCTTTAATTTTTTTTCGGTTAAGATACTCATTAACCCCAGTATCTGGCAGGTTTGGCCATATCTTTTGTGCTTTGGCTATACAAGCATATTGCGCGTCTTTGGTGGCTTGTTCGGCTGCTTTTTCTTGTTCTAACATTTTTGCGCGGTATTCATCGCGTTCTTGTTGAGTCCATTCTTTGATGTCGTTTTTAATTGTTTCTTGAATTGTTAATGTGTGATTGCCAAATGCTCCACAAATAATGACTTCGCCATTTTTTCGCGTGTATTCATAAAGTGCATACCAACCTGCTTTGGCTTTACGTTTTCCATGTACATTAGTTGCTGCAACACGCATAAGTTTGCCAAATGTTAAGGCTTTTTCTATTAATAGCCCTGCATTTTTAAGCTGTTGTTCTACGGACTGAATATTGCTCATGTTGTGCGTCCAACATTCCTACGGTTTTTAGAATTTGTTTTTAGGATTAGGGTATTTTTAGGA
>CAZQUL010000038.1:0-3744 GCA_964596525.1 uncultured Gammaproteobacteria bacterium | reverse complement strand
TTCAAATGCCGCCACAGGATGCAGATATTGATGATTTGCCTCTAAACGATATTATCAGTGCTTCAGCATACCAAGCCGTACAAGCAAAAGAAGATACATTAACACTAAAAAACGCAGCGCAAACCAGTGAAACTAATGCTAGTAATAGTGCTAGTGCCGCTGCAACCAGTGCAACCAATGCTAGTAACAGTGCTAGTGCGGCAAGCACAAGCGCGACAAATGCGGCCACAAGTGCAACAAATGCAAGTAACGCACAAACAGCAGCAGAATTGGCAAGAGATGCAGCTAATGCCACTGGAAAAGTTTACACAACAACATCAGCAGGCATAGCAGCTACAACAAACGGACAATATTTTAATGTTGTTAGCGCAGGAATTAATGACTACATTGATTTATACCTAAACAGCAGTGGCACAGCTGTTCATCAAAAAACATACCCATCATTAGCTGCAATTACAGCAAACACAACGTCAATTAACACGCTAAACACGTTTAAATCTGATATTGACACAAACGCAGTTACGTTTGTTTATCCAAAAAATCTATACAATCCAGCCGCCAAAAAAACAAATAAAAACATTGATAGCGGCACAGGCAATCTAACGACAGCGTCGGGATGGGGAACTAGCGACTATATTCCAGTCACAGAGGGACAAACATACACGATTAGCGCAAACGCAACTAAGCGATTAGGACTTTCGTTTTTTACAAGCAATTCGACAACAACAGCAATATCGGGAAGCTATAACGGTACTGCGTCTCTCCCTCTGACTGTGACTGCGCCTGTGGGCGCAACTCACATGATTATGAATGTGTACTCAACAGTTATTACTGAGCCAACACAAATACAAGTTGAAGCAGGTTCTAGCGCAACAAATTACGAGGCGTGGTTTAATACAAAACGGCTTGTTGGGCGAGCTAATTTAACTGATGCGGTGCGAGCAGAATTGGACACAATCAACAAAGTTTATGAGATTGATGTTACTAACCCAAATTTATTAGATTTAACATTAGTTAAAGCAGGTAAATTAATTGACAGTACGACAGGCAATCTAATGACAGCGTCAGGATGGGGAACTAGCGGGTACATACCTGTAACGGCGGGACAAACATACACGATTAGTGGCACAAGAGGAAGGCAAGGGCTGTCTTTTTTTACAAGCAATTCGACAACAACAGCAATATCGGGAAGCTATAACGGAACAACAACACTCCCCCTGACTGTGACTGCGCCTGTGGGCGCAACTCACATGATTATCAATCTGTATTCGCCAACAGTGCCGACATACTCAAATATGCAAGTCGAAGCAGGCTCTAGCGTAACAAATTACGCACCCTACGGCACATATAAATTTTTAGATAAAGACTATGTGCAGGGTGGTATTAGAGAGTTACCGAGTAACATTGTTGCAAAAATGGTGCTAGACAGTGCAGCCACATCATATATTGAGTGTGTGATTGCAGGTAGCGATACACAAAAAATCAAACACACAATCAAGCCCTTTGGTGTACCTAATCTAAGTACAAGCGCAATTTTTAATTTTTACGATGACCAACTTGATAACGTATTGTTTAAACAAGCCGCAGACGATGCAGCACCTTATCGCGTCACTGGCTCAACAGTAGGCGCGAATCATGGTTATGTAAAAACAAATTGTACAGTGACAGGTCATGTAAAAACGAGTGTTGATATTGGCAGTGTATGGACTGACGGCACAAATCAGTGGGTAATCATTGATACACAAACAAACGTCATATCTATTACAGCGCGGACTAGCAACGCTGCATTTGTGAGTGGGACATTGACTCATGTAAGCGGTGCAACAAATACAGCATCGTTTACACCTAGCGCAGTGAGTAGTCTGGGTTGGTTTCCTGTTATCAAAAATCGCATCTTAAAATGTGCGGTTGATGGTCAGACATTACCGACATTAGACGGTACTTTTTATTACTACGACAATGCGTCTTTTCATGAATCTTACGAGATTATGAATAAAAGTAGCATTGTTGAGTGGTTAATAACTCAAGTTGGACTATCGCCAACGCCTGATGACTACACAGGTACAAGTGATTTAAGCGTAAGTATTAGTTATGTGTTTGACACGAATGGCAATTGCACAATATACACAGACTTTTTAGCACTCAATGCAGTAGCAGCATTTCAAGATATTATGTTTATTCAGTGTCAAAAGTTTATGACAGGGTTTGGCGATATACGTTATTACATTCCAAACTCATTACCTTTTATTCATGAGTCAATTTCTTACGATTTTAGCACATTGCAAGACATGACCTCGTTCACAGCGTCCAGTCGTATCAATTTTACGCATGATAAATGCGAGGCAGGCAAACAGTTATGTGACCGTGTTTTACAGCTAAACGATAATGTAGGCATGGCTGTCGGTTATTTGCCTGTGCTTGATGCAGCTAGTGATATTAGACGTACAAACGCATCAAACAAGGCACTACAGATTAGCGAGCTATCAAAAATCTATATGTCGTGTATTGACGGCTTACAAACATCATTAGCCGCAGGTGACTATTTTAGCGCAGTTGCGTACCGATGCTTTTATAAACGTAATTCTTCGCGTACTTCGTGTTATGCGGTTCGCCACACATCAGGTACTTATCTGTATATGGATTGGCATAGTGCTACAACTGATCGTGTTCCTGTGCCTGTTGATTTAGTTGGCAAAGCATTTACAGTTATTGAAAAATCATCAAACGTAAATGTTTTAAGTGGTAGTAATTTAACTAATAGCTT
Organism: uncultured Gammaproteobacteria bacterium; assembly: GCA_964596525.1. GTDB lineage: Bacteria > Patescibacteriota > Patescibacteriia > Magasanikbacterales > GWA2-37-8 > CAZQUL01. The sequence goes on along the minus strand of CAZQUL010000038.1, from coordinate 980 downwards.
GGTTGTACAAGTTACAGCATCGGCTAGTTATGGTTATTTGATTATTAAGGTCTCCTAGTATGTCAAACTTTGAAAAAGCTTTTGCTCATACATTTGGAATTGAAGGTAAATATAGCAACAATCCTAACGATACTGGCGGCGAGACCATGTGGGGTATTACAAAACGCCTTGCGACTCATTATGGTTATAGTGCATCTATGCGTGATATGCCCATTGAAACAGCCAAACAAATTTATAAAGTTGAGTTTTGGGACAAATTACGACTAAATGAAGTGGCAAAAATGTCACCAGAGCTTGCTATTGAAATGTTTGATACCGCAGTCAATATGGGCGGTGCTGTTGCGGTGATGTTTTTGCAGACCTGTCTTAATTCGTTTAATCGACAAGGTAAGTTGTATAGCGATATTAAAGAAGATGGCGCGATTGGAAAGACAACATTGGATACGTTACATAAGTTTTACGCGACACGCGGTGCAAAAGGAGCAAGCGTAATGCTAAAAGCAATAAATTGCTTGCAAGGTGCGCGATATATTGAGCTAGGCCAAAGACGACAACAAAACGAAGAATTTACGTTTGGTTGGTTTGATAATCGGGTGAATCTATGCGCCTAAAGTTTAATACGTTCAAAGGTACAATCCCAAAGTTTAGCCCTTATCTGCTACCCGATAGCAATGCAGAAACCGCGCAAAACTGTCGCTTTGAATCGGGATTGATACAGCCTTTGTATGGATTAACACAGGACGCAACACTGGCCTTAACAGGGCAAAACATTGAATCCATCCATCGGTGGAAAGTAGGTGCAAATGCGTACTGGCTTCGCTTTTCTGATAAGGTTAATGTTATTCGCTCGCCTATTGCTGACGATGCTTATAGTCGTATTTATTGGAGTGGCGATACTCGCATGGGCGGTGCGCTGCTTTATTCATATACTCCAGCAGTCTATACAGGCGGCAGCGAATACCCAATAAACTATTACAAGT
>CAZQUL010000037.1:0-4044 GCA_964596525.1 uncultured Gammaproteobacteria bacterium | reverse complement strand
CTGGCAAGCGTACCGTAAAAGCCTATTTTGTAAAAAACAAAGAAAAAACAACTAATTGCTTTAATTTTGAGAATACTTCTCACCAATTGAATATATTCCAACTATTGCCACAAACCCAATGACTACGTTATGTTTTTGACAGGAAAGTTGCGTCCATCGTTAGCATAACCCTGTTACCCGCCTTGTGCGGGTTTTTTTATGCCAGTTTTAAGGTAATCATCATGCCGCAATCATCATTCCAAAAGGCTTTTGAAAAAGTGATTATTGCTGAGGGTGGTTATAGCAATCACCCTAACGACTTGGGCGGCAAAACAAAATACGGCATTACCGAAGCGGTTGCTCGTGAAAATGGTTACATGGGTGATATGTCTAAGCTGACATTAGATATTGCTTCAAGTATTTATTACGCGCGTTACTGGGACAAAATGCAGCTTAATGACATTTGTCGTATGAGCGAAGATTTAGCTATTGAGATGTTCGACACGGGCGTAAACATGGGTAATGCGTGGGCAATCCTGTTTTTGCAAAAATGCTTAAACGCATTTAACAGCCAAGGCAAATTGTATGCAGACGTTAAAGAAGATGGCGTTATGGGTCGTGCAACCATTCAAGCACTTCATGCGTTCTATGCTAAGCGTGGCATCAAGGGCGGTATTGTTTTACTAAAAGCAATGAACGGATTGCAATGTGCGCGTTATCTTGATTTATCACAAGCGCGGCCAGCAAATGAAGATTTTGTATTCGGTTGGATTGCTAACCGCGTTGGTATTCCTAATTGAAAGCCATGTTTTTAATTTTAATCTGCATAGCCTTTAGTGGCTGTGCCACATTGCCAGCACCAGAGTTAAATATTAAATGCACTGTTGGAATAACTAAAAATGATGACTAAACAAGACATGGTAATGCAAAACGAATCTTACACATTATTAAACATTATCAGTGGCTTGTTAGTTTTTAGTGGTTGGTTATTAGTAGGCGTGCTTGCTGCATTGGTTATGATTGCATTAACACCACCCAAAACAAAAACAGAATTGTTTGGTATGGTTGCTAGTGCATTTGGCTCTTCATTGTTTGTAGGGCCGCTAGTTATTGAAGCGTATAGCTTTGGGCATTACTCTTTTCAAAGCCAATTGGGTATTTGCTTTATGTGTGCCGTACCTGCTTGGTTGTTGTGGTCAGTGGTTCGAGTTGTCATTCAAAAATGGCGTGATAGCAAAAGCCCTGTTGATGCTATCGGTAAAGACATTAAAAAAATTAATAAGTGGTTTTGAGTGCCTAAGTTGCCAGCTAAGCCATGCAATAAAGCAGGTTGTCGAAAGTACGTTGTAGCAAATGGCTACTGCCAAGATCATCAAGATCAAGTTAAACAAAAAGATTCTTATCGTGGTACCGCGCATCAACGTGGTTACGATCATCAATGGCGTAAAGCTAGATTAGAGTTTTTAGAAAGCAATCCTTTGTGTGTGATGTGTCAGCGTGATGGCTTCACCAAAGCAGCCAATGTTGTTGACCATATCAAACCACACAAGGGTGATAAGTCATTATTTTGGGACAAGAGCAATTGGCAAGCCCTTTGTAAACGCTGTCACGACACTAAAACAGCTTCAGAAGACATGGGTTCTTGGTCAAAACCAGCATCAAAAAATTAAGGGTAGGGGGTAAAAAAGTCTAAAAAGGGTATCCCCTAAAGACCGCGCCCCCTACAAATTTTCTTGCGCCCAAAAAATTGACTTTAGGGGGGGTATCCCTTGAGAGGTACTTATGAGCAAAGTTGTAGATTTGAAAGGTCGGACACCTTACTTAAAAGCACCTGATAAATCGCCACAGCCCAAAAGCGAGTTACCAAAACAGCCTAAAAAATTTCCTAAAATGCCTAAACAGGTATGGGAAGAATTGGCACCTTTGCTGCTTGAAGCTGGGTTATTAACCGATGTTGACGGTATTGCGTTTGGTTTGTTGTGCAAAGACATTGCTGACTTAGAAAAAGTTGAGGCCAAGCTAGTAAAAATTGATACGTGGGTTGATACCACGCCAAATGGCTACTTGGTGCAATCGGTTTGGTTGAATATTCGTAATCGTTTGCATGATGATATTTTAAAGTTGTGTAAAGAGTTTGGTATGACTCCTTCCAGTCGTTCAACATTAAAAACGAACACAGCAATAGGTGTTCAAGGTTCGTTGTTTGATGAAGATGCGGAACAACCCAAAGAACCCAAAGGCTTATATGCTAATTTTGGCGCAAGGGTTCAGCATTGAGAGATTATCTGGCCATTGCTAAGCAATACGTTGACGATGTTTTAAAGGGTAAGCGTGTTGCTGGTCGATTAGAGAAGTTAGCGTGTAAACGTTTTTTGAATGATTTTAAGCGTAGCTCTAATGACCAAGATTTTGACTACAAGCTAGATGCTGATAGAGCAGCTCACGCTTGTTACTTCATTGAGACTATGCCACACATTAAAGGCGAATTAGCACGGCCTGACCGTCACGGCAATCGTAAGCGTTTAATCATGGAGCCGTGGCAGGTTTTTGTAACGGTTAATTTGTTTGGTTGGATTAACTCTGCTGGGTATCGTCGTTTTGTTTACTGCTACGTTGAGATTGCTAAAAAAAATGGTAAGTCAACGTGGGCAGCCGCGTTAGGTTTGTACATGGCGTTTGTTGATGGCGAACCAGGGGCGGAAGTGTATGCAGCCGCAACAAACTATGACCAAGCCAAGATCGTTTGGGAAGATGCCAAGTCCATGGCTGAGTTTACGCCAGAGTTTTGTAATACATTTGGCGTAAGTACAACGCAATACACCGTTTATGCAGAGCATAACCGTAGTATTTTTAAGCCTGTATCGTCTGATAAGAAAGGGACTAAGGACGGCTTAAACGTACATTGTGCGATTATTGACGAATTACACGCGCATAAAGATAGCAGTATGTACGACATTATTGCTGATGGTATTGCTGCACGTTTGCAACCGCTTATTTTAGCAATCACTACGGCTGGTGATGACACAATGGGCGTTTGTTATCGTGAACGTACAATTGCAGTCAACATTTTGGAAGGTAAGGCTATACATGAACGTTATTTTGGCCTAATTTTTTGCTTAGATAAAAATGATGATTGGCGTAACCCCGAAAATTGGCAAAAAGCTAATCCGAGTTTGGGCGCATCATTCCAGATCACTTATTTATTAGACAAGTACGACAAAATTAAACAATCGCCAAGTATGGAGGCGATTTTTAGACAAAAGTCGCTTAATGAATGGGTTGGTTCAACTCAGTCATGGTTAACAGCATCAACATGGGCTAAAGGCTTATCTTTGGTACCAGAAAAACAGTTTAAAGGTGTGCCTAGCTTTGGTGGTATGGACTTAGCATCACGTTTGGACCTTGCTGGATGGGTAAAAATGTACCCACGCTTAGGTGATGACAGCAAGATTCACTGGCATTTATACACAAACGCATACATCAATGAAGCTGTTGTTGAAAGTAAAGAAGCGATAAACGGCGAAAAACGTCCTGACGAATATTATGTATGGGCGCAAAACGAGCATTTGATTGTTACACCAGGTGCATCAACAGACTTTGACACGATTGAGCGCGATATTTTAGACAGTCATCAACAGTCAAACTTTTTTGAGTTTGGTTATGACCAGCACAATGCGCACCAGTTAAGTACGCATTTAATTGATGAAGGCATTAATTGTGTTGATGTTGCTATGCGTTGGCAGCTTTTAAGCCCTGCTATGAAATGGATTGAATCGTTATTAGCTGATGGTCGATTGCACCATGATGGCAATCCTGTCCTAGCTTGGTGCTTTGGTAATGTGGTTGTTAAACCTGATCACAATGACAACATTTTTCCAAGAAAAGCAGCTGCAGCTAAAAAAATTGACTTAGCCGTGGCCACTATTTTGGCGGCCAGTCGTGCAATGCACTATGACAATCCTGAAGTTTTTGAGTTAGTGGCTAATCAAAATGAAAATGCCGCTATGGATGATTATTTACGCGATTTTGTGAGAGTAACTAAAAAATGAGTGTTTGGACTAGCAT
>CAZQUL010000036.1:0-4286 GCA_964596525.1 uncultured Gammaproteobacteria bacterium | reverse complement strand
TCAAACAACTCACTGTGAAAACTACAAACCATCACCTATTCGAACAGGATATGAACGTGTGGTTATTCATCGAAGTGAAGGTTTGTATGGGAAGGTTGCTAAAGAAGATGGCAAAGTTATTTCGATTACGGATAAGACAATTACTGTTGAATTTAAAGGCGGTGAAAAAGGTCAATATCTGATTGGTCGTCAGTTTGGGCGATGGTCTGGCCATGATATTCCGCACGATATTGCAACAGATTTAAAAGAGGGTCAGTCGTTTAAAAAGGGAGATCCGTTGGTATATAACACTCGCTATTTTCAACGGGATACATTGGATCCTTCCCAAGTGTTGTTTAAAATGTCCACACTTGCTTTTACAGCACTCATGGAAAAAGAAACAACTTTAGAGGATTCATCTGCACTCTCTCAAGAGATGGCTGATAAATTAGTCACTATGGCCACCCACATTAGAAACATTAAAGTAACCTTTGATCAAGAGGTAAGAAACCTTGTTCAAGTGGGCGATAAGCTAGAATCCGAAAGCATTTTATGTACCATCCATAATCGAGTGGAGGGTAATTCAGATGTGTTTGACGATGAGGCCATTAATACACTTTCTAACCTTTCGTCATCAACACCGTTAGCAAAAATGACAGGTGTTGTGGATAAAATCGAAGTTTTTTATACAGGCGAAATTGAAGACATGTCGACATCTCTTCAACATTTGGTTGAAGCTAGTGATAGAGACATTCGTCGAACGTATAAAGAATTAGGTAAGAAAGCAGTAGATGGGCGTGTAGATGTGGGTTTCCGTGTAGATGGACATCCCATGGCATTGGATGAAGCCGTTGTTCGGCTTTATGTGACGGGACCTGAAACATTTGGCGAAGGTGATAAACTGGTTTTTAGTAATCAGTTGAAATCTGTCACGGGCGAAATTATGTCTGATGTCAATGAAACGGAATCTGGGATTCCATTGGACGCTATCTTTGGCTATCAGTCAATTGCTAACCGTATTACTCTATCTGGGGAATTAATTGGCACCACCAATTCATTGCTTTTAGAAATTGGTAGACGTGCGGTTGCCGCATATCGTGGAAAATCCTAATGTTTGTACAGGATAGCCTTTTGGCTATCCTGTATATGCTATCATTTGAGAAGCTTTCCTTCCACCATTACTCAAAGGACAAAAAACATGATCCGCAGTACATCACTAAGCGCCATTATTGCAATGGTTCAAAATTTAATAGAAACGAAATACATCATTATTCCTAAACCGCAGACACCATTATCAGAAGCGGTTGCAAAATGCTATTCGCCCTCACTTCACACGAATTGTGGACAATCGCCATTGATTCCAGCCGACGCAATTAATACCTTGCAAGATCTTTGTTGGATGATGCGTAACCCTGATAACAATGTGATTACCGCAAATGACAATTGCCATGGCGATGTCTGTGACCAGTTTTCAAAAGTGCTTGCGGACAGTGTGCGCGACACTATTGCAACATCTCGCACTATTGTAACGCCGCTGGTGAACCAAATTGTTGACTATGTTCAACAATGTCGAAAAAACAATCAAACCACAATTGCAAATACGCTGACTATTGTGGTAGATCGTTTTGAAAGCATTTGGGATAGCGGAACGCTACATGATTTGGTTGGGCGTTTTAACGACGCACCTGCATATGGCGATGTAGAATTGTTTAACGTTCATCCTGCGCTTACTGTAGAACAAATTGTTGCTATGTTAAAAACAGGCGTAACGCGCGCCGATAAAGATATTGAAGAATGGTTAGAGTTTGTTGGCACAGACTATGTTGTTAATGTGTACCAGCGTTACTTTGTACCTAGCATGGATCGTGAAACTACCAAACGACTAGATCCGTCTGACTATGGCTATAACATTCATTGGTTAGACGGTCGTGGCATTGCAGCGCGCAATGAATATTTAGCGGTTCATTTGTTTACACGGACATTATTACAAAATCCGCCTGAAGGGTTGGATATGTCATTAGAACAATATCGCGAAATGATGGCTGGTGTATTGGAACAAACTGGTCGCATGATTTGTCGTTTGTTTGAACATCGTCAGTTTGATCGTGAACAAAAAAGACTTGTTTTAAATTGGCCTGCTGAAAATGCTGAATTCATGGCACAGTATCCTGACATGGGCCATTTGTTTGTAAATGGCGATATTTACGATCAATGGTTGGCTGAGGGCGGTACGCCAGAGGCATTGTTAGGTTCTGCTGTTACAGATCGCAGCATGAATTACAATTGGTTAATTGAAAATAAAGATCAATACGAGCGGGATTATGCATCGCGTTTGGCCATTATTCGTAGCGGTCAAAATAGTCGCGAATACAGCATTGTTTTATCTGCACTTCGAGATAGCATCACTAAAGCAATTAACGAATTGCCGGATGAACGTTTAGTTGACGGTACGCGTTCTAACTTGCATATTAAACTAGATGGTTTCTTACAAGAAACCTATATGCAAGACGTTACGGAAGAAAACGTATATCGCACTGTTCGAAAAATTGTTTGCGGTGTCATGTTTCAAAATCGCGATATCCGAACTATCTTGGACAACATCGATACGCTACGCAAAGAACATGGTGACATGGATATTCGCGAAATTGCGTTGTTATCCACCATTGATTTGTTAACACGTTGGTTCTCTACCTTGGTAGAAATCAAAATAGGTGAAGTTCATTGCACACACGAAGGCGGTGTGATCACTGGTTTAACATTGGCAAACATTGTGCAGTTAACCGAGGATGTCATTGTGCATGTTGCTGGCGATGATATTTCTAACAAGTTAAATGGAAATGATATTTACACGTCTACAGTTGCTGACGTTGTTGCTGCCAGTCTACAAGCAAAACTTGTTCCTAAAACATTGTTATAATGAAGGTGGGTTATGTACTTTTCAAAACTAACCCGAAATCCTAATTTAGCAATGTCTGTTTTAGTTGAAATGGATGATGGAAGCATTTTGACAAAACAGAAGCTAAAGGTCCTCGTGCCAAAGCGGTACGAGGAACATAAGCTTGCGGTTATCTCTAGCGAAATACGTGTGTTGGCAACATACGCTTTAGTTGTTGCCAACGAATACACGGTTTCGCGTGCAATGTCGATGATACAGTTGACGCCTATGGCTACCAATATCATTGATGTTGATGGGGAAGATTACTACGAGTTTGAGTTTGATAAAGGGGCTGTGTTTACACCTAATCGATTCTTAGTGATGCAAGACACCATTTGTTATTTTGTTTATGATGAATACATGGCTAAAGGTAATTCTCCAGCCTTTTTTGATTATGAAGATTTAGGCAAAACATTTGACACTGCATCGGAACTATCGGGGTTCAACATTGCAGCTAACAATATTCCGATTGAAATGATTACTGCGTCAATATGTCGCGATCCAGATCAGAAAATGACGTATTACCGTCACAGTGAGATGAAGAAAGATTGCGTTAACGTAGCATTGCGAAATGTATCGTTGGGCGCAACAAACACAACAGCGCGTTTAAATGGTGCGTATTTTGATCAAGGTTTGCGTTCTGCATTGATTAACCCCAGTAAATCAGTAGAACCTATCGAAACATTATTGAGAAAATAGGAGTGTGTGATGGCTACTGCGGCTATTAGTTACACCTGCACTGCGTTGCTTGGTGTTAACAAAAAAGGTAAACTGGTGTGTGATCCAGATGGCTATTACGACGTTATATTGGGTGCGTTGAACTACTACAATCAAGCTGGTGCATTTTACGCGTTAGAACCCGCTAGAAAGCTATTGGAGAACGATAGTAGTATCTTACAACGTCGAATCAAGAAAGGGGTCTTAAACGGCGAATATAAGCATCCTGATCGTACGCCTGGTATGTCTGACAAAGATTTCTTGCTGCGTAACTTACGTATTGATGAAGCAATGGTGTCTCACCACATCAAAGAAGTCTATTTGGACAGAGAGTCCATGAAGGATAGCAATGGCTCACCCATTGTCATTGTTCGTGGGCGTGTCAAACCAAAAGGACCGTATGGTCAGTATCTAGCGGACTCTTTGGAAAATACAAGTGAAAATACGTACTTCTCTGTACGATCAATCACTGAAGATTTCTTAGATACTGCAACAGGTGATATCGTTAAAGAAACCTTAGAAATTGTAACTTGGGACCATGTCACTGAAGGCGGTATTGACATTGCATGTAAATACGCAACGCCATCACTTGAAATGATCCAAGAACATCGTTTTACTAAAGATGTTGTTATGATGGCTAAGAACGCCGCATTGG
>CAZQUL010000035.1:1314-4321 GCA_964596525.1 uncultured Gammaproteobacteria bacterium | reverse complement strand
CATGGCCTGATGCTGTATTGATAAATACGCTCAATGAAGCATTGCAAGCCTTAGTATCTTATCGGCCTGATGCGGCTAGTTATACCGCTATGATGCTATTGGTGGCAGGTACACGACAAACATTACCTGCTGATGGTGTGCGTTTGCTCAAGTGTATTCGTAATAAAGGGCAAGGCGGTTTAAGTGATGCAGGTCGGGCAATTCGTAAGGCTGATATGTTGGTGCAAGATGCTTTGCTTCCTGATTGGCATTTAACCAATGGCCAAACGGTGATTGATGAGTATTTCTATGACCCATTACAGCCTAAAGAGTTTTATGTTTATCCGCCTGCCCCTGTATCGCCTGTTATTGGTATTGATATTAGTTATGTGCGTGTATTGCCAACGATTACGGCAACGACAGATACATTCCCTATTGACGATTATTTTGCACCAGCCATACAAGAGTGGATGTTGTACTCAATATGGTGCGGTGATGATGAGCAATCGCCTAATTACAGCGCAGCTCAAGCGCATCTCAATAATTTTTATCAACTATTGCAGGCAAAGATTGGTTCGGATTCTGCTGTTAAACCAAAAGCGGTAGGAGGTTGACGTGAGTAATGTATCAGATGTTGAATATGAAAAATGGAAGTTAAGAATACTTCAAAATGATGATGTTAAAAATGAGTTGCTTGATGGCTTGCTAATGGCTGCCAATCAGTATTTGGAGTGTGGAAAATCAAAGACAGCCGAGTCAATTCTAAAAAGTGCGGCATATTGCACTGATAGGTTTTTAAAAGAGAATGATTTGGAAAAATAATCATGGCAACAGTCCCTTACTCTCAATTTCAACCATTTGTTCAAGTTGATGTGCCTACTTGTCCAAAGGCGTTAATCATTGAAGCGATACGTCAAACGGTGATTGATTTTTGTCAAACCACAGGTTTTTGGCGTAAAGAGTTAGACGGATTTTATACTGTAGCAACCGATGGTGAATATGAGTTAATTACGCCAGTTGATACCGTTATTGCTGATGTTTTGACTATTAAAGTCAATGAGCGAACCGTTGAAGCCAAAACGCAAGATGATTTAGAGAATGACTTTAGTAATTGGCGAACCTTAACTGGTAATCCTAGTTATTACTTTTTACCTGATAAAAAAACACTCATTTTAGTGCCTACGCCTGACAATGCTTATCCTGTTCGCATTACTGTTTCTTTAAAGCCAACACAGGCTGCTCAAGGCTGTGATGAGTTAATTTTTGAAGAACATAAACAAACCATTGTTGATGGCGCTTTAGCTTGGTTAATGGATAAACCAAGCAAAGAGTGGAGTAATCCAAATTTATCCATGTTTTATAAACAAAAATATGTCGAAGGCATGAATAACGCCAAACAAAAAGCAGAGCAGGGATATGCAAAAAGAAAATCCTTTAGAGTCAAAGCTAATTATTTTTAGGTGATGTATGGCAACGTATGCTTTAACAGTATCAACAAATGCTTTAGGATTAGGCGTTATTAATGGTGCAAGAGTCACTATTGAGCGAAAAAGAACGCAGGTTACTGATATTTTTGGCGGACAGTTATTAAGTAAGAATAGCACTGCAACCAACTCTTTGGGCGTGGCGACAATTTTGCTAGAGCCTGATGATGGCAGCGTTTATCACGAATTAAAAGTATTTGACTTGGCAGGGATTCTTGTTTATTCCAAAATCTTTACTATGCCTCCGCAAGCCGTTGCAGTGACGGCATTGCCCGTTCAAGACATTATTTCATCGTCTGCTACTCAAGCCGTAGCAGCATCGGTTACAGCGACAGAACAGGCAGTTATCAGTACGGCACAGGCGGTTATCTCTACCGAGCAAGCCGTGATTGCAACAGCACAGGCGGTTATCTCTACCGAGCAAGCCGTGATTGCAACAGCACAGGCGGTTATTGCAACAGATAAAGCGGTTTTAACAGCAGCCGACCGTGTTCAAACAGGCTTAGATAGAGTACAAACAGGGCTTGATGTTATTGCAACAGCATCGGCTAGAGACGCGGCATTGATTCAGGCTGGTGTATATGTTGACGAGCCAACGGGTCGTGCAGCAGTAGCAGATGGACAAGCATTCAAGGTGCAAGGTTCAGCAGAGGTTGCAGCGTACGAGTACCGTCGAACAAATTCAACAACGTCAGTATTGATTGCGACATATCCAAGTGCGTCGGGTGTATTCATGTTTCGCGGAGTAGTCACGTCTGGAGTAGACCTAAATTCACTACATACGATAGGCAGCTATGGATTATTAGCAGCCAGCTCGTACGCAAATATTCCAGCAGAGCTTGTGGGTCATAACTGCACATTAACAGTTACTGACAGTTATACGTCAGGCGGGCGTTTTCAGATTCAGGAAATTACTGACTGGAACTTCCCTAGCATTAAATTTTCTCGTCTTTCTGACGGTGCGTCCAGTGGTGCGTGGCAGAGAGTCGCAGTCACTACGTCACAGATAGCTGACTTGAACGTAACAAATGCAAAACTTGCAGACGCATCTGTAACAAATGCAAAACTTGCCGTGAATTATGACTACACATCTACGATAACCACAGGCTCACTTGACGATTATTTAACTTCATCGTCAGGGTACATTATCGCAGGAACAGTAACAAACGCCCCAACAGCATCAGGATTTCTGACCGTGCATCGCTGGGGAAGTGCAGGTCAATTCATACTACAAAGTTATGTTGACTTAACAGTGGCAGGTAAAATCTATCACAGAGTTTATAGCGGCGGAGCATGGGGCACATGGTATCAGCCAACGCCAGCAGATTTGTCTGTCACGACTGCAAAGCTGGCTGATGGCTCTGTGACTTCGACAAAGCTGGCAGCCAACGCGGTGTCGAACGACAAACTTGCTGCAAACTACGATTACACTGCTACTATTACATCTGGTTCGCTTGACACATATTTGTTAAGTGGTGGTTACGTTATTGCAGGAACAGTAACAAACGCCCCAACAGCATCAGGATTTCTGACCGTGCATCGCT
>CAZQUL010000035.1:0-1214 GCA_964596525.1 uncultured Gammaproteobacteria bacterium | reverse complement strand
ATGGGGCACATGGTATCAGCCAACGCCAGCAGATTTGTCTGTCACGACTGCAAAGATTGTAGATTTAGCAGTAACAAATGCAAAACTTGCGGCAACCAGTGTTGACGCAACGAAACTGTCAACTAAATATGACTGGGTGGCAACGCTAACATCGGGCGACGTGAACGACTACACAACTCAATCAGGCGGCTGGATGGTTGCGGGAGCAATGACAAACGCCCCCACAGGGTCAGGCTGGTTGTTCGTACACAAGTTTGGTGCGTCGGGTAATTTTATCCTTCAACGCTGGCACGATTTCACTGACCCCAGTATTTTTTGGGTGCGGAAAAACTACAATGGGACATGGTCGGCATGGTCAAAATTAACACAGCCACAAGTTTTGCCCAAAACAGGTAAAAATGTTATTTGTCTAGGTGACTCAATAACCGAAAATGGCGATTACCCAGCTAGGCTTGCAACACTGACAGGTGCAACGGTGACAAATTGCGGATTCGGCGGCTCAAGGCTTGCATTTAGCACGGGCGATTATGCATATTTATCATTTCACAAATTAGCAGACTATATTTCGACGGGTAATTATTCGGATTTGACAGCGGCGTGCGAGAGACTCGCTGGCTCGCCAACATTTGATGACAACATCGCAATTGCAGCAAGATTGGCCGCCGTAGATTGGTCAACCGTGGATTATATCGTAGCTGCGTACGGAACAAATGATTACGGTTCGCCCGATGTTCCGCTCGGTACTACAACCGACACAACAGGCGCAACATTCAGAGGCGCAATTAACTACGCAGTCAATAAAATATGTACAGCATATCCAAACATTAAAATATTGTTTGTTTCTCCAATTTGGCGTTCACGTTACAACAGTGGGGACGGCAACGATTCAGACGTGTACGCAAATTCAAGGGGTAATTATCTGTTGGATTTTGTTGACGCGATGAAACAAATGGCGGAGTTAAACAAAATGCCGTGTATTGATATGTATCGAACAAGCGGAATAAACAAATACAACGGAGCGACATTGCTGTCAGACGGATTACATCCAGTCGCAGGGGTGGGTTATCAACGCATAGCCGAAAAAATTGCAGCTGGCTTGGTTGCGAATTGGTAAAGAGAAGTCGCCAAAAAACCAATTTAAAGGAGATGATTTATGTGCATTAAACTAGCAACACCACTAAGCGGTGAGTTCATTGATGCTACTTGGAATGTGT
>CAZQUL010000034.1:0-4569 GCA_964596525.1 uncultured Gammaproteobacteria bacterium | reverse complement strand
ATGCGACGCCGGCGGACGTCCCGCTGACGACCAGCGGCAATACGCTGACGGTGACACCCAACGCGAGCGGCATCCTGTCGGCCGCATGACCCCATGCGCGCCCACGTCCCGCGCCGGCCGAGGGGCAGTCCGCCCCCGCCATTCGTTCCGCCCGCTTGGTACACCGCCGCGACCGCGAACGAATGGGTGGCGCTCCCAAACTCCACGCTCACATCGTCTGGCGTGGGCTGGGCGGGCACGTCGCCCGGCGGCACGGGCAACTACACCACCTTGGTCACGGCCTGGGGCGGGGGTGTACTCAACACCGTGGGCCTGTATCGCTCGGGCACCTTCGTGCCCGGCACGTTCCTCGTGCTATTCGGTGGCGGCCACGGTGACTACGGCGGCAACGAGCTGTATGCCTACGGGCCGCTGGAAGCCGACTCACCAACGTGGTCACGGCTCAATGACCCGAGCATCCCGGCACCTGACGACGTGTCGCGCGCATCGAGCTACCCCGTGTCGCGCCACACCTATGACACGCTGGTCTACCTGCCGGGGCAGAACCGGATGCTGTGCATCGGCGCACCGGGGTACTACCACACCGGCAGCGCCTTCAACGTAGCCGACATCTGCGATTTCGATGTCGACCCAACGGCCGGGAACCCGTGGAGCACAGCCGACACTGGATTCCCGAGCTTCGCCGGCGGCGGCACTGGCACCATCAGCCTGCTATCAGGCTACGACGCCACGACCGGCAAGGCGTGGGGCATTGGCAAAGGCAACGGCCAGGCGCTCGGCGCCTACGATTCCGGCGCCGGCACATGGTCGAGCTACAGCAAGGACAACCCGAGTGGTCCGTCAGCTGGCAAGGCGGGGCTTGCGGGATCCATCGGCAAGCTGGTGTTCATGAGCGGCACGACGGTCTACGTGCAAGACCTGGACAGCCCAACCAGCGCGCTCTATACGCCATCGACGACGGGCACAGCGCCAGATGTGGGCAGCAGCGGTGCACTGGAGTGGGATGACGCCGGCGGGCGCTTCGTGCTGCGCAGCAGCGGGAAAACCCTCTACTTCTTGACCCCGGGCGCAAACCCCGATTCGGGCGGCGACGCCTGGGCGTGGAGCAACACCACGCCGGCCGGCGGCGCTACCCCCGATGCCGCAGTGACCAATGGCACCTATGGGCGGTTTCGGATGGTCCCGGCCCCGTTGCGCGGGGCGCTGCTGATGCCCGCCCACAGCGGCGCGATCTGCTTCTACAAGATGTGAGCGGCCATGGCCATAGCATTCAGCACCATCGGTTCACTGACGTTCATCACCAACTCGTCGAGCGTCAGTCGCCCGACCGTCAGCGACGGCGACTTGATGCTGTTGTTGGTCGACGCATCCTATTCCGACGCCGACGTCACCCCGCCCGCCGGCTGGACGGCTGCTGCATCGGTGGACAACGAGGGCATTTTCGAGACGGAACTGCGCCTCTACTGGAAGATTGCGGCCAGCGAGCCGTCGAGCTATACCGTACAGATCAGCGGCCAGGGCGGCGGAAACAACATCGGCAGCGCAATCATCTGGAGCTACACCGGTGTGCATGCGACGACGCCGGTGGATGTGTCGGCCACGACCCGGCAGACCAGTTCCAGCACGTCGGCCACTGCTCCGAGCGTGACCACGACGCAGGCCGACACCCTGCTGATCTGCATCGCCGGCGTGAACAACACAACGGCGGTGTCATTCACGGCTCCGGGCGGCATGACCGAGCGCTTCGACGGGCGGCACGCCAGCGCCGGCCAGGTGATCGGCATCTTCGAGGAGGCCATCGCGTCAGCCGGCGCCACGGGCACGCGGGTTGCCACCTGCTCGGCCAGCAACACGTATCAGCTCATCTCCATCGCCCTGGCCCCAGCCGGCGGCGGCGGCGGCGGTGGCCAGCCCCCGCGATCCATGCACCTATCCCGACTCATGAGGGCCTGACACCATGATGTTCCTGAAGCAAAGCACGGCCGTCGACATCGCGCTCGGCCCATTCGTCGACGCCACCGATGGCGTCACCGCCGAGACTGCGCTCACGATCAGCCAGGCTGACGTGCGGTTGAAGAAAGGCGCCGGCGCCTGGGCGCAGAAGAATGACGCCACCAGCGCGACGCACGAGGAAAACGGCTGGTACGAGGCGCCGCTCAACAGCACCGACACCAACACGCTTGGGCCGCTCATGGTGGCTGTCAGCGAAGCGGGCGCGCTGCCGGTGTTCCGCGAGTTCCTCGTGGTGCCGGCGAACGTCTACGACTCACTTGTGGCAGGCACCGACACCCTGGACGTGACTGCGACCCTCTCGACGCGCCTGAAGACGAACCAGGCCCTGAACAGCTTCCATTTCCTGATGACGGACTCGACGACCCACAACCCGGCCACGGGCAAGACGGTCACGGTCACCCGCGCGATCGACACCGGCGCTTTCGGGGCGGGCACCATTGGCAGCGTGACCGAGGTCGCGAACGGCATCTACCGCGTCGATCTGCCGGCCGCGGACCTCAACGGGGCCGTCGTCACCCTGCGCGCCACGGCCAGCGGTTGCGATGACCTGCTGATGACGCTGGTGTTGGAGCCCTAACCATGGCAACCCTCCCCAACGCCTGCGCGTTCTCGGTGAGCAACACCCCGGGCTCCGGATCGGGCTTCGTTGTCAGTGCCGTCGCATCCGGCCCCTATCGCATCCCACGAGCGGCCGAAGACGGCGCTACCGCGTTCCTGTTCGTGCGCGAGGACACGACATGGGAGATATGCGAGAGCACCTACACGCACAGTTCCACCACATGGAGCCGCGGCACGCTGGTCGATTCGTCAGGCGCAAGTGTCGCGCGGCAGACGTTCACGAGCGCATGTGTGGTCTCCGTGGTAGGGCTGGAGGCCAGCGAGGTGAACGGCCTGCGCGGGCTTTCGCTGCGCCGCGACTCCTCAGGCATCGCCCAGGCGGTGCAGGTCGATGGGGTGGACTTTATGACTTCGGGGGCAGTTAAGTGGGCTGGCGGACAGCTTACAACGGTCACGATTGGGAATTCGATCAACGCTGGCGGAGCGGCTGCAGGCACGAAACGCAACAACAATGCCGGCGTCGACCCTGCCGGATGGTGGAGTAACACATCTGAGGTAATTTTCGCAAATATCTTGGCCGGGTCGCCACTGACGTTTGGGCGCATCACGGCCACAACGCGTGCAGACAAATGGGGTAACTATTCTTATTCTGGCGCAACCCTTGCGAATATCAATTCTGATTTGTCTGCGCAACTATATGACGCGATGAACACTGCGGGCGTTCTCCCGAATATCATCATATGCGTCGACCTGCTAGCAAACGACATTGCAGGCGGTCGCACATACGAACAGTGTTGTGCTGATTTGCAGCAGTTCCTAATCACGGCACGAGGCAGGTACCCGGCAACTAGGATAATCATAAACACGCCACACCCTAGCTATTCGTATAACACAGCAGAGAAGGTTGCTGTATACCAGCAGGTTAGGGATTATATCTTGGGCCTAGACGACGGCGCCGTCATATTTGCATCAAGATGTGACGCCTATGAGGATCCTGCCAATCCAGGGAAGCCGCTTAGTGGGTACACAGATGCCTCTGTCCATCCGAATGCTATCGGCGCGTCTCGCATAGCTCGTTCTGGCTTGTTGCCGACATTGCAGCGAGTCGTAGCTAGTGCGTTGCCGTCCTATCGGCGTGTATCGAACAATTTCGCTGCGACAGGGACGGCGGCGGCGTCCGGTACTAACGTATCAGGGACAGTGCCTACAGGCTATTCATTGAGCGGCATGTCGCACTCCTCAATTGTAGCCGAGGCGCGCCAGCCAGGATGCAGTATCACATATACAAAGAATGCTGCCGCCACAGAGGAGTGGGCGGCGATTAATTGCGGCGGCAGCCACGCAGTGAGCGGATACCAGTTTTATGCTCCATATGTTGTGGTGCGTATTGATAGCGGCGCAGAATACTTGCGTGCCATACAAATGTGGGTTCGCCCAACGGACGGATCAACGCCCACATTTTTCTATATGGGTAAATCAGGATCTGCTGAATATGATGCGTGGGAGAGTGCTTATCAGAACGGTGACATCCTCACGTTCATTTGTCCGCCAATCGGGCAAGCAGATATTGGGCTTGCTGGCGCGATTACATCAATTCAGATATACCTGCTACTAGAAACAAGAACAGCAGGAACCGGCGCCACAATAGTTGCCGGCGAGGTTATTGTGAGCATATTGGACTCCGGTGTCGGATTGGTGGCATGACCCCCACCAACAGACGCCTAGCTCCCACTCGATGACCCGCCCAGGTAATCCCCCGTGACCTACGGCATTCACCCGCTCGGCACGGCGCCGGCCACAACCGAACTGGTTTGGGAGGACGAGGCCGCCCCCGCGTCAAGCACGGTCGCGCACAGCTCCGGGCACTACCGCTCCGGCCGCGGCCTGGTAGTGCAGTGGCCACAAGCCGAGTCGGCCGTCGCGCCTGCCACCGCCCGCCCCACCCGCGGCTGGGATGTGCGCGTGCTGCGCGACTCGCGCGTGCAGTTGCCGCAGCGC
>CAZQUL010000033.1:0-4988 GCA_964596525.1 uncultured Gammaproteobacteria bacterium | reverse complement strand
CAATAACGCCAATATGCCAACGTGCATCATCGCCTTTAATCTCGACCGCATCATTAAATTTATACTTGCAAAAATTGACCTTAGCCCACGCTTTTAACTCTGGTGTTAAATCATTAGTAATCTGTTGTTTTAATCGTTCGTCTGACGTGTTGATTGTGCCTGTGCCTGCATACACAACAGAAAACCGATGTGATGAAATGCCTAGCGAGTAAGCGTTATCGACAAAAGGTCTAAAATATGTTGTTGTTGCCTGAAAACGTGACGCACCGTTCACGTTAAAATAGATTCCGTTCGTTCCCGAATTTAATACGGTGTACGTTGCTGACGTGTTTGGCGCACCATACGTAAGATTGTTTGATGTGTCGATTTTAGCCAATGGGATGGCGACATTCTCAGAAGATAACCCCGACAAACTGACATTATTTGCAAGTGTGACTTCATCCGCAAAGTAATTACTGCCTGTTTTCGTTATGCGAAAATCAACAATAGACTCGTATGTTTTAATTTGTTCAGTAGTTGCTCCTGCTGCCCCAAGCCAAACTATGTTTGGCGGCGTTACCCAAACACATGGGGTATGAGCAAGCGGATATGTAGCAAGAGGAGTATCACATTCTATGAAAATATTTTCTATTTTTGCATTGAAAGGCGTTGATGTTGTGCTTCCGCCACTCACTGCAAAATTATATACAGATAGAACAACGCCTGGCTTGTAATCGGCAGAGATACGTAAACGCACGTTACTTACTTTCTGTGAAGCCCCGCCATCTCCGATATTTCTAAGCGACGCAATAGACACCTCATTTCCACCATTTACTACAATTAATTCAATCGTCATGTCGTCAGTGTTTACGCCACTACCACCTTCAGCGACTGAGTACGTTGTGATATTTACAGGAGTTCCGCCTGTGTTTGGGCTACGCGACACAACTTTTGCTCTGTGAGATTCGCATCCGTACACAAAATACGATCTAAATGCGTTGTATGTATAGACTAGCCTGACATCAATGCCATCACCGTTATTCTGTGCGTTAAATCCATAAGTTGCGTCAAAAGTTCTAATTTCATTAATTGAAACATTCGTAACTCTGTTTGATGCTGCGTAAGCGTTTTGAATAAAAACACCGCCTGAGCCTCTTTTTATCACCACTCTATCAATTGTGATATGCTCGCTAGATTTTCCATTTGCGTTATAGATTACGAGAGCTTTTGCACCGTACGCGCCCGTTGTCGTGTACGGTGTTGATGCGTCAGATTCGACATGTAACGTCCCGATTGTTTTAAAATAGCTGACACCCGCCAACGCAAAAATAGTAGTCGTGGCTGAATCGCTTTTTACTAAAAACTTAGTTCGCGACGAAAAAGTTAACGTGACATTATCGGATGATATTGTAAAACGTGTTTGTGTTGTTCCTGTCGCGTTTTCGGTTAATCTATATATTCCGTCAAAATTTAAAACGCCTCCGCCTGATGCTGATAAGGCTGCAATTGCTTTATTAATCGCTGCGGTGTCATCATGTACACCATCACCGTATGCTCCAAACTGTTCGGCAGTAAATGTAGTGGTGTTGACAGCAATCCATCGGCCTGTTCCTATCACTGCTGTAGGTTTAATAACTGTGCCACCGTTATCTGTCGCACCGCTTGTAGAATCCCAATAAAACGTATTGCCTCCACCATCACCAGCAACGTAATAGCCAAGTGTTACAACCGCGTTACTATTTGCACTTGTGCCTGTGAGTAATCTCAAATCTGCAATCGTTGAAGCTTTCTGAACAATATCAACTCGACTTGAGCGAATGTTGTCAACGTCTTTTTGCGTGACATCATTAGCGTCTTTTAAGATAAAACGATATGCAACAGAATCATCAAGATAAATATTAGCGCGTCCGTCCGCATCTAAAATAATCGGGTTTGTGTTTGTCGTGCCTGAGTCATTCGAGTAAGTTGCAACGGGTGTAGTTGTCCCTGCTAAGTAAGTGTAAATTTTACCGCCAGTTAATGGCGCATTGTTGCCAGTTTTAAAAAAACGTGCATCAAACCAAGTAGAAAGAGAAAATGACATTATTGTAACCCCTGTAATAAACCGCCAAATGTTGCGCCATATCTAACTGCATTTTGTGCGCGTTGTTTTTGTAGCTCTGAAGCTATTTTACTTAAATCGCGTAAAGTTTGCGGATTATCAGACAATAGCAAATTGCCTATTTGTGTTCTTGTTGATTCAGGCACAACTAGCTTACGACCTAAACCTTGAGCCGCTTGTAAAAACCCTGTAGCACTTCCACCGCCTGCCGATTTTGCCATATTAGCGACATCAGTAGCCGCGTCTAAGCCTAAATCTTCCATACCTGCTAGTCTTTGGGCTGTTTTAGAATTACCCCCAACTCCGTAAAACTTTCTTAATCTAAACTCAGCCGCAACAGGTGAAGCAAATTTTCTATAATCTTTACCTAGTGCCGTTTTTAGTTTTTCAGCAATAGCTGGATTTTCAAAAGCTCCCATAATCTCGCTGCGTCCTGCTTTTCCGCCTATCTTGTCTTTAAGCCCCTGAAACACACCGAGCATAAAAGCGTCTTTATCACTTTTCCCCATTGTCGCTAATTCATCTCTCAAGTCCATAGCGTCCATTTTTAACGCATCACGACCAAGAATAACCGCGTCTTGCATTTGTTTGGGTGATGAATAAGCATCATTTGCTAACTTATAAATAGATTCGCCAGCTTGTGTTTTTGGAGACAATTCGTTAATTTTTGCGATTAAGTCTTTGCGAAGATTGCCCACACTTAGACTAAATCCACGCTCTCCAGACTTTTTCAAGCTTGATTCCATGTCGTACAAAGTTTGTTTTAAAATATCGAGCTTCTCAAGTTTTACATTTTGGCCACCTGATAACACATCATCTAAGCTATTTGTTTTGTCGCCTGATACTGTCGCTCTTAAATTCGACTGATTAAAAAAAGGCTTTGCACGTTCTAACAAAGTGCGCAATTCATCATCTACACCAACAGAAACGCCTTTTAACTGATCGTAATAAGGCTTAGAGTCTGCTAGGGCTTTTTGTTCTAAATCTGATACTGTTCTATTAAAATCAGGCCGACCCTTTCCTATTGCTTCTTCAGCATAACCTAGCATTCGCTGTGCTTCTTTGTTTTTTAGCAATTCTTGTTTCTTAGCGACTTTCGTACTAACTGAGCCTGTCATTGTTGCAGTTGTGTCTAGTAAGTTCATCGGCTCTCTAGCAACCGCACCGACAGGCGTACCCTTTGGCATTTTCTCCATTCGTCGCGCATAGTATTCCATCGGGTTAGTAATAGCGTCATCACGTTCAAACAGTTGAGCTTGACCCTCAGCCGACCGCAAAAACGATTCTGCAACTTTACGCTTAGCGAAATTACTAGCCGCGTTTTCGCTGACTCGTTGGGCAATATTTGAACCAACGCCACCAATTCCCATAGCTAGAGGTGTCATCACTCCACCTAAACCACCGCTAATCGCAGCACTTGAAGCCGTGTCACCTAAAACACCTAATGCAGTATCGGATTCACTGCCGCCAAAACCTGATAATCCACCATATAACGCGCCACCTTTGGCAACATTTTTTGACTGATTTAACACTTGAGCCGCTTTTGATGCTGTCGCGCTTAATGCTTTAGCTTTTGGCATTGGCAACAAAACAGCAGACGGAATGCCTGTTAAAAGCTCAGATAGTGTTGCGGTTGTTGGATAATCCTCTTTGTATTGCTTAGACATACCGCGAACCAAATCACGGTTATAACGATAATTTTCTGCAATGTCATTACCTGTTAATGCTGCACCTAAGCCACCTAATACACCGTATGCCTCATCCCCTAAGTTAAACATCAAGCCTTGAGTAACCGCATTAACTCCACCATGTAACGGGCTAGGCAATTCTCGCCCAATTTGCTCGGCTGTTTTTGGTTTCTTCTTTGGTGGCTCGATAATGAATTGCATATCACCATTGTCTGATGTCACACTTTTTTTGCTTGGTTGTTCAATAATGTAATCCATTATTTACCTCCCCACGGAATCCAATTAGAACCGTTAAACATCGCGATAGGTTTACCTGTTTTTGGGTCTTTAGCAACAGAACCCTTTTCTATGTTAGCCGTTGGTAATCTTGATAAATCAGGTGCATTTTTTCTTGATGTTACAATATCCTCTGCTTTTTGGTACGCCTTTCCTGAAGCGAGTTTCATTTCATCCATTGCCGCGCTTCTTAGTTGTCGTTTTTGCTCTATGACTTCTTTAGTGTCGCCAACGACAGGGAAATAGTTTTTATATTCTTGCTCGGCTTCATCTACACCAATAGCGGCACCTGATTCTTTTCTTAATTTTGCACGAATCCAAGCCAATGCTGCGTTTTTATATTGTTGTTGTTCAGGTGTTTGAGATGAACGCTCCAAAACATCGCCAACAATAGGAATATTAGATGCCATTGTGGTTTTTAGGGTTGGCTTTCCTTTTTCCTCATATTTTGCGAGTAAATCCTCGGCTTCTTTCATGCGAACATAAAAGCCTGCTGCATTTGATTCCTCACCGCTAGGAGTTTGTGCTGCTTTTGGTGTGGTAGCAGGCTTCCCATTTATCATAATAGGCTTAGTTTGTCCTGTGTCCAAATCCACCAAATAAGTGCCTGTCGCATCGCTTACTTGTTGTACTCTTGGTTGTGTTTGGCTTGGCGCATCTAAACTCTTAACCCCTAATACAATGGGTTTGCCGTTTGCATCATAGCCATAAACAGTTTCTTTTCTTCCGTTTGGCACTGTCCACGTGATAGGTGCTTTAGGGTCTTTTGGTGCTTCATAAACCCCACTACCAAGCCATTTAACGTCACCTTTCCTATTAGTGATATAAGCATCAGGCAATCCAGTTTGTGGATTGATACCTTTTGTAGGATTAGTACCCCACTCTATATCTTTAGCTGCTCTTTCTTGTTTAATAGCGTTAGCAAATTTTACATAACTATCAAC
>CAZQUL010000032.1:0-5177 GCA_964596525.1 uncultured Gammaproteobacteria bacterium | reverse complement strand
TTTAAGATGATACTTTCGATTAATAAAATATGTGTTATTATTGCTATATATTTTATTTTAGCCCCACTTTTTAGTGGGCTTTTTTATTGCCAAAACTTTTTAAAAGCAAAAGCACATCAAACTCTTTTGCGCTAATTTTTTTCAATCATTAGACTGCCAAAATAGATTTTGGTGTGTTGAGTGATTGCTGTGCATCCAACAAAAAAGCTAGAAATTATTTCGAGAATGGCTAAAGACTTACGTCAAGAAGATCGTGAAGAAGTTTGTGCTGCTCGTCATATTAAAAATACCCTACCTAATATAAAAGGCGCACTGGTTCATAGCGCGTCAATATCGCCAGTTTGTCATTTTTTCTATGTTAATCAACAACCACTTGCTGTATTGGGATTGATTCCACAGCCTGATGGCAGGGCAGTGATATGGATGTTGGCGTGTAATGGGATTGAGCAGTATATTGGCGCATGGATGCGTTGGTTTATTAAATATTGGGATGCCTACAAAAACAAATACACTCAACTGTATAACGCTGCGTATGCAAAAAACGAAACGCATATTGAGTTAATCAAGCGTCTAAATTGCAGAATTGGGGATATATGTCCTAGAGGTTTCATCCCTTTTTGGAGTAATTAACGTGTACTGCCGCATAGGCAGCTTAGAAATAAAGGTTTTATCCCTTTTTGGAGTAATTATTATGTGTGACCCCATTTCTGCAACTATTGCAGGCGGTAGTCTTTTAGGTGGTCTAGCAAGCAGTAAAAGCGCAAAAAAAGCCTCTAAAGAAGCCAATGCTATTGCTCGTGATACCTTAAATTTTGCTAAGCAACGTTATACGGATTTTAAAACGAATTACGGTGATTTGGAGAAAATGGTCATTGATGGCGCAAAAAAGGGCGTTGTTGCTGATTTATCTGGTGTTGTCTCTCGTGCCACTGCTGATGTGGCAACACAATTTACTAATGCTGAAGAAGCACAGCGTAGAGAGCAACAGCGTTTAGGTATTAATCCTAATAGTGGTCGTGCAGATTCAATGGGCAGACAGACTGCTTTGTCTAAGGCATTGGCTACCGCAGGCAATATCACGATTAATCGTGAAGCTGAACGGCGCAATGCAGAACAAGAAACATGGAATAGACGCACTGCTGTTAATCAACTTGGTGTAAATCAAATGAATATGGCAGCCAATGAAGTTACCAATGCCAATAATACATTAATGAATAATTACAACAACACGGCTGCTCAAAAAGCAGCACAAGCAGGGGCGTTGTTTGGTATGGCAGGCACAGTGGCAGGGATGGCACTGTCTAATCCATCTACCACGCCAAGCCAAAACATTCAAACATCAGGCATTCCAACGCGCAATGTGCAGCCATACATTCAGCAGCCAGTACCTACACCTAAAGCCAATACGTTGATTGATGGCATTACTGGCATAACTTCACCTGTCGTTGGACAGTCAAAAAAACCTTTAACGCTTCTTAATATGGGTTGGTAAAAATCATGCTTGCAGGTATTGAAAATTTAGGTGAAGGCTTGCTCAAAGGCTATCAATTTGGCTTGCAACAACAACGCCAACAACAGCAAGATGCAAGACAAGCTACTCTCGATCAACAAAATCAAGAGCAGCATAATTTGTCTATGCAGGCAAACCAATTTAATTTGGATCAGGCAAAGAAAAAAGCAACGCTTGATGAGGCAACACAATCAAGAACACTTAACTTTAATAAAACATTGCAACAAGCTGTATTGATGAATAAAAGCGGTAATAAACAAGGCGTATTTACTACATTAGTTCAGGGGAACAATAATGACCCTCAAGCAACGCATAATATTGAGTTTTTGGGTTTAGACGATAGTGGCATGGGTTCTATTCGCTACATAGATAAAGCCACAGGCAAGCCTGTGGGTGATGGTAAGTTGTCGACAGAAGACGCTATTGTTATGTTTCATCAAACATTAGACCCTGCTAAAGCATTTGCTGATGAGCAAACTAAAGCTGAAAAAACAAAAGAAGCAGCCACCAAATTAGCGAATGAGTTAGCTAAGCAAAAAGAAGAAAATAAAGGCAAGATTAGAGTTGCTGAAATTGGTGCAGCAGCAAGTGCAGCAGATAATGAGGCTCTACTCAAAAACACGCAAATACAACTTGATGCAGGTAAGTATGACGACAAAGTAAAAAATGGTAAGAATAAATTCGGCTCAGCGTATTTATTCAAACAAGCTGAAGGCGTATTAACACAGGCTGAATCTGATTTACTATCAACACAAATGCAGCAGCAAGTTGCTACAGTTGAGCAGTCTGACAATCCAAGTGTTCGCATAGCTGCATTTAATTCGCTCTTTAATCAAGCAAAAACTTTTGCAGGTCAAGTTTTAAGAAATTCAACATTAAAGCAACAAGAAGATTATGCAAAAGAGTTAACGGCTCGCCAATTTGGTGATGGGACTTACAGCTATAACGATTTATATAAAGCTGTTTTTAAAAAAAACAACCCTAAACCATCCACGTCATTATCAGGCGCAAACCAAGCCGTAACTCCTTCCAATACACAATCTACACAACCAAAAATAATTACTGGCCTAAATGGTGGTCTTACTAAAGATAAGGCCGTCAATAGCTTTTTAATGGGTCAATAATTCAAGGTATATCATAATGTCTATTATTAAAGAATGGTCTGGTATTCGTGAAAGTTTAAAAAAATCAGGTGCATCATTAGGCGATATTGAAAATGCACGTAAGCAATTTATTGCGGATATACCACAAAAAGCTAAGTCGGCTGGATTAAATGACGAGCAAACACAATCAGCGATTAGTGCGTTTGATACTTTCACAAAAGACCAATTAACTGAAGAGGAACGTTATGGAGTAGATAATCCCATCAAAGGCGGCATTAAACAGGCAGGCAAAGAAATTTACACTGCACTTGCTCAAGGAGCAGGTCGCATGGTTGGTGGTGCTGCACGACTGTACAATGATATTGGTGATAATGAAAAAGGGACATTTGCTGACAACTTAGCTAATGCGATGGAAGAGGATTATCAGGCGCGTGATGAGGCGGCGGGGCTTGGCTATCAGCAAGCGGATGGTGTGCGTGGTTTTGGCAAAATGATGGTGCAAAACATCCCCCAACTTGCAGCTACTTATTTGCCAGTAGCCGCATTAAAGGGCGTGGCTGCATTAAGAGGGGCTAAAGCGGCTGCAACAGCAGCAAAGGCAGGCGCAACCGTACAAGCCGCTAATGCAGCTAAAGCCGCAGCCATTGCAAGCACTATTCAAGGAAAAGCAGGATTAGCTGCAAAAGCCGCAAGTTTGGCTTTAAATTATACAGGTGAATATGGCGATGTTAGTCAGACTGTTGCTCAAAAAATAAAAAATACAACGATTGATGAGCTTCGCAACAGCGAAGAATATGGTGCTGAGTTTAATGCCTTAGAGCGGCAGTATTATCAGCAGGGTATGTCTGCCGATGAGGCATCTCAAAAAGCCAAGGAGTATTTATTAGATAATATTCGTGAAAGACGTGCTGATGTTGGGGCAGCAGTTAATACTGCTTTAGAGTGGATTGCTCCTAATGCTGTGAGTGCCATTAATAAAATGGGTGGCAAAAAAGTAGGTAAGGCTGGCGATGAATTAACAGAACGTGCTGTTGCTGATGCTATTGTTAATAAACGTTTTTCATGGGGTAGTAAAAAAGAGTTTGCTAATCTTGGCAAGCAAATGGGGCAAGAGTCTGCACAGGAAGGCTATACAGAATATCTAGGTGAAGGAGCAAGAGCAAATATCCATAATAGCGATGTGGACTGGGGCAATGTTGTACACTCAGCCGCATTGGGTGCGCTTGGCGGCGGCATTATGGGGCATGGTGTACACACTCTAACAACAGGCGGACTTCAAGCAGAACGTGCCAAAGTATTGCAACAACTAGACAGTATTAGTACAGGTTATCAATCAGCCACACAAGCCGTGGCTGATAATAAAGCCAAATTGGATGTGTTAAATGCTAATCAAGGAAATTTAACTGCTGCTGATATTGCAGCTAAGCAACAGCTTGAAGAAGATATTGCGCTTAATCAACAAGTGGCCGACCAGTACGAAAAGCAATTAAAAGAAGCTGGGGCATTATCAACTCTCGATCAAAATCCAAATAACCCAATTGTTGATGAGCCTATTGTTGATGCTAATATTGATACTACGCAAGCCAATGACGAACTAAAGACAATGGCAGAGCGAGGTGATATTCCAGACTTCAAAACGATGACTTTGCAATATGGTATTAGTCCTGAAAACTTGGCCAATATGTACAGTCGTCATAAAAAAATGGCCCAGTTAAAAGCTAATGTTACCGAACATATTAAGCAGGGTGATACACAAGCTGCTCAAGAAGCCATGAGCCAAGCAGGAATTAAACAGGAAGAGGCCGATGCTATTCTTGATGAAGCTATTAAGATTAATACTCAACCAAAAGAAAAAACACCATTAAACTCATTAAGTGGTTTGTTGGCCAAAAATCCTAATGCTGATTTTGTCAAAGATGTACTGCCATTTTTAAAGAAAAAGCACAAAATCAACAGCACTAGCGAAGCATTGGCCCTGTGGAATGAAGCACGTAAAGCAAATAAATCTGCTACGCCTAATGCGCCACAGCCCAAACAATCCACAACCACCACACAAACTCAAAATACTGCTATAGAGCCTGTAGTAAATAATGAGCCACCTACAAAAGTCACAACTCCGTCCGTTGTGCCTATGGAGGTTAAAGCAACTCCTGAGCCAGTGGCAGAGATTCCGCCTGTTGTTAATAATAATGCACCAACTAAAGATAATACCGAACCATTAGTTGAGCATACCACGACAAAAGGTAAAACAATTAAAGGTGTGGTTCGCAAAGGCATTACTAAAGAAGAGGCTAAGTTAGTTGACCCCTACACTTTTGCTAAAGATGGTGGTTTTTTTATTCGTGAAAAATACCTTACACCTCAGCAAGAAAATACTAATACAGCAAAAGAAGAAATTAAGCGAGCTGCCGAGAGTGTTGCTAAAGAAGTGTTGGCAGAGGCTAATCTGCCAACAAAATCGCAACAAGGTAATGATGGTGTTATTGAGGATATTAGTGGCGAGTATCAACACGAACAATCGCCTGATGCCGTTGCTACCGTCACAAAAACAGACAAGGGTTATG
>CAZQUL010000031.1:0-5262 GCA_964596525.1 uncultured Gammaproteobacteria bacterium | reverse complement strand
ACCATTCGCACTCTCTGCGATACAGCAGCGTAAACTCTACTGCATAAACAATAAAGCCCCAAGGCGTAATTGCCAAGGGGCTTTTCTTTTGCTTAATTGTTATGAACTACAGGCTGCTTCCCTTTTAGCTTCTTCTGTTTATTGATACGTTCACGAGCAGCATCTTTTTGCTGCTGTGTGATAGTGTATGGTTCTTTCTCTGTACGTGCTGCGTATACGGTTTGTTTAGTCATTTTATTCCTTAAAGATTAGCAATTTCAACAGCAGCATCAATAACACGCTGCGCTTCTTCTTTTGTATCTTTGTAATACAGAGCAAAACCTTGTTTCAAAGACTTGACAGATTCTTTATCTTCTTTAGGGTCAATTCCTAGTTTATCCACTAGAGCCTCAAATAGTTCTTTAGTGTAAAGTTTCTGCTTGTCAATCTCTGCTGCATATTCACAATACTCACTACGAGCATCACGAATAAATTGTTGCTGTTCTGCGTTGTAAATTTTAGTCATTTAGTTCTCCTTATTTAATAATTGCTCGAAATAGAGCATCAATTAAAGTGTTAGTATAATCATTGTCCAGCTCATAAGCTATGTTAACAACACTATCTTCGCTACGGTCTGATAGGGTTACGACTTTGACAACAGCATCATAAACCTCACGAGATGTAATCTCGATTGTCAGCTCAACAGGTTCAAAATCCATATCTTTTGTTGTCAATTTAAACCCATCGTATTTCTCAGTTGCCATGTTTTCTCCTTTTTCCTGTTTCAATTAAAAATCTAGTTCTTCATCTTCCAGATCGTTCTTCACCACATTCAGTGCGTAGTTATTCCCATCGGCCTCTTGCATACAATTTTGAAATTTGTCAATCTCAATCCAGTTATCCATCCATTTTAGAGGGTTCTGTTTCACTCGTTCAAATGGAATGCTTTCAGACAAACCTAATCCATCATACACTGCTTGAGTGTTGTAGTCAACCCACTCATTCAGTAATGCCGCATTCAAACCAACAATAGCTCTCCCATCACTAAATAAGTATTCACTCCACTGATGTTCTTGTTTAGTTACTTCTGCAATCATTTCAAGAATTTCATCTTTACATTGTTCCATCGCAATTTTACCACGTTCAGTAGAAAGCTCAATTTTCAATGCAAGGGCATCTGTTGTGTAATGACAGAAGATTTCGTCTAGCATAATCTTTTGTACCATCTTCCCGATGCTTTGGAAATAACCCTGTTCTACCACTGCAAATGTTGCTGCAAAGGAGGCCATAAACTGCAAACGTTCCAGAATATAGAGTGCTACCAATCCCTTAAACACGATGTTGTATGTAGATTGATCGTTTTTCCGAATTCCTAATGTATACTCCGCTCCTGCTTTTTGCAAAGCATCAAACACACTTACTACCTTCACAGCACGCTGAATTGTCTTATCGTTTTGCACAGATAATTTAAATACTTCATCTGGATTAGCCACACATTGTCGTACAATTTCACTATAAGACAATGCATGAATAACTTCCATATTACTGTTTTCCATCAATGCGGCCCATAGTTCACTATTGGTGACAAATGGAGCAAACAATGGTGCAATTGCACGAGAAGCAACACTATCTAATACCCATTGAAAGCTAAGGTTTAATAGCATCACTTCATAAATATTCTTCGGACAATTAATCATGTCTAAACGTGATTGCTCATGATTGAATTCATTCTCTGTCCAACGCTGACTTACTTGTTGCTTGTAAACATCAAACAACTCTTTATAGTTTACATTAATACTATCATATAGTGACATTTCTTCCCCCATAAACAGGGGGTATTGTTTTGTTTTCCAACCACTATTACTTACATTAAATACTGTCATATTCTTCCTTTATAAAGTACATCCACCACTACTACATTTTGGTTCATCTAAATTAACACTTGTGCTGCTGTTCACATAGTATCGACACTTGATTCCAAGTTTAGTGAAGGTTAAGAACTGTGTCAACAACTCTTTTGCTCCAACAGATTTTTCACCAACACTACTATTGTATGTAATATATAGATCAGCACTAATTGCTTGTCCAGTAAATTTTTGCACAATAGCATACACTTCTAGCATATCTTTCGTTGGAACATCCCATGCTAATTCATAGTCCCATTTTAACTCTTCTGCTTTCGGAGCAATGAATAAGTTTTTGTTTGTCCCACTCGTTTTGATAACTTTCAGTGAACGAATTGGATAAATCGAATTTGTCCCACCTGTTGCAACACTACTACTTTCATTAGGCATAAAAGCCTCTAAAACACTGTTGCGAATACCACCATTTGCAATAATCTCTTTGCGTAAGGTTTCCCAATCACATAGCAATGGTTGGTCTATAATGGTATCAATCACCTTATTAGCAGTGTCAATTGGCAACCACCCTTCTGGATACTTTGTCTTGTCAATCCACTCGCAAACACCACGTTCTTTAGCTAAACGTAACGATGCTTTATGCAAGTAATAACTATGCATTTCAGCCAGTTTATGAATATATCGTTTACCAGAAACACTGGAATAACGTAATCCACGATTAGCCATATCGTAAGCTAAATTTGTAACACCTACCCCAATACTGCGACGAGCCTTTGCTGTTGTAGCTAACTGGGGAAACGGATAATCCATCAGTTCAATTACATTATCGATCATCAACACTGTGTAATAAGCAACATCCTCCCATTCTTCATGTGTTGTGTTACCTGCCACAATGGCCCCAAGACTGCACAGGCCGATTTCCCCATTACCACTTTGGTTTGCGTACAATTCTGCAACAGAGTTATACCCTTTTGTTGGCAGTGCAATTTCTTGACATTGACCAGTTAACAATCCATTAAACACTGCCTTGTGTTGCTTCGGTTCATTTACACAGTATGTTGCGTCATGCCGATTACTCCATTTTACATTATCTACTTTAACAAATCTACTAGCATCTCTATTTGGCCTGTGGGTTCTTAAATCTAACCTATGAAATTCAATACCAAGTTGCATTAATTGTTGAATACCACTGCCAGCGATTAGTAGCCTATCTGCTGACCTACATAGATACTCTTTCTTCCCTAGTGTACCATCATTAGCTGGTAATTCTTTGTACCCTTCATTGCAAGCGAATGTAACTTTGGACTGTACTCCTAATGTTTGTAGCATTAACTGAATCTCTTTAAGAAATTCTTTTTCTACAGAAACTAATTGAATAGTCTGAGAATCATTACATTTTACAACACAACCATCCGCATCTAATAAACCAGCCAACCACTTGATACGACTATCTACAGTGAATGTAGCGTCCGGTACAAAGAATTTTCTACACAAGTCATCTACAACAAAATAATCACGATCTTGTTCATCTTGGCTAATAACATTGCGTTTATTATTAAATTTATCTAGCAATTTACGCTTTGCACCATATAGATAAATTCTTGAATAACCATCTGCATAGCATCCATCCCCTGAGAAGAATCCGTTTTCATAGGGAGATTTAAGAACCTCTGTCCCTTGAATTACTGGGGTTTCTAGCTTAATTAATTTATCACCAGTTTTCAGTTCCCATGCCCGTTTCTCAATAACACCACCATTGTAATTTGTAACTACATAGAATTTGTGATATGGGGTACAATCTAATGAGAATCCACAATCTGTTGTTACTGTAATAAGTTCAGTATTATCAGATGTTTTAACAACCTCAACATTCGACCATTCAGTACCATTCCAGATTTCTACGTTATTTCCACATAATTCTGAAATTGGTACATGACCCTGTTTTGTTAATAGCAATGTTTCAGGAGCAACACACAAATTACTGCTGTAAATCTTATCTTTAAATGGTGTATGTCGGTTTAGTTCATCTGTACGATGTAGATAAATCCTGCCAGTTTCTACGCCTTCTTTCAATGCTTTTAATGCAATATCACGGGCATTGACAAATTCTTTTTTGATTAAAGAATTGTTTTCAATAGAATGATATAGCTCAACAAATTTACTTTGATCTGGATCATACATAGCTTCATATAATTCTGGAGCATCCCCATAGTCTAC
Organism: uncultured Gammaproteobacteria bacterium; assembly: GCA_964596525.1. GTDB lineage: Bacteria > Patescibacteriota > Patescibacteriia > Magasanikbacterales > GWA2-37-8 > CAZQUL01. The sequence goes on along the minus strand of CAZQUL010000031.1, from coordinate 1,207 downwards.
TAACATCCATGTTTCATTCTTCGCCACTCGTCTAGCAAATTCTTCATTAAATCCAAATGAATAATCAATATCCTTAATACGTTTTTGTTCAACTGTTTGAACATTCTTTAGTGAAAGCAAATCCATAATCTCAGGGTCAAGGGCGTTATAGTGCATAGTCATAGCCCCACCCCTACTAGATTGTAGATTTGCTCCTACAGCAGATTGAGATACCTTGTAGTAAGGAAGTTTACCAAGATGCATGATTGCTCCCTGCCTTACTTTTGCTCCCCTACTACGTGTCTTGATATGTGCCCCAATCCCGGCACTTGCACACGTCATCATATATGCAATATGATCTGCTGCAGCTAAACTTGCCGCCGTATCTTGTGTTGTTGTCACACAGCATGAAGCATATTGTTTCTTTGGTGTGCCTAGATTAATTGAAAATGGTGTTGGAGCATTAATCTTTTTTAAACTAAGATAGTTATAAAGCTTCACAACATCATGTTTTCGTCGATCAACAGGCATTTGTTCCATGTTACCCATTGCCATACGCATATATACAAACTGCGGTGTTTCATAGACAATTTTACTAACCCTATCTACAATGGCGTACTTATCTGTAATTTGTTTTAGCTCTGTTAAAGAAGTATTAAAATCTCGTGAGTGATTCATGACAGAATTGAACCACGCTAACTCTTCTTCATTATAGCTCATTGGTGCCCATAAGCCAAGACCTACCATTTTACTGTACATATCTTGTAAAGACGGAATCTTCCCTAATCCGCCAAATGTCTCTTTAATTAGAGCACCTATATATAATCGACCAGCCATCTTTAGATGCTGTGTTGTTTCTTGATCTACGCAAGCAGCAATCATAGCATTGTGTAAATCTGTGGTAGTGCAACCATCATGGCACTTCCGGCATGCTTCAAGCACTACACTTGACCAGTCAACACCTACCTCACTAGCCCATTCTGCCCATTTGTTAAGTTTATCTGGATTGAACGCTTCAATGACCCCATTTCGTTTTTTAATGATATTTAGGCTCATTCATCCCCTCGTACTTGTTTCGCAATAGCGTTTAATTCATCAATGAGTTTCTTATCAGCTTCATATGTCTCAATAACAAAGTCTGTAGAATTTAGCTCATCGTCCATAGTGTATGCTCCATCCATTGTGGAGATATCAATTGTCTTACCCATTAAGCTACATAGCTCTCGTG
>CAZQUL010000030.1:0-5317 GCA_964596525.1 uncultured Gammaproteobacteria bacterium | reverse complement strand
ACAATCCCTTTTTCTGTATAGTGAACACCCAAGTTTTGGGATGCAGCACTACTGGTTCTCACATCACTGATAGCATTAGATCTATTAGAAAAACTGTCTAATCGCAATAACTGCGGCGATATTCTGGCAATCGCTCTATCGTGTTTGTAGTAAACGCCTTTTGAATAATAAGCCTCTGGTAATGTGGGATCTAAATTCGACAATATAACATTTGTTAAATCGGGGTGTTTTGTTAGCGTCTGCAAACTTGCATCTGATAGTCGGCTTAAATCAATTAACATGTTTAAACAAAGGTGATAGAACTTTCTTTCATTTAATGCAACAGAGCTACTGATAGAAAGTGTTGGGGATACAATCAATGTTCTTGGATCTAATAACGTGTAATCTTCGTAAAGCGACAGGTAGAATAAAGATTCACCTGGCGTCAACATCTGAAGACGGGTTTCTTTTAGATACGCAATAACTTCATCTGGCAGTTCCCAGCTACCTAACTGCGTTAGATTTATTAAATCAGTAGGATTTTGTTTATCCAGTTGCACCAATATGCGAAACACATTGACAGATTTAATAGGATAGGTAGAAGCGTGTGGAAACCAATCGTCAAACGGTGGGATAGGAATGCCCGGTGTATCTGCCCAAGGTTCTAACTTTTTATGTCTGTAATTTAATTTACGTAAACTATTAACAGACATAGAAGCAAATGAAATAATGTCAGATGGCTGAAATATCTTTGTTTGATTTAGATAGTTAGTCGACATCATTTGGTTGTGAATCGTAGGTGGATATCTAAGCACCATGCTTTCGACACGATCAAATGAATATTGATATTCGACTGTTGCAGACCATGCACCCGCAGAATTTTCGCTTTCAGGTTTTGGTGGGTTTACAACAAAATCAAACTGCCCCATTATCTCGGTTTGTCTTTCACGTATCACAAACACATTGCGTAAACCTGCTTGATTTGCGATGATGTCCATGCGACCAATAAAACAGCGTTTAAACCACAATCCAGCGTTTTCATTTAAAGGTTGATTGTTCTCACGCAACTTGTGAATCTCCAATAAACCTTCTATAAGCGGCAATGGAATATGGTAATGATAATCGATATCGTGCAAATGCATTCCATTGTCTTGGGAAAGCATACGTTTACAGGTAGACATCCAGCCAGACACGGTTGTGTAATCGGTGCCCACTAACTTAATAGACATGGTTGCTTTGATACGCTGATAAACAGGGTGTAAGTACACATGCAATGCTTTGTCAGAAAAAACATCTAGTTGATCCAGTTTGCGTACAGTTGCACTGCTGGCAAAATTCTCATCGTATTCTTCTGTTACTTCGATGTAAATTCTTTGGTCGCCAGGTAAGCGATTTTTTGTAGACCCTACATCATCTAATGTAGAACCAGGCATCAAAATAGATAAAGCATTACCTGCATAACGCACTTCAGTGGTAGGAGGTAGATTGATAAGTTTAGCAACATTTTTAGCGATTTCCATATGCAATGAACGGGACATTGCTATGTACGTATCATTCAGTTCACAAATGGCTTTTGGCATGACGATTCTCATTAGTCGGTTGCATAGTACGTAAGTCGTCTATGCCTAATTCATAGAAAATAAAGTCTTTAGCGCTTTCTATCACATTTGCATTACGCGCAATTGCGATGCGAATATCTAAGAAAGGTTCATAATAAGGCGAGCGTATTAATACCGCCGACCCTATTAGACTATCCATGGATTTAATATATCCATCCGTATTGGAGAGACGTTTCTTCAATACTTCATTAATAATTTTTAGCATCTCTAAATAAAGCGAGTGGTTATTATAGTTAGGTTTTTTAAACACTAATTTCAATACCTTGTATGTTTCTTTGATAGATAAATGTTTTGCTTCTAAAACCGCAATGTCTTTATCATTACAATCAAAACGGGCAAAAAAAGAAACATGCTCAGACCTCTCTATTTCACGGATAACGTTTAATAAACTGCGATCAAATAAAAGAGCGTTAATCATGCGACAATCCTCCAAAATAGCTAACATACCTTAACGGCATATGGACTGTCATATGACAGTCCATACGGTTAGTGTCTAGTCATCAAATCAGTTACGCTGTACGGCGTTTCATTAAATGCTGCCAAAACACACATTCTTTGAAAATATTGCTGAGAGTTTACACTATCGCCAGTAAAACAAACACATACGCGCAAATGATTAGGTTTCACAATTTCGCTCAAAATGATGAAACAGTTTTTATAAATAAATTCATTGGGGCTAAATGGAATGTTAAATAGCCGCCATGCGTATTCATTTGCATATTTTTCGGAAAGCACTTCATTAGCAATCTTGTCAATACTTTCCGATAGTTCTTGCTTATCATCAGTAATGTTCGGTATATTGGTCATAACAGATCTTAAATAGTTTTTAAGATGGCTTTCCAATAAATATTTTTCAATAAAATTAGAACCTTCTAGAAATACCATGTTTAAATCTGTTAGATCATTTCGTCCTTCGCTATAAAACATAAACCGCTCATTAATAGGACATGTTGTCTTTTTAACAAGTCCATTCCCCAATTCTATCAAGTCTAAAACACCCTCACCAAAATACGACATCACGTATCTCCAATACATTTTGTTTGAGCGCTTGCATAGGCGTCAAACAACATATTTGTAGCTTTATCTCCAAATGTAAATATAAGTTCAAAATACATGGTTTGTTTATCACTGTTGCGCCCTCTGATAAACAAACCATCGTTTTCACAACAATACCAACGAATGAAACCCCCTTTGCCTTTTTCAGACATTGCAATATCGTTCCTTATTTTTTCTAATCGGGCGGCGAGATCTAACACCACAGATTCCACGTCTAGTTTTGAAAAAGCGCGCGGATCTATTTTTTTGATGTTCATTAAATATGTCACAAATGCAATATAGGGTTTCTTGTCCAATGGATTAGACACGATGTGCCTAATAAATTTTGTTCTAGGCATTTTTGTAATTAACTTGTCAACATCCATTTCGACATAAATTTGCTTGCATAGCTCAAAATCGTCTATACAAAAGTTAGCCGTTAAATCAATTAACTTTAGGTTTTGTATAAACGATGGATTTCCATCTGGGGCGTCTTTAGGCTTCCCAAGAAAAGCGAATATATTTGCCATAGTAGCTCCTAATTAGATCTGGTAGGTGTCCACCAGATCCAATTGTGTTAGAATGTTTTCGGTTTAAGTAGCCGAAAAGTCTTTTATTATTGATTCCAGCAGCTGAAGATCTTTGGTAAACGATGGTGATTGATAGGGCCCCAACTCCATAAAACTACGCAATGTGCTAAGCAGATCTTTAGCCGTAGATAAACGACAATGACAGGTTTCCGCAATCGTTTCAGGTGTTCTCAGCAATACAGATGAAATGTTTCCGTATACACCAATTATTTCATCAGCTAATGTTTTTCCAACGCCAGGTATGGATAAACCAAAGATAATATTTGCTGGTTTTTCATCGATTGCTGTAGTGATTCTGGAACGAATGGCGCGAACCAACCCCAATTTATCCCGTTGAATTGGAGGTTCAACGCGGTCAAGTTCGTCTACGGAAATATCGGCCAATTGCTGAGGCGTTGTAATTCCAGCATACTTAACTAGCCCGCGAATAATTTGCTCGCCAACATAGCGAATGTTAACCGCGCTAGGGCTCGCAAAATGTACAAGCCTTGCCACGATTTGGTCTTCACATCCGTTGGTGTTTGGACAAATTAAATATGCACCATCGCGTCCAGTCAACTCATGATTACAACAGGGACAGTGTGTTGGCAACGTAATCTTTTCTTTAGGCTCCGCAACGACCGGACCAACAATCCAAGGAACGCCTTGGAAATATTGATCGTACGCTTTTCTAGCGCCTACTTCAGGTTCCCAATCCGTCCGAATAGTTGGAACAGCATCGCCAGATAGTGTCACCACAACTTTATCGCCAATATGTAACTCATCGCGCCTAATATGATTAGGATTGCCAAGTTTTACTTTGGAACATACAACGCCGTTTAAAGTAACAGGTTTTACCCAGGCAATTGGTGTTAGAACACCTTGTCGACCGATCGTCCATGTTACATCTTCTAACGTAGTGGTTTCATAATAAGTTGGCTGTTTTACAGCAAGCGCCCAATTAGGTTTTTTACCATTATCACCCACTCGACAACAAGCATCCAAACTGTTTAATTTAATAACAACACCATCTGTTTGAAAACCGCAATCTCGAATACCAGAGTTGCGGTTTTCTCTAGACCGAATTACATCAAAATCTACAGTAGATTCTCGAATAGCTTTATTACAAACATCCCCAATGTTATCGTTAACTAATATAGACGCGTTGATTGTGTTAAACCCTAATGACTTAAGCGCTTGTGTTAGCGCCACTCGAGTATGAACATAGTAACAACTCTGCGCTGTTTCGTATGCGATAAACACGGGTTCATATCGTTTGACCATGCTAACATCGTGCGAACGCATAATGGCAGATGCCAAATGTCGAGCGCTTGCGTATCGCGTGCCGTCATCTTCGCTTTTTACCCCCGTATATTTTTCCCAGCTGTTATCAGCTGATTCAGGAACAATTCCCGATGTTTCACCAAAAATCCCATAAGTGTGATAAAGCGGAACGCACACTTCACCATATACACTAAACGTTGTTCCATCAAATTTATCAGGATCAATAAATATCTGTTCAGGCACATTTTCCATTTCTTTAACAATGTGCGTAACATCCATTCCTTCTTTACCATTTCCACGCAGCGCCGCATAAGCCAAATCAAAACGTTGGAACGAACCACGTTTCTTTTCGTAAACAACCTCCAATGCCACACCGTCCAATTTAGGTTCTAAGACATAACCCTTGTCATAGTCGATACCCATTTGACAATCTTTAAACGCACGCGTAACTGCATTTTGCATAGATTGCAACGCTTTAAAAACATTGTTATGATCACTAGCGCGTTTTAACGAAAGCATGGGTTGCATGTGCGTTACATTTGTCGCACTATCATCGGATCTTTTTGACCCAATTTTATTTACAGGCGATTTTGGATTTAACATGTCGCTAGGAATCATCAGTTCAATTTCACCGATCAAACTAACAAGCTCATCGAATATATTGTCTGGAACAACAGGGTTATCGTCCCAATAAGCATCGTTCCAAATTGCTGCCATTACAACTAGACGATCGTAGTTTTTTATGATTTCTTCAGATGGCAATTTAGCCGATGTTGTTAGATGGGCTCTAACGGCTTCTTGCACCTCTTTTAATTCGGCAATAGAAATGTT
>CAZQUL010000029.1:0-5322 GCA_964596525.1 uncultured Gammaproteobacteria bacterium | reverse complement strand
TATCAATAGAAAGACTAAAAATTTAGCACCTGCTGAAAAGGCACAACAAGTTAAGTATGTATATGATTTTGATTTTGCTATACTGAATGAAAGCACCTCACAGGACACACAAAATGTCACCACACCAAGCCAAACAAATGGAACAAATGCTAGAGAGCGAGTTAAAACGCCTGAATCCAGCCAAGTACAACGAGCTAGTGAGTCAGAACCTGCTCAAGCCAACACTGAAAAACGTGATGACGGAGTATCTGCAAACGGTGGAGGACGGGAAGTCACAGGGGACAGAGGCAATAATAACAGTGGGCAGTCCTCAGTACGTGGCAATGCCAATGGAAAGAGTACAAGCAATCAATCAAGTGTACTCCCAAGTGGAACACGCAGCACTGAATCAAGCGATGGAGCGAATTTACGCAATTACCGAATCCAGCCCAACGAATTAAAGCGTACAGGCAGTTGGAAAGCCACCGCAGAGCAAAACGTACAGATTGTTGAGCTTGTCAAAACCATTATTGCCGAAAATCGTGCCGCGACACCCGAAGAAAAAACCTTGTTGACTAAGTTTACAGGGTGGGGCGCGTCTGAAATTGCCAACGGCATATTCCCTAATCAATACGGCAGTTATAAAGATGCGTCATGGAAAACATTAGGGGAGCGATTAGAAGCAGCTTTAACGCCCGAAGAATACGCCCAAGCAAAACGTACAACACAATACGCGCATTATACCAGTGAGCCAATTATTCGCAGTGTGTATGCTGCATTGTCGCGTTTTGGTTTTAATGGCGGTTCTATGGTTGAACCTGGTATGGGTGTGGGCTTGTTTAATGGCTTGATGCCCGAAGCAATAGCCAATAACAGCCAATACACAGGCATTGAATACGACACCATTACGGGCAACATTGCCAAACTGCTTTACCCTGATAGCAATATCATTGTGGGTGACTTTACCGAAACTAAGCTGCCTAAAAACTTTTTTGATGTAGCGATTGGTAATCCACCTTTTGGTAACATCAAGATTCAATCCGACCCTGAATATAAAAAACAAGGCTTTTTATTACACGATTACTTTTTTGCCAAAACCATTGACCGTGTAAAAGAGGGCGGTTTATTGGTGTTTGTGACATCAAAAGGCACAATGGACAAGGCCAATGACCGCGCACGAAAGTATTTGTCAGAACGTGCCGACTTAGTGGGCGCAATCCGTTTGCCTCAAACCGCGTTTAAAGATAATGCAGGCACGGAAGTTGTCACCGATGTTATCTTTTTACGCAAACGTACCGCAGAGCAAGAGCCTTCAGGGGAAGCGTGGGGCGGCTTAAAAGAAATCACCACGCCTCAAGGCAAGGCATCTATCAATGAGTATTTTGCTACTCACCCTGAGATGATTTTAGGTAAAAGTGCCTTAACAAGCTCGCAGTTTAAAGCCAATGAATACACGGTTGAACCGATTGCAGGGAGCGATATTGAGACCTTGTTTAGCGAGGCAATCAACAATCTACCCGAAAACATTTACACGCCACAGCGAGGCAGTAAGGCCGAACAAGCAGCCGTTCAACGTAGAGACTATGACCCTAAAATTAAAAAAGAGGGCGGTATTTATGTGGCTGATGATGGCGTATTGATGCAGGTAAACAATGGACAAGGGACACCACTCACCAAAAAACAAAATAGCAAACATGAATTAGTGGATTTAAGCCCTAAAGAGATGCAGTGGCTAAAGGATTATGTGGGGGTGCGAGATGCGCTTAAACAGGCGCAATATGACCAACTGCAAGACAATAGTAACTGGCAAAAATCCTTAGATGCACTTAACAAGACCTATGATGCCTTTGTTAAAAAGCATGGATTTATTGAGCAACATACCGTTTCTGAGCGTGAAAACGAAGATGGCTCAGTCACCGTAACAAAGCTGTTTAAAAATCATGGATTGTTGTTTTTAGATGCCGAGGGGGCGTTAGCTAGAACACTTGAAGACATTAACCCCGACAACTCTATCTCTAAAGCCCCTGCTTTATTAGGTCGAGTCATTAACAAACCATCAACGCCTGTTATTACTAGCACTCAAGATGCGATGTTTGTGGTGTTTAATGAATTGGGTCGTTTTGATTTGGCAAAAGTCGCCAAGTTAATCAACAAGTCCGAAAAAGAGGTGATTGCAGAATTAGGCGATTCGATTTATGAAGACCCATCTAGTAGCTGGACAACAGCCGATGATTATTTGTCGGGTAATGTGGTTCGCAAACTTAAAGAAGCCGAACAAGCGGCGCGATTGAACCCCAAGTATCAGCGTAACGTAACAGCCTTAAAAGCAGTGCAACCGCCAGCCCTTGCACCACAAGATATTAACGTACAGCTTGGTGCGGCTTGGATTCCTGCTAGTGACGTAACTCAATTTGCGTCTGAGGTGTTAAGCGAGCGTTTTAATGTGAGTTACTCGCCATTAACAGGCCAATGGTCAGTGGAAGGTACTGCTAATTATTCGTCTGAGTGGGGTATTCCTGCTAAAGATAGTAAGGATATTTTGGAGGCCGTGTTAAACAACCGTCAAATTAAAGTTACTTACACTGATGAAAATAAGAAAACACATACCGACACCGAAAAAACCGAAAAAGCCAACGATATTGCCAAAAAGATGCGCCAGTCATTTAAAAAATGGTTATGGGAAGATGTGCCGCGTACTGAGCGATTAGTGACTTATTACAATGAGCATTTTAATAACATTGCTCCACGGAGTTTTGATGGTCAGCACTTAACCTTACCTGGTGTGTCTTCTCGTTTTGATTTGCGCCCTCATCAAAAACGCGCCATTTGGCGAACCATTCAACAGGGTGATGTGTACTATGCTCATGCGGTAGGTGCAGGCAAGACCTTTACTATGATTGCTTCGGGCATGGAAGAGCGCAGATTAGGCTTAGTCAAAAAGCCGATGTATGTTGTACCTAATCATATGTTGGCGCAATTTAGTAAGGAGTTTTTAGAGCTTTATCCAATGGCTAATATCATGGTGGCTGATGAGCAAAACTTTCACACGCACAACCGCCGCAAGTTTGTAGCACAAGCGGCGCTAAATAATCCTGATGCGATTGTGATTACTCATTCTGCCTTCGGGCGTATTGGCATGAGTAGTGATTACTCGTACAAGTTTATCAAAAATCAAATTGCAGACTGGCAAGAAGCACTGCAGGAAGTTGGTAATGATGAACGCATTACACGAAAACAAATAGAGCGTAGGATTGAGCAGCTTGAAAACAAACTCAAAGCCTTACTTGATGGCGCAAAAGACCAATTACTTAACTTTGAGGAGTTGGGTGTTGACAGGCTTTATGTAGATGAAGGGCATGAGTTTAGAAAATTAGACTTCCCCACCAATCGAGGCAACATTAAAGGTATTGACCCGTCAGGCTCGCAAAAGTCGATGGACTTGTACATGAAAGTAGAATACTTGCGGAGTAAAAACCCTAATCGGTCATTGGTGATGGCTTCGGGAACGCCTGTGACTAACACTATGGGCGAGTTGTTTACCGTGCAACGATTCTTTAACCCATCACAATTAGAAGAAGATGGCGATAGTCGTTTTGATGCTTGGTCGGCACATTATGGTGAAGTGGTGGACGGATTAGAACAAAATGCCGCAGGAGGTTATGAGACTGTCAGTCGCTTTGCTAAGTTTGTGAATGTGCCTGAGTTAATGAGCCGTGTTCGTTACTTTATGGATATTTTGACCAGCAATCAGTTGGGTGATTTAGTTCAACGCCCTGATGTGGTCGGTGGTGGTCGTCAAGTAATTGTTACGCCTGCCCCTGATGGCTACAAAGAGTATCAAAAAGACCTAGAGAAGCGCATTAAAGCCATTCGTAATAGAAAAGCCCCACCCAAACCAGGTGACGATATTATTTTAAGCGTCATTGCTGATGGCCGTTTTTCTGCGATTGATATGCGTTTTGTGGATGCAACTTTGCCTAGTGACCCCAACAGTAAATTAAATAGAATGTTGGATGATTTAATCAGTGCTTATCACGAAACAGCCAACAATGAATACATGACATCGGGCGTGGTTGATGAAAATAAAGGTTCGTCTTTGATGTTGTTTACTGACATTGGCTTAGGCGAACAATCGGCTAAAAACCGTGGCTTTGACATGAAAGCATGGATTGAAAAACGTCTTGTAGAGGGCGGTGTTAAACGTGAACACATTGCGTTTATGCGTGACAATAAAGCGCACTCCAAAAAAGAAAAGCTATTTGATGATATGCGACAAGGCAGAAAACGGATTTTGATTGGTGGCAAGGATATGGAGACAGGTGTTAATGCTCAAAAACGATTAACTCATTTGTTTCATTTAGACGCTCCGTGGTTCCCTGCTTCGGTAGAACAGCGCGAGGGGCGCATTATTCGCCAAGGCAATCAAAACAAGATAGTAGCTATTCGCGCCTATGCGTCTAAGGGCAGCTACGATTCAACCATGTGGGGCATGAACTCGCGCAAGGCTCGTTTTATTGAGCAAGCCATGAGTGGTGATAGCAGTGTCCGTAGCATGGAAGATGTGAGCGAAGCCAGTGCGTTTGAAATGGCGGCAGCCCTAGCCAGTGGTGATGAGCGTTACCTTAAACTAGCAGGCTTAAAAGGTGATGTTGATCGTTTGGGGCGTTTGTATTCTGCACACATTGACGAACAAAAACGCTTTGCACGAGAAAAGTCACACCTTGAATCAAGCAACAAACTCAGTGCTTCTAAAATTGAGCAAATTAACGTGGCGATTGCACAGCGTAAGCCGATTAAAGCAGGGGAGTTTTTAGCCAATGTTGGCAAAAATACCTTTGATAATCGTGATGAGTTTAGTAAAGCCTTGTTTGAAAAATTTAAGCAGGTGGCAGAATCCTACAAAGCCGATGAGATTGAGCTTGGCAGCATTGCTGGATTCCCGATTGTTTATAACGGTGTTGAGTTAAGAGGAGGTAATTTTGCAGCAGATTTGCGTGTGGATTTGCCGATTGATGTAGAGCCATTGGCGATATTCCCGATTGACCCTGCTTATAGCATCACTGGTATTGCAACGAGGGCAGTCAACCAAACCAATGCCTTAGACCGTGAATTGATTAGCAGAAAAAATGCTATTGAACAAAATACAAAAGACTTGGCGCGTATTGGCCGTAGAATTGGCGCATCATTCCCTGAGATGGAGGAGTTAAACGAAAAGCAACAAGCCTTAAATGAGCTTGAGCAAGAACTTAATGCTGAAAGTAAAACAGATGATGATTTATCTCAAACAGATAACCAAGACACCGACAATAAGCCTAAATTTAGCCAGTCCTCCACCATTGGCGA
>CAZQUL010000028.1:0-5326 GCA_964596525.1 uncultured Gammaproteobacteria bacterium | reverse complement strand
GCTTGTCGCGTACTTGCTCAATGGTGCGGTCGCCGATAGTGGAGGACTGGCTAAATTTAGGCTTATTGTCGGTGTCTTTGTTATTGGATTGCTCTAAACTATCATCTGTTTTACTTTCAGCATTAAGTTCTTGCTCAAGCTCATTTAAGGCTTGTTGCTTTTCGTTTAACTCCTCCATCTCAGGGAATGATGCGCCAATTCTACGGCCAATACGCGCCAAGTCTTTTGTATTTTGTTCAATAGCATTTTTTCTGCTAATCAATTCACGGTCTAAGGCATTGGTTTGGTTGACTGCCCTCGTTGCAATACCAGTGATGCTATAAGCAGGGTCAATCGGGAATATCGCCAATGGCTCTACATCAATCGGCAAATCCACACGCAAATCTGCTGCAAAATTACCTCCTCTTAACTCAACACCGTTATAAACAATCGGGAATCCAGCAATGCTGCCAAGCTCAATCTCATCGGCTTTGTAGGATTCTGCCACCTGCTTAAATTTTTCAAACAAGGCTTTACTAAACTCATCACGATTATCAAAGGTATTTTTGCCAACATTGGCTAAAAACTCCCCTGCTTTAATCGGCTTACGCTGTGCAATCGCCACGTTAATTTGCTCAATTTTAGAAGCACTGAGTTTGTTGCTTGATTCAAGGTGTGACTTTTCTCGTGCAAAGCGTTTTTGTTCGTCAATGTGTGCAGAATACAAACGCCCCAAACGATCAACATCACCTTTTAAGCCTGCTAGTTTAAGGTAACGCTCATCACCACTGGCTAGGGCTGCCGCCATTTCAAACGCACTGGCTTCGCTCACATCTTCCATGCTACGGACACTGCTATCACCACTCATGGCTTGCTCAATAAAACGCATTTTACGAGATACTGTACTCCACATGGTAGAATCGTAACTACCTTTAGTGACGTATCGTCTAATATCTACTATTTTATTTTGATTACCTTGTCGAATAATGCGCCCCTCGCGCTGTTCTACTGTTGCAGGAAACCAAACAGAATCTAAATGAAACAAATGCGTTAAGCGTTTTTGAGCATTAACACCTGTTTCCATGTCTTTGCCGCCAATCAAAATCCGTTTTTTACCTTTTCGTATGTCATCAAATAACTTTTCTTTTTTGGAGTGCGCTTTATTGTCACGCATAAACGCAATGTGTTCACGTTTAACACCGCCCTCTACAAGACGCTTTTCAATCCAGGCTTTCATGTCAAAGCCACGGTTTTTAGCCGATTGTTCGCCTAAGCCGATATTAGTAAAAACTATTATTGACGAGCCTTTATTTTCATCAATAACACCCGATGTCACATATTCATTGTTGGATGTTTCGTGATACACACTAATTAAATCATCCAACATTCTATTTAGTTTACTGTTGGGGTCGCTTGGTAAAGTTGAATCAATAAAACGCATATCAATCGCAGAAAAGCGGCCATCAGTAATAACATTTACAATAATATCGTCACCTTTCTCAACTCTCCCTTTTCTGTTTTTTATTTCTTTGATACGCTTTTCTAGGTCTTTTTGATAATCTTTGTATCCGTCAGGCGTTGGTGTAACAACTACTTTTTGCCCACCATCTTTAATTTTTGGTACAGTAACCAAGTCTTTTAATTGGTTAGATGTTAAAATATCCATAAAATAGCGTACACGAGTCATCAACTCAGGCACATTTACGAATTTTGCAAAGCGGCTGACAGTTTCATAGCCTCCTGCTGCATTTTGCTCTAGTCCATCCACAACCACGCCATAATGTGCTGACCACGCATCAAAACGACTATCGCCATCTTCTTCTAATTGTGATGGGTTAAAGAATCGTTGCACGGTAAACAACTCGCCCATAGTGTTAGTCACAGGCGTTCCCGAAGCCATCACCAATGACCGATTAGGGTTTTTACTCCGCAAGTATTCTACTTTCATGTACAAGTCCATCGACTTTTGCGAGCCTGACGGGTCAATACCTTTAATGTTGCCTCGATTGGTGGGGAAGTCTAATTTTCTAAACTCATGCCCTTCATCTACATAAAGCCTGTCAACACCCAACTCCTCAAAGTTAAGTAATTGGTCTTTTGCGCCATCAAGTAAGGCTTTGAGTTTGTTTTCAAGCTGCTCAATCCTACGCTCTATTTGTTTTCGTGTAATGCGTTCATCATTACCAACTTCCTGCAGTGCTTCTTGCCAGTCTGCAATTTGATTTTTGATAAACTTGTACGAGTAATCACTACTCATGCCAATACGCCCGAAGGCAGAATGAGTAATCACAATCGCATCAGGATTATTTAGCGCCGCTTGTGCTACAAACTTGCGGCGGTTGTGCGTGTGAAAGTTTTGCTCATCAGCCACCATGATATTAGCCATTGGATAAAGCTCTAAAAACTCCTTACTAAATTGCGCCAACATATGATTAGGTACAACATACATCGGCTTTTTGACTAAGCCTAATCTGCGCTCTTCCATGCCCGAAGCAATCATAGTAAAGGTCTTGCCTGCACCTACCGCATGAGCATAGTACACATCACCCTGTTGAATGGTTCGCCAAATGGCGCGTTTTTGATGAGGGCGCAAATCAAAACGAGAAGACACACCAGGTAAGGTTAAGTGCTGACCATCAAAACTCCGTGGAGCAATGTTATTAAAATGCTCATTGTAATAAGTGACCAATTGCTCAGTACGCGGAACATCTTGCCACAACCACCGCTTAAACGATTCACGCATCTTTTTGGCAATATCGTTGGCTTTTTCTGTTTTTTCGGTATCGGTATGTCTTTTCTTGTTTTCATCAAGATACGTTACTTTGATTTGGCGATTGTTTAACACCGCTTCTAAAATATCTTGGCTATTTTTGGCAGGAATACCCCACTCAGAAGAATAGTTCGCGTTACCCTCAACCAACCATTGGCCTGTTAATGGCGAGTAACTCACATTAAAACGCTCGCTTAACACCTCAGACGCAAATTGAGTTACGTCACTGGCAGGAATCCATGCCGCGCCAAGCTGTACGTTAATATCATGTGGCGCAAGGGCAGGCGGCTGCACCGCTTTTAATGCCGCTACATTGCGCTGATATTTTGGATTTAATCGTGCTGCTTGTTCTGCCTCTTTAAGTTTACGAACCACGTTGCCCGACAAATAATCATCGGCTGTTACCCAACTTTGCGAGGGGTCTTCGTAAATGGAGTCGCCTAATTCAGCGATCACCTCTTTTTCAGACTTGTTGATTAACTTAGCTACTTTTGCTAAATCAAATCGTCCAAGCTCATTAAACACCACAAACATCGCATCTTGAGTGCTAGTAATAACAGGTGCTGATGGTTTGTTAATGACACGACCTAATAAAGCTGGAGCTTTAGAAATAGAGTTATCTCCATTTATTTGCTCTAAAGCATTTATCAATGCGCTTTCCGCGTCTAAACCCATGATAGATTTATTCTTAAACCGTTTTGTCACGGTCACAGAGCCATCTTCGTTTTCGCGCTCAAAAACAGTATGCTCCAACATAAAACCATGTTTTTTAACAAAGGCATCATAGGCTTTGTTAAGAGCATCTAACGATTGTTGCCAGTTGCTATTGTCTTGTAGTTGGTCATATTGCGCCTGTTTTAACGCATCACGCACCCCTACATAATCCTTTAGCCACTCCTTCTCTTTTGGCTTTAAATCAACTAATTCGTGCTTGCTGTTTGGTTTTTGCGTAAGTGGTGTCCCCTGCCCATTACTGACTTGCATCAACACGCCATCATCAGCCACATAAAGACCACCCTCTTTTTTTATTTTAGGGTCATAGTCTCTACGTTGAACGGCGGCTTGTTCGGCTTTTGTGCCTTGTTGTGGTCTATAAATGTTTTCAGGCAGATTGTTGATCGCTTCACTAAATAAAGCCTCAATATCGCTTCCTACGATTGGTTCAACCGTGTATTCATTGGCGCGATACATTGTGCCTGTTAATGCACTTTTACCCAAAATCATCTCAGGATGATTCGCAAAATACTCATTGATTGATGCTTTGCCTTGTGGCGTGGTGATTTCTTGTAGATTGCCCCACGCTTCCCCTGCTGGCTCTTGTTCGGCTGTGCGTTTGCGTAAAAAGATAACATCCGTCACCACTTCAGTTCCTGCATTATCTTTAAAAGCGGTTTGTGGTAAACGAATTGCGCCCACCAAGTCAGCACGTTCTGACAAATACTTTCGTGCGCGGTCATTGGCTTTATCCATTGTGCCTTTTGATGTCACAAATACCAATAAACCACCCTCTTTTACACGGTCAATGGTTTTGGCAAAAAAGTAATCATGCAGCAAAAAGCCTTGTTTTTTATACTCAGGGTCAGATTGAATCTTGATGTTACCAAAGGGAGGATTACCCACAGCCACATCAAAAAAGTTTTTAGGTAGTTTGGTTTGCGTAAAATCTCCCACAATGACATTACTATCAGGGTACAGCAATTTAGCAATATTTCCTGTAATGGTGTCGTATTCAATACCTGTGTACTGGCTGTTATTGGCCATCGCATCGGGCATCAATCCATTAAACAAGCCTACACCCATACCAGGCTCAACCATAGAGCCACCATTAAAACCAAAACGCGACAATGCTGCATATACACTGCGAATAATTGGCTCACTGGTATAATGCGCGTATTGCGTGGTACGTTTGGCTTGGGCGTATTCTTCTGGCGTTAATGCAGCCTCTAATCGCTCACCTAATGCTTTCCAATTAGCATCTTTGTATTGGCCATATTGATTAGGGAATATGCCGTTAGCAATTTCAGACGCGCCCCATCCTGTGAATTTAGTCAATAAGGCTTTTTCTTCGGGTGTAGCAGCGCGATTTTCGGCAATAATGGTTTTTACAAGCTCAACAATTTGTACGTTTTGTTCTGCGGTTTGCTTCCAACTGCCTGTGCGTTTTAACTCGTTTGGTTGTATTCGGTAATTGCGTAAATTCGCTCCATCGCTTGATTCAGTGCTACGTGTTGAATCTCCGAGTTTAGGCGATTGATTTCTTGTACTGGCCACATCGGATTTTTGGCTTCGTGTTTTGCTCTTTCTTGATTCATCTGAAAGATTGCCTCCGTCTCTCCGTCCTCCACTGTTTGCAAATACTCCTTCATCAGATTGTCCATCGTCATCTTGAGCAAGTCCTGAGTCACTAGCTCTTTGTACTTGGCTAGATTCAGGCGTTTGATTTCGCTCTCTAGCATTTGTTCCATTTGTTTGGCTTGGTGTGGTGACATTTTGTGTGTCCTGTGAGGTGCTTTCATTCAGTATAGCAAAATCAAAATCATATACATCATCCTCTTTATCCATTTGTTGACTGATTTC
>CAZQUL010000027.1:1736-5349 GCA_964596525.1 uncultured Gammaproteobacteria bacterium | reverse complement strand
GAGTTGATGTTAAGCTACATGAAACATCAATTGCACAACCCTGCGTTTGATGACGCTGTCAAACGTCTAGGGTACAAGTCAAGTAAATGTGCTCTAAATGCACATTTAACTCGCAAAGGAGGGCATGTGTCTAGACTATCCGTCTAGACGGCATATAGGCTAGCATTGCGCTAGCCTATATTTTTTTTTTTTGCTATTCCCCAAAAACATGAACTTCTAATTCATGGTCTTGAAAATAACTGACGATCAATTCACGAACAGATGGCCAATCGAGTCCATCACCATCACAACCTAATTTAGGAATCCCAATCTGGTTGATACCGTGCGAGATAGCATTGTCAGATAACCACTCCAATGCATTTTGAATCCAAATCAATTGACTCTTACCCCACTTCTCACGTTTTACCGCAATGGATAAAATAAAGGTTGGATTAGATCCGTTTCGATAAATGTGTGGTTTTTTGTCCACATTGATTTTTGAAGACTTAGCTGAGGAAATGTAATTCATTCCCCAGCCAAAATGCTTCAACGCACATTGTTCAGATAAACCGTAAAGTATACCAAAACAATTAACAGGAATGGCAATTGCTTGCAAATCTTGTTGCAACAATTCTTCGTTCGGTTTAAAGATAACAGTCATCGGTTTTGCCCTCTGAATAAATGATGCATAGGTACAGTATTGAGATCTGGCTTTTCGCTTCTTTGCTCTTGGTTTTTCAAATCTTTTTCCGCCTTAGCACGTGCTTCACGAATCTTCGCTTCAGCTTCACGGCGATTGTTGATAATTGTTAAAACCATATGTCTTGGAAGTTCAGTAAATTGCGTAAAGTTGTATCCATAGTGTTTATAGATCTCGTACAATTCAAACTGTGCAAGTCGCTGCTCAATACCCCATAAATCACGCAACCCATCCACAGGTGTGTCAGCAATGACCGGCCAAGGATGAGTTGTGCTATCTAAATCCATAATACGATGAGTTTCTATATAGTTTTCACGAAGCGCTAATTGAACTTCGTATCCACTTAACCCATCGGGATAATTAGCTTGTATAGCTAACGCTAAACTAACTAATTTATCCCACTGATCAATGTCTAGACCAAAGCCTGCGTTTAATACATGTCCATTTACATGGCGCTGTATTTGTGCATTTAGTTTGTCTTTGCCCGCAATAGGCGATGGTCCAGTAGGGTAAAAAAAACAGCCACCGAATCAATAGGTATTAGATTTGGATGTCGTTTTTCTTTAGAGGTCATTGGTTTTTGACAAGATGGACATTTGAACGATGGAATAGCAATAATGGAAATAGTGCTTTCTTCAATGTATTCGCCAATCTGTCCAGTGATTAAAGTCACCAGCTCATCATTTGCAGACAAGATATTTAGCATCTTGTCAATGTGTTCGCGATCATCCACCACGATTTCTTGAGCAGGAATTGCAATCCGTCGAATCCAATGACCATATTGACGAAGCGTTACAAGACGAGATTGTTGGTTGATATAATCGTTTCGATCTTTAAGTCCAATCTCACCACTTAATGTCTTATTGACTAACGCAATGATTTCTTCAACCCACACCACACCTGCTTCCACATACTGGTGAATAGTGGGAACGTGCATCACAAAGTCAACGCCGTCTTTACTAACAGTGCGACCATTGCCAATCTTACCTTCTTCCTGATACTTAACAATTTGTTCTTCAGTATAAGAAGCAACACGATTTGCCATGTGTTTGACTTGGGCATTGGTTAAACGAGAACGATCTGTCCAAAACATTTTCGTTAACATGATTTTGTCTTTAGCAACATTTTGACATTTATCAGGCGTCAAAATACATGGCTGTGCATGTTCATAGCCGTTTGGATAAATAGAACAAGCCAACGCATGTACAATGGTTTGCAAATCTGTAACACGCAATAAACGTGCTAATTTTTCCGGGGTATAGTCCACCATTGTTACGCTGTAAATATGGTCTAAAATAAAGTCAAAAACATGTTTGACAATGTAAACCATTGTGTTACTGTAAATGACCCCGTTTGTATCGCGACCTAATTGAATACGTTCTTCCTGAATGCGACGTTCTAACGCAAGCAATGCGCTGTCTTGCGGTGTGCGGAAAGTAATCCATAAACCACTATGCCAACATGGCACTTGAACTAACGTACCTAAACCAAGTGCAGATTGCACGGCAAACATAGCGCCTTCGCCGGTCAGCGTACTGCCACGACCCGTTACCACTGTCTGTGGACGACCAATCCCCAAACGCATAGATTCGTGTTCTACAACTTGTCGCCATTGACTGTTTGGTGTTTTTAACGTATCGCGATGTACAAAGTTCTTTTGAGCAGAAATAATGCCGTATTTAAAACCAAACTCCCAACGTGTGTAACGTTTACCCGTTTGATCCACCATTGGGTAGTGCTGTAACTTATTGTGGACTTCGGCGCCGTGATCCCTTAAGGTATATAACGCATACGCGCTTGCTGGCAATGCATCTGCAACAGGTTGAGTAACGTCAAATTCGCAAAGAACATTTTCGTTAATAACTTCTTGTTCTACATCGTTTGATGTTGTTTCAACAGCATTTTGAATTGGCTCGCCAGAACCCGAATCCTGTTTTTCATTTACGGCAGATTGCGCAGCTTCTTGAATAAAATCTGCTGGAAAATCGCTATCTACGATTTGTGGTTTTTCATTGTTCACTTGCTATCTCCTCACTAGGTGTTTGCTTAGATTGATACTCACGATACGCTGTAGCAGCTTCATGAATAGTCAGATGTTTATTGGTTACAAGTTCTTCTAAAGTTCCCAATAGCTCTTGGACGCGCGGCATAATCGTTGACATAACAGTTGCTTGCCAACCTTCATATTCTTCACCAATGCCGATAGCAATCAACTTATCGGATATTGATATGGCAGTGCCGACGGCATGTTGATGCTTTTTACCGATATCATTTAATATCGCGTTTTGGACTTTAATAGCTTTAACAATGTCGTTTCGTTCAGCTACTAATTTATCATATTCAATAGATGGTATCGCATTTTTGACAAAAGTGTTATCAACCATTCGATCCATTGATTCATGTAGTGAATCAATGTATTGTTGTTTGGTTACATGTACGCGCGCTAGATCGCGCCATTGAATACCTTTAGCTTCTATTTGTTTTTCGCGAAGCTTTTTTAAACGCAATGCTTTTAATTCAGCATTGGTTTTTTTACGACGACCACCAGCTTTATTTGGCATTTTTAGATCCTCTATTAGGGTTAATTGCATAGATAAGTTGTCAATGCAAATTTATACTGCACTGGAGAAAATACATGTTTGATTCCAATCTAGAAATAGATGATTTTACTAAATTAGAAAACCTGCTGCAACAATGGGTGGATCCGATTAAAGCAACGCCTATTGTGCGAGGGTTTGAGACTTTGCGAGCATACGACAGACATGATGCGTGGATGGAAATTAGTAAGTATCTTGACCACGGAATAGACGCACCTGTTTCTGATTCATTGCTATATATTGAAAGTTGTTTAACAATTGAGTTGGATATTGTGTTCAATCAATTAGGGATTGTTTGTGGCGGCGATATTAATTTCAAATGCATCGTCTTAGAGGG
>CAZQUL010000027.1:0-1636 GCA_964596525.1 uncultured Gammaproteobacteria bacterium | reverse complement strand
CTTGATAGATTGATAGTCGAGGTTTTCCATGGATAAACGTCAATATTTTCTAGCTGCGTTACAAAACAACGCGGCTTTATATAAAGCATGGGTGCTTTCCACATTTGCAGTAATTCATAAACGCTCCGTGGAAAAATTGCAAAGTGATCCGCATCCATTTCATTTAATTCATTCTAAACAGAATGAAGATAAAGTTTACTTTAAAGATCCCAAGACAGATGAGTGGGGTGTTATAGAAGGGGCTGAGTGGGGGAAACCTATTTTTGACTTTGACGATCCAATACATTTAGAACCCGGAGACTTACCAAATGTAACTGAAGCGGTTGATACAACCTATGGTAATGCATTGTTTAACGCTATGGTTATCGTGTACGCATTTGGTAGTAAAATGAAGTTCAAAACAGGCGCTATTTCTGGTTCTATGATGGAAAAAGAAATAGGTTCTAAATTAAAGGATACTCCTGATAATGAACAAGATAGAAAAGATGAATTTTACTACGTAGATGAATTATTGCGTCACAACGATGCGGTAACAGCGCTCAGTGGTTTTGCAGGCGTTTTTTGCCCAGCGGCATCAGAAAAATCAATGACTATTGATCCTGCCATTATCAAAAGACGTGATCAGTTATTAAAAGAGAACAAAGACAAGTTAAACGATCCAGCTGTAATCGCCGCTATCGAAAAAGAACTTGTGGAAATGGATATCAAATCTTTTGAAAATGATCCCGCTAAAAAATTCTACATCAAAGATAAAACATATGCGGTGTCACGTAAACGTTGTTTTATTATGTTTGGGGTAGAAACTGGTTTTGATACAGGTAAAGAAGCTAAACTAATCGTACCTTCTTTAAAGGAAGGCTGGGATTTAAATAACTTACCTGGCATGGTAGAATCGCTTCGTGCTGGTAGTTATAATCGCGGCCATGAAACCGCATTAGGCGGCGAGTCCGTGAAGTATTTCTATCGTATTTTCCAAAACACGCGTGTGTTAGAAGAAGATTGTAACACAACAAAAGGATTACGGTGGAAAGTAACTTTAAGTAATTTAAAGAAATTCATTGGTCTACACCCGCTGTCAAAGGGCGAGACTAAAGGATATACTGAGGCCGAATTAAAACAATTAGTTGGTAAAGAAATCGTTTTACGTTCCCCATTATATTGTAAAACAAAAGCGCCTTCATTTTGCGCAAAATGCGTAGGTGATTCATTTGCGGCTAACCCGACAGGTTTACATACCAGTATCTCTGACGTAGGTAGCCGTTTCCTCTATGTCTTTATGCTTGCGATGCACGGTAAAGCTTTACGCACTGCTGAATATCGTATAGCAAATGTTTTTAGTTGAGTTATTATCATGTCTAAAAAACGTGCTGCTATCAAACCTATTGAACCTATCACTAAACCAGGAGCTATCGCCATGAGCGGTCAAAAAGAAGATATTGTTGAAAACCAAACCACAGAAACTGGCGCAGCGCCAGTGACTGAAACAACCCCTGCTGTTACAACTGCAAATCTTGCAGATAGCAACGAACCCGCAGCACCTGCCCCGGCAGAGACGACTGTTGATGAATTTGTTAATGCCGAAAAAGCAAAATTAGCTTTATCTGATAAAGCTAATGATGTTTATAATTTCATTGCT
>CAZQUL010000026.1:4074-6348 GCA_964596525.1 uncultured Gammaproteobacteria bacterium | reverse complement strand
CAGAATGGCAAGGTAAAGCCATGCTAGTGTTTTCAGTGAACCCCTTTATGTCATATGAAGAATACTGAGAATTATTAGTAAATTTACTAAATTGAAAGAGAGGGGAATGAACTAAAAGTTCATCTTGCCAACTCGAAATTTCCTAATCGTTTATTTAAGGAGCAAATGCACTATGGCAACCGTTAATAAAGAAAATGTAACAAAAGTAATGAAGAATGTAGTTGTGGCTTATGCTAAAATCGCAGAAGCTAGTAAGAAATATGAGTCAGAAGATACAGAATACACGATTGATTGTGTTGTAGACAAACCTACAGCTAAACAATGGAATAAAGACTTTCCTAAGCAAAAAGCTAAAGAGTTTGATCTAGAAGAATTTGAACAGAAGTTCAAAATGGAAAGCCCTTATAGTGGTGACGAAGTATATGTTATCAAGCTCAAGAAAGGTGCTACAAAAAATGGTGAAGCCTTTGATGAGAAATTCCGTCCTAAGGTGTTCCTAGATACAAATGAAGATGGTGTACGTGTACGAACCGACATCACTGTTAGCCGTTTGATTGGTAATGGCACAATTGCAGATGTAAGCTACCGTGTAAATGAGAATAAGTTTGGTGTGTTTGCACAACTAAATAATATTCGCATCAATGAAGAAAACTTTAAAGAGTATATTTCCACAGGTGGTAAGGGTGCTGGTAGTGAATTTGATGGTGATGATGAAGCTCCTGTAGAGAAACGTAAAGAACCAGAGAATAAAGCAGCTACACAAGCTCGTGCAAGTAAAGCTAAAGCAAAGCCAGAGCCTGAAGAAGAAGATGACGATGACCAAAGCTCTCCGTTTTAAAATTTAATATTACAAGCCCTGTTGCCGAAAGGTGCAGGGCTTTTTCTTTAAGGAGAGAAGTATGAGTAGAACAGACCAAACAATTGCTTTGATGGCTGTCTCAGGAATTGTTGTCAGCGAAGGTTGTAGAGAATTATTACAGCAACTTGAGATCAAGGAGATTACATATGAACAAGCTCTTTCTCGTATCAAACAACTACACCCTGTAAATGTATATCCTGAAATCATTGGTATACGTATTAAGCAATGCAGTGATAGTGCATATTGGTACAGAGATAAAGTTGGAACAATTGTCCCTTTTGTTCGTGATGGAGGGAATGGGGAATGGCTGAGTAGAGAAGATGCTGGCTATTTGAATATTGTTAAATATAAGGATGGGGAGTTGGTGGTGGGTGTATGAACACTAAAGTAAACACAAAAGTATATATAGATGCTGATATTATTGCTTTCAAAGCATCAGCAGCAGCAGAAAAACGTTCTGTAAAAGTGTATGATGACAATGGTAAGTATATTGGTTTGTATAAGACACGAACAGAGTTTAAGAAATCTATTGACGGGAATATTGACCACTACACATTTGAAGATGTGCAGGAAGCAGAACCTGTAGAGAATGCTTTACACACTGTCAAGAAAATGATCGAAAGCATTTGCGAGAAAGCAGAAGCTGACGAATATTTTACAGTTCTGTCAGGAAAGAATAACTTTAGAGACTCCATTCCTCTGCCTACAAAATATAAAGGGCAACGTAAAGACTTGTTACGTCCTTTGTTGTTGAACGATGTTAAGGAATATATTTCTAAACATCATGATTGTATTATTACAGATGGAATTGAGGCTGACGATGAATTATCAATGAAAGCATACGAAGGATTTAAGACAGGGCAAAAGATTATACAAGCCACAACTGATAAAGATGCTTTACAATGTGAAGGATGGCTCCTAAACTGGGATAAGCAGGATACTCCAACACTAATTAAAGGATGGGGAAAATTAACACATAACCCTAAAGACGGGGTGAAAGGGACAGGAATGATGTGGCTGTTAGCTCAATCTGTTCTTGGTGACTCTACAGATGGCTACAAGCCTTGTCAGCTTTCTGGAGCTAAATTTGGGGATGTTGGCTGCTACAATTTACTAAAGGATTGTAAGAACCCAAAACAAGGGTTTAAAGCTGTTTACGAGCAATATAAGAAGTGGTATCCTGAGCCTGTTACATATACAGCATGGGACGGGAAAGAATACACCAAAGATGCTGTAGAAATTTGGCAAATGTATTTTGATTGTGCTAGAATGCTTAGAAAGCCTGATGATAAAGTGTTTGTCAGGGATGTACTGACAAAATTGGAAATAGAGATTTAAGGAGATGAAATGAAATATATTTCTATAGGCGATGTTGTAAAAGTGGTGAAGAGCAATAAACCGTCTAACTGGTATAC
>CAZQUL010000026.1:0-3974 GCA_964596525.1 uncultured Gammaproteobacteria bacterium | reverse complement strand
TTATTCACGAGGAAAATATCGAATTGAAATCTCTAAAATCCCTTCTTACAAATGGGGTACGTGTTAAGATGCGTAACGGGAACATGTGGACTGTGATAGACGGCGTATTTGTACGTCTTGAGCCGGCAGTAAGTCATGGTATGACATGGTGTAAGTGTATTACTGACTTAGATGACAGTCTAAAAACAGAATATTATAATCTCGATGTTATGGAGATTTATGCTGCACCCTCGCATGTGGTAGAGTATTTTGAATATAATGTTCCTACTAAATTGATTTGGAAACGTAATGAAAAATCAGAAGCAGAGCTACGTCTTGAAGCTATGCAGAAGCAAATGAAAGAGCTACAAGAAAATATGGATAAGCTTCAGCAGGAAATTAAGGATGGGCAGTAAAGCTAAATATACACGTTGCTCAGGAACAATGACAGAAAGCCAATGGCTAGCTTTTATACGCTCTACATTACGTTCTAAGTGGCTTAGGTGGCCTGTACGAGCACAAGCATTACAATTGGCTAAGAAGCCTAAGAAACGTGAAGGAAAGCATAAGTTTGAATACGAATGTGCTATATGCCACGATCAATTTGCTCTGAAAGAAGTGGAAGTAGATCATCACCCTAAAAGTGCTGGTAGTATTCTTTCTGTTGAAGATGTTGGGACATTCTGTAATAACTTATTCTGTGAGATTGATAATCTTCGTGTGCTATGTAAGCCTTGCCACGATGTATATACATTATCTGAAAGAAATGGTATTACATTTGAAGAGGCTAAACTGGAGAAGAAAGTTATTGCTTTTGCTGGTTTGCCAGCTTCTCAGCAAAGAATTATCTTGACAGAATTATTGGACGAGAGTATAATTACAACTCTTAAAAATGCTTCTGATAGAAAAGAGGCTTATAGGGAATACTTGAAAGGTGGAGAATGAGTAAACTAGAAGAACACAAGGAAACAATCCTGCGATTAAAGAAGGAAGGTTATGGCAGTAGGTATATTGCTAAAGTGGTTGGTAGCAGTAAGTCTACAGTGAATGATTTCCTGAAGAATATTAAAGCAAAAGAATGTAAACGAGAAGCTAAAATTCTGTTATTAGATATTGAAAGTAGTCCAACAATGGCAGCTATTTGGAAGCTATGGAAAGAGAATATTGGACTGGAGCAAATTAAAGAGGACTGGTTTATTATGTCCTATGCTGCTAAATGGCTTGGTGGGAATAACATCATCCAAGATGATTGTAGGCATACAGGGAATGATAAAGAACTTTTAACAGGTTTACATACTCTGATGAGTGAGGCTGATGTGGTTGTGTGTCATAATGTTAAATTTGATGTTCCTAAGATTAAAGCCCGACTATTGCTAAATGGATTTACACCAACATCTCAGTTTAAAACTTATTGCACATTAGAAGCAGCTAAACGTGTATTTGGATTCACTTCTAACAAACTTGCTTACTTGGCAGATAAATTAAGCAAAGTGAAGAAAAGCAGTCATGTAAAGTTTCCCGGCTTCACTCTTTGGAGTGAGTGTTTAAAAGGAAATATGGAAGCATGGGAAGAAATGAAGGTGTATAATATTGACGATATTCATTCCCTTGAAGATGTGTATTTAGCTATTCGCCCTTGGGACGATAAGCATCCGAATGTCAATGTCCATACAACCAGCACAAAGATTTGTTGCCCTGTATGTGGAAGTGAAGATATTAAGAAAGTAGATGAAGAAACCCTTGCATATACGAATACAGGTGTATATCATAACTACTTCTGCAATAATTGTGGCAAATACAGTAGAAGCAGATATACAATTAATACTAAAGAGAAACGTAAGTCTTTGCTCGTATAAGAAAGGAAAATATGCTTCAAATTCAACTAGGCAATCATCCAGTGGGGTTACACCTTGTCCCTGACGGTAGGATTGGATTCACTCCTATTGGAGACTTCAATAACGTCATGGATTATAGTGATAATCTTGAAGTACATATTACTAGAATGGGTATCACCATCATTGACAATGATAGTAGAGATGAAGAAAACATCACTTACGGAATTGCAATTGATTACAAGAATAAACCTCTGCTGTTGGAATGGTTAAAATCTTTCAAGCTACATTTCAACTCAGCATTTTAAAATAATAAGAAAGGAATAACATGAATAAACAGATTAATAGTGATGTAATTTCAGCAGCATTTGACAGTGTTTATAAGTTTAACGATATTAGTAAACAATTTGAGGGGAACCTGCAGGCAGGGATTGATTTACAAATTGACCTAATCTTTGAAGAACTTGCAGAGACAATTTCAGCAATGGATGAGGGAATGAGTGACAATCCTAATGCAAACAAAAGTGATGCTGAAACATCCTTGCTAGATGGTGCTGCAGATGTATTTGTTGTAGTGGCAGGACTACTACAGAAACTTCAAAATGCAGGGTTTGATGTAGAGAAAGCTTTGATTCGTGTGTGCGAAAACAATCTTTCCAAGTTTCCTAAAGTTATTCCACCAACTGAATTTAACTGGTATGAGCAACAAAAATGGACTCCTGTATACAACGATAAGTACGGTTGTTTCGTACTAAAAGATGAAAATGGCAAAAGCCGTAAACCAATTGATTTTGTTCCTGTCGTCCTAGACAACCTCACTCCAAAGAATTTCTTCTAAGGAGGGCGACATGGCAAAAGCAGTGAGTATGAAAGATGTTATTAAGTGTCTGCATCATCTAGGACACGGGGAGTTTCAAGAATGGCAACTCCTTCCAATGTCTATGGATGAGATTGTAAAGCCTGTACTTCATGAGCTTGGTATTAATGTTACACAACCTTATTACATCAAGGCTGTAAAACATCGTACACTAGATGATGAGGTACATTTAGGTTACAGATATTATGGTACAATCCGTACAGACAGGGAATGGGTGAACAGTAAGGGCTGTGATACAATTGAACGTGTTGCAATTACAAGTTTCTCAGACTTATCATTGACAAGAGAGCTGTGTAATTTAATGGGTAAGATGGTTGACTTAACAGAGGCTGATGGTAGTTTCCCAATGCAAGACGATAGTATTGTACATGACTTGATTGTACCAACATATGAGAAAGATAGTAGTATGATTAAACAATTGGATGATATTTGTGAGCAAGTGAGAGGTGAATGGTGATTACGAGTATTAAAAAACGTAATGGTGAATTACAATCGTTTGATCCAGATAAGCTTAACAAATGGGCAGAGTGGGCAGCAGATATTAATGTAGATTGGAGCAGCGTAGTTCTTGAAGCATGTCGAAAGTGCTATGACGGGTGTACAGCAGAAGAATTACACGATGCCATGATTGCTGCTTGTGTTGATATGGAGACATCTCAGCATTTGAAGATGGCTGGTAGGTTGTACATTGGAGCACTGATTAAGAAAGTATTTGGTAGTCTTGATTCTGTACCGACAGTGAGAGAAATGTACGAGAAGATGGTAAGGGAAGGTCTGTGGGCGAAGATGGATTATAGCAAAACAGAGCTAGACTATCTTAACTCAGTGATAGACCATTCTAAGGACTTTTCAGCATCTTTGACAGAGATTAAACAAATTACTGAGAAGTATGCTCTTGTGGATCGTGTTAGTAAGATTGTAAAAGAAACACCGCAATTTGTTTACATGCGAATGGCTATGGGCAATATGGAAAAGATGCCTAAATCAAGACGTATGGAAGATGTTGTAAAACTGTACACATATTTGAGCGATAAGAAAATTAATGCTCCAACACCTTTCAGTATTAACTTAGGTACTCCTAAGAAACAATATGCGAGCTGTTGTGTATGGACTACAGAAGATACAGCAGCCTCTCTTGCAGCAGCAGATCATATTTCATATATGATGACTTGTGCTAGTGCAGGTATTGGTGGACACATTAAAACACGTAGTAAAGGTAGTAAAGTCAGACATGGGAGTATTGTTCACCAAGGTAAACTACCTTATTACAAAATGAGTCAGGCTGC
>CAZQUL010000025.1:0-6908 GCA_964596525.1 uncultured Gammaproteobacteria bacterium | reverse complement strand
CGTAGCAGTCCGCGCTATCGTGTGTCAGATGCCATTCCTTTATAGTGGAGATCTTTATGTTAGATGATTTTTCTATTTCAGCAAAACAGCGATTGCTGACGTATTTCATAGAACAAGAGCCAGGTCTTGGTCTCACTAATGATAATGTTAAATTATCGTTGCCCAGACAAGGTGTCTTTACTGACAAAAATACCGAAGTAACCGCTTCTTTTGTAAACGCATTCATGCATAAACCAACCACAGTTGGGCATTACAATCGGCTGAGTTTACAGTCCTATTTTAAAAACAATTTTGGAACAGATAAACCACCATTAAGTAGTGCCATCGATCTAACATCTGTATTAAACGCTGTTCTTGCACAGTACAATGTTTTGCTTACAGATGACGACGTATCGCTTCATGTAGGCAGCGGTGAAATTACTTTAATTGCTAAACCGAATAATTACGGATGGTTAGGTTCTATTTCCTTTTTAACATCTAACGGAACATTTGGTTTAGATGGAGAGGGGGATGGGTTTTTACAGTTAGACGACGATACTTTTTTTGAACTTGATTAATAGGTGAAACATCATGACAAAACTCATGCAATTAGATCCGACTAATTATAAAGATGGTTTATACACACTGGTGTCAGACCCATCATTAGTCGGCAGTGCGCGCAGAACTAAACGTCTTGCGATAAATGACATTCCCGCAATACCTCGTGTATGGGATATCACGCCCATTGTAAACCCCCCGACAACTCCGGATTTAGAAATTGTAGATACATTTCAATTGAATGTAGGTTCACAAAATGAACTTGGCATTGATCCGACATCGCCGCTAATAACTGTTGGTGGGCAGCCGATGTATAAACATGGCTGTGCTAAAACCAATATAAACTTAGCTATGCTTAACGATGGCGATACATGGCATGTTGGATTGCGAGCCATTGTGACTGGCGGCTATACATTTAGCAGAATTGTTTTCTATGACACCAATGTCGATGCAGCTGAATTTGCGGCAGTGCAGTTGCACCAGTTTACAAATTCGGGAGGTGCACCATCTAATCAATTGTTATTATCAACAACTAGATCAGCTGCAAATTTATTGATAGCTGGCACGGCGTATAACCCAGTGGTCCAAGGCTATCAGCAAATAAGCGGCGCATTTCCTCTGAAATATAGCGTCAGCACAAATGGAACAGAGAACACAACTGCGTTGATGTTATTGCATCGCGATGGAAATACATTAAATGTCACAATTGCCGCTGTTGACATGGCTGGCAATTACGACATCAATGAGGTACATTCTGTCGGAAACGATAATTTCCCATTTGACTTTTCGTCTTTAACAATGTTTCTTTATTTAGGAACGGTGACATCGCCATCCATGGAGTATCAACTCGTTGTCCCCACCATTACAACAGGTCTTCCAGATTATGATGTAGCGTTTACGAGATATGAAACCGTTTATGGCGGCACGCAATCGACATTTGACGCACTATTTCCTGTAGAGGCACATAGACCGTCTGGTGTTTTAATAGAACAAGCGGTGTTTCCAGAAGGGGTTCGAGTTGGCGAGCTTTTAAACACGCATGTAGATTTACATTACGAAGGTGCGCCGCCCACGCCGTACGGTCTATCACTGGCCCATGGTAAGACGTATATGGTAACGGCGAACAGCAGTGAAGGCGTGAGTTTAGAACGCATCATTCGCTCTAGCGAATACGATCCACTGGTTCAGACTGTCAATGGATTGTCTACGGGATCGACAGCTGGACTTCCCTACGGCGAGATTGTTGTCTATGTTAACAATGGGCTAGATACAGTTGACATGTTTACAGGTTCTCGCGCATTCGATACTTTTGAAGCGGCATACGAATATCTAATCACACTGCCACCTTATCTTCCGAAACGAATGGTTCTTGATGACCGTCCCATTGATGCTACAGAGCCTAATTACTTCGAAGGCGTTATTGGTAAGATATATTTGTTTGGCGCTAACAATATCAAACTGTCAACATTCTCGGCTTTCTCTGGCGAGCCCTATCCAAGATACTACAATGGCAACAACGAACATCGCCCAGACCCCCATTTCAATCCGTGGTTATATTTGCGCGACATAACTTTCGATTCGATCCATTTAGTGGATTTTTGGGGAACGTTTATACAAAATCAAAACGCCGACGCGCATGTGTGGTTGGGCACCCCGGCTGTTACACAAACGTCTCCAAACTCATTGCGTGCAGCCAATCTTCGTTTAGGGAAAAATACGGCACTATATGCAACAGAAGGAACAATTGACTATTACGACGGCGGATCTATATTGCTAGAAGATGACGCTTTCCTAAAGCTACATTTCTCCTTGTACAAATCCGAGACACCATTAAATACACGCTTTGAGGTGCACAAATCCGCAAAAGCTAGATTGTACGTGACCGCATATGGCAACTATTATCAGACAAGATTACCGCTGAGCGGCGACTCTCATCAAATGTTTGTGTATTATCCACTCGGCGGACTAATCGTTGAATTTCCGCCTAATGACGGAAGTATTCCTGCTATAGTTAATTTGGTAGAAATTAACTACAATTACGCGCCAGCATTTGTTGTTGACAATGTAGTCATGGTAAGAAGTTTAACAGATTTCAAACCCGACTACGATTACAGCGGGCACATTGTTCTTCCATCAACACCGACAACGTTCTTCATTGTGGGGACGGTTAATTTAGGCGCACATTCCTTGTATGTTGGAAGTGGGGTTGCAAAACATCACTTTATGGGCTTCCCAGACTCGGAGTTAGTTTCCGACACTTATGTGCTTGTATCTGATTTGGACCATCGCAACCAGAGTTTTAAATTCACGTCACTGCGGTTAACGACAACATCGGATGCGCCTCAGCAGGGTGTAATATACATGGAGTCTGGTGGTCTGGACATTGAAAATTGTACAATTGACGCGCCAGCTGGCATCCAGTACATTGGGAGTGTTATCCCGTCCGTGGAAACCGAGTGGCCAATTAGCATTAAGTCTACAGAATTCACATCACAGGTACGTTCCCCTGGCAGTATGATTCGTATCAATAGTCACTGTAATGTACTGCTTCGAGATGTAATCCATAGCGGAGATGTTTTCCCACAACAACCTCTGATGGATTTGCGAAGCCAAAGTCAGACCGCACATTTGATTATAGACGGATTCACCGTTGTCGGCAACGACGAACCATTTATATCTCCGTTATTTGTTATTGATTCATTACCAAGATCAAATGGCGCTATCAGCGTGCGTGGGGTTCACATGACCCATGGGGGTGTAAATGACAATCGCTCAGTTTTCTTTGGCTTGTTTACGCTAGATTATTTAGACACTAACGTGGGTTATTACACGCCTTACGACAATGCGCAAGACAATCGAATCGTAACAGACCGTAGCCGTGGTTTCATGTTATATAAACGCCAACATGGCAACGTCATCGCTGTTGATGATACGGAGACTGACTACATTGTTGATTTACATGAAGGGAGGGCTGATGATTGCAAGAGGTACGGTTTCTTTAGCGAAGAAGCTGGTACACAGACCTATTTGTTAAACGAACACAAACTTTATGAGATTCGACTAAAGTGTATTATCGCGACAACTCCGGATTTAACATTCGAGGTCAAAATCAAACGGACAGATGATGGCGGTTATGACGACGAAGAGCACTTGTCAGATTCTGTAATAGCGGTAACCGATAATTCAGGACAAGCATGGGTTGATGCAACTTATTATCGAACAATGGTAGGCGGTGAAACTTATGCGTTGACTGTAAGAAACGCTACACAACCTACTAACTTCGCATTGATGCAATTGGTGTTATCTATTCGTGAATTTTAATACTATGTTCGCACAGTTCGTGTGAATGTTTTTCCGGGGATAAATCGTGGACAATTATTTGCGTACGCTTATTAAATGTTTCGTTATTCTCCTTGATGCACGTGTGCTGGTATTTTTATTACCAGCACTTGCGTATTTGTACTACATCGATGCAGCACAAGCAAATGTTATCGTGTACAGTTTTGTTGTTGTGATCGCAGCAGCGGCCGTTACATTGGTAACTCGCAAAGTGTTCTTCCCCTATGTGGACTTAGAAAAGTTTGCACGAGAAGCTAGAGATGGCAACATCGCTGGCGCTATTGTGTTCTTATCAGTCTCATTGGTTATCTGCATGGTGTTGTACGTCGTTGCATCTTGGGCAGCACGAACGTGATGCGGGTATTGTTCTTACTGCTATGGCTAACATCTGTAGCAGTAAGCGCTTCAATGCCCAATAACCCTCCTAATGCTAAATTGTATCTACCTGCGCTTAAAGCAGAGTTAGTTGCATACTGGCCAGAGATAAAACCGTATTCGGTGTTTGCAGCGCAAGTGGAAACAGAAAGTTGCATTTCTCTTAAACACAAGCGTTGTTGGAATCCTAAAGTTGAACTTAAGACAAGTCGTGAATACGGATTTGGGTTAGGGCAATTGACAGTGACATCGAAATTTAATGCCTATGAAGAAGTTAAGCGTTTGGACAAATCCATGGCTTCATGGAAATGGGAAGATCGTTTTAATCCTTCTTATCAATTACGTGCAATCGTATTGAAGAATAGAAGCAACTATAACCGATTAAAAGGTTTTTCTAAAGATCCTGACACCGTACTAGCTTTTACAATGGCTGCGTATAATGGCGGTGTAGGTGGTTTGATGAAAGATCGTACCTTGTGCATTTACACCAAAGGTTGTGATCCAACTAAGTGGTGGGGTAATGTGGAGCGAACCTCTAACAAATCTAAAGTGCCGGTGAAAGGTTATGGAATGAGTTTCTTTGATATCAATCGTGAGTACGTAAGACACACGATTCATTTGCAACCTAGACGTGCTAAGTACGTTCCTTATATGGATAGTGGCTAGGGCAGAACCCTAGCCACTATGCCGTATCGTCACATTCCATTTTATTTCAGATACATATTACTGTAATGAGCTTACTTAACGTTTATCAATCTCACCCTAGATTGATAGATTATCTTTATTCCTTATCAGGAGAATTATCATGGGTACTTTAAACTTCCGTAATCCTTTGAACTTTGGAAGCTCTTCAGCAATCATTGCTGAAGGATTGGAGGACTGGAACGAGATTAAGGCAGTACGTGCTATTGCACGCGATCCTGTTACTGCTGAAGAGCGTCAGCAAAAACGCCGCATCCGTGCAGCTAAAGCGTATGCCGCCGCTTATGGAATTAATAACTGGTCTGTCTTCATGGCAGATAAGTGCTATCAGCCATCGCGAGATGCGATGGTGGCTGCAGAAGCTGTCTTAGCACCGATCCATGGTGTGTACGGATCAACCCTTCCAGACGGTACTCGCAGTCGTGGCGGTTTTGACAGCTACAGCTGTCATGGGTTATCGGGCGGTGATGTCCGTGCCCTATGGTTTATCGCTGGCTGTAAGGATACAGCCAAATTCCGCTTTATGGTAAAACATTGGGATCGTTGGGAACAGCCATTTAAAAAGGGAGACTCGTTAATGTTCTGCGTCAACTATCTTAGAGGATCAAGATGGTTGAAAGCGAACAAGAAGTTCGTGGATCGCAACGGTGAAGTTGCCTCGTTTAGCCGTAAGGCGATAGCGGCACTAGGACGCCTTAGTCCCATTGCACGTCGCGCTGCAGTGGATGGAGTTCGTTTATGGGATGGCAACGTTGGGGCGGTTAATACCCCTATCCGCATCCGTGATCTCAACTGGGACGCTGTGAAGCGTTCCCAAGAACTCCTTTCCGTAGGAAACGCAAAAGTTCGTCTGGCTCTCCTCCCACCACGCGCTATCATTAAGGAGGTAACTGGCCAGTTACCTCCCGTAGGAGAGCGTGTTGAGCCGTCTCTAGCTAACGCTGCTATTGCGGAGCTGGTCCCACATTACGCGATGGATCGCGAATTATGGGAAATGGGCGTCGGTCCAGTTTCTCTCCAAGATGCCAAGGATTTGGTGTTAGGGAAGAAGACTATTGGGATGTGTGTGGCAGGTGGCCAATTTACGGATAAATTAGCCACCGTGTTCTTAAAGGAGCATAACTGTCCTGGCTACATTGACCCAATGGGTTGGTATGCACAGCGCTTAGGCGTGCCAGTTCACCGGTCTGTAAAAGTCATGGACTGGATGTCCTATTTACAGAAAAAGGGATGGTGGGGTGAGATGGAAAAAACGCGTACTCAATATGTAGGCGGTGAAGAGCAGCGCTTTACTGCGCTGCAATTGTTAGATGAGATTCAGGAAGAAGACATCTTAACGGGCAAGGAAGGCGTAGCTGTTGTACTACGCCGCGCCAGTGAGCGCAATGGCGAAGCGTTCTTCCAAGCAAACAAGGAAGATTATCGAACTCTTCGCCATGGATTGCCAACATGGACTAAGAAAATGCCTAAATGGATGAAGGTATTGAACACTCGTTCGGCATTGGCTAATGAAGGGCGGGATTTAAAACATTGCGTTGGCGGCTACATCAGTGCTGTCGAAACAGGGAAATCTATCATTCTTTCCATCTCTTCCCGTCACGGACGTAGCACGGTTGAATGCAGCGACCACATGGTTGTTATGCAACACCGTGGTGAATCTAACGGCGTACCACCATCCCGCCACGACCAATTGTTACGCGCATTCTTTAACAAGATGCGCTAACCCCCCCCCCAAGACAAGGACGTCTTCCCATAAACCTTTTCAGACAGGAGAATTAATATGTCTGTCAAAGCT
Source organism: uncultured Gammaproteobacteria bacterium (assembly GCA_964596525.1). Classification (GTDB taxonomy): domain Bacteria; phylum Patescibacteriota; class Patescibacteriia; order Magasanikbacterales; family GWA2-37-8; genus CAZQUL01. Next base: position 160 of record CAZQUL010000025.1, on the reverse strand, counting down.
GCTATCAAACAAGCAGCACCAATTGCCTTTGAGAAATGGACTAGCAATCCACTTTTCATGGCAATTGATGTTGCCGTTGTATTAGCAATCCTTTACTGGATTTTCTAATACAGAAAAAAATAACAACAGGATGTAGTTGTTATTTTTTTGACTTTTGAAA
>CAZQUL010000024.1:0-8451 GCA_964596525.1 uncultured Gammaproteobacteria bacterium | reverse complement strand
CTTGACCAGTGAGCTGTTACGCTTTCTTTAAAGGATGGCTGCTTCTAAGCCAACCTCCTGGTTGTATGAGAATTAAAACCACCTTTTACACTTAACATGGATTTAGGGACCTTAGCTAGCGATCTGGGCTGTTCCCCTTTTGTCTATGGAGCTTAGCCCCCACAGACTGACTCCCGTGCTTTAACCTTTGGCATTCGGAGTTTGATTGAAACTGGTATCCCGAGGGACCCAAGTCTCATCCAGTGCTCTACCACCAAAGGGAACGCACGAGGCTATACCTAAATATATTTCGAGGACAACCAGCTATCACCGAGTTCGATTAGAATTTCTCTCCTATCCACAACTCATCTCCGAGTGTTGCACGGCTCGTGAGTTCGGACCTCCCGCTTTCTTTCGAAAGCGCTCATCCTGGTCATGGATAGCTCACCCGGTTTCGGGTTGTATGCACGCCACCTTATTCGCCCGTTAAGACTCGGTTTCCCTGTGCCTCCACTCTAAAACAGAGTTTAAGCGGCGACGTACAGTACACTCGCAGGTTCATTCTTCAATAGGAACACGGTCACCCTTGCGGGCTCCCGCTCTTTGTAAGCATATGATTTCAGATACTATTTCATTCCCCTCACCGGGGTGCTTTTCACCTTTCCCTCGTGGTACTTGTCCACTATCGGTCACTAAATGTATTTAGCCTTAGACCATAGTCGGCCCGCATTCAGACGGGATTTCACGAGTCCCGCCCTACTCAAGAACACGCACTATGAAATAAGTATATATTTTGAATACAGGACTGTTACCTTCTTTGGTCGCCCGTTCCAGGGACGTTTTCCTATATATACTTTCTTTCACCGGGTCTACAGAAAACCCGCGTGCGCGCCTTATTACCCCGTATAACCAACGGTCTGTCCTTTAATCTGCAGTGCAGATCAATCCGAAGATCAACCATTCCTGCAGAAACAATTATACGGTTTGGGCTGTTCCCTTTTCGCTCGCCGCTACTAAGGGAATCTCATGCGATTTCTTTTCCTCTGGGTACTGAGATGTTTCACTTCCCCAGGTCTTCTTCATACACCTATGTATTCAGTGTATGATTCCCGATGTTATCGGGAGGGTTTCCCCATTCGGATATCCCCGGATCAAAGCTTGCTTAGGAGCTCCCCGAGGCATTTCGGACCTTGCGCCGTCCTTCATAGTCATTTAGTGCCAAGGCATCCATCATATGCTCTTGTTGAAATTGCGTACAACGAAAACACTAAGAAGTGCTTCGTTGGGGTGTTTTGTTAGATACAAAACACCTACCCATTTTCGCTGTTGGTAAATTGTCAAAGTTCTGACCAGGCAACCGGAGCAATCATTTCAGTATCACTCGCGAGCGTCGCTCGAGAATGATACGGAAACAATGGCAATAAAAAACCACCTATCGAAACAAGTGGGGCGCGCCACCCCTCATGTGGTAAACACTGATATTCAGTCTGATGCTTACCCAGAGGTCCAGGAGGTCCGCGAGGGACGATACCGTGGACGTGGCGTAGAAGTTTTTGGCGTTAGTTGTTGTACGAGCGTGTTATGAATATATAGGAACTGTTTTGATCCGTCAAGAGCTGGCGTTGTGGATAAAAATGCGTTACGCTACGCGGTGCGCGATAGGCTTAGAATGGCGCAATTGCGAGGTGCAAAATGTGGACACGGCAGGTATGTCGCTGGTCGCTTGCCAGCATGCTGGCGCTCGGGCTGTGCATAACTCATGCGGGAGTCGAAGCGAAGGGGAAAAAGTCGCGGGCTGGGGCAGGCAAACCGCGACGACCCACTCCCCCACCGGAAACTGTTTACGCCCCTGAAGAGCCGCCGGAAATTTCCCCGGCCCAAGCACGGGTGAACGCATTTATCGAGCAGGCCCAGGCACGAGGCGGAACACGAACGATTTCCTCGGCATATGCCGACAACCTGTGTGAGCCGGGAAATGACGGTCAGATTATCGTGCTGCCCGACCGAGTGGTCTGCGCAAACGCCGCTTACAAGCGTGACGCTTTGACCCGTTTTATTGAGATTACTCGCAAAGGAAACGTGCAGCACGAAGAGGTTGTACCGCGAGTTGAGAGTGGCAAGCAGCTGATCGTTCAGTATCAATTCGTCGACACGTCCGATGGGACACCGACTCTTTGCCTGGGAAACTCACCCAGTGAATAAGTCCTTGGTTTTTCGCCAGGGATTTTTTTATAAACGGAAAATCCTGACCGGAGTCAGGATTCAGTAGCTGTTGTCGCCGTAACGACAATCATCCTCGGGGTGATATTCGTCAGCGAAATCGTCGGAGTCGGACATAGCGGCGAGCGCCGACTGATACGCGGAGCTGTAGTCGATCGGGAGCGATCTGTCCCAGATCTGCTGGAATGTGAGTCCTTGCTTTAGATAGCTCAGGATCTTGTCACGCACGTAAGAATGCTGGCCATTACCTGCACCCAACGACAGCACGCGACAAATATCGCTTTCAGAGTAATCACAAAAACACGCGATACGTTCTTGGGCTGCAGTAAGGGTAGCAGCACGTTCCAGGTAACCACTGAAGCCTTCGATGTGAGGAAAGGCGGTCGACATGCTGAGCATCTTTTCGAACTTGAAGAGTTCTTGGCGCACACCTTCGGAATCCGGATCAGCGTACCTGAGGTCGGCCCACTCGTACTTATGGACTTCCCATTCAGGCGGACGCGGAGTGGGAAGCGGCGGCGCATGAGGGTCAGCGCGCAGGCCGACTTTCTCGAGTATCTCGTCTTGCTCGGCGCGGGAAAAAGAAGAGCGGGCCAACAGTCTTCGTACCGATTCGATGGATTCGCGCGGCACGTAGAGGGGTGCGGGCGGAGCAGCTTTCGGCTCGGGCTTGTTCGAGGAAGCAGCTGGCACAGACGCCGCCGACGGTCGGGTCGAAACTTTTTGAGGTGAAGCCGCGGAAGGCTTCGGCGATGCGGGTGTACGAAGGCGCTCGAGGATTTCTTCATCGGAGAGCATGAGGTCGCTCGTGTTCGCGCACGTCGACCGGAATTCTTCGATGCGCTCGGCGTCGCTTTTCGCGTCTGGCGCTGGGGAGCTGTTTTTTGCAACCATGACTAGACTCCTTTTTCAAAGGACAATGGATTTCGTCAACCTGCGTAGTCTTGGCACGGGCCAACACTACGGAGGAAACGTTCCGACGGTGGGCGTCGGAAGTTGAGAAATGAACGAAAGAGTTTGCGGAAGGCTCTATGCCCAAGCAGGCGGATCCCGATAGAACGATTTGTACACGCCGATTCGCTCGCCTCGGGCATTGTAGCCCCAGGGGAGTGAATAGTCCCAGATCTGCTGAAAGGACAAACCGCGCACAAGGGCCGCTTCGATACGATTGAGCACGTCGTCTTGCAGCGCGTAGTCCTCGAGACGGGTAAACTTGCGACAGTGGTTCGTGGCGCGCCACTCGTGGAAATACGCAAGGCGCGTTTCGGAAGACGTGATGCTACGCGCGCTCGCGATGTCCGTGTTGCGGTTTTCGTGCCGGTGCGCGAACTCTGGGTAGGTCCAGAGGAACTTCTCGAAGTGGCTGATATTGAAACGGACGTTGACCGTGTCGGGATCGGCATCGTCCAAATAGAGCTCAGAGCACAGATTAAAGACGTGCGAGCCAGGATCTACAGTGGTCAGATCGATGGGCACGAGGTTTTCTTCGGCATCGCGCTCGATAACGTGCATGCAACGCGACGAAGAAGAATGCATTCTCCAAGCATGCCGGGCGCTGTATGCTTCGTCGAGCGCAACGCCGGTGCGCGGTAGACGGGCCAGGCAACGACGCGGACGAGTCTCGACCGGTGTTACCACGACAGGCGGCGTCGCGACTTTATCTTCATTGGACCCCGCATCTTGAAGGGATGAACACGGCGGTTCGACCACCGGTTCATCTTCGCCGCGCAGGCGCTGCAAGACTTCTTCGTCAGACATGAGAAGATCGGCCGGATTGGTGGAGGACGCGCGGAAGTCGCTGATGAGTTGAGCTTCATCGGCGGGCGATGCTAAATCGTCTTGGTTCATTTCCATCACACTCACTCCTTGTAAAGGATCGATACTTTACCCTTCGCAGTCGAACGCATAGTGCAACTGCGCAGGAAAAGCTCCGACGACGAAGTCGGAAGCAGGTGAAAGAACTAGGTGTAGGGACGAAGGAAGATTCCTTCGCCGAGGCGAGGAACAACCTCTCCTTCTTCGTTGTCGAGCCAGTCGGTGATTGATTCCCGACTAACCGGGTAGGACGGCCCGTCTTGGCCGATACGCAACAATCGGCACTGTTCACCGTTGCATACAACGAGGCCTTCGGGGTGTAAAGACCAGTGTAAAGGCACGTGTTTTTCTTGGACTACTTCTCTTTGCTCTTTTGTTTGTCCAGAGTTAGTCCGCTCCACTTTTACAGAAACAGTCCTTTCTGCTGGAACCCACGAGCCGGAGCTGTCACACGAGTATTGGAGGAGCGGCTTACCGCCAGGTCCGCAAACTATCAGATAGAAACCAGGGTACCTATTAGCCATCCATACCGCTCCCTGGGGATGACCGGAAACCAACGCCGGATAATGGTAGTTTTCCTTGGGCTTAAACCTCATTGCCATGGAACCGCGCAGGGTATGCAACGCCCACGAATCGGTTTCATGTTTTGATCTGGTGTAGAGTAATACACCCGCCGAATGGGGCAACCATCTACCATCTTCTCCCATTTCAATTTTCTTGACCACACCATCATTGGCGCACAAGAAAATATCGTGCCCGTGCGAAACAATAACGCCTTCGGGGAACTTATGGAAATGGGTCCATTCACCGGCATAGAGCGGTCGTTCGTTGCGACGAGACGGTCGCGCGCGGGCCCGAGCGACCTGGGCGGATTCCCGCTTTTGCAGGAGTTCCTCAACGCGACGCGTCGCTTCGTCGGGCGTAAGGGCGAGCTTATAGCTAAGCGCTTTTGCAAGCTCCAACGAGCGTTCGCTGGTAATACCGGCAGCCAACCGTTCGACCAGTTCGAAATTGGTTTTCTCGATGATTGCAAGGAGGCGCTCGGTGGTAGCGCCGCTCTGTGCATTGAGCTCGTCACTCCAGAGTGTAAAGGAACGCTCGAGCGCGTGCTGCGCTACGGATGCAGCAGTGGTTTGAGCACGCTGTGCAAGTTCGGCAACCGTATTCTGATCGAGTTTGGGGGTAGTCAGGAGTGGTTTGAGCACTGTCGCCGCTTCTGCCTCAAGTGCGGAGTTGGCCGCTGCGGTCCACGACGCAAACATGTTTGTAACGGTTCGTTCGAATTGGGCGGTGGTAGCAGCCGAAGCGGCTTGGCAGGCTCCTGCGAGGGATTGCGCAAGCATGCTCCACTGCTTTTCAAAAAGCTGTTCAAGCTCCTGATCGCTCAAGATAAGGTCGGTCACGTTGGTGGTGGACGCAAGGAACGCGGCTTTGAAATGCTCAAGGAAACGGGCTTTGAGCGCCTCGCGCGTAGCTGGGTCAAAGAGCATCGGCTCGCTTTCGGCATGTTTCTTAGTCATGTTTTTTAACCTCTCTTTTTAAAGATCATTCCTCATTCTTCGCCGCTCTCGTAGAGCGCGGCACAGAAGAAGTTCCGACGCGTTGGCGTCGGAAGGTGTTATGAATTTTCCGGTACGAAGTAGAGTCCGTCGGCACCCTCGACGACGCGTCCGCCTTCGGGCTGGAGCCAGTTGAGCGATATCACTTCCATCGCTGACACCGGATCGACCGGGAGTTCACCATGCGAATCCATATGGTCGAGGCTGAAAAACCCACCAGAGCACAGCAGCAATCCTTCGGGGTGAGGAAACCAGAGCTCACCGTCTTTAAGAGTATGCAGAGCTCCCAGAATCCGACCGCCGATGGTAGATACCCCGACCTGGACGACATCGAAACCTTTGTCCTCCTCGCTTTCGGTACGGGTGGTGAAGCAGTAGCCTTGCGGGTGCGACGCTACAGGGCGGAACCAATCCCCGTGAACACTCTCGCCATGGCGATCTTCGGGGAGAGAAAGCATTTCCAAATCTTCGCCGTTAATTTTCCAGAACCCGTAGTCCCGGTCGTCATCCCAACACAGCAAGACGCCTTCTGCGTGGGGAATCCACCGAGGGAAATCTTGCACCCCCGAGACCACTGTCTGCGGCTTATTACCGTTCAGCGTGCAGAGGACGATCGTGTTTCGGGAGGTCTGCACGAGCGCGCCTTTCGGATGCGGGTGCCAGGCTTTCCAATCGCCGTGATAGATGCATTTCTTTTTGGCCGGCAGAAGCTTGGCAGGCGCGAAGAGCTCGAGCGCTTCGGCAAGACGCGTCTTGAAAAACTGGTCCATGCTCGCCGTGAATTTTTTACGCGCGCTTTCGGAAAGGTTTGCGGCATATTTTTCAGCGAGCACGGCTGTATCACTACCGACCTGCTCCATGACGAGCTGGACGATCTGCTGCCCGAGATTTCCGCGCAGGGTTTCGAGCGCTTCGGCAGCAGCTTTTTCTGCGTCACCGCGAATTTTTTCTTCCCAGTTTCTCATGGCAGCGAGGACGATCTGCCGGGCGATATCGTTTGCCTTTTCTTGTCCTCGCTCACGGACTGAGCGCGCCAGATTCGCCATGGTCGTCTCGATGTGGGGCGCGAGTGCGGCGGTAATCTCGGCGGCGAACTTGATGGTCGCAGGCTGCTTGGGAGCGTACGATTTTTCAAGCTCGCTTTCGACCCTCGCAAAGAGAGCGTCGGCGGACTTGCGGGCCGCGGCGCGTTGACGCTCCAGACTAGCAGCGCAGCGCTCTTCAAAGATGGCGCGCAGTTCTCCGTCGGAAATGAGGAGCTCGTGCGTACCGCATGAGGCGAAGAACGTGCTTTTGAAATTACCGAAGAGTTGGTCAAGACGTTCGGCTGGCACAGGAAGCGTGGTTTTACTCACAGCGTCACCTCGTTGTAAGGGGTGGTCAAGGAACGAACTTCAACCTGCGCAGTCCTCGGTAAGAATTGATTCTTAGAGAACTGCGGAGGAAAAGTTCCGACACGCGAAGGCGTCGGAATGATTTAACGAGCGTTGGGCACGAGATAAATACCGTCACCTCGTTCGACGAGGCTACCGTCGGTTGGATCGAGCCAATTAACGTAGCGACGCACCGCTCCAGGATCAACCGGCAGCTCGCGGTTGGAGTTGAACGGGTCGAGAATATACTGCCCGCCCGAAGAGCACAGAATGCCGCGGGGATGGACAAACCACTGCTCGCCGTCTTTAAGCTTGCGCATTCCGAGCACCCTTCCCTCCCTCGTGGCCACACCGGTTTCGTAGACTACTTCGTCGCGGCCGTTATACGAGTGGCACGTGAAGCAATACCCGCTCGGATGGGCAGCTACTAGTTCCAACCGATATTTTCCCCGATCGTTATTGTACTCGTTATTGTACTCGTTTCGAGGCATGACTACCGTCTGGAAACTCTCGCCGGTGCAAAAAACCCAGCGATCATTCCTTTGCAGGTAGAGGTATACGCCATCGACGGCCGGGAGCCACCGTGTAAAGCTCTCTGCGTAGTTATTCCACCTGTTGGATTTATCTTCAAAAACCTCGAATACCTTTTCACAGCCTGCCGGTGTATGGAGTTCGATGCGCGAATCCGAGCTCTGGACCAACACGCCACGCGGATGCCGGTGATACGACATGTAACTGCCTTTGTGGAGACACGTCTCTTTGGGTGGCAGCATTTTGTCGGACGAGAAAAATTCGAGCGCCGTGGCGAGACGGTTCTTAAAGAAATCCTCCACGGCGGCGGCAAGTTTTTCACGCGCGCCTTCGGCAGCGGTAGCAGCATGCTTCTGAGCGATCACCGAGAGTTCAGGGTCGACTTTTTCGCGGACCAGCTTGGTCGTCAATGCGACGATGTCACGGTGCGCGGCGGCTATGGCAGCGTCGGCAGCTTTTTTAGTGTCGCCGCGAACGCCTCCTTCCCACTGCCCAACGGCTTCGTCGGCGGTTTTTTTCGCCACACCCTGCATGCTCTTATGGGCACGATTCGTGGCATCGAGGACATGCTGGTCGATCGCCGTTTTGACGTCGGGAGCGAGCGCCTCGGTCACAGCAGCAACCAGGCTATTAGCGGTCGGCACGAGGGTATCGGTGCATTTTCTCTCGACTCTTCTTTCTACGTCGACGAACATTTTTTCGAGCAATGCCTTAGCGGTTTCGCGCTGGCGCTCTAGACTTTTTTTACACCGCTCGTCGAAGAGCGTTTTCAATTCGTCATCCGAAAGAAGAAGGTTGGCTGTATCCGGGCACGACGCGAAAAAGTCGCGCCGGAACTTCTCGAAAAGCTCCTGACTACGCTCCGCTAGAGAGGTCATGGTTCACCTACTACGTGAAATGGTTTCAAGGAACAAGATCTTCAACCTGCGCAGTCCTCGGTAAGAATTGATTCTTAGAGAACTGCGGAGGAAAAG
>CAZQUL010000023.1:6553-8463 GCA_964596525.1 uncultured Gammaproteobacteria bacterium | reverse complement strand
GGTGAACAATGGCCTGATGCTATTGCCAAAAAGCGGCAGGCTGAGGGGCGGCCTATTCAGACCATTAATCGATTGCCAGCATTTATTGATCAAGTTGTCGGTGATTCGCGTCAAAATCGGCCTAGTATCAAGGTTCACCCTGCTGAGGATGGCGATGTGGATATTGCAAATATCTATGATGGTTTAATTCGTGCGATCCAAAACGAGTCTAATGCTGATTTTGCTTATGATACAGCGATTGAACATACTGCTACCTTTGGTTTTGGTGCGTGGCGTATTAAAACAGACTATGAATCACACGACACATTCAATCAGATTATTTTAATTGAGCGTATTGTAAACCCTCTTAACGTGTATTTTGATAAAAACGCACAGCAACCCGATTATTCGGACGCTCGTCATGTGGCTTACCTGTCACAAATACCAAAAGACGAATATAAAAAGCGTTGGCCTAAAGCTGAGGTATCAGATTTTAAAGACTTTGATGCTGAATGGCTTGGTCAGGATGACTGTGTGGTCATTGCTGAGTTTTGGTACAAAGAAGATGAGGAGGCAACACTTTATCTTGTGCAAGATGAGGATGGTAATTATCAAACAACATTAGAAAAACCACCTGTTTTTATTCGTATTGTTGACCAACGAAAGACTTATATTCCTAAAGTCAAGATGTGTATTTGTTCGGGTTCAGGAGTTTTAGAGGAGAGCGATTGGGCAGGGCAATACTTGCCGATTGTCGGCGTAAACGGTAAAGAGGATTTAGTGGATGGTAAGCGAATGCTACGCGGTTTGGTGCGATTCTCGAAAGACGCGCAACGTATGTATAACTATTGGCGTACTGTTGATACCGAACAAAAAGCACTAGCACCTAAAGCACCTGTTTTGGTATCTGCTAAACAAATTGAAGGGTTAGAGGATTTTTGGCAAAAGTCATTAACAGATAATTTACCTTATCTTGTTTACAATCCTGACCCTACCGCCACCATTCCTCAGCGTTTAAATGCAGGGATTGTGGACAAGGGCGCGAATGAAGCGGCTTTAATGTGCGTTGATGAAATGAAAAGCACAACAGGTATTTATTCAGCGAGTTTGGGTGAACAAGATAATGAAAAGTCAGGCCGCGCTATTTTGGCACAACAACGAAAAGGCGATACGGCTAACTTTGCATACTTTGACAACATATCGAGAGCAATACGATACACAGGCCGCGCTATTATTGACTTGATTCCTAAAATCTATGATTCGGCTCGTGTTATTCAGATTATGGGCGCAGACGGTGAAAAGAAACTACAGAGAATCAATCAATTAGCCGAAGTTGACGGACAACAAAAGTTTTTAGATTTATCGGTGGGCAAATATGACTTAGTGGTCACACAAGGCTCTAACTATGCTACAAAACGCATTGAAGCTTTAAATAGCATGGTTGAGATTGCTCGCGTTAATCCTGCAATTATGCAGATTGCAGGCGACTTGATTATCAAAGCAATGGATTGGGACGGTGCAGAGGAAATTGCAGAACGATTAAAGAAAACACTGCCACCACAACTGCAAGATCAAGACCCTAACGGCTTGCCTCCCGAAGTGCAGGGAATCATCGAACAGGGCAAAGCTCAAATTGATGAGCTAACCGCAAAAGTCAAAGAGTTAGAGTCAGGTCAAGAGCTAAAAGAAGATGAGCTACGACTCAAGAAATACGAAATTGACGTTAAAGCTGAATTAGAACTTGCTAAACTGTCACAAGGTACAACATACACGCCAGAACAAGTGCAAGATATTGTTAACCGTCTTTTAATGAATGCGGCTAGTCAGCCTGAGTTAGAAGAAACCGAGCAAGAACAACCTGAAATTGAGGAGATGCCTAATGGCCAAGAAGAAGAAATGCAAATGATGCAACAGCCGATTGAATTAGAGCA
>CAZQUL010000023.1:0-6453 GCA_964596525.1 uncultured Gammaproteobacteria bacterium | reverse complement strand
ATTGCATCTTTGCCACCCATGCAACAATTAATAGCAATCGGTGAAATTGCAGCAAGTGCAAAATTTAATAAACCAAAACAGACCACAAGTGCGCCAAAACCTGCACCAAGTGTTAATGGCTCTAGTCCTAATTCTGACCCTAGAGCGATGTCAACAGAGCAATATATCAAGTGGCGCAATCAACAAAAGACTACTAAGAGATAAATATCATGGCTAATAACTTAATTACCAGCTCAATTATCACTAACGAAACCTTGCGTATTTTGCATAACAACTCCGCGTTTTTGGGTAACATTAACACTGAGTTTGAAGATTCTTTTGCAAAAAAAGGCGCGAAAGCAGGTTCTGTTGTTAATGTCCGTCGTCCTGTGCAATTAACAGTTCGTGATGGCGCAACTGCAAACATTCAAGATGTAAACGAAACAACAGTACCCGTTACAATGGAAAATGAATTTGGTATTGATTGGGCTTTTTCTGATTACGATTTAAAACTAAGTATTGATGAATTTAGCAAGCGTTACTTAGAGCCAGCAGGTAAACGCTTGGCTGCCGAGTTAGATGCTCGTATTGCTACCCGCTTTTATCGTGGTGTTGCTAATTTTTCAGGCACGGCAGGAACAACATTAGCAACGCCTCAGGCTGTTTTGGATGCTGCTGTATTGTTAGACAATGAATCATGCCCTCGAGATGATGGTCGTATGCTAGCTTTAACGCCATTAGCTAACAGTAAGCTAGTTGGTGGTATGAGCGGATTGTTTAATGACCAAGCGACACAAGGTCGCCAATTAAAATCAGGCTTGATGGCGACTAACTTGGGCGTCGACTTCATTATGAGCCAAAACTTGCCAACTCATACCGTGGGCGGTTTGGGTGGTACACCATTGGTTAATGGTGCAAACCAAGGTTTAATTAACTCAGGCTCTACAGATAACCCATACGCGGCAAGCACTTCTTTAGTTACTGATGGATGGACTGCCGCCTCTGCTAACCGTTTAAAGCGCGGTGATGTGTTTACGATTGCAGGTGTTTATGCCGTGAACCCCGAAACAAGACAAAGCACAAGCGCGTTACGTCAATTTGTCGTAACTGCTGACGCTGCTTCTGATGGCGCGGGTAACTTAACTGCTGTGATTTATCCTGCAATTATCGCAGGTGGCGCGTATCAAAACGTAACTGCTCGCCCTGCTGATAATGCGGCTATCACAGTATTAACTGGTACAGCTTCAACTTCCTACACACAAAACATCTTATTCCATCGTGATGCGTTTACTCTTGTAACTGCTGACATGGAAGTGCCTAACGGCATGGATATGGCTGAAAAAGCCATGTATGACGGTGTATCGTTGCGTTTTGTTCGTGGTTATGACATCACAAATAACCGTCGTATCTGTCGCTTTGATATGTTGGCTGGCTATGGTTTGTTACGTCCAGAATGGGCGGTTCGTATCACTAACTAATAACCTCTCGTTGCTCAAGGATGAGCATTATTTTAAAGGTGGCGTATGGTCACAACCGATTTAATCCGTTCTTCGCTAAGGTTAATCGGTGCGATTAGCTCAAGCGAAACTCCAGCATCTGACGAAACTATGGACGCTTTAGAAGCATTAAATTTGCTTTTAAGCTCATGGGGTGCGTCTCGTTTCTTATCTAAAAACACTCAAACAATTACGCATACTTTAACGGGTGCGACATCTTATACAATCGGTAGTGGTGGCGATATTAACGCAACCAACCCGACTGAAATCTATACCGCAAAATATACAAATGGTGGTTTGGACTACACTCTAAAAGTTATTGATTTTGTCGATTATGAACAAATTGCGGTTAAAAATATTAACTCTATCCCTGAATTTATTGCATTAAAACCCGATTATCCGTTAAGCACTATTTATTTATACCCTACTGCAACAGGTGGCACACTAACGATTAACGCAGTTACTCCTAAAGCTGATTTAGATACAGATACAAACTTATCAAACACTTATCCGCCTGAGTGGATTCGCGCATTAAAGTACAATTTAGCGGTCGAGATTGCGCCCGAATATGGGGTAACTGTATCGACTGAGATTGCAGCTTTAGCTCGTGAATCTAAAGATATTGTCATGCGTTCAATGGTTTCAATTCCGTCTGCCAATTTTGACCCATTGCTAGGATGTGGTAATCGTGGCGGTAATATTTTAGGTGGGTTTTACTGATGAAAATACCGTTTTTTGGTGGTCAGAAAAAAGGGTTTAGTAAAAACCAAAATGCACAAGAAACGGTTAACATGTTTCTTGAGTTAGACAGCAGCGAAACAGATACCAATATTAGTCTAATTCGTGTCGATGGTAAAAAGCTGTTTTTAAATCTGCCTACCGTCCCTATTTTGTCAATGCTTGAGTTTAGGGGTGTTTTGTATGTAGTCACTCAAACTCAATTATACAAAGTGTTATTTGATGGTAGTTATACTGCGTTAGGCTCTGTAAATTGTGATACACGCACAACAATGACTGCAAATAATGCAGGGGAGATAATGATTGTTTGTGGTGTACTTGGTTATGTGCTAAATACAAATACTGATACTTTGACACAGGTTACTAACCCAGCTTTTTATGGCTCTCCTCGTATTGATTATTTGGATGGCTATGGAATTTTAGTAAAACCGAATAGCCAACAATTTTATATAACTGGTTTAAATAATTTTAATAGTTTTGATGCGCTAGACTTTGCAAGTGATGAAGCTGACCCTGACAATTTAGTGACTTTTATTGTTGACCATCGAGAATTGATTTTATTTGGTGAGCGTGTTTCTACTGTTTGGTTTAACAGTGGTGATGCAACATTCCCTTTGTCGCGTCGTGAAGGTGCTGACATGGAAGTAGGGTGCGCAGCTGCTTTATCTGTTGCCAAACTAGACAACACTGTATTCTTTTTGGGTCGTAACGTTTACGGTCAAGGCTTAGTATATAAACTTAATCAATACGTCCCACAAATTATAAGCAATCGCGGACTTGAGCATTTAATCAATTCGTTTAATGTGATAGACGATGCTTTTGCATTTACTTATCAAAAAAGCGGGCACTCTTTTTATATGTTGACGTTTCCTAGCGAGGGTAAAACATTAGTCTATGATGCGTCTATTGCTGATCCTGATTTGGCTTGGCATATTCGAGAGACGTATCAAAAAGGTCGAGATCGTGCTAGTTGCTATGCTTTTGCTTTTAATCGTCATTTAATCGGTGATTTTGAGTCTGGCGCAATATACGAATATGATGAAGATACGCATTTAGATGGCGGTCAACCGATTGCATGGTATCGCACAGGGCAACATATCATTGCTGATTACAAGCGATTGCGTCATAAAGAAGTTGTACTAAATTTTGAGCGTGGAGTCGGTTTGGAATCAGGTGATGATCCGCTTTGTTATCTAACTTATTCAGACGACGGTGGGCATACGTTTATAACTCCGCGTGAATGTAGCATGGGTGTAATTGGCCAACGTAAAAACCGTACAATGTGGGCTAGGCTTGGTCAATCACGCGATAGGGTTTATAAGGTATTCGGCTCTGCACCTGTAAAAACCGTTTTAAATGGCGGATATATCGAGGCGGAGCAGTTAAATGGCTAAGATTCCATCTCCTGCAAATCTTAATATGTCTGATAGCCGAGCGTTAAAGACTTGGTTATATCAGTTATGGCAAAGCATTGGTGGAACAACAACAGCAATAGAAGATATTGAGCTTTATACAACTACTAATTTGAATAATGAGTCATCGCAATTAGACCAAGTGTTGTTAATGCAAATACGAGACGAATTAGCAGAAATCAACAAAAAACTAGACGAGATGCAGATAAACGAGCGCACAGTTTTAGATGACGTTAATAAAAAACTAGATGAGTTGCGTATAAATGAACGTTCGGCACTAGACGAAGTTAATAAGAAAATTGACGATGTTGTATTATTTTTGGGAGCTACGCTATGAGTCAGTTATATGAGATACAAAAACAACTTGATTCTATGACATTGCAACTAAGCGAAGTTAAGCCTGTTTCTACGCAATCAGCAATTGCTAACGTCACAAACGCAATTACTAGCACTCCTGATATTGTTTATGGATTGGCTACTTTAAACGCAATAAATGAGACAATCACGACTGTTAATAGTATAGTTACACAATTGAATATTGTTTTGTCGGCACTTAGAAACACTCAAATTATAGGTAAATGATATGGCAACAACTCCAGTAGTTTTAATTGCTTCGGCACAACTAGCAAACTCTGTCGCAACGCTATACACAGCAACACGCGTTAAAGCGCGTATTGATAAACTAACTTGCACGAATGAAGATACAGTGGCGCACACAATCACATTTCATATTGTGGCGAGTGGTGGCAGTGCAACGGCTGCAAACAGAATCATACACGCTAAATCTTTAGCGGCTGGCGAGTGTTATACCTGCCCTGAATTGATTGGCCATTGGCTGACTGACGGACAAACCATTCAGGGCTTTGCCGATACAGCTAGTCAAGTTACGGTAAGAGCAAGCGGCATCGAGTCCACTTAATGATTAACGCAATGATATTGGTTTATGAATCTTGCAAAGACAGATTCGATGAGCCAATAACATTCGATGATTTTGAGGATATTTAATGTACCAAGATGCACTAATAAAACATTTTAAGACTATTGGTTTATCTGATTTGGCCATTTCGTGGTTGCTGATTGTGTGGGATATGATTCAAGTATTTGATGATGTTGCCGACAAAGACGAAGTAACACGGGCTGATTTGGATAAACTGATTATTAACAGTTTTTTTAACTATTCAACACATTCATATTTCACAAATAATATGACAATGCTTGCGCCTGTTGTATTAAATTGTATCTATAAATGGAAATCTTCGGATATTGCCGAGCGTAGCGCAACACATAACGAGGTCTCGTTTGTTTGGCGAGCAAGTTATTATGACTTAGTTTTAATGGCTCTTAGCATTGACAAAGGCCAAGAGTATGCACTAGAAAACGGCCATTTTGTTATGGCTATGTACGGCGAAAAATATAGCGATTATGTAGGGGAGTTTAAATAATGCCTAATCCATTAGTAGCATTAGGAGGAGCATCAATTGGAGCAAGCCTTTACGGTGCTAATCAGGCTAAAAAGGGCGTAAAAGCACAAGTCGAGGCAGGCGATAGGGCTTCTGCTTTGGCGGCAGAGTCGGCAGACAAACAACTTGAGTTGATGCGCCAAATTTGGGAAAAGCAACAAGCTGATTATAAGCCTTATCTTAAGCAAGGCACTTGGGGTATAAATCGTCTAGGCGATTTGATGCGTAATCAAACGCCAGCCTACAATGCAAGTAGTGGGTTTAATGCAACAATTCCTATGGGGATGGGCGGGGTTGCAATTATCGGTGATGGTGGAACAAGAAAACCAACACCTAACGCCAACGGTGGCCAACTAAATAACCCGTTTGACACCTATCTTGCAAGCAAAGGATTGTCGGGTGGTCGATTCGATACCAATAACCCTGCTTATCAATTCCAATTAAAACAAGGAATGCAAGCTTTAGACCGTAGCGCAGCGGCTCGTGGCATGGGTTACAGTGGCGCACAATTAAAAGCTTTAAATGAATATGGCCAAGGTTTAGCAAGCCAACAATACGATAAGGAATACAATCGAGCGTTGGGTGAGTTTAGCGACTATTTCAACCGTTTAGCGGCCTTGTCACAAGGCGGACAACAGGCGGCAGGGTCTATGGCACAGGCTGGCGGTCAATATGCACAAAGCGCTGGCAATACATTTGCTAATCTATCCAATGCACAATCTAGCATTTTAGGCCAACAAGCGAATGCTAGAGCGAGTGGTTACGCTGCAAGTGCTAACGCCTTTAATCAGGGCTTGGGTAATATGATTGACATTTACGGCATTAGTAAAAAATACAGTTAAGGGGGTTATATGGCTTTTCAAATAGACCCGAATATCCCTTTGCAGGCAATGGCTAACCCAATCAATATTGGTGAGTCACTTGCAAGGGCGCAATCATACCAAGCAAAACGGCTTGAACTTGACCGTTTACGCGAACAGTTTGATGAGGAAAAAGAAGCGCGTTTACGTCAAAAGCAAATGCAACAAGGCATTGCTAGCGAGTTGCAAAAAATGCAAAAAGGTACGCCAGCACAGTATCGTACAGACTTCCCACAAACAATTCCCACAGGTCAAATGCCTCAAGGTATGACAGGGGTGTTAGCGGCAGAACGTGGCCAAAACTTGCCAAGTCCAGATTTGTTTGGTGAGAACATTTTAAAAGGTAATTTTGACGTAAGACGCGAAATGATCGCGCCCGAAGTCAAAGGGGTTACGCCTGATTATTTGGATGTTTTACAAGTCGCTGCTAAACACGCATTATATCAAAATGATGTTGATAGTTATGTAAAATTTGCTAACGCTATTAAACAAGAAAGAGCAGCTAAAG
>CAZQUL010000022.1:0-10800 GCA_964596525.1 uncultured Gammaproteobacteria bacterium | reverse complement strand
TTAATTAGATGTGAAAAAGCCTAGAAAGCGGTTTTGTGTGCTTTCTAGGCGTATGCCCTTGGGCATTATTGCCAAAGACAGTCAATATAATCCTTCGCCATATGCAAAGCTAAAACATCAGGCGATAAACTGTGATAACGATTGCCTAGTTTTTCTAGTTCATCTATCCAATTATCAGCCTCATGCCCCTGCATGAAAATTGTCTCTTGCCCCGCTCTTGTAATTTTTACCCAAGACATAGAGCTATTCCAATTAACGATTGCACCCGAATTATAAACATATTTTGCATTGTCAATAATTACGCGATTTGATTTGTTAGGCTTAGCTTTTTCAAATATGCTGTTAGTTTGCATGTTTAATTATCCTTTTCTACACTATTAATCAACAATTGTTTAATTTGCTCGAATTGTTCCCATGTAATTGCAATATGTTTGGTTTTAGCCAACCCATTATTAATGACAATTGATGGCTTAAATTGCTTTTGACTCTCTGGCGTATTATTAATAATGTGCTCAAATTCGCTTTTGATATAGCTTTGTACATTGTTCATTTATTCGCTCTCATTCTCTGGAAAATTTTTGTCCAGCCAGTCAACACAATTTGCTCTAATACAGCTCTGATAAACCACCTTGCCGGATTGTTTTAGTCGAACTTGCCACATAGCACAATTGCGTTTTATTTCGTAAAGGTTGCGAAGGGCTAGGCTCATTCTTCGCTTTCCTCTTCCTCTTCCCATTCTTCGACGATCGTTTTATTGCAATTTTCACAATAAATATAATTGTCATAGTTCACGGCACACTCAATCGCCACAATTCGCCAATCATCGTTAATCTTATAACGATTGCTATATGCGATTTGATAATATTCTTTGCGCATGCAATTACAACAAATACAAGCGCCGTTAATTGCAATGCCGAATAATTCATATCCACCCGGCCAAGCGTATTTTGTGCGAATTGCAGCGCGAATCGCAATTGAGTTATCTTTGACATTTCGCACCACTTTTGCGTAGTCTTTACGCAATGGCTGCAATGAATGCCAACCTTCTTTTCGCGTATCGTATAAATCGCCTTCGAACTCCATAAAATAAGGTTTCATTTGATGCTAGCCTTCACAAAAATCTCAACTGAGCAAGGAAAATTAGATTCTCTATTATAGTAAAGCTTATATTTATATTCTAGTGTTACGTCTTCTTCTGCAACATTTACAAAACTATCCTTCCCGATTTTTGCAGCAAATTTATCTTTATATTCTTTTTCAGGATAGCAATATTTTCCAATTGTGCTTTCTTTTACGTTGTCGCGCCAATATCCTTTATTGTATTCGCAAAGAAAATTACCATTAATAAATCCGCGCCAGCTCTTTTCATTCTCAAAAATTCCATCATGATCTTTTGGCAAGTATTCGAGAGAAAGCCATTCATTCAAAGGCAAGTATTTGTCATTATATTCTACAGCTTCCCAAACAGCATAAATAATATTATCGGAATTCATTTATTCGGCCTCACAATTGACAACAAAATAAGCAAAACAACTATTGCTATAATCATCACCAGAATCGTCAAATGGCTCTAGATTTGGAAAAATAACATCACTATCTTTTGCGCTGTCATTAAAATACAAACAATCTTTAAGTGATGCTTTCACCAATTCATAAGGTAATTCTTTATCGAATTGATACTCAAAAGTATAGTCAATAACACCTTCGTTTAATTCACTGATTAATCCGTTGTATAATTCTTTCCTTGTTATGTTCCCATCTACCGGCACACTCAAAACAGGCAAATGATGTCCGCCGAAATAATCAGGTAAACAACAATCATAAAAGCTAACTGTGATATTCATTATTGTTCACTCCATAAACGTTTAGTGTTGTCGTGCTTAGGTTTATTAGCTTTTGCCTTGCTAGACGTGTTATAAGCATGCTTTGGCTTATTGCTGCGGGTTTTTTGAGTTGTGCTGTTTGTTTGCATGTTTTTTAGCTTTCTTTACAATAATTCGATAATCATATCCATCATGACTAATTAAACTATCTTTAACATATTGACTATCACACGTTTTATTGAAAAATACAGTATCAATCAATTTACCATTCAGATAAACGTTATAAGCCTTCATTTTTCACCACAAAACAAATTCTCGAATTGCTCCCAAGTAAGCAGCGTTTCAAGGTCTGCAGATTGTTTATCAACTGCCAAGCGTAAATATTGCTTTTGTCCCGCCCCTGTTTTACGCCAACTTTCAATGGCTTTTTTGCCATAATATCTATCTGAATACTGCCGATAAATTGCCTTGGGAACCAGATCGCTAATATATTTTTTAATTGAGAAGTTTATTTCATAACCCTTGACAAAGCAACTAATCTTAACTTCCCTTAAAATAGTTGAATATCTTACTTTGACATCTCCTGAACAGATAATTAGTGCATCAGCATAGTCCCGCGTCTTCGGTATTTCTGGTCGAAAGGTTTTATATGTACCTTCAATCGCATGTACAGGTATACAATTCTGTTTTGCCCACTCAAGCCACAATTGCAGATTGACCAGTTTAAACCCGATTGAACGATAGCCATACAATTTGCTAAAAATCAACCAAGACTCTAAGCCAGGAATATCCCCTAGTGCTTCAAACTCCACTAGTTCTTGTTTTTTCTTTTCCAGTTCCGCTTGTTGCTTTTCAATAAATTGTTGTAGGTTTTCCATGTTCTTACCCTTTAAAGTTAATGGCTTATGCCCAAATAATATCAGAAAATTTTACATCATTAATCAGCGCCCAGCTTGCGAACGGACTAGCTTTCTCTTGCGCTGTCCTTGCCATAACCCGGCAGACCAGCATGCGATAAGCTCTCATAACCCGGCCTTTCTAGCAGCTTCTAATTGCATAGCTAGCCTTACAAGCGACATTTTAACGCCGCGCTTGCGAGCATAGGCTACACCAGCCTTAAAACCTAAATTACGTGCGATGCGAGCCGCTGCAATGGCTGCAATGGTTTTGTAACTGACAAGCGATAAATTGTAATTGCTTGAAACAACTTGATAATAATAGGTTTTCATGGTTTTTGCTTTCAAAAATTAAGCCAAGTTATACCTGACAAATAATACCAGTTCAATTGCCAGTGTTACAACAAAAATTGATAACATGACTGTACCTTTTCAAAATTTGTTTTGTTGCGATGTGTGTATATCATCGGGCAATCAATTACCTGATGTCAATACTATTTGCAAAATAATTTTAGTATTGTTTTGTATATATGTATATAGCAAGAATCGTGCCATATGCCTGAATGGCTCGAGTAAATTATTTTTTAAAATGGCTTGCTTTAGCTGGCATTTTGAATTAATATGAAAGCTAACAAACAGGGGCAGTCTGCTTGTGCTAGCGGGGCAATAAGTCGCCCCTGCGCGCTCGAAACGTAATTGCAAATGAGAATGATTCTTGTTCATAGCAGAATGAGAATTATTCGCAACTGAAAACTCGTCAGTATAACAACGTTTAGGGTGAACACTCTAACACGTAACACCATCACCATCAATTTCCAAAGCGGAGAATTTAAGAAATTAAATTTTTTAAAATTTTCCCACAAAATTTCCCAAAACAAAAGCCGCCAGAGAATTTCTCTAAGCGGCCTTAAACAGAGGATTTCAAAGCATTCCCCTTTCAAATTTCCTGATGATATTCTACATATTCCCCTAGCTTCATTCTTACAAACACTCTGAACAGGGCTTCTTCTGGAGAATGCCCGTAAATGCATAGGAAGTTGTCTCCATTGCGTTCACCATTGATAAATGAGGTAGCTCCCCACCAACCCTTGCCAATCTCTTCTACGCCTATCTTACATGCCTTCATAACGCTTAGAAATGTATCGGCACAGCTTGTAGGACTACAGAAATTACGTTTAAGCACTGTTTGTTTTCCTGTAGCAGCATCTTTAGATGCTATTTTAATTTGGTAACAGCCATCCCCATACACAACCAAATCCTCATAGCCTAAAGCAAGCCCTGCATAATAGTCTAGCAAGGCTCCTTCAAGTGATGTTGTTAATAGTTTTTTCATGTTCCTCCTTATGTTGTGTTTCATGCTATAAATGTCTGTATCTCCATGTTTACAGAAACATTCTTATTTCTATTTAAGCACTAAAAAATTTCTCTCCATATTCGGCTATACACAAAGCGCGCATACAAGCCTCTTGCATGTTACGAGAATAGGCAGTAGCCTTTACGTTGTCTTTACAATGTTTATATGTAGCTTTTGTAATGTATTCTCCTAATGGATTGTTGAACACACGTTTAATAGTCCAATTCCCATGTTGTAGCAGTGACAGGAATTGTTTGTTGTTTGCATAAGGGTTATATTGCCTAATGAGATAGTAAAACTCATTAGTTTGTTCCTTGATAAGAACACTACTTTCAGGATTCCCATCCCAAGAGGCATCAAATCCTTCGGCACATGCTGCCCAATACTCCAACTCACTACCTGACATTTCACTAAAATTTTTCATAATTCTCCTTAATATTTCTCTGTATTTTTGGAAAGGGCTTCAAATTTGGGAATTTGAATTGAAAATACCAGCCCCCTCCAGTGGTATAAAATATAATAAAATCAATATGTTACGTATTATTCTTCCCACTCAATCTTAACAGTGTCTACCAGACCACTCCACGCATCCATTTCAGCAGCGTCCTTAGTTGGATAAATATGTGAAACCACACCATCATCATACACATTCACCCATCCCTCTTTCTTCTGTGATTTCATGAATAAGTCTAGAGAATGTTCTTCTGCGACAGAATACTTTCCATTTTCTTCAAATGTATATAAGTCACCGTTGATGATTGTCATAAGTGGATAGTCACATTTTGTTTTAAACAAATGAATTTCTGTAACATCACGCCCATCCCGCGTTACAACACTACCACCGTTCAAGGCTGCTTCCAAGTTAAATGGCTTACAACCTTTTGGAATATTTTCACACATATCCTCTTTCTCCTTTTCATTCTCTTCAATTACCTCAATAATTTTCCAATACCCTTCATTGATATACCTTAACACTTCATTAATTGAATAACCGTTATAATACCCTTTATCCCAGTAATCATTACTGTTCCATGACACTTTAACAACGTCACCTTCAATACTGACAGTGCAATCTGAATGGTTATTACTTAAAATTTTAATAATAAATTTCTTTGGCAATGTTTCGGGCGTCATTTCTTCATCCTGAACAGCTTTTCAATACTTTGCTTACTTCCGCCGCTTTTACCGTTTGCGCTCAAAGAACTAAGCGCGACGCTTTGCCAAACGCATTCGAAATCTTCAGGTGCATTGTATTCAGAAACAAAAACGTCATGTTCTTTTGACATTCTGCGAACCCATTTCCAGAACTCAGTGTGGTTGAAATCGTCTTTATATTTCGTCGTTCCTTCATAAGGTGGGTCGCAATAAACAATAGAGTTTTCAGGAATTGAAATTTCGTCATAAGAAGCGTTGCAATACCAAACTTCGTTTAATTTTACGATTTGCTTTTGCATATGACGAAAAGCTTCTTCTTGATAATTCCTAACAGTTCCAATTGCAGTTTGCACTTCGCCAGCATAACCGCCAAACCATTTTCCTGAATACGAGCAGTTAAAGCCAACATAGCCTATGACATGGTCTTCTTCTTCGTCAAAGTTGCGGCATTTTTCGTAAAATTCGCGCGTCACTGTTTTAGGCGGAACCCACCCGTTTGCAAAAGCTTTAAACATTGCAATTAAGTATTTGTTGCAATCGTTAGCATAACGCGGCCCGTCTTCGTGAGGAACTTCACAAATCATGTTCATTCCGCCCGCAAACGGTTCAACCCATGCACGGCCATTTCGCGGTGAAATTTCACAAATCTTGGCATAAATTGCCTTTGCGAATCTTGCTTTAGAACCCATGTATTTCATTGCGAACCCGTCCTACGGTAGTTTAAATTTGTATACATATTATTCCCCTCGTTTTAGTAGATAACTATTACTGATTGCTTTGAAACTAAAATCACTATTCATGTGTTTGAATACAATTCCTTCACGCTTCACTCCTTTATTCATACCTTCTCCTTCAGCCATCTCAAGAATCTGTTCCACATTTTCTTGTAGCTCATGAATTCCAATTACAGGGACATGAGGAAGAGACAGTTCTTTACACAACTCAATGCGTTCATCTGGAAGCAAATAACGCTGTGCGTCAATGTCAAACACATCATACACAAACATACACAGCTTGTCCACCTTTTCCCAATTTCCCTGAATACTAGGTGAAAGCATTTCTCCTTGAACAGCAATGTTCCTTCCTGTTTGTTTTAGTTTATTGTGAATATCCAGCTCTTTAGCAATCTTCCAGAAAGCATTGTTATCGTCTTCTTTAAGCTCTAGGTTACGAGAGCATACACCATTCTCCCCATTATTTACAAACACTGTTACACTGCTACCGTCCAACTTCACACTCAGCTCAAACAACTCTCCAATATATTCAGGGAGCACTTTTGTAAGATTCTGTACACGTTCCTGATCGGTTTTAGGAATGAAATGAGGGAAATTTCCTTTAGCCAACCCTTGCAATTGTTCTGGAAGGGGCTTCTCATATTTTTGCACCGAGAACACTGTTGTCATATCAACACCTTCATCAGCATCTTTATATTCCTCTGGGAGAGGAATGAGAAGCCCTTGACTAATAACTCCACGTAGTTTCTTTGTGCGTAGACGTGCTCCTTTAACACCGTTGAATTCTTTTCCTTCAAACAAGAAAGGAGCAACCCACTCAGGAATCCATGAATCAATCTCGAAATATACAGCCTTCTGGAGTGGGGTGAATTCTCCCTTTTTCACAACCACTTTCCAACCACCTACAATAGCACATTCAATACTGTCTGCATTTTCAATTGGAACAACATCGTCAATGACTACAATTTTTGCAAGTTTACGTTCCATTAACATTCCCCTCGGCTTTCTGGTGTCATAAACAACATTGTTTTATAGGCTTCGATGATACGCTCTTTTCCAACATTGTCAATAGCTTTCTGTGCAATTTCTAGGTTGTTCATTTTTCCTCCTTAACTTCTTTAACAAAATCTACACTCTCAGAATAATAGCCATTACTGCTTCCATACCAGCGAATGTCTACATACCCTTTAATTGTAGCAAATGTGTAGAATGTCCATGTAGCACTATCATCACATTCATATTCTTCCTCTCCCCACCGTTTAGGACTCCCTTCATTTGTACGTTCTTCAGCAAGCAGGATTGGAGAGCCAATAAGGCATTGTAAGTCTCCAACAATATCTTCAATTTCTACACATTCACAACAATCTTGTTCATGGAACATATAATATACATCACCTTCTTCTGTAATAAATTTAATTACACGCTTATTATCGTTTACAGTGATTTCTTTCAGTGTTTTCCCAACTAAATCAGATACACTTTCTGTTGTAGCTTTAACAGACTTACTATTGATCCAGTAATCACATACATATTTACTCATTCCACCTCCTTCTTACCCATATTCAATTGCTTGGCAATAGTAGATACGTTGATAAATTTCATTTAGTTCTCCTTAATTTTAAAATAAAACAACAAGCATTGTTAATGACAATACAGCTAAAGCACCTATACCGATAATCACCACTATACTAAACAAAACATCTTTACATTTAAACGCTGAGATAAGCTGTATTGAACAAGTAATCAAAGCACAGGCGATAGCAAATGCAAGAATAATTTTAACCATTCTTCTTAGCTTTCAGTTTCTTCAAATATACAACAAAATTGTATCCTAATTCTGTTAGCACAATCAGTGATACCAGAGGCCAAAGAAGGCAAACTAATAGGGCTACACACAAAGCCTCTCCACCAAGGTCAATATCACGCCACTTAAGATACATACCAAACAATATTGCTATAATAAAGCTGCAAATAATGTAAATTGTAAATGTCATTATTCTTCCCAACTTATTTCATACACTGTTGAATTTAGTTTATTTGCATAGTATACAGGAAATTCTCCACCTACCACTTCAAACTTAAATTTATCCGTTAAATCCATTTATTCCTCCATATTATTCAAAATTTCTTGAAGCTGTTCTTTTGTGTATTCACCAGACAATTGTACAACATTTGCTAGAACAATGGTTGCTTGCGTAATGTCAAAATCGGTGATGTTAATTTGTAGGAAATTCCCTGAATGATAGTCATGGAGATATTCACAACACCACTCTGCTTCGCCATATGTCAGCTTTTTATCATTAATACAAATAACAATACCAGATTCTTCATGATAGGCTTTATATCTTTCCGTAGGGTCTGAAAAATCATTGGCAGTTGTACTACCGTCTGCCCACATACACCCTTTCTCAAATAGTTTCTCTTGCACCATCTTCCATACAACTTCTACATTCATATTTAATTGTTCAGCAAGAGCAGATACGTTAATAAATTTCATTTAGTTCCCCTTAATATTTTTAAATGTTAGTCGATATTCAATAGGAAACAATTCTTCAAAATGTTTCTGTACATCTTCATTATAATGATAGTCACCATAACTCCCTGCCCACATTTCTTTTGTATCATAACATCCATAAATAGCATGAACCTTGGTGGCAGGATTTACAACAATTTTGTCAGCAGAATGAAATCCTTTTTTAATCAAGCCAGCAACAATCTCTTTGTTTACAGAGCTAGAAGATTTGTTCAGCATTTTTGCTACTTGAACTACGTTTATAACAAATCCGTACATTTAGTTCTCCTTAGTTGATTACGAGTACACCTTCAATTCCAGAATTGTCAAACACTTCATGAAAAATGTCAAGCAATTTTTCTCTATCCCCATTAGCCAATCCTCCACCAATAAAAGGAAACACAATTCTTTTACATTCTTCTGTACACTCGTTTAGAACGTCGATAAGCCCTGCCTTCAAAGCATTGTAATCAACATACACCTTATTTGGATTTCTACCAAATTCATCTTGTGTAATAAGGTTTACAATACATATGTTTTTATTTGAATCGAAATAAGCATTCCATTCACCTAGTTTTAATTCACCTAGCGATACAGCTTGTTTATATATTTTATAAGCATTAGGCCATTTTTTTCTCACAATCTTTGCAACACCACTACCCATTACACCTTTAGAGTTACAACCATGAACAAAAACATCACCATCTTTGAGTTCTTCAAATACATCTCCATGTTTTATTGTCAGCATTTAATACTCCTTATTGTTGTCGATGGAGTGCATATTAATATGCACGGAATTCCTTGTCAAGCGTTTCTTACGGGCAAAATAAAAGCCCCTTCCAGAAATGGATAGGGGCTTTAAAGATTCTTGTAACTATATTTTATAGGGCTACACCCAAGAAGTGTCGTCCCAATTACCTTTTCCCATGTTACAGTCTGAACATAACACTTGAAGGTTAGATTTTGTCAAGGCTAAATGTGGGTGTGTTTTTCTTGGCTTAATGTGGTCTACATTCATAACAACACCGTCTTTAGCAGTGGCACCACAACAATTACATCTGGCACCTTGTTCTACTAGCACTTCATATCTTAGAGTTTTCCATTCCCATGTAGACAGAAATTCTTTTGTTGTCACGTCCACATTTTGCACATTTGTAGCAGAATTTCTTATGTGTTTTAGAGGCTTTACAACATTCGGTAGGCAAGAAGGTTTATTGGTGTATTCCCGGTACAGTAAGTCATTAAGTTCAGGAAGTATATCTTCTTTCAGTGGCGAGTAATATTTTAGAAGTTCTGGGTAAGCTCCAAACAAGAAATCTTCAATTGCTCCACGAGACCTGATCTTCTTTTTACAATTAATGTGCTTACTTGTTTTTATAAACCTGATAAGACGTTTCCATTCATCCCCATCAATTTCCATAAGTTTCTTACTCTTAGTCCGAATATTCAACCCTAGCTCCTGCGCAACATTTACCATGTTCTTGCTAGTAATTTTAAATTTAATATACGGATAGTGTGTTTCAATTATTGAACGAATTTCAGAAACTGAAAGAATAGCCTTGTTTGCAGGAGCTAATCCTTCTTGTTTAAGTTTTTGTGAAACGTCGTAAATTGCTAAATGCAAAGTTCCCAATCTTTCTCCCTCTATAGGTGTGTTTTTCCTAACAAGTAAACCACACATCTTTCACTGTTAGCTCTTACAGGGTTCTTTTAAGTAACCTTGTATAATATTTAAAATTTATTTAAAAATATATCTTTTAAAATACTAGATATTTCCTAAGCAATAAACTCAGTAGCCCCCCTACCCCCCAACAAGAAAACCTTGTAAGCGGATAAAGAAAGCTACTGAGTAGATTATTTCCTGAAGTTTCTACCCAGTATGGTGACCCGATTATTCATCGCCCCCATAGTCACCTCTAACAAATTTGTTAGCAATTCACATCATACGCCTCTCACTGTGATTTGTCAATACATAATCTACAAATTCTTTTCCATATTGTCAAAACAGGGGTGTATGTGTGTTCTTGCATTCTCTACGGTATTGCTACATGTAAACATCGCTCAAAATACCCCATTTCCAGTACATAAAGTGGTATACAATCGATTTGTAGAGGGCGGGTGCCACTACCCCCTTAGAAACATGTAACAATCGATTATAGAGCGATTATGTTGACAAATTGGAGGTGTATTATAATTTGTACACTCTAAGGTACTTGCTCATACATTTTAATTTTTGTTGACACATGTTCAGAATGTATGTATTGTTCACGTTTCATGAACACGTTAAGGCGATGAACAGAAACACACGTAAACGCTCTACAATCAA
>CAZQUL010000021.1:0-11027 GCA_964596525.1 uncultured Gammaproteobacteria bacterium | reverse complement strand
CCGACGCCCGCAGCGCACAAATCGGCGGCCCCGACGGCATAGCCCAGTGCTTCCAGGTCAGCGCGTACAACGTCGAGCCACGCCCGGCCGTCAGCGCTCGCAACCTGCTCTCCAAAGACGACTGGAGGACGGCACTGCTTGATGAGCTCGAACCAGACGGGCCAGAGGTGTCGGGGGTCGTCGATGCCGAGCCCTCGACCGGCGACGCTGAAGGGCTGACAGGGGCAGGAGCCGGTCCAGACGGGCCGGTCGTCGGGCCAACCTGCGAGTCGGAGCGCGTGACTCCAGACTCCGATGCCGGCGAAGAAGTGCGCTTGAGTAGCCTCTGCAACATCGACATGAGAAACCTCCTTGATGCTGCGTGAATCGACGACACCCTTGTTGATGTGCCCTGCGTCCGACAGGTTCTTCAGCCACTGGGCTACATAGGCGTCGAACTCGTTGTAGTAGTTCACGCTTTCGTCCTCCCCAGGATGTCGTCTCGTTTCATTCCGAAGTACCGCACCTTGTCAGGCACCTTCCAGTTCGACCCCCGCGCGCCGTGAATCTTCTCGAAGCCGGCCGCGCGAAGCGCCATCGCCGCGCTCTTCTGCACCTTGACGATTTCGCTCGGCATCATCGACATCTTCGTCCGGAGGAACTCGGGCACGTTCACCAGCTGCGGGCGCTTCTCGGGCTCCAGGTTCCGCACCCACTCCATCACCATCTCGGCGAAGGCATCGACCTCGAGCATCAGCCCGCGCTCCTCGTTGGCAACCGCCTCTTCCTCACGCGTCATCCACCACCGCTCGCCTCCGTCGAGGAGCACCACCGCCTCGGCGAACAGCTGCTCGCGGTCGGCCTCGAGCTCGTCCCGAAGGAGCTCCTTCTCGACCCGCACAGGCCAGTACCGCCGGCGGCCGAACGCGTCCTGAATCGGCGTGTCATCGTTCGACGTGGCGACGAAGACGGCGCGCCTGGGGAACTCCTGCACCACGCGTCCGTAGGGCGGGCGGAAGCGGTCGGTCATGTCCGTCAGGAACGCCCGCATGTGCTCGCGGTCGGTGCGCTTCGACGAGCTCATCTCAGCGAACTCGACGATCCACTTCCCCGTCACCTTGAGCAGCGCGTCCTTGTCGATGGTGCCGTCGAGCTTCCCGTACCACGGCCCGCCGAGGATGCGCGCGAACGTCGTCTTGCCCTGCCCACCCTCGCCGTTGTCAGCAAGCAACAGCGTCGTGTCCATCTGGCAGCCGGGCTTGAGCGCCCGCGCCACCGCCCCGATGAGCCACTTCTCCGCGATGCTCTCGAGGTAGTGCTTGTTGCCCACCTGAATCTGGAAGTAGTGCGTGAGCAGCCTGTACGCGCGCGAAACGCCGTCCCACTGCAGCGACCGCAGCCACTCCGCGACAGGTTCGTACAGCCGCCGGCGTGACACCATGTAGAGGTTCGCCGCGGCGTCGGCCCTCGAGACGTTCAGGCGGTACTCGCTGCTCACCAGCCAGTTCACGAGCGCCGTGTCGAGACTGTCGGGGTGCGCGTCCTTCAGGGGCCCGGATCGCCACTGCGGCTGCATCTCCACCGTGTTCCAGGCGAGGTCCCGCACCGCGGGGTCGTTCAGCAGGATGGTTTCGATGTTCTTCCCGATGGGAAGCAGCACCAGCCCCGCCTTCGTCTCGCGCTTGATGAGCGTGTCTCGCCAGCCCTCCACCTCGACCTCGATGCCGGTGGCCTGGTCGACCTGCTTCTTCGGGAAGAAGGCCGACTCCATCGCGGCCCGCTTCGCTTCTTTCTGGCGCCGCTGCTCCATCGCGCGCGTCCACGAGAACATCCACTTGTCGAGCCAGTACGTCGCGCCCTCGGGCATCACCGAGTCACCCATGCGCTCGACGATGATGGTGCCGAGTCCGCGGGCCCACTCGTCGCTCTGCGGCTCGTCCGTCAGCGACGCAACGACGCTCGCCGCGTGGTGCAGACCGCTGTCACGGCCGCCGCGGGTGGGCGCGAAAATTCCAGCAGCGATTTCGCGCAGCACGAGCCGGCTCGACTCCTTGATGGAGCGCTTGGCAGCCGCGTCGAACACAGGGGTCATGTCGACGCGACCCTGGAAAAGCGAAGCCCCGGCCGGTGAGGGAGAAGCACCGGCCGGGGGTTCGGCGCCGCTGGCGAGAGGGGGCTTCGCCTCGACGACTTCAGTGGTGGGACTGGTGGGTACGGTAGCCAGGTACGCGTCGACGTCAAGCGTTCCGCCCATGCCTCGGCGCGTCTCGAAGAGCTCGAGGGCCGAGACGGTGGGGCCGAAGTAGAACCTCGAGGCGTCGGGCGCGGTGCTCGGGCCCTTCGCCTCGTCGATGCCGAAGTCGGCCATGGCGGCCTTACGCAGGCGCGCGTGCTCGTCGGCTCGGTAGGGGCGCGAGAGCTCGATCACGAGGCGCCAGTTGCCGCTGAAGGTGCGGTGGGCGAACCAGGAGAGTCCCTCGGGCATATTGGGGAGCTCGGGCACGTCGACGTCGAGCACGAGGGCCTGCACCGTCTCGACGTTGGAGAGCGCGCGTCGGTCGCCGGCGAAGGTGGCGGGGCTCCAGCCACGCTGGCCCATCTTCTCGTCGGTGACGATGACTTCGGAGAGCATCTCGCAGAGGGAGGGGAAGTCGACCTCGACGCGGTGGCCCTGAGGCTCCCGCTCGGATGCGAAGAGGGTGATGTGCATGGGCTCAGGGTACGTCGTCGTCGTCGGAGGGGGCAACTTCGTCGGCGTCAGGGAACCTGCCGAGGTACTCGGTCTGCCTCGGGAAGAGGTTGGTGCCGTTGATCTCATCGACCTTGAGGCGAAAGGCGATCTCGCGCATCAAACCTTCATTCCTGATGCGCTCACGCTCCTCCGGCGTCATGTTGTTAAGCACTCGGTTCTCGAGGGACTCGAAGCTCGGTGCCTGCGCCGATGGCTGCGCGAACATCTGGTTCTGTATCAGGTACACCCGCCCCGGAGCGACGTTGGGGTTCGTGTACACGCGCACGTTGCTGAGGGTCTCGGCGCGTGAGCGCTCGACGACTTCGTTGGCTTGGCGAATCTGCTCTGCCGTCAAGATGCTGTACCTCGCCGCGTCGGTCTGGTCGTTGCGGTACCTCACGAAGGTTGGGTTGGGTCGGCGCTTGTTCTCCTCGAGCGCCCAGGTGTGAATCTTCGTCATCGTCTCGACGGGCTTGCGGTCGAACTGCAGCGCGAGCCACTCGCAGTCCCGCTTGCAGACATCCCACGCGCCGCAGAAGCTGCAGTTGTCCGACTCGGCGTAGCTGTACTCCCGCGGGCCGTCATCGATGCAGCGCTCGACGACCTTCAGGTGGCGGATGAGGGCGGCCTGCTCGGGCGGGAGGCGCCCCTCGGCCTCGTAGACGTCGCGCTCGACGAGATTCGCCTCGAGGTCGCGGATGCGCTGGTAGAGCCGCTCCTTGACCTCCTCGTTGGACTTCCGCCGGCGCTTGAGCATGTCGCGCTCAGCCTTGAGCGCCGTTACCTGCAGCTCGAGCGACGCGATGTGGCGGTCGGACGAGCCGCTCATGGAAGCACCTTCAGGTGGTACATGGAGTCTCCCTTTCGACGTTGTGCTAGAACGACCGCGACCGCGACTGCGACTGCGACTGCGACCGCGATTGTAGTGTCTCCCTTGTTAGTGCTACCTGCTCTGAATACACCATCCAAAAATTTCGGCAAGTGCCAAAAATTTTAGATCTTCGGTGAACCCCCTCCCCCCGGGCATGTGCACCTCCCGGCGCAGGGCATTCCGGCGGGGTGTAGGATATAGCAACCCCTTGATGTAGTTGGGTTCTGTAAGTCATTGATTTATGGTGTTACGCATTGCGTCTAACGCAGCGCGTCAAGGTGCGCTGAAACCGTTACGGGTAGGGCTCGAGCCCTGCCACGGGTGCCGAACGAAGAAAGCCCCCATCGCCGCGACCAGTACGGGCGCCGCGGCGATGGGGGCTGCATTCACTTGGGCGCTACGTGCTACGGGACGCGAGCTAGATGCCGGGGTTGCTACGGGACGCGAGCGTACAAGTAGTCGGCAAGCTCACTGCGCTCCGCCTCTGAGAGGGGGCGGCCATCGCCCCTGACGACTCGTGCGTCTGTGTAGGCCCTGCTGCCTGGATTCCCTCGCGCGATGCGGGCCTGCTGTCGGTCGATGCACTGGCGCGCCGCGGCGATGGTACGGTGCGCATGGTCGCACCCATGGCACACATCCCCGCGCGTCGTGTACGTGGGTTTCTTGTCGGTCTTCATACGTTCGTTCCTTTCAGGGTGCTACAGGACCAGAGTTAGATGCCGGGGTGGGTCAACGCAGCAACGCGAGGTGGGCCTGCTCGGCCTGCCACTCCTCGGCAGCCTCGGCGAGGTCCGCGGCAGCCAGCCGGGCGATCTCGGCGGCCGGCAGCGTCGGGGAGTAGATCCCGTGACGCAGGCCCTCGGTCACCTGCACCCAGTTGGCGTCCCCGCCGTCCGGGTCCGGGTGCATGAGTCGCACCGCCTCGCGACGGAGGACGTCCAGCGCGCTGCCCTCCGTGTCGAGTTGCTCGGAGACACCCGGCCGCGGCGGCATGTGAGCGGTTGCAGTCTGTACGATGTAGGGCACGTTCGTTCCTTTCAGGGTGCTTCGTGGTTGCAAGCGGCGCCGTCGGAATCGAACCGACGCACGGCCCCTACCGCTACCAGGGGCGCCGCGGTGTGACGTGCTACAGGTCGACGATTACCGCGCTAGCGGGCGCCGAAATGACGCCCACGCGAACGACCATTCCGTCGGCTTCGCGCTCCCAAAGGGTCACGATGCACCTGGGGAACGCGCCGTCACACTCCACCCGTGCGGCATGGCGTGACTGTGCGTCGAGCTCGACCCACCCCCTAAGGCGCGGGGATTCGATGCGAACGAGAAACCTACCGAAACAGCCCCTGGGACCCTGGACGAAAGTCACGGCGTCACCTTGTGCCCGACCGACACGGACCGCGAGAGCAGGTCCTCGAAGCGCTCGACCATGGGTGCGAGAATCCAATCCTTGCGGTAGCCATCGGTCCGCTCGCCGAAATCCCAGGCGGATGAGTCGATGCGCTGAGGATACTCGTGGATCTCGTGGCAGATGTCCCAGTATAGTTCCTGGAATCCCTTTCCTGACTCTTCCAGCGCGTCAAGCGCGACGGCGAACGAGTCTTCGCCGTGCTCCGCTTCGAACGCATCACGTACCGCGCGCCGCACGTCGGAGCATCCGTAAGACTCCCAGTGCTCCTCTTGCTCCTCTTGCTCCGCCTGGCTCTCGTCGTCTTCGTCGAGCACGGGGTACGAGGCGAGCGCGCACAGAGTGTCGACGATGCTCGTCAGACCCGTGAGGCCGAGGGATGCGGCACGCGTGTAGAGAGGCTCCCGATCGGTCAGGTCGATCAGCTCCGCACGGACCTCGATCCACATGGAACCGTAGCCTCCGTGCCGCACGCGCCACAACTTGTCTTCCGTGTCCTCGTGCATGTCGCGGAACACGCGAATGTTGCTCACACACACCGGGTCGCTATCGAGATTGTTGTTAGAGAGGCACGCTCCCTCGGGGCTGACCCATCGCCCGCAGTCACGCGCACACCCGGTTTCGTCGCAGTAGGGTCCATTGCATCGCATTGTGTCTCTCCCTTTCGTCACTCCACGCCTACTTCAGAGGTAGACTTCTTCGGAGCGCTCGCCTCTGCACTTGCAGGTTTTCTGCTTACCACGCTCCGTGCGCGTGATGCCCGACCCGTAGCACGTCGGGCACATCAGCTCGAAAGTGACCCACGCATCCGTATAGCCACACTCTGTGCGGTAGTAGGCCAGCGACCTCATAGCGTTCTCGATGGAGCCACACGCCATGACACAACGTGGGCGCTCGCGGTACACGCGGACTGATGACCCGTCTGGCGCATCCTCCCACCCGTGCCGAGTGTAGATTGCGAATGAGACGTTTTCGCTGATTCTCGGAAGCACCCCGCTCACAGGTCACCACCAATCGCCATGGCGACCGCGAATGCTACGGACGGGTCGACAGGGCCCGTGACGACCGTCCTGCGGGCGCCGGGGCCGCCCCATCGGGTGTCGCCGGGGCAGACCATGGCGGTTCCGAGCGCGCGCGTTGCCAGCGCTTCCCAGTCCGTCGCATGCGCGACGGGCAGCGCGAACGCGAGGGGCCTCGAGTCGAGGCGGTAGGTCTCCGCAGTGTCGCGCTTCATGATAGCGGCGTGCGTGCGGGCGATGAACTCGTCCAGAACGGCCAGACGAGCGTTGAGGGTTTCGATGGTGGTCGGAATGGCGGGGTTGGTAGGCATGTGGTTTTCTCCCTTGGGCGCGGAATGCACCCACAGTGATATTAACGCACGCGCCGAATAGTTGTTTCGTCTTTTCGGATATTCGACCGACGCGGCGCGTCGTCTGGCGTGACCGATTGCGTCGCGCAAGCGTGCGGAATTGCTGGGCTTTCTTAGGATGCGTCACTAGTCACGCGCTAAGCATGCGGAATCGTTGGGCGCTGACCGATGACCGGTAAAACGCGCAAACTCCCCGGTGCGCTGTGCACTGTGCGCGCTGTATATACCCCTATATAGATCATGATCTTAGCTTTAGAGATCTCTGTCTAGGCAATCGTCACTCGCGGCTGCGCAAGCGCTTGCAGGGCCTAGTGAGCTCGTGGTTGAGCGTTGCGAAAACCAATCGGCTTGTAAAGACCCTTTACAGAATAGGTGGGGTGTCCTGGTTTCGGACACCTCGAGCCTGTTGCACCATTTTGGGGCACCCCAAGCTGTCAACGATTTACACCAACAAATCCAACCACTTGCATAAGTGACTGGCCAGTCATTAACGAACGTTCGTCAGTGACTCTGGAGTCAGTAACGCGCCGCGTCGGTCGATTCTTGTTGACATCAACGATTACAAGCGCTTGCGGAATCATGCCAAAGGGGCTCGAGCGGGCATGACGCGGCAAGTCACTTTACAAAAGCGAGCTCGGCAAGCCACGTGCCAGTGAGGGGTGTCCGATTTTCGGACAGTCGGCCTGGCACGAGCCTCGCAATATCCCTAACCCATTGATTTTACTGGTGTTAATGATTTACAAGGGCCTGGCATGGAAACGCAAGTTATTGATTTCATTGGGATAACGCAGTGCGTCATACCGCGACATGGATGTCAGGGTGTGGGCGGATAGCCACATGACATGGATGTCAGGCATGACATGGATGTCATAGCTGAGGTATGACATTCGTGTCATAGTCATATGACATGGATGTCAGGGGTGGGTCGACTGGTACCCGGGGGAGGGGGTGAGCTCGAGCGGCTACACCTCCCACATATTGGCCAAATTCTAGAAGTGGATTTCTCGGTATCGCCCCAGGCCGAATTCTAGAAATGGATTTCCCAGTATCGGCCCGGTCGTTTACAAGCCAGGCGAGGAAGTCCACGAATTTACAACGCACCGCGTCATGGAAGTGCTTGACTTCTGCCGCCGGCAGAGGCAGCGTGTCGGCATGCTCTCAAGCGACCGAGCGAAGTTCAGGACGGGGGACCGCGTGTTCCTCACCAACGACCCCACGCACCACGGCACCGTGGAGTTCCACTACATGTCGACGGACTCCGCGCTCGTCCGCTGGGACGGCGGGGTGCAGACCGACACGCCGGCGAGGCTGCTCAGCCACCTCGAGCCTCACGTCGACGCCAGACCCTACCGCTTCGCGACGCACGACGAGAACGTCGAGACGCTGCTCGAGTTCCTCCGCATCTCGTCGAAGGTCGCCGTCGTCGAGCTCGAGCCGAAGCGCGCGGGGCACTTCGCCGAGGTGCTCGAGCGGTTGCTCGGGAGGGGTCGGTCGTGAGCAAGATGGCGAAGGAGGGACCCTACGCCGTCATCCGAGATGAAGACGGCCGGGTCGTCCACAAGCACCTCGACAAGAAGGGCCCCAGGAAGAACTGGAAGCATTGGGCCCGCCTGGTGACGAACAACGGCATGAACCAGTTCGAGAAGATGGTGGCCATCAGCGAAGGCCGGGCGTTCCAGACGGAGATTACCCTTCCCACCGGCGAGAAGGTGCTCAGCGAGCCGATGATCCCGCCCCTCGCCATCCAGCACCAGGCCGCCCTCGACGTCTTCGAGCTCCTGCACGGCAAGGCGGTGGCAGCGACCGAGGTGGTGAAGGCCGAGGAGGAAGCGAAGGAACTCGAGCGCGTGCGGGCGATGTCGGACGCCGAGCTCTACCGCCTGCTCGAGCGTGGCACCGAGGACGCCGAGCTCGTCGAGGACACAGACGAAGAGCCGGCGCTCGAGAGCCACCCCTACGACCCGAGCGAGGGCGACGAATGAGCATCATCATCCGCCCGCTGCAGCAGACAGACGTTCACTTCATCCACGACAGCTGGCGGAAGAGCCTCTGGAAGAATGAGGTCGACCAGGACGCGGTGTCGTGGGACGCGCACTTCGAGGGCATGGAAGCGCTCTGGCACGTCATCAACCAGCTGCCGGGCACCCGGTACACCGTCGCCGAGTTCAAGGCAGTGCCGGGCGAAATCATCGGCTACGCGGTCCACCTCTCGCCCAGCCGGTGCCTCTGGGCCTACGTGAAGGCGCACTACCGCCGGCAGCACATCGCGACGGCGCTCTTGCAGAACGCCACGTCCCTCGGCACCATCACGCGCACCGGCAAGGCCCTCGCGAAGTCACTGGGCATCGGCCACGACCCGTACATGGTCTTCAAACCCGCAGCACCACACCAGGAGAGATGAGCATGCGAATCCCCCTCAGCAGCGCCAACTTCAGCGCCCCCGTCTACGTCGGAGGCTCGGCGCGCAACCGCGTCAGCGTCGGCGAGTCCCACGAGCACGTCGCGAAGCGCCTCGAGTTCGACACGGCTCTCGGCATGGTGCTCATCTGGCCGCGGCGCGACAAGAAGGTGAAGACGATGTCGGGCAAGGACATGGGCGTCATCGGCGTCATCGTCGCCCGCCCCGACAGCTTCGATGTGCTCGACGACCACGCGAGCCTGCTCGAGGAGAACAAGCCGGCCTCGACCGTCAAGCCCGGAGGTGCCAAGTGAATCCGCCCATCATGAAGTATTTCAAGTACGACCACCTCCCGAAGCACTTGCAGGCCATCTCGAAGCCGTTCTGCGAGGCCGCGGAGTTCGTCGAGATGCTTCCAGCACAGGACCCTGCTGAGAAGGCCACCGCTCTGCGGAAGCTGCTCGAGGCGAAGGACGCCGCGGTCCGCTGCATGTTGCCGTGAATCAGCGGCTCGTCCTGGAGGAGTTGGCTCGACGGAAGGCTCTGCAGAGCCTCGCCGGCGAAACCATCACGGCCATCTACGACGAGCTCTACGACAAGCAGAGGCGCTTCGCGCTCTCGACGAGCCGCAACCTCGCGGTGCTGGGCTCCCGCCGCGCCGGCAAGACGGAGATGTGGCCCCGCATCGCGACCGCGAAGGCGCTCACCACGCCGCGCTCGCTCGTGCGGGTCTGGAGCCACGCGCGGCAGCGCGCGAAGGAGCTCCTCTGGAACCGCATCAGGTACCTCGTCGGCCGGCACGGGCTGAAGTGCAAGATGAACGAGGTCGAGCTCAGCTTCCGCTTCGAGAACGAGGCAGAGATTCGCCTCGTCGGCGCCGACAAGGACAAGGAGATTCAGAAGAAGCGCGGTGACTCGAGCCTCGCGGAGATTGTGCTCGAGTCGCAGAACTTCGGCTTGCTGCTCGAGCCCCTCGTCGAGGACGTCATCCGGCCGTCCCTCATCGACCTCCGCGGGACGGTGTACCTCGAGGGCACGCCAGGCCCCATCTGCGCGGGGTACTGGTTCGACATCACCGGGGGCAACGACACCGGAGAGGTGTGGCAGTCGCTCGGCCCGAAGTCGGTGTCGATGTTCGAGGTCCACCGCTGGACGATGCTCGACAACCCCTTCATCCCGCACGCGCGCGAGGAGATGGCAGCCATCAAGGCCATGAAGGGCTGGGCCGACGACAACCCGACGTACCTGCGCGAGTGGCTCGGGCGGTGGGTGAACGACCTGGGGAGCCTCTACTACTCGTTCGACCTCCTGCGGAACACCTACCGCACCGACGAAGTGCAGCCGTGGGGGCCGGGCTGGACGCATGTGCTGGGCTGGGACCTCGGCGCCATCGACGACATGGCCCTCGTCATCTGGGGCTGGCACGAAGACGACCCGACGCTCTACGAAGTCTTCTCCTGGAAGAAGTCGGGGGCGCGCTCGAACGAGGTGCTGGCCGTCATCGAGCAGCAGGAGAAGGAGAAGCGGCTCAACCTGGTGAAGAAGGTCGCCGACACGCAGGGTGGCGGCAAGATGTACGTCGACGAGGTGATGTCGCGCACGCAACACCGCTTCACGCCGGCGCAGAAGGCGAACAAGTACGACCACGTCCGCCTGATGAACGACGACTTGCTCACGGGGCGTGTGAAGGTGCGGATGGGGAGCCCGCTGCAGGAGGAGCTCATCGGGCTGATGCGCGACCCGGACTACGACCCGCGGCACCCGGACTACAAAGACAAGAACCCCACCGAAGACCCGTCCTGTCCGAACCACTGCACCGACGCAGCGCTCTACTCCTACCGTGAGGCGTGGCACTTCATGCCGCGGCAGGTGGCGCCGAAGCGAGCGAGCGTGTACGAGGCGGACATCTACGAGCAGCAGGCCCTGCAGGACTTCAAGAAGCGCAACGACACGACGTGGTTCGACCGCGTCGAAGAAGGAGGCGACTGGTGAACTACGACTACCTGCAGCTGTTGAAGAAGCTCGGCGTCAAGGTGGCCACGGCTGGCATGGACGGGAAGATTATCCACGTCGAGTTCTTCCCGGAGGCAGCCAGCGATGACATCGAGAAGAAGGCCGAGGCGAAGGACGACGAGGTGAACCCGGCCACGGGCTTGACAAAGGCTCAGTCGCGTGACCTCCTCGGCATGGACGAGTGACCCATGGCAATCCGCCTCAGCCCGACAGTCGTGGCGGTGACGCCGGTCCTTGGGGCCTTGTTCGACCCGTTGACGGTCG
>CAZQUL010000020.1:0-11167 GCA_964596525.1 uncultured Gammaproteobacteria bacterium | reverse complement strand
TGCTGTAGCAATACCAGCTTGTGCTGTAGCAATACCAGCTTGTGCTGTAGCAATAACGGCTTGGTCTGTCGAAATTACAGCTTGTGCTGTAGCCGTATCAACACTTTCTAGCACCGCAGCCGCAGACGCTGAAACAATATCCTGAACAGGTAAATCAACTAAAGATACCGCTTGAGGTGGCATAGTAAACACAACTGAATAAACAGGAATCCCAGCCAAATCAAATATTTTTAGCTCATGATAAACGCTACTATCGTCAGGCGATAGAAACATCACAGCTATACCAGATGTATTTGTTGCTGATGTGTTTTTAATTAACGCTTGTCCGCTAAAAATATCAGAGATTTGAGTGCGTTTTCTTTCAACAACGACTCTTGCGCCACTCAACACGCCTAATCCCAAGTCGTTAGTAGATACCGTCAAAGCATACGTTGTCATACATCACCTAAAAATAATTCGGTTTAACTCTAAAAGACTTCCGCAAATTAAAGCCCTGTTCGGCTATTGTTTTTGCTTTTGTTGATAGCTCAATAAACTGTTGCTTATAAAACACAGAACCGTTTTGGTCTGACCATTCTTTATTGGGCATCATCATTAGATAAGCTAATGCGCCAAACTTAATGGCTTCTTTATGTTCTTCAAAAATAATTGAATCAACACCTTGAGCAGTTTGAGTTGGTTTTAGCGCAACAAGCAAACGGACTGGATATGCAGCATCAGGAATTGGAACAAAGACAATGCTTGTTTTATCGCGCATAAAAAAGTATTTAGGCTTGCCATTCTGCTCACGCCATTCGCTGTAAATACTTTCTAAATCGTCTTGTGTTTTGGCTTCAATTGGTTCTTTATTGACTTTAATAACCAAAATATCAGCAATAGTTGAATCGCTTGGCGTGATTAACTCATATTCTGCATCAGTAGCTACAGTGTAAAATCCATCTAATTCTTTACGCCAATAACGAGATTCTTGGCAAAACTCAATACAGGCTTGGCGTATAGCTTCAATAATTAGTGCTTTCGGGCAATCAGGTACATAAACCTGTACAAACGGCTGCCACTGGGTGTATGGAACTGTAGCCATGCTTAACCCCTTCTCACGGCTCTAGGACTGGCTGCAACATCAGAATTAGACTTCACTTGCAATAAGCTAAAAAACGTCTGCAAATGGCCTTGTGCCGCACCGTAGTTTGGTGATTGCTCATCATCGCTGCCCCATATTGAGTAAAGCATCCACTCTTGTATCGCTGGCGCAAAATAATCATCAACTGGGAATGTGTCTGTTGTTTCGGTAATCGTTGGCAATACGCGCACATAACTAATATCAATACCAATAACAGGCGATACAGGGGCAGGTGGATAAACATAAAACTCTTTGGGCTGCAATGGGTCATAGAAATACTCATCAATCACCACCTGACCATTTGTTAAATGCCAATCGGGTAATAACGCATCCTGAACCAACATATTAGACTTGCGAATTGCTCGCCCTGCATCACTCAAGCCGCTTACACCCTTGTTGCGTATTACTTTTAATAGTCTTACTCCGTCACTTGGCAATGTTTGCCTTGTCCCTGCAACCAATAACATCATAGCTGTATAACTTGCCGCGTCTGGGCGATACGATACTAAGGCTTGCAAAGCTTCATTTAGCGCATTTATCAATACCGAGTTTGACCATGTAACCGCGTTAGGATCATTCAGTTTTTGTCGAACCTGATTAATGATAAATGTGCATTGCATGATTAAATCTCTGCCCCTGCCATCATCTGTTCTTTTTCAACAATAGCGGCAGCACATTGACGCAATAAGTCAGCAATATTGCTTGCAGGGTCAAGTGATTTGTCGAACATTTCGTTGTACCACTGCAAAATTGGAGCTTTGTTTTTGGGAGTAATACCCATTACTTCAATGGCAAATTTACGCAAATCATCATCATTCATTGCAGCAACATCAAGATTTGCTAAATCATCAAATTTGCTACCTGCATTATCATTTTCATCAGCATCTTTCTGTTGATTGTTTGCCGATTCATCATCACCTAAATAAAGCTGATAACCTTCTGTAATTGATAAAAACCGAGAAATATGCTCTTTGTCAGATACTTCACAAATGTGTGGATTATCAGGAGACATTCGATCTTTATCAGGGTACTTTGGTTTAAAAACATATTTTTTATAGTTGGATGAGCCAAGTCGACCAAACTCAACTTCACGATTTTTTGCAGAACGCAAATGGTGAAGAAGCATAATAACGACAATTGAAGACATGTTTTTTACTCAAAAATTAGACGGAAAAATAGGCGCATGATTTACGCCTATCAAAAACTAAGCTTCGTAATTATCAGAAGCAACACGATAATTTTGACGATATGTGACCACTGTACCTGCTGGAATTGTAATACCACCAACAGGCGCAATAATTTGAATGCCCATTGTTTTGTATGTGTTATCACGTGCAATGCCAATACGATAGCCTGTGTTATTGTTATTGGTTAATCGCCCAGCAGATGCAGAACTTGCGGCAGTAATCACCGTATTGGCAGATGTCATTGTCACCGCTGCGCCAACATTAATTAACGTATCGCGTGGTGGAGATGTTGATAAATCGGGAGCAGCAACAACACCTAATGCTGTTGTAACGCCTGTACCCATCGCATCAACAGCTAAAACTGCATCAAGAATTTTGTGTTTTGGTGGAATTGTACCTGCATAAATAGTCAAGGTTTCACTTGCGCCTAACACAACTTCTGGAAGCGTGATATTCACTTGGTCTCCCATTAGAACACCCGATCCAAAACCATCAGGAAAATCACCTTCGCGATAACTGCCTAAAATCAATGTCTTATGTGACATGATATTTACTCCGAAAGATTTAATAATGAAAAATCACACATCCTTGCGATTGTTTTTGCTTATGGGTTAGGCGCGTAGGTGTCAACGTGCAACACACCAAAGTCCTTACCATTAAATTGAGTACGTTGAATACCGCAAATAGTTTCAACGGTAATGATGGCTTGAGACTTATCTAAATCAGCAGGCGTTTCAGTCCATTTCCAACGCAGACCTTTTGTGCCTTTTTGACCAAACGCACAAACCATCGCCTGTACACCCATCAACGAAGCACGAGAAGCAGCCAAGTTTGCACCTGCACCATAATCATTAAACTTCACCACATTTTTATGCTTGTGCATGATTACGCTGTTGTGCATACCTAAACCACCCTTCATTAAGGGTGATTTTTCGCCTTGGAATGACACCAGAGCTTTCTGCACATCTAACCAACCAGTGCCGCCTGTTGGTGTTGCGGCGGTTCGCATTTGATATTCTTGATTTGGGTGCATAACCATGATGTAAACATCTTCACCACCGATTTGACACGGCTGAATAGCAGGCACACCTTCGTTACCACCACCACGACTTGATGCAATTGAAGATAAACGCTCAATAACGCCCAATGTCATAATGTCAGTATTTGTCACGGTTGCCTTGCTTATCGCTGTGCCACCGTAGTATTGACTTGATGAGCTTGGAGCTAAAAACCCTTGCGTATTTGGAATACCTGACCAGTTAGCAGGCACAACATAGTTGGTATTTACACCACGAGAGCCAGCTAAATACATAAATACAGCTTGGTCAAAATACTGCGCGCCCCAAACACCTGC
Organism: uncultured Gammaproteobacteria bacterium; assembly: GCA_964596525.1. GTDB lineage: Bacteria > Patescibacteriota > Patescibacteriia > Magasanikbacterales > GWA2-37-8 > CAZQUL01. The sequence continues at coordinate 7,506 of CAZQUL010000020.1, read as the reverse complement.
CGACTCGCTAGCGTGTTCACGAGTTTTTAGGATTGTGCGCTTACGAGACATCGCACCACCACCCGAAACAGGTTGACGAATACGATTGATTTTAATTTCAGACTCATAGTAGCTGAGCTTTTTAACGTTACCTTCCAACCAGTCATCACCATAAACGGCATCGCCTGTTACTTGTGCTAATAGGTTAAATTGAACAGTATCGCCTTGATCGCTTTCAAGCTCGTCAAGAACTTGCATTGGGGTTCGTGCTGCTTCGCCGTAACCCATAAAACGAGACTGCCAATAGGAATTGGCAACCACATCTCGACACAACAATGTCGAATATTTTTTTACTGCCTGCGGACTACCGACTGGAAACACGGTTTCCATAATACACCTCATAATAGTGTTGTTTTGGCACATATGCGCCCAGTTATAACTATCTCTTAAAGAATTTGTGCGTTTTCATCGGTCTTGCATATTTCTCTTTCGTGAAATTTCACATCTTCTGATGTTTCAACCTTAATACGCACATGACTTTTTGGATTATCTTCAATAGTAATGATTGTGCCGCCTATTGCAATTTTCTCTAATCGACGCAAATTTCTATAAAGTGTTTTTCGTTTGGCCATATTAGTTACCGCCTCTTGCCCAACGCTTCATTTGCTCGCGCGGTACAGCTAACATAGCAGCATCACGTTCGGCTGGGGTCATATTTTCTAAATCTGCAAACTCATCTTTGACGGTTACACTTGGGTTTGATGCCGCACTCATACCCCCTAATGTACGAGGCAATTCTTTTTTTGGTGGTTCAGGCTTCTTGGAGGGCTGACTTTCAGGTGGAATATCTTCATACAATGCTGCTACAGCCTTACGAGCCTGAGACAACAAATTATTGTTATCAATTTGAACACCTTTCTTAACTGCTCGTTGGCTTAGTGTGGCCACAAAACTTGCCAATTCCTCTTGTAGCTCAGGCTTATCAACAAATATCTTATTTTCAGCTTTTGATAAAAACGCTTCACAATCAGTATTCCATTGATTCTGTGCTTGTTCGGCCATAGCCCTTGCAGAGTCTTCGCGTTTTTTAGTTGACTCTGCCAATTCATCAACTTTAGCAGCAGCCTCTTCAAGTTGTTTTTTGGTTTCTTTTTCTTCTGTATTGAGTGATTTGACCTGTTCTTTTAACACTGAGATTTCGTCAGTTAGGCGAGTCTTTGCAATATCATATTCACCTTGCCCCAACTCACCATCGTCAAACTTTTTAGCAATTTCACCTAATTCAGCTTCTTTGGCTTGTAGTGCATCCGTGTTTGACTTTAGGCTTTCGGCAAGCTCTTCTTGCTTGTCGTTTAAGTTTAACAATGCAGCATAAATTTTTTGTTCAGCCTCTTCGTCAACCTGCGTTGTCTGCTCTGCTTTTTTAGCAGCTTCTTCCGCCTCAGATGCTTGTTTTTCAGCTAATAAACGAGCCTCCTCATCTGCTTGTTGTTTGGCCAATGCCTCCGCTTCTAAAGCGGCCTTGTCTTGATCTTGATCTTCAGGATGATCTTCATCAGCCATATCAACTTCTGAGTTATCAATAAACTCAGGATCATCACCATACTTGGCAATCCACTCTAAGTCTTCTGCTGTTAGCTCTAATTCACCTTTGATGTCATTAGCGTTAGACATGATTAATTAACCTCTGCGATTGGTTGTTAAATTGACGCATTTAAGTTTTGCGCCTGTGGTTTAGTTTGTTGAATAGGTTGTTCAGGTTGTGTAGCTAAAATATTCGTCACATTTTGAATAAGATCATCAACAATGCTGCCAAGTTGCGGCATAGTTTGTAGTATCTCTGCTGATTTGATAGCTTGCTCAAATGTCAAAAGCTTTTCTTTCAAATCTTGAACTTCTTTGATGCCTGCATCAGCTTGTGCTTTCTTAGCCTCACCCTCAATTTTGAGAATGTCGGCCATGATCTTACGCGTTTCTAGCTCTTGCTTTTGTTGTTGTGCCGCCTGTTCCGCTTGTTTACGTGCGTCACGTTGTTCATCTGGTTCGTTTGGATCAGGCATATTGGTCATTTCGCGTATTTGCTGCAAAATACGTTCGCGGTTTGGCAAGTCCTGCATCTCAAATGCCATAATGACCAAGCTTACTGCAATTTGTGGTTGGCCAATTTGAGCAAATCGTGTGGATATATCCATCAGACGATCAGATAGTGCCATCTTCACGCCAATACGATAATCTTCCTCATCCATAATGAAATCGGCCTGACTTTCAGTAATGCTAGTGCTGCCATTATTAATACTGACGTACTCAGGTTTACCATTGTCACCAATAATGCGAACAACCATCTCATCTGTCATAAATTGCTCAATCAATGACAAGAGTATTTCGCCTTCCAATTGATGAGCCAGTCGATGATTATCAAACAGTGTCGTTGTGATGATTCCGCCTTGTTCGGCTCGATGACGCAATGCAACTCCGCTTGTAGTATTAGTCTCTAATCCTTGTTGCTCGCCCGTGACCCCCGACACATTGCGAATTGTTGCACTGTTAATCATTGAAAAACGAATATGCGCCTCTGCAAGCTGCTGTGTTTCTTCGGGTTTAATCCCTGCTAGTCTATTCACTGGCAAGACCGCATCAGGGCGAGCATACTCTTCACGAAAAAGCTCTATATCATCTACCGCGCCATCTTCAATCAATACGCGCCTAGAGTTAATCGTATGAATGTATTTAGAACGTTGCTTATTCAGGTCATCTTGCACATCGCGTATCTGACGAATAACACCATAAAATGAATTATCTTTAGATTTACGATATGCAGTGCGGCGAACAAATGGAAATCTGTTGTGTTCGTATGGGCTTGGTGCATCAACTAACAAAAACTGGTCACAGAAAATAGCCACTCGCATACAGGCTCTAGCAGTATTGAATAATTGATATTCACCTGAATTTACTGCCTGTTGATGCTCTTGATTGTTTTCATCATAAACTTTGCCATGTAGCTTTTTGCCTTTGCGTCGTAATACCTCAACTTGCTCATATTTTTTATACCAACACTCATAGAGCTGAATAGCTGGACGACTACCCATGTCTAACATAGTTGGTTGAGAAACACTAAAAAAGCCAGTCCGACTTAATGGTGATCCGAAATAGTTTTCAGCAATTTGTTGGGTTTCTAATAAATCACGCTCTTCGCTGGCAATTGTTAACTTTTGCGTTAACTCTGGAAACCATGCACATGCTTCTTCTAAATCAACGATCTTATCTCTAAATAAATAGCGGGAATCACTCATATCCAAACATTTGCTTGAGCTATCCTCAACAATGTTACGCCACGATACAAACCTAAATACAATTTTAGGATCACCTGCTTCGTCAGGCTCAACACATATCTCTGTCCACCCTTTTCCTGCCTTAACCATTTCGGCAAAAGCTTCTGATCGCTGCCAGCCTATACGATTAGTGTCTGATAGATATTTAATTAACTTCTGCTTAACAACAGATGTTTCTGCATCATCTTCGGCGCGACCATACACATGAAAATCCATGCGCTTTCGCTTTTCTTCACCAATAATCCAGTCAATCGCTGGTTTAATTTCATTAAACACCAATGCTGCTTGGCCGCGCTCTTGCAAAATTATTTTGTCATTTTCATCCCATTGATCGCCATCATAATAATCTTCATCAATAGCTGATTGCTCACGAGCTTTAGCTGTTAGCATGATTTCACGTTGACGAGTGCTAACTAACCAACGATGTAATTTGTATTCATCCATCGTCATCAAGATTTGTTTTTCATCGTCATGCGGATAACCGCCAACATGATTTGACAATGTGACAGCTCGTTTTTTTAGATTAGCTTGCATTGATAACCACCTCGTTATTTACAACTAATTTCAGTTCGGCACGACCCATCGCCTCAGCTTGTGCTTTTTGCTCATCTTCTGGGTTTTCATTACGATGCTTTAAAAACTCACTCATAAATTTTTCAATCGCATGGGCAATTTTATAAATTTCGTTATTAGAGTGTTTGTTTTGCCATAATTCCTCTGCAACACTCATAGCATGAGCAACTAAATAATTAGATGATCCAGCCACTTCTGGTACACACTGCCACGCATCATTCATGCTGATTGAGCAATTACGCATCTTTCCATCACACATACGAAAAAACATCATGTGAGGTACTAAATCACCTGTTCCATAGCCTTCATCATCAATCACAGGCAAATTTCGTATTTGAATAACAACTTTATTGCCAACCGCTGTAAATTCCTGCGTTTCTTTTCCATATAGGACATTGCCTGCCGCGTCGTACCGCGGGAGTAATAATTCTTTGCTCATGCTGTTTTCCAGTTTGTTCGTCTGCCGCTGCTAGTATTTGACGTAACTCTTGGTCTATGACCAAATTGCGCCCATTGCCTTATTGCATCGGCGTAGTTGCTATAACGGTTGTGTAGTGGGACATCTGTGTAAACATCCAGTGTTGCACTGTATTTCTTCTGGTAATTATCTAATGCGGCAATGCCATCAGCACAATTCTGCTCATCAATAAATACATTTCCAGCCAATGCCATTCTTGTTTGTTGTATGCCAGTCAATACAGCTTCAATCCGTGGAACAATGACAAATTTTTGCCCAAGCAATAACTGCCGTAAAATTTGCTCAGTGCTTTTTCCTGTTTGTAGACTTCTATTTGCGGCGTCATGTGGCAAATGATGTGTTCCATAAACCCAATTTTTCTTTTGTAGGTATTGGGCATAATGCTCTAGTGACTCTCCTGAGTTTTCATACGCGCAAATAAATCTAGTTTCATTGCTAACATATTGCATAAACCAAATGGCTGTTGTGTCATTCATTCCTAAGTCCCAATAAGTATGAACTGGCACACCTGGTGTATATGGAACTGAACGAATACGCCCCTCTGCGCGTAGTTTTTGCATTTCATTGACGTAATAAGCACCTTTTACTTTGCTTCCATACCAAAGCCCTTTTAAAAGTGCATCTCGTTCATCAGGCGGCATTTGTAGTAATGCTTCTCGATAACCAGTACCTGATAAATGCACATTGTCACTGAGTTTTGCAGGAATAAAACGACGACGAATAACGGTAATAATTCCTGCTTCTTCATCAACAATATCAACAGGAAGGTTTGTCTCTCTACCATCCTTTTGAATACCAAATCTTTCCATAACCCATTTTTGGCCAGGGCCGTCTGGGTTAGTAGTAGCACGAATATAACGAGGCAGACTTTTGTCAGCAGAACGACATCGAGAGAATAAATACAAATAACAAACATTGGTTGACCACAATGTTAATTCGTCAAAACCAATGTAATTCCATGCTCTACCACGATATTGAAGACGATCGTCATCATGCTGTAGGTAGCCAAACTCAATCGTACAACCTGAAGGGAAGCTCCAAATCTTATCTGTTTTGTTATACTTCGCCCCTGGTACAATCAATGGATATAAATCTAACGAACGATTTATTAAGTCTCTTAACTCTGGAAATGATCGGCGAAATAATATTGCGCGGTGATTTTTGTTGTTTATTCCATCATGCTGTAAACATAATGCGTCAATAAGTAAAGCGTCCGACTTGCCGCCCCCTGCTGCGCCACCATAAAGCACTTCGAAATCATCACAAGCCAAAAATACAGTTTGCCTAGGTGTTGGCTCCCACAATGTTTCATCATTGACTGCCATAGCAATTGGAGTGCGTGCAGAGCAGCTCGCATTTAGTGTTCTAACCTTTGTTTCAGGTTCAGGCATTCGCTTAGCAGTGTTCGTCCAATCAGCCATTTATACAGCCTCCTCTGAATCGTCAGTAGGTGGTATTGGTCTAGTCTCAATGACTGCTTTTTCTTTGGCAGGAACGATAACAATACGAGTGACGGCTGGCTGAGGTGGTACTAATGGATTTTCTTTATCTCCTGATAATGTTTTCTTATCCATGCCTAGCCAAGCAGCAACTTTATCAAGTGCGGCTTTTTGATCGTGAGTCTTTATCTTTAAACCATCTTTACTAATTTCAACACCTGCATAAAGTAGTTTTGCTGCTCCCTGCAAATGACGAGTATCTTGAAAAAATGCTCGCTCCCTACCTTCACCATTACATTGCGGACATTTGGCATGTGGGCTTAATAATGGGTCAAAGCCATAACCTCCTAAATTCTCAAGAGGTAGTGGGACTTTAGTGTGTTTTGATTTTCCACGCTTATGACGATTGGCTTCTTCTGCCTCATCAATTTCTTGTTGTCGTTGTTCTTCTGCTTCAAAGAACTCTTTTTCATTTTTCCACTGATATTCGTGATTGATGCCGTAACAATGCCTACAACATTCACGGCGATACTGCATAATGTCGTTTGGGTTAGCAGTAGCTATATCCCAATAACGCTTTAACACCTTTTCGACAGTGATTTCATTTTCTTGGCATGCTTTTTCTTGAAGTTGTTTTACCCTTATGCAAACCTTATTATTATTTGCTAATTTTGATGCTGCCGTCCAAACAACTTCATCTTTCCAATTCAATGACTTAGGGTATGCTTTGCGATAGGCGTCTGCTTGACTAGCTCCACTAGCCAATTCTGTAGCAAAAACGTCTTGTTGTTGTGTTAGCCCATGAGCGTTTTTAACTGCCACTTATGCGACCCCTTTATTAAACACCCAGTTTTCTTTTGAAAATCATTGTCCATAAAGCGATGACAACATCAGCACCAATCATTGATACACCACCCGTAATTGCACCAACTGCCAATAAATCCATGCCTTTATGCAGACAATAAAGGCAGGTAATAATTCCAATCATTGTGCTTGTAAATGAACGAATCAAAACCCTGACCAACATTGCTTTTGTAATTCCTTGTTGTTTATCAGCGCGATATAATTCACCTGCCAATGATGAGAGAAGTATTAGAACGATAATGAGAACAAAGGGGATATTTTGAATTTGCTCTTGATTTTGTGGCACATTCATTGAAAACAATGTGTGCGCTTGTGTGTTTTTTTGCTCTTGAAGCATGTGTGCATCTCAACTACTTGACAGTAATAAGATGGCACACTAGCTAATTAAAAAAATTTGCGCTAATCAAAATGTTTATTAGTCAAAAATAAAGATTATGAATCATTTTTGATGCCTAATACCGAGTTAGGTTTTAATTCCTCGACCCTCAAGGTCTTCTTTTTGCAGATATTTACTTCTCATTTTTTGGCAATTTATCATTTGCATTGCTTGCAACAAAACGCCTATTTCGCAATCATAATTATCTTCATCTGCATATTCTTTTTCACGGTTTTCTTGTATAGTTTTATGCAATATATCTGATAAACCCAATAAAACATAATCCATTTGGCCTATGCTTATCTCGTAGTCTGAGACTCTTTGCTTATCCTCTGTATCATGTTTTCCTGTAATAAAACCATGCCCCCATTGTGCGCTACCCATACATCACCTCATATTTAAAAACTCATTACCCACAACAAACCTAACTCGCGCTTTAACAGTGACACCACCCCAGCCACTGTCTAA
>CAZQUL010000019.1:0-11528 GCA_964596525.1 uncultured Gammaproteobacteria bacterium | reverse complement strand
GTTTGGTTGGATCTATTTTGCTGGGAACAGCAGCAGTTGGTTTAGCTGGATCTATTTTTGCCGGAGATGTCGACGCGGTTTTTGGCGGTGGCGGCATGTTTCCAACCGCCACCCCTTGTGTTTGCGCTGGCAGTTCGGTTTTGTCTCCAGCCGGGGTTGTTGTAGCTCCATTATTGGCGATGGCTTCATAATACCGATATTTGGCTCTCCACATATCAACAAATTGGGCAGGACTAAATTCGCCCTTAAGCATTTTTTCCTGATCTTTTTTACCAAGATTCTGATACATTGATGTCCAAAGACTGATTTTATTCTTTTTATCCACAATAATGTTTTTAGCGCCTTCAGTGGTTACGCCGGCCGCTGCAGCCTTTATCAACATAGGGAACCCGCCCTCACCCTGTTGATGCGCACCGTATATTTCCCATGGCTCTGGCTCTCTACCTAAGCTTTTACGTAGTGCGTTTCTAACTACTGCAGCGTATTTAGCGCCAGCTTCTACGTTTTTTGCCATATCCCAACGATTGTCAGGTCCGCCCTCAACGTTTAGATTAATACGAGGATCTAGCGCAGTGTCAGCCAAGAATTGATAAATTCCAACGGCTAGCGGTTTGCCAGTTTTTGCGCTTTTTGAAAAGGCAGCAGGATCTCCACCGGATTCAAGCATAGCAGTTGTTCGCATGTGAGATAGTGGAACACCATACATTTGTGCGTATTTTGCCATTAAAGCATCGAGTTCTGGAGGTTTTTTAGTCGACCATCCTTTCTTTGGAAAATTCCAGTGGCGCAAATTATCGGCCTCCCTACCCATAGTGTTCAACTTTTCATCTACGTTTAGTTTAGCCATTTCAAGTACGCCGGAAGCCGTTTTTCCAACATTACTGTTAGCAAACTTATTAATTTGTTCGTTTACAGTATCTATCGGATTCCATATAGCATCCCAAACCGCGCCAGCAGCTGCACCTAATCCACCAGCAATTTCTTTGGTTTTGTTCCAAGCATTTTGAGTCTTTGTTTGCCACTTCTGCTCTTTTAACTCATTCAATTCTTTGGCTTTACTAGGATTTTTTTGAGCTTGATTTTCCAAATCGATTTCTTTTGAATTAGATTTTATCCAATCCTTACAGTCATCATATTCGTTATCCACGCTGTGTGAAAACCACGCATCACCTGCAACATCCAGATCGTCTCCACCTGCCACTGGAGATGCCATTATGTCATATGGACGCTTGCCACCGCCTTTGTAGTGCACTGCATCTAAATATCTTAAGCTATCTTTGGAATCCAATGAATCTATTTTAGTAAGATCCGTGGTTTTTAACAAAGCTAATGCAGTAGTGCAGTGCGACAAATAGATTGGTTTAAAACGACCGACAAACCAAACAATCCATCGTTCGACCTCTTTAGTATCCGATGTATCGATTCCCCAAATTGCCATAATAGTTTCGGCTTTTATACCTTGAGATAATTCGCAATATCCGTCGGATCCTGTTTTTACCGCTTTCCGCAGAGCTTTTTCTGTCTGGAGTATTTTAGAAATGTTTTCAGTGTCATCCTTTTTGAAACCATACTGCAGCATACGGAATCGAAACAACGCATCATTGTTTTGCATTTTGTTGCTAAACCATTTATACCCAGCATAAGCCGCCAATGCTGTCGCGCCAGCGGCTAATGTAACAGGGTTAAATAACATAGCACCAATGCCTAATGATGCATTTATACCCACAGCCAATCCGGTTCGTAAAAGTCCAACACCACCGCCCATGACAGCTTTGCCAACTCTTGCAGCTACGCCTATTGCTTTTGCACCAGCAGTCGCTACAGCACCTATCGCTTTAAATGGCAGTTTAGCCGCCAACGCACCTATTTTAAATACGCTAGTTGCTAATCCGCCAACAATTGCACCTATTGAAGATACGAATGTTGTGGCAAAATCTGCTAATTTCTTTGGACTTCTTAGAAAATCCATTGTGGCTTTGAATTTATCCATCGAACTAGCATTTGCTTTATCGCGTGCGCTTTTACCAAAAGAAGACCATTCGTCCAGTTTTCCCAATAAGGTTTTAAAACGACCTTTCTCTTCTTTCGCATCGCGCTGTTGACGTTGATCTGCCGCACTGCCGTCTCTATCGCCATCACCGTCTGCATCTGCAGATTGACTACGTTTAAACGGATTAGAAAACTTAAACTTACCACGCATCCCTTTCATCTTATCTAATAAAGATTGCTTAGGTTCATCTGCTTGCTGTCCAGTTGGCTGCTGTTCTGCAGGTGTTTCATCATCTTTACTAAACCATCCTTTAAACTTGGCTTTTAGATTCGCGAAATTTTCGCGTGTTTTGCCAAAGGATTTTGGTTTTGGTGCGTCTGGAATATCGGTAACACCGCCACGATTTCTTAATTCAAAATCGGCAACGATTTGTTCTTTCTTAGTAATCGGTAACAAATCAAACTCTTGTTCATTTAATCCTAATTTATCGAGATATTTAGAGAAGCTTATTTTCTCTACAGGATCTCTAGCAGCATTAAATGGACTGTGAGATTCTTGCCATTTACGATAACGTTCTTCATCGGATTCTACAAAAGCACTTGCTTTACTTTTTAATCCAGAGAACCAGTTTTTGGCATTCATCTTGATATTTGCGCGATCGTCCCATTTAGCTTTCAGATCTATTTTTGCAGCAATCGCATGATCTTTTAAAGACTTTGCTTTAGCAAAAACAGATTTAGCATTTTGTTTGGCGGATAGACGATTATAACGCGCAATGGCTTTTAGATCGCCATTCATGTAGGCATCGTAATCCGCTTTTAACGCAATTGCTTTTTCCTCACCACTTGCCTTCATTCGCTTGTATTCGTCAGAACCAACACCGATGTCGTCCATGTATTGATCAATGGTCAACTCTTTTCGTTTAGTAAAATAGTTGTATACGCCAGTTATGGTTTTAACGGTTTTAGCTTTCATGGAGGCAAGTTGTGCTTCTCTGTCTCGCTCAAACTTAATGCAATATGACACGTATTGTTTCTTGAGCTCTTCTCTATCGCCATTCCCTAATTTTTCGTAGGTTGATAAACCTGTAGGCGTTTGACCTAACCATTCTTCAAAGGTTAGTGGTTTCGCTTTTTCTAATGCTTCGCGAAGCGTTGTATGTTTATCAAAGAAATTTGATACTTTCACGCCTAACGGTTGCATAGGTCCTACAAAGTCTTTGTTGCCATTAAAGAAAGATCTTGTCGTTGACTTTAAAGCATTGGCCTTATCCGATACAAGGTTACGCGCTTCTTTTGCCTTAGCCAAACGCATTGTAAATTTGTGGTGGTAAATACCCCATGCCTCGCGCAAATTGTTTTGACTATGACTAGAATCGAGACTGTTCATAGGTAGTTTACGATATTCGGCTGGAGACATATTCCATTCTTTCTCTAACCATTCGTTAAACGACAAAGGACGAATGTCTTCTGCAATATCAGAAATAGTTTCTTTGATATCGTCCGCTTGACCTTTTAACCATTTAGAACCAATGCGTTTAGCCATACCCCCAAAAGTCAATGCATTAGATTTGATCTTCTGCGAAGTGGTTTTCTTATCGAATGCAGCACGATATTCGATATAATCTCTACGAGCTGCTTCGATCATCGCTTCATCATCTCTGTCGAATACTTGACCTTTACTTTCGATTAGATTCTCCACCCAATCTAAGTATTGAGAAAAGGTCATGGGTTTGTCAATGCCATTCTTGGCTTTCTTAACACCATCAACAGCTGCCTTACCTGCACTCACTACTTCCGCCTTTAGCTGCTGTTTGTTAGCACCAAAGATACGAACCCAAAATGGAACTTTCGCTCCTTTCTCTTCGTATTTTGCACGTAACTTAGCGGCTTGATCTTGGCGTTTTGCTTCCATCAACGCGATTTTGTTTTTCACCTTTTCGCGTGCAGTAAATGCTTTGAGTTCGGCTTTTAGCTTTTGTCTGTTAAACCATTCTTCGGTTTGACGTAATCTACCTGAAAGATCTGGTATACGCAAACTACCCATTTTTCCAAAGTCTTCAGGTTGTTGTGCTTTATCGCCGGGTAGACGATCATTCAGCAACATCCAGATTTGTTCTAGACGAGTTACGGTGGCGGTTTGTGTTGTAAATAGCCCTAACTGAATGGTGCCTGTGCCGTCAAACCACGATTTGAAGCCATCCCATCCACCAGATAATTTATCCCACACCCATCCCCCAAATTCTTTGGCTTTCTCTAATCCTTTCTTTGCAATGTCAATAACGAAATTACCCGCTTTTTTGATAGAACCATAAATTCTATCTTTAATACCTTTAATCGGGTTTCCTTCTATATCAACTAATTTGCCTTCCTTAAACTCTTCATCAGTAATTACCATATTCGGCGGATCTTCGGAGTCTAAAACGGCACCTTTGATTTGAGATACGAAATCAATCACTTGACCTGTTTTTGCGTCACGGTACATGCGTGCTCGAAACATATGTGCGCGTAAACGCGGTTTCCAAGGATCATCGCCTTTAACGTAAATGTCACCAGGCATATCGATGATATTGCCAATATGCATTCCAATAGATTTAACCAACCTGAAAGGAGCAAACGCAATATTTTTGGCTTGATCGTATTTCTTGGATATCCACGTTAGCATGGGTTTGAAACGCTGATCGGTGAGTCGTTTACGAAAGTCTTCTAATGAAAGAACAATTTCATCCGTATCGATACGACGCACTTCGCCCGTGATATCTTTGATAGACTTAATTATCTCATTAGTGTTAACATCGTACAGCAAACGATTGCGAATATCATCGGCACGTATACGCACTTCGTTGCTGCCACGCACCATGATATCACGCGCATCTTCCATCCAATCATCAAAGATTTTCTTACCTGCTTTAGCTGTACCGCTGACAACACCCCAACCAAACTTAGCAGTACCCGCAATACCGCCCCATGTTTTGTCAGCACCCCATTTGGCTTTATCCCACAGCCAGCTAGCTGTTTTAGAAACCCCTTCTTTACCTTTTAGCAATAGTTTGTCAGATGCGGATAACATACCTGTTCCCATGTTACCAAACATCTCTTTAAACTTCTCTAAATCAGGTCCTTCTAGATCGCCAAAGTTTAACGCAACAAAAGGTTTGTCAATCAGTTTCTGTAAACGATTGTTTACTTCAACTAACTGAGCTTCTGTCTTGGCACCGGAGGAAAGAATGGCTTCATTAAGTGCAAACCCATCTCCTTGTTCGCCAACACCAGAAGAACCCCAAACTGCATCATCGTCTCCCAATGAATTAATGTAACGTAATAATTGCATTACACCAGGACGTTTAACAGACGATGCTCTGACAACATATTCGCCATTCGATAAATAGGCAGGTATTTCATCGCTAGTGCCTGTGCCAGGTCCTTGGATTAACCCTTGGCGTTGTTTCCATTTAGTCTTAGGTCTGACTTTAGCGCCACGTTTAAAGAATTGCGGTTCATCTGGAATGATGCCGCCGGCAGCGCGCATATGGGGCGGTTTTGTGGGTTCTACAGGTGCAGGGGTACCAGGCGCAACCATGCCTGTACGAAGACCTTCATCATGCGCTTCTTTGGCTGTTTTGTAAGCCTCCATTGCACGGTTGTAATCCTTCTCGGCACGGGTTTCAGCGTCGTCACGACTGATGTTGAGAATGTTTTTATTTCGACCTTCAATATTTTCACGCCAATCAAACGCATCGCTTTTATCTTTCGATTTCTCTACACCAAAAGCATCTTTGTATTTTTCTTGTTCACGAACAAGATATTTGTTTTGACGCAGAACTTCTTGATAACCAAACCCTTGTTTTGAAAACTTAATTAACGCTTCCTTATTAGATTCTAATTTAGATACCAAATTAGCGTATCTAATGGATAGTTTATTCAATGCGGATTGTCTATTAAAGATTTGAAACGCTTCGCTGAATTCCCCAATAGGTTTGTCATCTTTCCACTTGACGCGTTCCTTATAACCAAAAGTAGATTTTACGACGTCACTGATTGCTTTTACCCATGAACCTCTAGCGCCTAAATGGTCATCTTCATCATTGGTTAGATTGGTTGTTTTTCCGCGCAATTGCTCTGGAAAGTTCTCACCCGCTTCTACCAACCATCTATCAACCCTTGGCATTTCTACTGCATTAGTCGCTAACTCAATGACATATGCGCGAATACCGTTTCTGATTTCTTCGCTCAAATCGTAGTCTTCATCAATGGCGTTGACAACATCGGTTAATGCTTCGGCTAATCCTTTATCTCTATCAGGTTTATTTAATTCCTTTTTAACCCGTTCTAAGATATCCGACTCGGTTTCAAATCGATTGGATTCAAAGCTATAATGAATTTTGCCACCACCTTCCTTAGTCATGGCAGTTGCTTTAGCTAAAACATCTTTTGTCGATCCTGCCTTACGCACATTGTTTCCATCAATAATAGACTGATTGATTGTTGTCAATAATCCAGGAATAACTTCATTTAAAGTGCGTGAGTTTTGTAAAGACCAATACACTTGTTTATCCAATTCATCAGCACTATTAGATAAGACACGATCATCTCTAGAATAAGTGCCTGAACCTTCTTTAAACCAGCGCGCAATATTGCCTAAAAACCCACCGTTCATCTCACCGTTATTAACAAAGTCTTGATACATGTAGGCTTTATCGCGATTTAATCGTTCTAACATAAATCCGGTTTTTTCTAGAAATTGTCCAAACCGACTATCTCTAAGAAAAGCAGATTTGCCAAATAACTTACCAGCCCATTCAGAACCTTTATCGGCAGCCATGCTGCCCATCATTTTGGCACCAAACTCACCCATGGATTCTTCACGTTCACCCATTTCACGATTCATTTCTTGCTGTTCTTTAAAACTATCCATGCCCATGGCCATGTCGCTTAAAGTAGAACCAAAGCTTTGAAAGAAATCTTTAACGTCACGTTTCCCCTTTTGGATAAGTTTTGTACCAATACCAGCAAACCATTTAGACATTGGGTCTGTCATTTCACCTAGATATTTCATCTTCATGACTTCAACCATTTTTTCGTGGTTGTGTGCTTTAAGTAAATCAGGTAATCCTGAATTATGCACTAATGTTTCAAATGAAGATTTACTTAGGTCTAAATGTTGTTCCATGACATCTAAAAGCTTTCGATTTACAAAGTATGTTCTGTACTGAAGCTCTAAAGATTTTCGTTGAAAGTTAATAGTGACCTGATCTTGGTAGTTAGCCAGACGTCCCGTGTTTTGTTGAATTTGAGCTAAGGTCTTTAGTGACGCATCTGTTTGGGTTTGCATCACTTTGGCATCTGCCATCTGACGACCTTCTCGCTCCACTTCACGCTCTTGTTGTGCTTGATCTATCTTTTGAATAGCTTCTTGCTGTGCTTGAAACATTGTGCCAAGCGTCATTGCAATTTCACTTTCTTCTGGGTCGATCACTTCGCGAGAATTGGACTCCTGTTCTTCCGCCCAACTATCTAATTTCTCTTTCCAAGATTTAGGCAACATATCTCCCATACCTGGAGATACATGTTTTCGTGTAAATTCTTTTAGGGTTTTAATAACTGGAGCAGCTTCTTTAGCTGCATCGGTGTACAATTCATTTACACCGCTAGCAACTTTATCTGCAAAATCAATGGTTTGATTGTACCCTGATGGCAGCGCTGCGCGCACAAATTTCATTTGAATAGACGGATCTTTAATGCCGTCTTTTACACCTTCGATGAAACTGCCTTTTAATGATGTGACTGGTTGACGTGCGCCTTTTTTACCAGGCGAGTCAAACCCGCCTTCACCTTCATCGTCAAAATCATCTAGGCTAAAGTCGTCATCTAAAAAGATGTCATCTCGCTTTTTACTCATGACTGCACCTTATCTTATTTGCTTGTAAATCACATACTCTCAACCGTTATTAGGGAGATCTATTATGAAAAATACCGACGTTCCATTTAACGTGTGGTTAATGGAACTAACTGCCCAAAAGCTACAGGCAATTAGACCTGTTACTGTGTTAGATCATTTTGATGGAGGTACCACAAATTTCCACGACGACGGATTGTTTTCAATATTAACATTTGGTCGTGTAGGCAGTCCAGAAAGGGATTTGCGTTTCTCTTACATCAATTGTAAAATAGATATCTTTCATCCATTGATGTATAAAGAACTGACTATGTTAAAGGCTTTATATAAAGGTATTATGGCGGGGAAAGCTTATGCATTGTGGGATGAGAAAGAATCTGATTTTGTTGCAGCAGACCCTACTACGGGGGAAACAGGTTTTTATTTCTTTTTGAAATATTGGAAGAAAATCAAGTTTAAACGAACGGGAAGTGATATTCGAGATGACCGCATTGCGTTTGTTGAAAAATATAAAGACAAAGGCATGACAGATAAAGTATTGGTTCTGCCGGCAGGATTGCGCGACTTAATGTTTGATGAAACTGGACGTGCTAAGGAAGGAGAAGTAAATGAATTGTATCGTAAACTGTTAAGTATCAGTAACGCTATTAATGCGTCTTCGGTAAGCGGTGGGGATTTGTTGGATAATAGCCGTATGTCGTTGCAAAATGCGTTTAATGCAATTTACGAATACTTTGAAAGTTTAATTCGGGGGAAAGGGGGTTTTCAACAAGAACGTTGGGGGTCTAGACGAATATATAACGGAACCCGTAATGTTATTACGGCAATGAAAACTAGCCCGAAATATATCGGTGCTAAAAACAGTCCATCGCATAACAACACGGTTCTTGGATTATATCAAACATTGAAAGGGACGCTACCTGTTTCAAAACATTTAATCTTAAATGGTTTTTTAAAGACTGTTTTTAATAGTGCTGAAAGTGCGGCAATGTTAGTTAATCCATCTTCTTTACGCCGTGTGCGTGTAACTGTCCCGCCAAAGATTGTAGACAGATGGACAACAACGTCTGGTATAGAAAGTGTTATTAATAGTTTTGAAAACTTTGACGTTCGTTTAAAACCTGTTATGGTAGAAGACCACTATATTGGATTAGTATATCGAGGTCCTGATAATACCTTTAAATTGTTTGGAGATATTACAGAGCTTCCAGAAGGGTTTGATAAAGAATACGTACACCCTATATCGCTATGCGAATTGTTGTATTTATCGGGATATAGACGCTGGAATACATTAGGTATTTTTCCTACGCGTTATCCTGTTGCAGGTACTGGCAGTATTTATCCTAGCATTCCGTATGTTGTTACCACAACAAAATCTGAGATGCGTCGAGAGTTAGGTGATGATTGGAAACCCATCGAAAGTGATGAATATCTTGCGCCAGAATATCCGACATTTGATAACGCGTCTTTTTCGGAAACTATGGCTGTTCACCCTTCACGTATTGGTGGATTGACAGCCGACTATGACGGCGATATGTGTTCTGCAAACTACGCATACACAGACGAAGCTGTAAATGAAGTTCATGAACGACTCAAGAAAGCAGCTGCATATGTAGACCCACAGGGTGGTTTACTTGCAAGTCCTTATTACGAAACAGTCCAACGCGTGTTGGTCGTGATGACCGGAGGTTAATGTGTTAACATATCCAGTTTTTTATAAAGCTCATGGCATTCGCACTCCAGAGCAATTAAAGAAACCAAATATGGCTTTATTGTCGCATTTGTTTCTACCTGTAAATTCGATTTATCACTACGCATCATCTGATGGGGATGAATTGGGTATTCCCGAATCTGATACAGTGGTAAGTCATGTTAAGAACACAGTGTTTGTTGACCATGTTGTCGAGATGCAAGGTGAAGCACACGGTAAACCGCTATTGAGTCACTTTCAGCCAAAACAAGGCATTGCTGAATACCAATCTACGCATAAGAAAATGAAGTTATTGTCTCATGCAAATAAAGGCATTATGCGCTCCGTGCAAAGTTTGGTTGCGGTTAATTACAACATGTTAACTAAGCGCTATCATTACATGGAAACGCGTCAAACGCCATATAACCATTGGGCAAACGTACATGAAACCATGTGGGCTAAAATAAACGAAATATCGGTAGGTAATGATAGACAACATTATTTTGTTTTGGACATCCCATTTCTCTTACCCGCTGTTCGTTTTTTGAAATTAGCAAAAACAACCCATGATTTTTATCATCATTTTCACACGGACAGTTTGCGAATGATTCGTGACATCTGGGATTGGTTAGGTGCAACCAGACAAGAAAGCATTCTGTCTCATTTAGACAATACCATACTGAATCGCGTAAACGTTATTTTGACATGCGGTGCTAAATGGTGTGTTGTTAATTTAGGGTTGTTGGACAGTTGGCGAATTGGTGGTAAAGAAGAAAAACGTACGGGCGCTGGATTCATGAAAATGACTCCAGAGCAGCTACAAATGAAATTTCTTTATTCGTTGGTGTGCATTGTTAAACAGTCTACACCTGTTGCTAGCGATGAAGACGACAAGTTAACCGAAACTGCTCCAACTGAAGAACCGGATTTTGATTTAAATACCGCTGAACGCGGGATGCGTGACGCCGCTAAAAAGAAAGATCGAGTAACAAAAACGTTAGCTTCTATTATTGGTAAACAAGCAGCAACCGTTGCGGCCAATAAAGGGACTCAAACCGATGAAGAAATAGACGAAGAAATTCCTGAGATTTCTGATGAAGAAATTGAGAAAGACCTAGCGGCGTTAGATGAAATTCACGAGTCAATTGCAAATGCAGCGGAAAATGGGGGAAGTTATAAAAAGTACGAACCGCAAACAATCAGCATGGAAAGTAATATTCTTGCAAAAGCTGATGCGCTGGCAAAGAAAGGATTGATGACGCCTGGCGAGTTAAGACGAATTACTTCACTAGCTAGCACGTATAAGAAGTTAAAAAATCCATACACAGGCGAAGGTTCGTTAGAGTCTCTGCTGTCTATTGCTCCTGAAGAAACTGCTATTGGCGAACAAACCCCAATGGCTGACGATATCGTAGGTGTGATGGATAAAACCATGTTGAGCAGTTCTTTGATAAAAATGGATAGACAATATATTCAAAAAGTCATGCCAAAAGATATTGCAAAAATAGGTTTACATTTACAGCGGGCTGGTTTTGCTGTAACAGATTATCGTGTGGAAAAAACCGACGATGTCATGGATTCATTTGACACACATGTGTTTCGGATTGTACCTGTTATTGGTAAACCATCTACTATCAGAATCCAATTACCGCGCGTTGGTGAAGATGGGATGTTTAAGGCGGGTGGTGTTAAATACAGAATGCGTAAACAGCGGGGTGATTAAAAGCAGGTTGTTGTATAACTAACTATTATGTACAATAACCATGAACAAAGACTACTTTTTAGAGCGAGTTGGGATTAAACGTCCGACTGCGTTTGACGAATACAGTTATGAACTTTTACCAGAAAACTTTCTTGCAACGGATAAGATACAAATCGTTTGTAAAGCACACGGGTTGTTTTGGCAAAAACCTAATAGCCATATTAGTGCAAAAAACGGATGTCGACTTTGCT
>CAZQUL010000018.1:0-12104 GCA_964596525.1 uncultured Gammaproteobacteria bacterium | reverse complement strand
CGCTTTAACAGTGACACCACCCCAGCCACTGTCTAAGCATTAAAAATAAAAGTGATTCACTTGCACAGGCTTATAAACGTGAGGGGTGGCGCACGTTAAGCTGTTGTTAGAACCTTATTTTTATGCCGCCACGTTATAGCTTTTCTTAATAACGCCTTTCTCACTATTGCCAACAACACAAGCATTGACCCATATATTGCCACTCTCAAGTCGTCTAATATGTCCGCGTCTTAAATGCTGTCTTGGTGATTGGTGTGTTCCTGTTCGCGTACCAGTGCCTTGTTTTGCATTTACCTTAATCGTGAGTATGCGCTCTTCGTAAAGCGGTAACTTGCCTTTGTTAATGCGCCTTGCGTTTAGTGCCTTATCGCATTTTTGAATAATTGTCTGCTCAATATTTCTACATGACAGTGCCGTTAAAAAGTCGTTATATACGCACATACAAAATGTAGCAGCGTATTTGTGGTCATCATGTTCGGAATCAAAAGACCTGTTCAAATAAACGGGGTCATGTGATTTTTTGTTTTTTACACAAAAAACATACGGTAGGTTGTACCATTCTTTTGTGCCGCGCATTCCAAAAAAAATAAACCCGATGTGAGCATCTTCTTCATGTTCATAACTAACTAAAATTCCATATTTATTTCCATCGGTATTAAACTGTATAAAAATATTATCAAACGGAGGCCTAACAACACTTTCAAAATCACAATTTCTTGATGACATTTTTGGGTCTATTGTTAAATAACCGCCATGTGGAAGATTGAAAATAACCGAATTTTTTAATGGGCGAATTATCGCCCTTAATTCATCTATAGTATTTTCATTATCTGAAATTAAAATTTGTGCGGCATAGTTCTTTGCTTGCATAAATATCTCCAAGTTCACTACGGTTCTAACTCACGCTTTAACAGTGACACCACCCCAGCCACTGTCTAAGCATTAAAAATAAAAGTGATTCACTTGCACAGGCTTATAAACGTGAGGGGTGGCGCACGTTAAGCTAGTAGTTAGATACTCATAGCCAGTTGCTCAACAGGCAAATAAAAGCGTTTGCTATTTGCTTGCTGTTTTAGGTTCTCTTTTATTTTTTCAATGCGAAAAACATCCCAAACAAATGCAACAGCATCTAATAAACAATCAGCAGGGGTGAACCAAGTATGCGAGTTAATAAAGCAGCGATAATGCCAAACGCCAGATATTTCTTTAATCATATCGTTTTCAAGTAAAATTTCAGTATGTCGCTTTATTTCTGTGTTTGATATTTTCTCAACAAAAAAGAAATGGTCTTTAGCATCAGCTAATGGGTATTTCTTCATCAAATAATACCCTTCACCGCATTTATATCCATAGTTCCATGCTTTTAAGTCTAGTTCGTTTTTTTCTTGGCATAATGATTTTGCTAACTGATTAACCCCTACGTGCCATCCCCTATCGAATGGGGATTTTTCAGTATCTAACTCCTGCGTCAAGTGCGATGTCAACCCATCCGCTTGTTGTGTTTCTTTCGTCATTTGTGTATCCTCTTTTCTGTCAATGTTGGCGTGGGTTGCCACGCCTTACGCATTTAGTTAGGTTATTGCTTGTCTCTGATGCCTTTCGCATTTTGAGCAATAATTTTTAATCAATTTTCCCCTTAATTGCTCAGGGATTGATTGAAGACATTTATCGCATCTAAAATAAGTATTTCGCTGTGGTGGCAAGTCTATTTTTTTAATATCAGTTTTTAATTTTTTGTGACGACGTATAGCCCTAATTCCTTTTTTATCGCAATAACGCGACATGGTTGATAAAGCCACGCCAAAAAATAATGCTATTTCTGATATTAATTTTTCTTCTAGTAATTTTTTAATAACGGCATCTGGATTTTTAATGCCAAAACTAATCAATTTATCATAAACACCTATCTGTTTCGGATTGCCACGCTTTTTAGGCACGCGATATTGATCTTGCGTTTCAGATAAAATGGATTGTTGAATCATAGCGACCTCACTATTAATTCTACTTAATGAGACATACTTCTACTTTTACTTTGACCTCAACCACTTATCATGTTTCTAAAATCTCAATTTTATGAAAATGCCGCATTAGCTTTTTCTTGATTTTATACACATCAGTTTTAAAGCCTTTAACATCTTCGACCACAAATTCACCGCCCTTGGTATCATCAAAATAAGTAAAATCAGCGATATATTTAATGCCTTCAACCAACTCAAAAACTTGTTGCGTCATTAGATTGCGAATGAGTTTTGCTTTTTGCATCAACATTAAATCTTGATAGCGTTTAGCTTCTTTTTTTGAATCAAACCAAATGCCATCAATTAATGTTTTTTTATTGCCGAATTTGCTCACAAATTGCCCCCATCAATACTCATACACGCCTCGCCACGTTCACCAAATGCTTGACCGTGGGTAAGTACATCATTAAGGCGATTAACTTCTTCTGCTAATGCCCTAGCCTGATTCACAGCAGCTTGACGGGCGGTATCTAAACGGTGTACATCACTCATCAGGCTATCAACCTGTTTTGACAGTCTTTGATTTTCGGCTTTTAGCCATTCGACCTGAGATTCGCTCATATCTACCTCAATAAATGGATTACCAGTCTCTAGCCATTGCTCACCACACATAAAACTCATTGTTTGGCCTCATCATCATCTGTTTGCATTTCTAAATAACGCAACAATGAAGCAATCGCTTCTTGCACGTCTTGTTTTTGATCTTTAACCCCTCGCTGTCCTGCACACAACAGTTTTTTTATCGCGTGTTGTAGGCATGGATTTGTTACACCAAACAGCACAAGCACCCGATAAACATCAATCCACTTTAAATGCTCTACTGATTTTTGATAGTGACTATACTCATTCATTACACACCACCCTCAGTCATTACTCTTGCAACAACCATGACCGACACACAATCAGGCAAATAATCTTCATCTTCGTGTATTCGCTCATTAACGATTGGAGCTAATTCGCCTAATTTGAATCTGTCGCTTGTTTGGAATTTAAAGTTTTTACGTTGACGCTCGTTTGTTGTGGGGTGTTCAAGCTGCCTCACTCCGCAACGTACCCAGTAACTGCTCAAGCGTAATAAGCCCTTGCTGTTTGCGGTTCATAAACAACTCAGCCGCATGAGTAACCAAATACTGAGCCTCAACCAAGCCATGAATTGCTTTGTCTAATGCCATTTCATCAATCTGAACTACACCTACACGCTGCAATAAACGCGCTGTATCCGTGACTAAATCGACAGTGAAAGAAAGCGGTGTTTGACGATTAGTAATACGCTTTTTCATGCTGCACCTCGCTTGGCCAAGATGCGTTGTTGCAATAGCGACATATCTCCGCCATTTCCTGCGGTTTCTAGCCAATGCTTTTTGTCGTTAGAGCCGTGAAATACGCCTAAACGCTCTGCTTGCTCAAAAATGTTTAAACACTCAAGCGGATTACGCTTTTTGACTGTCTCAGTATTGCCAATAGCTTTGTTTAAATCAGCAATTCGCTTTTGGTGTAACTCACCTGCAATCCTGATTTCATCAACTCGACTAAGGTTTTTGTGATTAGCGGTTGCACCCTTACTCTCAATCATCAATGACACATTGCCTTGTATGCGCTCTAAAGTTCCTTCCTCTGATGTGTGATAAGGCAATAAAATCTTTGCGTGTTCTGTGGTGATTTTTTTAGCCTTATGCGCTTCACGAATTGCTTGTTCGCGTAAGTCTTTGTCATAACCCTGCACAACAAGCCATTTAACAGACTTACCCTGTAAACGCGCTAATGACACTAAATCGTTGTACTTGGCGATAAACCCACGACTAGCATTAAACTTGTCACCAATGGCCATTAACTCATTAGCGGCTGCATACCAAGCCTGTGATGTTTCCTCAGTCCATACCACGGTAATATTTTCGTCAATGGATTGCACTGCGGTTGACCAAGCCTCCTCAGCACTTGGGCGATCATCAAAACGCATTTTCTCTAAGTGACCGATTAAATCGGCTGGTAATGGCATAAAACGGCCACGTTCTGAGTCCTGCAAATGAGCATTAAACGCCATCCGTACTGCTTCAATTGGAAATTTAGACAAAACGTTAAAGTAAATTGCTGTTTGTGTTGGCTTAAAAGTCTTGTTATACATTTCAGCCGTTGTTGTTAATAACTCAGAAAAGTTATCAAAATCTGATTGTTTCATTACGCTGCCTCCTCACCAAATAGCATTTTTTTTGCCTCTGCTGCTGCCGCACGATTAGCTCGCATCAAGTCGCTTTCTTGGCCGTTAAAAATACCTGTCATTGGTTTTGATGTTGTTTGGTTGATAGGGGGTTGATCTTCCCAACGTTTAGCGTTTAGCCAAGTTGCAGCGTGTGGCGCATAACCGTTTTGAAATGCTGGCCAAGTTTTTTGTTTTGAAAGTGCTAATAAAATTTCTTCAAAAAGTTTTTCACTTGGTTTTATTTTTTTAAATGCCTTGATTGCGCCTTGTTTATTTTCTTTTCTCGGATATTGAATCCAAAATTCATCAAAACGCGCATCACACTCACTCGCCTCGCGTGTTGTTTTTGTTTTAAGCTCTTGATCTAAATCTAAATCTTTATTTAAATCTAAATCTAAATCTCCCCCCTTACCCCCCTCAGAAGTAACGAAATCTCCGTTACTGGCCGTTACTTGGCCGTTACCAGCTGCGTTACTTTCGTTACCTACTCCGTTACTATTGCCGTTACCTAGCGTTACTTCTTCGTTACTAGCTCCGTTACCAGTTCCGTTACTTTTTTCAGCGAGTAACGCTAATTCTTTTTCTTTTTGACGAGCTTTGTGTGCAGCTTGACGTTCGGCATTCGTCATGGCTTTTTTAGGTTCTTTATCGTCCTGATCGTTTGAGGTGGCCTTAGCATCTGTTTTGAATAAAATGTCATTCACAACTTCAGCTAACACAGGATGATATAAACGACCGTCATCCGCTTCTTGCCAACCATGCAAGGCCATGTCTTTGATCTTTGCCCATTGCTTTAGGCTTTTACCGCACCAACCAGCCAAGGCTTTATCGTTGTTAGGGAGTGATCCCGCAGGTATTTGCTGCATGGATTTACACCACAAGATAAAAGCAGCTCTAAACTCAGCATCATTGGCCATTGCAAAAAACTCACTGGCAAATAAGCGTGCATAATCCAGCTTGAGCCATGTGTAAGAGCGTAAATCTGCATTTTTAGGTACTAAGGGGCTAATCATTTGCGTATTACTCCCTTACTTTTAATGTCAGCAATGTTTTGACAGTCCACACAGCGAGTAATGCCTTTGGCAAAGGCACGACGAGCGGCAGGGATTTCGATGTCGCAATCTTCACAGTATTGATAGCTGTCAAAGGTGGGTTTATTAGCTTTATGATTGGCTAATAACATTTGGATTTGACGTTCTTCGTTTAATGAAGCTTCATCTAAAATACAGGCTGTCATTTATGCGGCCTCCCCAATATGTTCAATATGGCCGCAATCTTTACAGCGTTGTTCTAAGACATCTTTTGTATTGTCTAAAACTAAACTACCTGTGTTTTTGCAATGCTTGCATGATGCGATTGATTGAATAATTAGTGTTGATTTGGCTTGTATAAGCAGATCAGTTGGGTTTGTTGTGTTTTTCCATCTCCACAACAATTCTGTGCCTCCAATCGCGTTTTCTGGACGAACACTTTCGATAGGTAAGCCTGATTCTTTCAATTGCTTTAATGAGCGTTGAATAGTTCTTAATGAATAGTCAAAACCATAGCTAGTTAATGCTATTTTCAAGTTTTTAGTGGTTGTTTCATTTTCAAGTAATGCAAACATGACAAAACGTGAATACAAAACTTCGCTTATTTTGCTGCTCATGCTGCTTCTCCTGCTAATCGTCTGGCTAACAGGGTTTCGCCTTGGGCTGTCACGTAAACAGTGACTTTTAATTCAGTAATGCCACTTGTGCGGGGGATAGGTCGTGTTTTTTCAACTAAATGACCGTCTTTGATGCGTGCTGCATGGGCATGGTATTGGCCATCTCGCCCCAAATAAATCCAATGATGTTTAAGCATCCAAGGACGTAAAAATTTTTCAGGTTGTACACCTAATACTTTGGCAACATTAGTTATTGTTTTTTGCCCCATAGAATTGGCAATGACATCTAAAGCTCTTGCTTTGGGTGTTAATTGATTAACTTGATTTTCTAAATGGGCAGCTTGGGCAATCGCTAACTGTTTTTCCTCCTCGGTTTGCACCAGTGCTTTTAAGGCATCTAAATAAGTAGTTGGCAAAGCAACGACTGGCTGTTGATTTTTAGTTGCCATCCACCAGTCAACTAATTTGGCGGTATATTCAGGGCAAAGTTGAGCAACAACCACATAGCTGTCGCGCTCGTTGACTTGGTACTCTTGAACGGTTTGTCCGAGATGATTTTTAACTTCCTCCAACGGGGGAAGTTGAATTACACTTTTTTCCGCAAGGCGTTCAATTGAACGCTTAACGTGGTCATGGCGAGAACCAACTACATCAGCAATTTGTTTGCTGCTCATGGTTTTAATTTGGGTTTGCGTTTTGGTTGCAATTAGCATATTATTTACTCCGAGCCGACATTAGTTAACGCTTGCGTTAACGGTCATAAAAGCCCCGACCACGAATCGGGGCTTTTTATTTCTAAGAATTGATTGTGTTGTGTGGGCTTAATGGTTCTGCGATAACACCAAAATCAATAAGACGGTCACGCAAAACTTCCTGATAGTGTTTCATGTGATGAATTTGAAGAGACATCAAACCCCATTGCGCTTCACTAACAAAATCAGGTTTTGGTTTAGATAAAAAAGCTGAGAGTTTTTCAATTTTTTCATCAAGATCATGTTTTTCTAATAAAACACGCTGTTGCGGCGTTGTTTCGCTAAATTCTTCATCATGCAAACGCTGACGCAGTAAATAACCTTCTAATTGCCAGACTTTTTCACGAGCGTTTTGGTAAGCGATTTTTTTACCAATTTCTTCATCAAAGTTTTCAAGTGACGCGCAAGCACTTTCACCAGTAACTGTAAAACCATTTTCTAAATACAAGCAGCAAACAGTTAATGTTGAGCCATTAAAACGCTTATAGTCAGCACCTAAAATTTTTGCATCAATATTGGCAGGTATTAGGCGTGGGGCATTTAAACCTTTAGCTTGAATTTCATTTTCAATTGCTAATTCTTCTGCATTGCATAACGAGCCAGTTTGTTCACAATAAGCAAGGCTTGGCTTTTCAGCCTTACCCACCAATTTAGCTTCCAACTGCTCAGTCTTAGCCGCTTGACCTTTTTGGTACGGCATCCAGTCCCAGTAATCATATTTTTGAACACCGCCTTCGGGGACTTCAGGTAATGTGCTAACGTGACAAACAGAGTGGCGAGTATGCTGATAACCATTTGCATCAAATACCGCCAAATTCACACAATTTTCATTGTGTACGGCTGTAATCAATGCAGCACAAACACCAGTTGTATAATCGGGAATAATTAGGCTGCCAGCAGGAGTAAAATAAACAACACGACCCACAGTGGGGATAATTGGATTCATAAAAAACTCTCTTAATTCGGTGTAATTCCACCAGTTTTAATTCCCCCGATTTCGGGGGATTTAAAACCTATCGAATTCGATAGGTTTAGAATTTGTTATCAGGATTTTTAATCAGCTTAGGCCGCCCCTAATAACTAAAAACACTCTCACAAAAAATGCTTTTAGTTATTGACTCTTACCAAGCGCAGCGAGTCATCTGCCGTCCTTATCCTTGCTTGTTCCAAGAAACCTAAGCCATCCCATCAAAATCGTCATCATTGCCGCCTTTAAGCAAGGCCACCACCAACGCCCAACCAATCACAATTCCACTGGCAGAAAATAAAAATTGTTGCAATCTGTCCATTTTTTACCTTTTGTTATGTTGTTTTAAATTTACCCCAACCTTTTTTTATAAAACAATTAGTTGGATTTAAATTATTGTCATGCTCAACATAAATTTTGGTTGAGCGTCTAAGCGCATTTGAAAGTGCTTGATTACTTAGTAAGCCTAGCCTTCTTCTCGCCTCAGCACAATTACCTAATTTTTCACAATACTCTTTTAAAGTAGATGTTTGCATATCTAACCTCCGATTTCCAAATAATAACACATTAAAAAACAATATCAACAGATTGTTGACACATAAACAGAATGTTGATATATTTAGACAATGCTAACAACTCTACTCCGAGTCTAAACGAGCTAAGGCTTAATCTGCGCGGCCTGAAAAAACAATGTCAGCAGCCCTTACAGGAAGTAAGGAACATTCCAAGTTACCAGTAACAAAGCGGACTGGCTGTAAGCACCAAGCCTATCATGGCAAAGGTGGTTTAGGGGGAGACTAAAAAGGTGGGAAGCCTGATACCTAAACACAGAAAGCAGATTACTGCATTGGTTGGCTGAAAAGATTATTACGAGGTATTTATATGATTACTAAAGAAGAGTTGCTAGAAGAACTTTTATACGACAAAGAATTAGGAAAATTTTTTTGGAAAAATAAACAAAGAAATGCAAAACAATGGTCTGAGGCAGGGTCATTTAATGACCGAGGATACAAAAGAATAGGAATAAAAAACAAACATTATTATGTACATAGGCTTGTTTGGCTGTGCGAAACAGGCAGCTTCCCAATCGGAATTATTGACCACAAAAATAGAGATAAAACTGATAATCGCTTTTCAAATCTTCGTGTTGTTTCGTTTGCGGAAAACGCACAAAACATAGTTAATCCTCATGGAAAAAGCAAGTCAGGCTTAAGAGGGATTACTTACGATGAGAAGTACAAAAAATATAGGGCTTGCATTGTTGTGGATGGAAAAACAATACGTTTAGGAACATTCAATGACTCAGAGTCAGCAAATGCTGCTTATTTGTCTGCAAAGAAAAAATTTCATCCAAGTTTTTATAGTGAACAACCCTCCACGTGAGGGGTTTTTATTTCTGAGCTTAGTTACTGAAACCGAGACTTTAAAAACTTCTAAGCATTTAAGAGTGTTTAGAACTTTTCAAAGACAAAAAGAAGCCCTCGCGTTGCGTCAACAACCGAGGGCGTGACCCAAAAGACTGTACCGTTGGAGTAGAAAAATTATGACATCTTTAGTTGTGATTCCACAAGCCCCTAAGCCCATTTTGCCACCTAAGCCTGTTCGTTTGTTTTGTGATGATGACTACACCGAAGACCGCATTGAAATCTATACCGACAATGCTTTTTTTGTTGTTGAGCATTATACCAACGTTGAAAAAGAGCCAATTGAAGACGATTGCTTTAGTCACGAGCGCGGCCATTACACGTCAAGCAACGGCAATAAATATTCTGCTTATACAACTATTAACAGCATCAAGATTCTGATTGCCGAAGGCATGACAAGCGAATGTGTCATGAGCCAATTGCCCGAAGTCTTGTTATCAAAAATGAAGTCCCTCATTGAGGACATGGCAGAACAATACGCTAAGGACGGTGATGATGACAATTAACAAAACCAAATATGGCTATCAAGGCCAAATCAAAGGAAGCATTAAGGGTATCCCTTTTTGCTTTTATGCCAACGGTGATGATGCTAGGAGCGTCCACCAGCAACTCATTTTGGAAGTTGCCAAATTATGCGCTTATGCGCGTTTAGCAGCTTAATGGAGTCAAAAAATGACCGCACAATCACGCATTGACTGGCTCAAACAGCGTCAGTCAGGTATCGGTGGCAGCGAAATAGCCGCCATTGTTGGCTTAAATCAATACACCACACCCATGCAAGTGTGGGAGTCTAAAGTTAATCCTATTGTTGAAGATAATGCCACAAGCGAACCTGCTTACTGGGGCAATACACTCGAAGAAGTGGTTGCTAAAGAGTACGCAAAGCGCACAGGACGCAAAATCCAGCGTGTGAATACTCAAATGCGCCATCCTGATTTTGGATTTGCTATTAGCAACATCGACCGCGCCGTTATCAATCCTGATATTAGCGGAACTGTACGCTGGAAAGATGGCAAGCTCACTACTGATCGCTTGCTTGAATGCAAAACCGCCAATGGCTTTAGTGTTAAGCAATGGGGCGAAGTTGGCAGTGACCAAGTACCTGACTCTTACCTGATTCAGTGCCAGTGGTATATGGGAGTCACAGGTGCAAGCATTTGTGACTTGGCGGTGCTTATTGGTGGCCAAGACTTTCGTATTTACACCATCAATCGTGATGATGAATTGATTAACGACCTGTTGTTGCAAGGTGCAGCATTTTGGGAATTGGTCAAAAACAACATTGCGCCCGACCCTGTTAATTATCCCGAAGCTGTTAAAAAATGGTCAAAGTCTGACCCTGCTTTAACTGCTCAAGCTGATGAATCGCTTATTGATGCGATTGATGATTTACAAAACATTAAGGCGCAAATAAAAGACCTTGAGGCACAAGAAGATGCAATCAAGGCGCGTGTATTGTTGGCATTAAAAGAAGCTGAAACACTGACGTATCAGGGCGTTAAGGTGGCAACTTGCAAGACGCAAACACGAACCAGCTTTGATGCAAAAGCCTTTGAGAAAGACCATCCCGACTTGTACGCACAGTACAAAAAAACCTCCTCCACTCGCGTTTTACGCATCATTTAAGAGAGCAATTAACATGAATACTCAAACTGCAACCGTAACAGCTATCAATCCAGCATTTGATGCTGAATATGAAGAAGTTAAAGCCTCGCCTCTAGTCAACATCAACAATACCTCTGCAATGGTGTTGAATGGTGACAGTATGGAAAAGATGCTCAAGTTTAGCCAAATGATGGCTACCTCAAAAATTACGATTCCTAAGCACTTGCAAGGCAATGCTGGCGACTGTTTTGCTATTGTCATGCAAGCTATGCAATGGGGCATGAATCCTTTTGCTGTAGCGCAAAAAACGCATTTAGTTAATGGTGTATTGGGTTATGAAGCACAATTAGTTAATGCTGTCATCAACTCACGCGCCCCTATCACCACACGCTTAAATTATGAGTGGTTTGGTGATTGGTCAAACGTCAACGGCAAAGACAATAAAAGTAATGATATTGGTGTCATTGTATCGGCAACCATGAAAGGTGAAACAGAGCCTCGTGTATTAAGCGTAAGCATGGCGCAAGTTGGCACAGTGCGTAACTCACCATTGTGGGTGAATGACCCACGCCAACAGCTTGCTTATTTAGCAACAAAACGTTGGTCACGTTTGTATTGCCCCGATGTCATTTTAGGTGTTTATACGGCTGACGAGTTTGAAGATACCGAGCCTAAAGATGTTACGCCTCAGCCGACAACAAGTAAAACGGCATCCGTTCGTGACAAAGTAGCGGCTAAAAAAGAGGCTATCAAGCCTAAACATCAAGTAATTGATGTTGAACCAAGCACCACACAAGATGATTCAGAATTTAATGATGCTGTTCAAAATATTAAGCAATCACAAACGATTGACGAATTAAAATTGCACGGCAAAAAGATTGCAGAGAGTGCATTCACAGAGTCACAAATTGCAGAATTAACAGTATCTTACAAGTCTAAATTAAAAGAATTGCAAGATATTGCCGCTTTTGAAGCACAAGAAGCTGAGCGTTTAGCTAATCAATAACAAAACATTTAACTAAGCCGCATTACGCGGCTTAGGGGGAATTATGTGCCAAAAACAAATGAATGCGCTCATGCAAATAGGCGTGAATGTAGAAGCTACCAATAACAAAACTTTGTTTGTTTGCCAAAAGGGAGACATGATTATTGAGTATAACGTGCATCGTGATTGTTGGTTTATTCGTGGTGGTGATGGTCGTAAGTATTTTGGTTTTGACGAAATGCTTAAAAAATTTAAGGAACTTGAAGGAAATCCTGAAATCAACAGCCAAGACCTAACCGTCCGTGATTATTTCGCAACCCATGCAATGGAAGGCATGGTCACTGATGTGGTGGTTGATGCTCAGCAAATAGCACGTATGGCTTATCAAGTGGCTGATGCAATGATGAGAGAAAGAGAGGTGCGCCGTGGGCAACAATAATCTTCCAAGCCACTTGAATCCTGATGTAAGCGTCAATGATTTTTTTGAAGCCGTTCTGAGAGACTTTAT
>CAZQUL010000017.1:5131-12728 GCA_964596525.1 uncultured Gammaproteobacteria bacterium | reverse complement strand
TTTGCGGTTGTCGTCATGCTGGTATAAACCGTAAATTGTTTAATTGCTTACCATCACCCATTGCCTCATCAATAAAATCAAGCATTTTGCGGCCTGTTAATATGGCATCTTCGGGTATGCGAACATAGGTTATTTGGGGCGTGCCTTGTTCGGCACGTTGCTCGGCTTGGCTTGTTGGTGATGATGAAGAAGGCAAGGCAGGAGGTGCGCCACCAACAACACCACCAGAACTACTACCACCCCCAAAACTTTGTGACTGAATCGCTTTTAGTTGTCCAAGCTGAGAAGCCAATGCAGCCGCAGCAAAAGCAGCAGAACCCCAAGGGCCAAATTTAGAACCTGCTGCAATTGCATTTGACACTGTCTCTGGAATATTAATTAAAATTTGTGCGGTTTTAGCCGCTTTTTGGGCTTCAAAAACTTTACGCGAATGCGCGGCAAAACCACCAAAATCAGCGGCAAAAAACTGTAATGTGCCTTTTAACATGCCTTTATTAAATTCTTCACTTAGTTTAGACATTGCACCGCCTGTCCCAAGCTGAATATCTAAACGTCTTGCAGCATGTTGACGTTCCGCTTCTTCTTTAGCCAAAAAGTATTCCTCATCACTAATCTTTTCGGCTTCACGCAATTCGGCTAATTTCGTCATTTTGGCATTATGGTCGGCATCTAATTTAGCTAATTCACCCGAACCGTCTAACACAATGCCACTAACAAAGCTAAAGCCCTCTTGCTGACCTGCTGCTTTAAGTTCGGCATCCGCTTTTATTTTTTCTTGTGCGGCCTTAACTCTTTCTTGGTCGGCTATGTAAGCATCATTATAGGCTTTCATGGCATCTTGCTGAATTTTATATATTTTATCGCTATGCTCTATGGCTAAAGAGGCTTCTAATTCATTACCACGTTGCTTTGCAATGACTTTATCTTCAATGGCTTTACGAACCATTGTGACACTGTTTTGATAGGCCAACTCTTCGGCTTGTAAAGGTGTTAAAAAACCTTGCTCTAACTTAATCACGTCTTGCAAAAGTTTTTTACGGACTTCTATTTCTTTTTTTGCCTCATCTTCTTTGTCTTTAGCCGCTTTATCTGCTGCGGCTTTTTCGGCAGCAAGACGTTTCTTTTTATCTTCAAAAGCCAAAGTTTCTCTTTTCTTTTCTTTTTCATCTAAATCGGCAAATAAAGCATCTTCTGTAACTTTCCATTTGGCAAAATCTTTTTCAGCTTCACTTAATCCAACCGTCACATCCCATGTTCTACCCAAAGCATCGGTATATTTATCAATAAAACTGTCTGAGTTCCAAATTTCGACAAAATCTTTTCGGGCTTGTAAGGCTTTTTTGCCTGTTGCGGTAAAAGCGGTATAACCCACATCGGCTAAAGCCATCACTTTACCTATAGCACCACCCCACAAATTAACGCCTTCAAGAAACCAATAGACTAAACCGCCTACCGTTCTTAGACCTGCCGCGAGTGGTACAGTTAAAGATTTATGAGTGGCATCGGTTCTTTCAGTAACATCTAAAAAAGCTTTTCCCAAATCGGTTAATGTGGGGGTTAAGTCTTGTGCAATGGTTCGCCATGCACCAGTAGCCGCAAAGCCAATTTTGTCTAAGGTGTCGTTAAATTCGCCTGCTTTATTACTAAAGTCAGTGCTAATCACTAAACCCATACGTTCGGCTTCTTTAGTAAATTCTTCAATGCCTTCTTGGCCTTGACTTAAAAATGGCAACAATGCTGGCCCTGCACTTTTGCCTAAAATATCCATAGCAAGTTGGGTTTTTGTTGCGCCATCGCTCATGCTTGCCAATTTATTGGCAAACTCCATCATTACTTCACCACTTTGGCGCACCATATTTTCGTTATCACGAATTTCAATACCTAGCGTTTCAAAAATTAAGGATTGCTCTTTTGCGCCTTCACTAGCAGCCGCTATATTTTGGGTCATTTTTTGCAAGCCATCGGTATAATCTTGCAAAGTAGCATCCTGAAAATGTAAGGCATATTCAAAAGCACTTAATGCCTCAGCACTTTGCAAACTACGTGCGGCAACATCAGCTAAGCTATCAGCATAATCAATCTGCTCTTTGATGCGGTCTGCCATATTGGCAATGGCAAAAGCAGAGGCCAAGCTTGCTGCCATCTCTGCGGCATAACCTTTAATGGCATCAGACATTCTTTCGCCATCTTCTTCGACTTTTTGGGCGGCTTCTTTGGACTTATCTTCTACTTTGTCCATGCCTTGGTCAAAAGCAGCACTATCCGCGCTTAGACTAACGTGCAATGCACCTATTTGTACGCCTGCCATAAATCACCACCACCGAATCGCATTAACTAAAGGCACAATAGAAAGAAACAAAATAGCCAAACCAATACAAAAGCGTAACCATGGGGATAAATCGCCTGCCATTTTTAAGCCCTCTTTTAGGTGAAAAATAAACTCACCTTTGCTATACTTCATTCATGTTCTTCCTCTAATTGTGCTAGGGGTTGAAACAAAAAACCCTAGAGGATTGCCGCCACTAGGGTTTTTGCTTTTTGGGTCATAAAAAAACCCGCACTTGGCGGGTTATTAAAATTTATTCGTTAATCTAACTGGTCTAACATTAACTGCATTTCTTCAGGGACTAAATTGGCATTTTTCTTAAAAAATGCGGTTTCTGTAACAGAGTTTGCTAATAATAAAACCAAAAAACCAATAACTAATCTCATAATAATAACCCCTATCAAAAGCCTAACTTATAACATTAGCCACTAACAGGGGCAACTACTGCCATGCACCAAACACTGCATTAATCTTATTTTCTAAATCATCATCTGACAGCTCATGCTTACGTGGTTTATAAACCATAAAATCATCAGAACTTTTAGCAGAACATCGAGGAGGACGATTAATGTTATACATCATTGCCAACACCTCAGCATTACGCCTATCAGCCCTAAGTTCCCCAAACTGAGTTAAATTAAAATAAGCCTTCCACTTCAAAAACTCATCCGCACCCATGATGGCTTGCCACTCTCTAACGGTTCTACCGCCTAAAGTCGTGGCAATTAAAAACCAAAATTGCTCATCAGGATGCGTTAAGAGTTTTTTTCTACATCCTCTATTGACTCATTTAAAATGTGATTCACTTTTAAAGCAACTTTAATCAATCGCCCCAGTACCACACTATTAACTTTCATCAACTCGCTAAAATCATCAGGACTAAAAACAGGGTTATGCTGCTCATCGACTACACAATGAATCAATAAACAAACACCAAAACCCATATTAACCAATGTTTTATCTTTGGTGCTTATATCGCGCCAATGATTTTCAAAGGCTTCACGTTGCGCCCCACTCATCACACTAATGCGAAGCTCCACACCCTCACCAAACTCAGGTACGGCTACCTTTTCAACAGGTAAAGTGGCAATCGTGGCAAAAATAGCGGCTTTAATATTCATAGCTATTAACTCGCAAACGTATAAACAGGTTTACCACTGACTTTAATACCCACGGTTTGACGACAAATATCATCCATTGGGTTAGTCATGGTCATTTCTTTGGCTACCCCAAAAAACGTCCACATGCTGCCATTGCGGTACACAATGCGGTATTCAATCGGGTTTTCTGCTTCAATATCAGCATCAATTACACGCTGATTGCTCAATTCATCAGGGTCGAAAATCATATCAAGACTAACGCTACCGCCATCAATCAAACCCCCAACATAGGTTTTATAAGGGTCAGGGTTTGCACCGTCATACTGGTCAATGGTAGTAGTTTCAATTTCGGTACGTGTTTTGGCAGGTGGCGTAATATCTTTAATTTGGCTAATATCTTGCCACTCAGTACCACTATTGCGCTGAAAACGAATGCCTTGCGTATGCAAAACTTTTTTATTGGCCATTTAATCACACTCCCACATAGAAAATTCAATCACAATTAAATGTGATTGTGTTTGATCTTCAAATTGATATTGGTCACTGATATGCAAACAACTCGGTAAATCGTCTTGCGCTTTCATCACCGCTTTAATGTTGTCTCTTAATTGTTCAAGTTCTTCATATTCTTTAGCAAAAACATACATTTGTACGCGCACTTTGGCATGGCCTAAGTCGCCTAAATCCACTGTATTAAGTGTTTCACGGTTAGATTGTGTGTACACCATCATGGGGTACGTAACATCTTCGGGCGCGGCATTAGGCCACACAGCACGCTCACCCAATAAAGGCGATAAGTTTTTATAAATCGCTTCACTAACGCGCATTAGCTGCTGCCTCTCTTGCTGCTTTTTCGACTTCTTCGCCTAAGCGTTTGCTTAATTGATCCAGTGCTTCTTCTTTTTTGGCTTGCCACGCAGGAGCTAAAAAGCGTTGCGGAGCAATGTATCGACCACCTTTGGCTTTCCATCCCCATTCTTGAAATTTGCCATAAAACGCACGGCCATCAAGTGGAATAATAGATTGAATATTGCCCATTGATGCACGTTGGCCACGGTACACACGTTGCTTTAATGACTTACGCAAATTACCTGGTTTAACTGTGATAACCGCGCCTTTTTCTTTAAATTTATGAGGAACAATACCTAATGGAGCGCGAGCTTTTGCTTCTTCTAAAACGACTTTAGTACCACTTTTAACCGCAATTTCTAAGGCTTTTTTAGCAACTTTGCCTTGTAACTGGCTAAGGCTTTGTTCTAACTCTTTTAAGCCTGTCACTGTAACGGTTTGGCTCATGGCTTTTACTCAATAACGCCTTCGCTAACCATGAGTTTTAGCTCTTTATGGCGTAACTCAAAGTCAATCACAGCATGAATATGATAGATTTTGCCCTCATACATAGCGCGTAATTCTGCGTTTATGTCTTTTCGATAGCGTAAATCTATAGTGCCTGTGACTTCACTATGGTTTTGTTGGGCTGCAAACAGGTATTTACCGCTTAACGGACTCACACGCGCCCACACCGTACACACATCAACCCATTCTTGTTTTTCACCACCACTTAAACCGCGTGTTTTTGTAAGGCGTTGAAAGGTGACACGGTGACGTAGCTTGCCTGCTTGCACGTTACACGCCCCACTTTCTGTAAGGATTCATCAAGTTTTGACACGTCATATTGATAGTTAATGTCATGCTTTGTTGTGCTTCTCTGTTTTCGTAAAGGTCACCCAAAATCAATAAGGCAGCAAATTTCAAAGGTGGTGCTAACTCACTTGGATTTTCTTCATCTTTGCAAATATCGTCCGTAAATGGTCTGTCAATATAATCACGCACAGCGCGTAAAGCTGTTTTAATCAGCATTTCAATATAAGCATCTTCATCACCGCTATCTTCTTCTATGCGTAGATGTTTTTTAGCTTCTATGACAGAAATACTCATTAAAAAAACCTCAATAAAAAAGCCCCTTTCGGGGCTTTATTTAACAAACTAAAATTAAGGTGCTATACGGCTACTAAGTCACCAGTTACCATCGCATCAGGAATGGCTACACCAAAACCTGCGCGCATTTCGGCACGTAAAGTGACTAAGTTTTTAGTAAAGTTATCGGCATCTTCGGTTGACGCTTCAACCATCACATCTTGACGAACATAACCTGTTACGCCTAATGTTAAATTACCTAGCCAAAACTTACCTTCGGTTTGTGCTGCTGATAAAACAACAGGTAAACCCCAAATCACAGGTTGAACAACCGCACCAGGTGAGCCAAATAAATAATGGCCATCACCTGTTTTTTCGCGTTCGATTTTACCCCAGTCAACAGGATTTAATACAATAGCTTCAGGAGTAACACCACTACCCCAAACTTGGTACTTAGCAGCGTTAATGGTGTCAATCGCTAAGGCTTGTGGCACAGCAACTAAACTATTACCCACTTTCATCAAACCATCAAAGCTAGTTGTGTTGCCATTGATAACCTTTGCCTCTAACTTTAAGCGCACGCCATACGCTAAACGACCTTCAATATAAGAAGCTAAGACAGGCATATCATCTAAGAGCTGCTTAGTAATGCGAATCCAGTGTGCAACAACACTAATTGTAATATCTACAACTCCAAACGTTAAATTAGACTGTGGTTTAGTACCACCTTCGGCAACTTCATCGGCCATAATGTCATAAGCCGATTCTCGCAAATGCTTAACTAAATCACCAGCAACTGGCATCCATGTAATCAAATCAAGTAAAGCTAATTTTTGCTCTTGAGTACGTTGTACATCAATCGTTGCTAATGAAGCATTAGTATCAATACCGCTAATAGATACGATATTACGCGCTTGGATACCATCAATTGATACACGACCACGACGCGCTTTAATGGCATCAATTTGTTTACGCAATTCAGTGTTACGCGCAAGAACAGAGCCAACAGTATTAGGGTCTGCTTGACGTTGTTGTACTTGGTCAACAAGTTTTTGCTCAATTTCGCTAAAACGTGCGGCTAAGTCAGAGACTTCTTTAGCAGAAGCTTCCATTTTAGAACGAATTTCGTCAGGTAACTTACCATCGCCTAAAACATCTTGATATTTTTTGACCATATCATCAAGCGTTTTCATGCGCTCGTTTAATTTTTTGGCAATGTTGGTTAAATCATCAGGCGTTTCACGGCGGTGAACTGGACGCACTGCATTAGCGATAACAGAAGTTTTATTACTGCTCATGGTTTTTTCTCTCAAAAAAGGCATAAAAAAAAGCCGCAAAAAAGCGGCATCATCAAAATTAGGCATTAAAACTCAAGTGCGTCTAATACCGATTGATACTGATTAACGCGATTAGGAACGTGTAAAACATCATCTAAACGCGCTAATAATAAATTGGCATCATCCTTAGATAATCCCATGCTAACTAATAAATTATTGGCATCATCCGCACTACGAACGGCATCAATTGCCTCAGTTGTTGGTGCAATACGTGCAGTTTGGTCACTTGGTTCATCAACTACGCTGATCTCGTACAAATCAACACGTTTAATGACTCTTGCACCAGTATTGTCTTGATAAACATCAATTGGATTAGGTTCATAAAACGCAATCGACAAACCATCAACTGTGCCATGTGCCAACATAGCAGCCACATCGTTAGATTGAGACATATTAGGCGTTAGCTCACCCTTGACCAACAAACCAGTATCATCTTCAACCAACTCAACCCACTTACCAATCCGTTTAGCACTATTGCCAGTCAACCAATCCATGTACGCATGGTTATAGTACATATGCACTTGTTTACCGCTTGCAATTAAGTCTGCAAATGCACCTTTTTCAAAGCGTTCGCCATGACTGTTCACGTTTGCCCATGTCACCGCATAGCCCTCAAACTTATAAGGCTGGCCATCTTGAGCTGGAGGCGTAAAACGTAAAGCAATTGTTTGTGGTGCTGCACGGCGATGTTGCACATTTGGAGCTTGTTTACGTTGACGAATTTGCAAATTATTCATTTATATCCCCTTTGTTACGCGCTGGCACGACTGCAAGTATTTTGTCGATAGTAGTCATATTGCTTGGTACAAGTAATTGATCACCGTTTGGTTTAGGTTGACGGCCTTCACTTTTTCGCGCCTCATTCGGAGTCATATAACCAGATAGCACTTGTTTAGAGGTTGCCTCAACACGGTCTT
>CAZQUL010000017.1:0-5031 GCA_964596525.1 uncultured Gammaproteobacteria bacterium | reverse complement strand
TTCGGAGTCATATAACCAGATAGCACTTGTTTAGAGGTTGCCTCAACACGGTCTTTTAAATTAGCGCGTAAAATAGCATCGGCATCAAACTCTAATTCGTAAGATTCCCACTCAGTACGCGGTAATAAATTGACAACCATTGATATTTCTAATTTTTCTAAGTAAGGACGCAAGTCAAACTTATAAAAACCATTGATGATTGAATCAATACCACTACCCCAAACTGTAGAGGCTGACGTGTCGTTAATCAAAACACTTGGCACACCAAAAATACGGGCAATTTCTTCTAAACTAAAACGTCTGGTGGCCAACAACTCTAAATCTTCTGGCGTTAAACTCATCGCCTCAAACTTCATGCCACCGCCCAGCACGGCTATTTCGGTTTGGTCGCCATTCATCAAGCCGTTCATTTCGGTACGCAAAGCATCACGTTGTTCTTTCGTTGGCCAATTTTGTGCCAATAACGTACCTGTAGGCTTAGCACCATTCGACATTAAATGGGTAATTTTGTCATCACCTGCCAATGCGACCCCAATGGCTTTTTTGGCATGAGACAAAGGCGACAAACCAACCAAACCATTACCAAACAATCTAACGTGCCACACTTCGGCCTCAGTTAGTTTTTTTCGCGTGCCGTCTTGCTGTTGCCAGTGATAGATTAAATCGCCGTTGGCCAATAACTCAGGTTCTACACTGCCACTGTTAAGCACTTGCAAACTCACTAAACGCTTACCCATGTAGCCACGCAAAATGTAAGCATTACCGCTCGATACAAGGTTAAGCATGAGTTGCTCAAAAAACTCTATACGCGTTTGGCGACGGTTCGGACGGTACTTTAATAATTTTATTAACTCATGTTGAGAGTCTAAAGTGCGATTACCGTCTGCATCCAGTTTATACATATTGAGTGGTAAACTAGACACAGTTTCAGCCAATAAACGAATACAAGCAAATACCGCACTTACTGTCATAGCTGTGTCAAATGTCACAGGCTTAGCGGTTGCTCCTGCAACGGTGCTAGCATATTGTCGTCCGCGCTTAGGTTCTGCTGGAGCTAGTCCAAACCATGAAGTTATGCTAGTCCAAACACTCATTTTTTAGTTACTCTCACAAAATCGCGTAAATAATCGTCCATAGCGGCATCGCCACTACTATCTAAGCCGCCCACTTCGTCAAAATGGATTGCCCGTGACATGGCGTTGATTAAAGCCACCGCAGGGTCAATCTTATTTTCAGGTGCTTCTTTGCGCGGAAAGATATTGTCATTGGCATCAGGTTTTACGGTCACATTAGAGATTGCCCATGATAAAACAGGATCACCATTGTGATGCAATCGACCAGAACGCACTAAAACTTCTATCCACTTCATAGGTTCGCTTAAAAAGCGTGTTTGTTGTGGTATTTCAACCACAGAAACGCCTGCTGCTTGTAGTCTTTGAGCAATATAAACCGCATTAAATGGGTCAAAACCGACTTCTTTTAGCTCAAAATTGGTAAAATCTTCTAAAATATCTTGCTCAATTTGGGCAAAATCAGTGACATTTCCATCGGTTAATGTCAAATATCCTTGTCTAGCCCATGCCAAATATTGTTTATTTGTGGGTAATTCGGCTGTTTCTTCGTTGATATATTGGTCACTAAAGACATAAAAATGCTGTTCTTCGCCCTGTGGACGCATGAAAACACGCACTTTTCCAGCCAAATCACTCTTACTAGCAAGGTCTAAACCAATAAATAAAGGACACCCAGCAAATTGTTCTGGTGATAAGTGCTTATCAGCACAAGCAGCCCATAGTTGCATATCCATCCATGACGACCGCGCATTCACCCAGACGCATAAATGCTTAGTTAAAAAGTTTGTTTGAGCCGTAGGCTGTAATTTTGCTTTTTCACACGCGGCTACTAATGCGTCTTCACTCACTGACACGCCATAATTAGGATTAGCCTTGCGCCATGTGTCGGGGCTAGTCCAATCATCACCGTCATCAATCGTATAGATGATTCCAAAGTAACGGTCATGGCCTACCTTATCCGCCAATATATCAATCATCGTCTGACGTTCACGATAACACACGCCATGCAAGTCAAAGCCTGCTGTAGTAATCATAATCACAACAGGCTGTTCACGCGCTCCAGTAGCAGACTCTAAAACGTCTAGCATCTCACTAGACTTATGCGCGTGAAGCTCATCAACCAATGCACAATGCACATTTAAACCGTCTTGATTACCGCCTTGGTCACGTGATAATGCTTTAAATGAACTGGCTGTATTAGTGCTAAAAATAGAATGTTGGCCTGCTTTAACATCAAAAGCAGATTGCAGCTTTGGCAAGCGATTAACCATTCGCTGTGCCTCTTCCCACACGATACGCGCTTGGTCACGAGTGGTTGCAGCACTATAAACTTGCGCCCCTTGCTCACCTTCAATAAATGCACAGTACAAACCAACAGCTGCTAACAGTGTTGACTTGCCATTTTTGCGCGGCATCTCAACATAGGCATAGCGATAACGCCTACGGCCATCACCATCTACCCAGCCAAAGATATTAGCGACAATAAAAACCTGAAAAGGCTCAAGAACTATACGCTGACGAGCTGTCGCCCACTTGCCTTGTGTATGAGGCAACAATTCTATAAATCGGCAAACATGGTCAACTTTGTTGGCATCAAAACGCCATTGCCAATCCGTTTTTTCTAAGTCATTCAGGTATCGTTTAACGGATTGTTTAACATACAAACAAGCTGATATTTTTCCGCTATCCACATCAACCGCATATTGATGACAAATAGCTGAAAAGTTTTTTTGACTCATTAGTGAACCTTCAGCTCTTCAAATTCGTTTTTAACTTCTTCACCAAACAAAGCCATTTGACGATTTTCAACGCGCATACCAGAACGAGCGGAAGGCGTTAAACCAAACTCTCGACCAGTCTTAATAATTTGCTCTTGTAAACGACTACGAATTTGCATCCATGCCGACTGCATTTCAAAACCGTTAGGTGTTTCTTGTACCCATTTGCTTAGCTCACCTAACTTTGATTGCAACTCACCGTACTTGGCAACGTTGTCACAATGGAGGGCAAAAATATCACCATCAATAGCAGACAACAAACCCAATGCCACCAATTGAGTACCTAAAGTTTCCCAGTGCTTTTTACCTGATTTGCATAGCCAAACAGGAGGATTAGGCAGATTTAAGGGTACTTCGGGGCCGTGTGTATCTCTGTCATCACGAACGCGCCCACCCTCCAACACTTTTTGTTGTGTAGGTTTTCTAGGACGACCTGCTGACATTTTTTTCACCAAAATATGAATTATGGAAGGATATACCCCCCCTTGTAATTTTGACCACGCATGAAAAACGATAGGGCGCGGTGTCTAGGGGCTAAAGGGCTTTTACTTTTTACCCCCCTACCCTTATTTATTTTTTGCGGTTGTTGGTATCCAATAACCACCATCTTCACTCGCGGTTTTTCGGTTGTGACAAGTTACACATAGAGCTTGCCAGTTGCTTCTACGCCAAAACAGTTTGTCATCACCCTTGTGCGGTATGATATGGTCAACAACTTTAGCAGCTACAATTTGACCCTTTTCTTTGCACTTAACGCATAAAGGATTTTGTGCCAAATATGCTAGACGTTCTTTGCGCCATTTGTGGCCATAGCCTCGGTCATTGGCACTACCACGCTGTTTATCGGCATCTCGCTTGACTGTTTGGTGCTTGTCGCAATAACCATTATTTGTTGCGAACTCAGGACATCCTGCTTTGTAACAAGGCTTTTTTGCAGCAGTTGGCACTTAAAACCACTTATTAATTTTTTTAATGTCTTTACCGATAGCATCAACAGGGCTTTTGCTATCACGCCATTTTTGAATGACAACTCGAACCACTGACCACAACAACCAAGCAGGTACGGCACACATAAAGCAAATACCCAATTGGCTTTGAAAAGAGTAATGCCCAAAGCTATACGCTTCAATAACTAGCGGCCCTACAAACAATGAAGAGCCAAATGCACTAGCAACCATACCAAACAATTCTGTTTTTGTTTTGGGTGGTGTTAATGCAATCATAACCAATGCAGCAAGCACGCCTACTAATAACCAACCACTAAAAACTAACAAGCCACTGATAATGTTTAATAATGTGTAAGATTCGTTTTGCATTACCATGTCTTGCTTAGTCATCATTTTTTGTTATTCCAACAGTACATTTAATATTGAGTTCTGGTGCTGGCAATGTTGCACAGGCACTTAATGCAGCACACAACATTAATAAAATTATTGTTTTCATTTAGCTGCTAAGAACTCTGCAACATCAAAACATGGGCATTCTTTCATCCATTCGTTTGATGTTATCTTGCCGTCAAGATTCAGGTCTTTGCTAAAGTCACGATGACCTTTAACAACCGCCTTTTGATTAGCCATTTTTAAATAAGGGATTAATTCGCGTAATGATTCAAACTGTGCTTGTGTAAAATTGTTTTCGCCTTTGCCTTTAGCGTTTAAGCCACCAACCATACAGATACCAATTGATACACTGTTATAGCCTTCAATGTGCGCGCCCACCGTATTGACTGGACGACCACGCTCAATTGTGCCATCGCGTCTAATAACAAAATGATAACCAACACAAGCAAAACCACGTTGCTTGTGCATTTGGTCAATTTCGACAACACCAATATCTTGAGTAGCTTTAGTTGCAGAACAATGCACTGCAATAAATTGTGTGAGCTTAGAACGCGCTTGCAATTTATTTAGAGGCAAAACAATAGGACAGTTTTTAATATTTAACGTCATAATTTTTTACCTCAATTGTCGGAAAACTGGCATAAAAAAACCCGCACTAGGCGGGTAACAGGGTTATGCTGACGATGGACGCTACTTTCCTGTCAAAAACATAACGTAGTCATTGGGTTTGTGGCAATACTTGGAATATATTCAATTGGTGAGAAGTATTCTCAAAATTAAAGCAGTTAGTTGTTTTTTCTTTGTTTTTTACAAAATAGGCTTTTACGGTACGCTTGCCAG
>CAZQUL010000016.1:7873-12899 GCA_964596525.1 uncultured Gammaproteobacteria bacterium | reverse complement strand
GATTGGCCGGGTAGTGGCCAACCGATCTGCCGGCGGCGCTCGAGTTGTCGACGGAGCGCTTCGTAGTGCGCGTCTGGATCCAGTTGTTGACTGTTCAGATACTCTTCTTCAGACAGCAGGCCTGCGTCACGCAGTAGGATGATCGCTTCGGCATCTTGCTTTGGATTAACCGAAACGGCCGGTTTCCAATTCCATTGATGAGGCACTTCGGTGGCCTGCATCATCTGCAGTTCGGGATCTGTCAGCAGCGCTTCGTCCAACCACCATTCGAAGATGCGATCAAGGCATTCGATTTCCCAATCGGTCCGCTCCACTTCTATGGCGTGGTAGTAAATCTGATGATCAAGGCGAGCGGACGAGTAGTTGTAGCCACTGCTGTCGCCACGTGCCTTGTTGGTGGGCATGTGGATACAGCGAGCGATCTCCTGCAGGATGGCATTGCGAAACATCTCATACGTCGTGGTCGGATGTTCGGCCTTCAGCTGGTTAATGTCGTAGCCATAGGGCAGCATGGCCATCATGCCACGATCAATGGGCACCGTTTCGAATGCATCGAACGGCTGCATCTTCTGATCGGTGTCGGCATTGGCCTGGCTGGTGATCAGGGCCACGAAATCGGCCGCAGTCTCGGCAGCCAGAATTGTGGCGAGA
This sequence comes from uncultured Gammaproteobacteria bacterium, assembly GCA_964596525.1. Taxonomy (GTDB): domain Bacteria; phylum Patescibacteriota; class Patescibacteriia; order Magasanikbacterales; family GWA2-37-8; genus CAZQUL01. The sequence goes on along the minus strand of CAZQUL010000016.1, from coordinate 12,248 downwards.
GTGAATCGACGCAGCTGGGCAAAGAGGGGCAGGGCAGGTGTCACCTCCGGGATGCCACGAGCCTGACCAGGTCGATCGGCGTTGTAGAGGTGAATCATGTAGTCGGGACTGATCTTGTCACTGTCCCATACGCGCGTGACGCTGGTGGCCCAATCACCAGGGTGCGCTTTCAGTACTTCGTAGTGTTCGACGTTGCCCCAATCATCGAACTTGATCCCATCGACAGAGTTGGGCCGCTGGCCATCGACCCACGAGGGACTGCTGACCTGATCGGCCTCCAGTAATCGGATATCGAGTTTGGCCGGTGTGCGCAGACGTGGATTGGTGATGGCCATCATGAACGTTTCACCGTCCACACATTTGGCCAATCGTGCCGTGCGCAGTTTTTTGTTCAGGCGAACTTGCTTGGTCCAGAGAGTCCAGGCCTTTTCAATCTTGCGAGCCAGCTCTCGATCCTCGGTCAGGACCTGCAGCGTGGGCCCAGTGCTGATGAAGTCGTTGGCCAGCGTCCAGACAATGCCCTTGGCAAAGGAGTTTGACTGCAGGCACTCATAACGAGCTCGTGACCTGAGAGTGCGACGAACACTGAGCGAGTTGGCCGCAGCGGCAGAGAGATCATCGGCCCAGCGCCAATGCTTGGCATTCTCGATCGTGGTTTGCGCAGCGTCGTATTGGGCCCGCAGTGCCTTGCGCGATGCCGCACGCAATTCGGCGATCGCGTTCTCGGCCGTGGTCGTCATCTCACGGCCCCATTGGTCCACCAGGCGCTTTACCATCGATCGAGTCCTGCAGGTCCGGCCGGTAGACCGGATAGACAAATCCGAGGATCGATCTATCCGGCCTCAGCTCACGCGCCGGAAAGGATTATAAGATGCGATTCGGCCTACAGACCGAGAGCCTTGCGAATGTCGGCATCCTTCGGTTCGCTGACACCCTTGAGTGGGCGGAAGGATTTGTTGGCGTCGAAATAAGCCTTGGCTTGTTCGACCGTTTCAATACCACCGGCCTTCAGCAGGGCGAGCAGCTCTTCAGCCATCGCGGGTAGCGGTGTGGTCGTCTGAGGCGCGTCGTTCGCTGCCGGGGTATCGGCAGGCGGTTGAAGTGCTTCACCGGTTGGTGCAGCTGGGGCCGGTGCTTGTGCTTTGTCGGCATCGCTGGGCTTGCTGGAGCGATTGGTGGAGCGATTGGAGGGCGCTCGATTCGAATTGCCGCCGCTGGGTTCACTCTTCGATTCTTCCTTCGACTTTACCTCTACATCGTGGCAAAATCGAAGCCGAACACTTTCTCGATTGGCACTCGGAATATCTTCGATGTCCGTGCCCTCGGGAAACACCTGGCCGTCGCACATGACGGCCGTTTGAAGAACTGTCTTTCGCATCGTGAGCCTACTTGGAAAAAGAGAAACCTTCGTATGGACCGTGTTCGGCCGTAACTGCGCTTGGCTGGTTACGGCCTACGCACTTTGCACTACATGGGCGTTATGCATCGCCGCGAATCATGCTGCGGAAGTCGAGAGCCTTGGCACCGCAGAAGTGCTTGACCGTGATGCACAGGCCAAACTCGCCTTGGATCAGCGATTCCACGACGACGACAGGCACTCGTCCGGTACCAGCCAGATACTGAACCTCGATCGTCTTGCCTTCGGCAGAGACGAGGTACCAGCTGGTCAGGCTGCCGGCGAGCGTGGTTTTGCTGACCGGATCGATCAAGCCGTTGGCCAGGCGTGCCTCTTCGATCGGCATGATGTTGCGGGTGCGAATGGGATTCGTTCCACCGACACCCGAATCATTAGTGATTACGGCCGACATAGTCAGCTGCACAGCCAAGTCACCCAGGTCGCTGGGGACGATCAAGTGTGTGGCTGGCAAATTGAGCGATGCATCGCCGTCGGTTGCCTTGCCAAGCTTGGCCCGAGCAGTGCGCAACGTGGGTTGAGCCAGAGCGCTGCCGGTGATCAAGTTGTTGTGCGAGGCGTGGAAGAGTGCGATCGAATCCTGACCCAGGGCACTATTGGCCAGCAGTACCGCAGCAACCAGGTTAGGTCGCAGCCGAGCTGCAGCCCGTCCGAAGTCGACCGGAGTATCACGCAGGAGTCCGAACTGGTCATTGATGAAATCGTTTTCATCGATCTTGCCAGTCTTGCTGAAGCGATCGACGCGAATGGTTTCACTGACGGCCGATCGATTGGCATGATTGGCATCGCCTCCGGTTGGATGAATTTCCAGATCCGGAGCCGATTGCATGCGTGGTCGTTCCGCAGGCATCAGATTGAGTTGATCCGTTTCGCTGCACCAACCTTGAGAAAAGTCGCCAGCCTCTTGATAGGCACTCAGTGCCATGGCACCGATCGATTGGGTGAAGATGGCCTGCACCGATCCGGTGCTGAAACCTGCTCGCAGGACCGCCATGCGTCCGCTGCGACCCTGTCGACCGCTGGGCGGTTCGTGGCCCGAGGCACGCAGCGAGAGTTCGACCATTTCGATCATGCTGCATTCGCGGAACTCGTGAGCGCGATCCATGACCTGCTGACGCTCAGTCGAGTTGACGTTTTGCGCCATCCAAGCAGGTGCCATGTCGTTGTGAATCACCGTATCGATGCTACGACCGGCGCGCAGCATGAGCGCGGCCTGTAGCGATTCGACGGTGCCACGATCTGCCTGGCTGGTCGAATGGATCGCCGGTCCGCGTGGACGAGCATGACGCGTAGCCTCCAGAGTAGCACGGGCAACGGTCCAGCCATCACGAATGGCCGTGGCCACGAGCGTGCTGCCGTTGATGGTTGGGTTGCCAATGGTTTCGCCAACGGCGCGAATGGCAGCCATGCGTTCTTCTTCATCGGCCGCGGCCTGGCGTTGAGCCTGAAGTTGGGCGTTGTTATTCGTCGCAGCTGGTACAGCACTGCGATTGCGACCGGCCTGGGCGGTGACCGCTGGTGCGGGATCGGTGACAGCCGGTGGATCTGCAGGCGGATCCGCAGGATCGCTGGGTGCAAGATCATCGGCAGCCGAGGCCTTGATCTCTGCCTCCCATACTTTCTTCATCGCGGCCAGTTCTTCTGGAGTGAGCTTGTCCTCTTCGAAACCACGTGCTGCCAACCACTGCTGAAAACCCATTTCGGATGCTCCCTGTGTGCGCTGGGCCGCGATCGTCGCCGAGCTCGTCGAATCACCAGCAATCGAAAGAAATGAAGACTCGTCCATGTGTGAACGGCGAACGCACAGAATCGGACCTTCGAACGATTGGCCGTTGGCCTGGACCGTTTGACCGGCCCCGATTCGTTCGACGACCATTTCACTGAGGCCAACGGAGCCTTTCCAAGGAAAGCCGTTCTTGCTCGATTGGATGATCTCGTCTGCGTCGTCACCAGGCACACTGAAGACGCCATCAATCACGATGGTGTTGCCTAGCTGTGCATCACCGTGGCCTACGGGTCGCGTGGTATCGTGGTCACGATGAATGGGGACCGGATTGTCCACCGTCATGCCCGCGATATCGACGACCACAGGACCTCGCCAATCAATGCCCGTTAGCTGCGGATACATGATGCCGCCGTTGTAGACGTTCATGCGGAACGTCGGCAACCGCTCGCCATCACCAGCTGCAGCACAGAGTGCGAGTTCACCTTCGGCGCGCAGCGTCAGCGTGGCACCCTTGCCGGATGCCTGAAGCGATGTGCGTGCGCTAGTGACCTGGGTGTTGCGTGTCATGCGGCTGAGAGTACCGCACGAGGGTTTCAAAACGTTACACAGTGGGCGTTAGGCTTTAGCGCCTGGTTTGTTTGGCCGACCTCGATGGTTCGCCTTCGGCGACGATGATGGGCACACGCACGACAATCCAGGCCCATGGCCAGCGCTCTTTCACTTCGTCCGCCATTGAACCGGCCAGCGATTCGGCGAGCGTCTCTTCTTCGGCATTCTTGCGAGCGAAGTTGTAGGTGTCATTGGTGGTGTTTCGAAACACCTTCCATTCGTGTCCGTAATCCAGTCGCATGCGATCGAGTGCTTCGGATTGGGGGCTGTCCCGCAGCGGTTCGACATAGTCGCCGTAAGGTCCAAAGTTCAATCGAAAGAAGCTGAGGCCTTCGAAAACAAGCCGGTTGCGCATGTCGATCGCTTCGGCCCTGGTGGCCGTCCTGCTCATCCGGATTTGCAGCGGCAACGTTTCACTCTCAATAAACTGCAGATCCGAATGGATGAGGGCAAACCAGCTGACGGGCCTGGCGTCCTTTTCGAGAATGGAAAGTAGTGAACGCACCTGGTCAAACATCGGTCCCTTTTCTTCCAAGGGGCCAATAGCCTGAATGTCGTCGACGAGCTTGTGAATGCGCGTGACCAGGTGGTTTTGTTCGAGGTTATTGAACATCTGCATTGCATTG
>CAZQUL010000016.1:0-7773 GCA_964596525.1 uncultured Gammaproteobacteria bacterium | reverse complement strand
CTGCGGTAGTAGGTGATCGCACCCTGTGTGGATACAGCCTTGTAACTGCGTCCGCATTCCTTGCAGGTAGGCGCATGTTTGGCCGGTATGTTCAGGCGTGGCCAAAGATGCCGCGGTGGTACGTTGCGCGTGCGCCGAGGCAATTTGTCAGGCAAATCCTCGCGGCGAATCAGTTGGTAACGTCCATCCGCTCTTGTGCCGATCAGGCGGCGATCACGCAACGCGTTTTCCTCGGGGTACACCGTGACCGTGACGCAGGATCTCGTCAGAGACCGACACGCATTCGGTCACGGTTGGATTGAGCACTGGCCCTACGTAGAGATATAGACTTCCAGGAACCCGGGCACCAGTGGAAAGCATGTCCAGCCAGCCGGTGCCGCCAATGGGCACATGAATAAAGTGCCGTTTGTAGCGGCGCAGTAATTTGCGCACGAAGTCGCAGCCCTCGGGGCATGGCCCGGGTTCCTTTTGATTGGTACGGCCGTCGACGGCATTGGGCGCATAAAGCCTGAGCACATTCAACGGTGGATCCACCTCGCGCTCGATCATGTGACACTGTACGGCCTCCAGCTGGATCGTTAGATCGTCACGAGTGACCTTTCCCGAGGCGGCCACAAGGGCCACGCTAATGAGATCGGCCGCATACACGCCCAGGATTCGACACGGTGCCCACAGTCCATTTAGCTGCATCAGTATCTCCTTCTCCCTTCTAGGGTATCGACCGCGGCCGTGCCAGCCCAGGCAGAACCATGTAACGGACATGATGAGCGGCCAAGTAGACTCGGGCTTTACATGCGCGAGCAAAAATGAATCGCGCTGGACAGACGATCGAATCCATTCTTCAGGCAATTGGAGCGAGCATGGGCGCGAAACTACTTGGCCCCGCGGATCAATTCGAATTTACGGCCGCAGCCGATTTGGTGTCGGGCGACGTAGTGTTCAAGGGTGCCGTGGCCGGTATCGTCACGGCCTTGAGCGGAGTAAAGACCGGCGTGAAGGGTCGTGCTCAGACCGTTGGCATCTACAGCATCAACTGCGTCACAGCCGACACGTTTGCGCTGGATGCGGCCGTGTACTGGGACAGCAACAACAAACGCTGCACATCGACCAGCTCCGGCAACACGCAAATCGGCGTGGCCCATGCGGCCAAGACCAATGGTCAGACCGAAGTGCAAGTAAGACTGAACGGCGCCCACGCGTCCGTTTAATCGTTTCCGCGGAAACGCTCTCGCAAATCAAAGACTGAGAATCCAATGTCGATCACTCGCGAAGAACTGGAAGAGTACGAGATCCTGCTGAAAGAGCGCAAGTCGCTCGAGCGGAAGGTGAAGGCTCTAAAGGCTCGCGAGGAAATGATTCTGGAAAAGGCAAAAGCGGAGTTGGTCGCAGCGGGTTCGAATCAAATCAAACGTCATGGGTACGGATTAGTCCTCGAAGACGGCAGTGTGAGCATTTCCTGGAAGACAGAGTTCATCAAGAAAGCTGGCCACCTTGCAGCTTCGAAACTGCAAGAGGCTGCTGCCGAAGAGGCGAAGAAGACAGAGAACCGCAAGGCGAAGATCATTCCTCCCAGCGAGTAAGCGATGAGCGTTCAGCGTGCGATTGCACAGCTCGCAGCAACGATCAAGAAGGAGATGGGCCAGCCCATCACCTACACCAACGGTGTGACGACGTGGAACATCACCGCGACGCGCACGAAACCGAATGCTGGCCAGCTGGATGATGCCGATGGCATTATCTTCGGCAGCAAATCCTGGCACTGGCTGATTACGGCCGCTGACCTGGACGGTACCGAGCCGGCACTCGGTCACATGATTACCGATGCCAATGGCATCAAGTACAAGGTGCAACCTTCGAACCCAAATGACCTGGCCTATCGCTGGTCCGATGCGTTTGAAACGATTCTGCGAGTGTTCACCGAGCAGCAATGACCGCCCCAATTATCACTCTCACGCAAGCGCTGATCACGGCGATCAATAACCAGGGCAAGAACCTGGTTCGTCGCTACGTGCGCTTTTACGTGGCGAAGGATCTGCCGGCCGAAGGTCAGTGGTTTGCCATCGCAGTGGACGAGCAGCTGCAGAAGAAACGCACCACGGACATCGTCAAGCCGATGGTGGATGTAGCCTTTCAAAGGCCACTGCCCCCAGCGTCCCAGGCCAATCCGGATCCAACGAACAACCTGACGTTCCTGGATGCGTGCATGGACGAGGTGGAGAGCGTCAAGGCCTTGTTCCGAGAGGGCGGCGCTCTGGCAGAAGCCGAGATCGGTGGCAAGTGGGTGCTTGAGGCCATGGATAACAGTCCGATCTATCGACCTGATTTGCTGGTGGAGAACCAAATCTTTACCAGCGTTATTCGACTGACGTTTTTAACCGAACTGGAATAGGTGAGCCATGAGTGCCGGAAGACTACGAGCCTTGTACCTGAACACCGCTGTGAGCACTCCCTTTGCCACGCCTACGTGGTCGCTCGTCTCTCGCATCAGCGATGTGCAGCGCACGCGAGCGAGACCGACCTCCGATCGCGCGTATCGTGGCGCCAATAACAAGAAGAAGATTCTTGGATACAAGGAATATGGGTTCTCGCTGAAGTATCACGTCAAGAAGGCTGGTGCCACCGACACGATCGCGGACAAGCTGGAAGATTCCTTCGTCAATGAAACGGTGCTGGACGTTTGTTTCATGAATGGCAAGTTCGATGCTGGTACCACGCGCAAAGGCGAACGTGGTCCGGTGGTCGTCAGCAAGATGGACATCAGCGAAGCCGATGAAGAAGGCGTAACCTACGACATTGAATTGGTCGAAGTGGAAGACGAAACGATCACCGAGTTCACTGCCTACACGGTAACGACACCGTAAAGGCAGGAAGGAGCCAGGCTTCAGGTTTCAGGGTTGCAGACTTTAGGTGAAAAGATGATTCGATTTCTGTTAGCGATTGTGATGGTGTTGAGCATGGCAACATTGTGCCCTGCGCAGTCGCATGGACACCGTCGACAAGTGATCGTGCACCACCATCACTACCAGCCAGCGCATCAGCCCAGAGTGGTCTATCCGCCCAATCCGCATCGCATCCCGTTCATGCAGCGTGGGCCGCTGCGTCGATGGATCGTCCGGAGACTGCATTAGTCAGCGAGATAAGGCATGAACCCATACGCTCCACCTGAGCTCGAAAAGCCGTTCGTTTGCGAGAAGTGCAAAGCGATCGACTCTCGCCCGCTCGGGCCAATGGGTAACGTGATCGCGTTTGTAGTTTTGATGGCCATCGTGGGCTTAGCGGCCCATGGCCTTATGACGATCGCCAAGCAACACGGGATTGTCGATCAGGCCGGCCAACACTTTTGGTTTGAAGAACCTTTGAGACGGTGGATCCATGGCAGATAAGCAAGTCAGCCTATCTTGCTAGTCCAGGATTGCAAATAAAACGGAGAATGTCGTGAGTCATCAAATTGTGAAGAAAGTGCGTGTGGGCGATCTATCACCTGAAGAGCGCGCCGCACATGGCGTGGTGGATGCACGCGATGATGAAGTGGTGAACATCGCCGTGGCCAACGTCGTCAAGGATGCGCCACCATCTAGTCCCGCAGCGATCAATCTGAAGGATGGCGAACGCGTCGAGAAACTCTAATCGCTGATCACACCTTCTTAGTGAATCTACCATGAACTTTGCCCAACGCCTGGCCTTGTACCTGCTGTCGATCTTACTGCTGGGGATCGTGATGTTCCTGATGCAGTTTGAGTCGGCGCATCTATTGAAGCGCGGCGTGTTGCTGGTACTGATGCCAACTTTCTTTCTGAAATCGGCGATCAAGGTTACGCTGGTCGCGATCGCATTTGAATTAATCCTCATGATCAAGCACCTTTTTACACCCCAGCAACAAGGTTAGTCGATCGATGGTGACTCAGTGGAAAGACAAGCAGGGTCGGGCCTGGAGTTTCCGGCTCACGATCGGCGATGCGAAGCGACTGAAAGTCGCCGGTTACGATATTGGTGACATGAAGGGCTTTCAACAACTGTTCGCCGATGCACTCACCTTCATCGAGATCGTTGCTGAGGCGCTGCGGCCCCAGTGGGAAAAGGAAAATCTCTCTTACGAAGTGTTCGTTGATCTGCTGACCGAAGACGTGGGAACGATCGATCAGGTACGCGAGTGCTTCAAGGAGGGCCTCAAAAATTTTTTCCTGCGGTCCGGCGAAGCCGCAAAGGCAAAGATCGTCGACATGGCAGCCGAGGCCGCGGAGAAGCAGAACCAGATCATGTTGAAGAGAGCCGAGAGTTCGGAGGTCGGAGCGTTTCTGACAAGAGCGTTCGAAAAAGACGACGCGGACTTTCTCCAAAGACTCGAGCGCGAAGAAGCGAAGCTTTTTGGCGAGACATCACCCAGTGCTGCGGAATCATCGGCATCATCGCCGACGGCTGGACCTACCGAGAGTTAGGCATTGCGACCGAGGCGCGATTGGCGTTCGACTTCGACCGGGCCGCGCACATTATGGCTTGTCTCTCCGCCAAGCCCGTTAGCCCGAAGAGTTTGAATCCCTATCGAGCCGGCGAGATTATCGAATACGACGTGGATGACATCGAGCGATCCCATCGCATCCATATCAAAGGCGGTCGACATATCGAACAGGTGGTCCCGATGGATAGGATTATCAACGATGACTAAGCCTCTCTTCGGTGTCGACCTGGCCATTAAAAAGGCCTTCTTCGATCGCCAGCGCGTACTGGACAGCCAGCAGAAAGCGAACTTGCGCAGGCTGTCCAAGGCCGGTGCGTATATCCGCACGCGTGCGCGATCCAAATTGCGACGGCGTAAGCGACCCGCCAGGCCTGGCGAACCACCCTCGGTTCATAGCCGGGATCCGCGGGCCTCGCTCAAGTACATCTTGTTCGGCTTGGGCGATGACAAAAACAGTGTGCTGATTGGACCAGTGGCCTTGCCACAGAGCCAACTGAAGGCCGCTTCCGCGGAAACGGTACCTGAACTGATGGAGTTTGGTGGTACCAGCGAAGTCGATGGCAGGCGGTCACGCTACGCCAAACATGCGTTCATGGGTCCGTCCCTGGATGAAGAAGCCAAGAGTGGCAAGATCGGCGATTTTTGGAGCTCGTAAGCAATGGCAGCCAAGGATATCGAAGCAGGTAGAGCCCATGTCGTCTTGCGATTGCAGGACCTGATGAGCCAGGGACTCGATCGAGTAGAGCGCAGGCTGTTCGCCTTTGGAAAGGGCGTAGCACTGGCCGGTGGTGGACTGCTGGGGATGGGTACCGGAGCAGCTGCAGCGATCGGTGGCATTGGCTCGGCAATATTCGGTGCGGCCAAATCGTTTGCCGATGCAGGCAGCAAACTGGATGACATGAGTCAGCGCACGGGCATCGCCGGCAGCTCGCTGAGCGCACTATCCTATGCGGCCCAGCTGTCAGGTACCGATATCGATGCGGTCGAGAAGTCAGTGAGCAAGATGCAAAAGGTGCTGGCTGAAGCAGCTCATGGAAGCACATCGGCCACCGAAGCGCTGGGCTACTTGGGCGTCAAGATCTCGGATCTGAAGGGCATGAATGTCGAGCAGCAGTTTGCGACTCTGGCTAATGCCATCGCAAAGATCGATGAACCGACACTGCGCAATGCGACCGCGATGGCAGTGTTCGGTAAATCGGCCACCGATATCGTGCCCATGATCAGTGGTGACATCGACAATCTAATTGACGAGGCGCATAACCTGGGCGTAGTAATGAGCAATGAGGACGTGGCGGCAGCCGCCCAGCTCGGCGATTCGTTCGACAAGATCGGCGTGGTCTTCTCCAGTGTGACAAACATGATCGGTGCGGCCGTGGCAGGACCACTGAGCGACATCATTGAACGCGTGGTGGTGATCGTGGGTGTCGTCAATCGCTGGTTGAACGCCAATCGAGGATTGGTCCGAGTGTTGGCTTACATATTGGCCATCGGCGGCGCCGTGGCCGCGGCGATCGCCAGCCTGGGTGCCATTCTGATTGGCGTGGGAGGTTCGATTGCACTGGCAGGTATGGCACTCGGAGCTATTCCAGCTGTCTTTGGTGCGATCGCATCGGTGATTGGATTCATCTTCTCGCCCATGGGCGCACTGGTGGCCATCCTGATTGGACTGGCGTCGACAGCATTCTACTTTCGGGCTGCGCTGTGGGAAGCGTTTCAAGGTTTGCTGGTGTGGATGCAGCCGGTGATCGATGCCTTTTGGCGCATTTGGGAATCGGCCAGTGGTGCAGTAAATGGAATCGTGAGCGCGCTCAGTAGTGGCAACATTCAGTTGGCGGGTGAAATCGCCCTGGGTGCTCTGCTGGCCATGTTCTGGCAAGCAGCCGCGGAGATTCCAGGGATCGGTAGTTTTCTCTCCACCGGATTTGGTCAGGCACTGCTGGCCGGTCGCTGGGACTTGATCGTGGGCATCGCGATGACCAAGGCCAAGTTGTGGGTCTCGGATACAGCAGCCGGTATCGGTGCGATTTGGGACATGCTGGTGTATGGAATTCGAACGGGCTGGAATATGGCCTCGACGTTTATCGCCAGCGCGATGCTGAAGGCGTTTGCCGCTGTGAACTCGGCGATCGTGGGCTTGCAGATCATGTTCGATGGATTGGTGACCGGTGCCAAGATAGCAGCGGTCGCCATCAAGGGCTTCTTTACGGGGAACCTTGAAGGGGCCAAAGCAGAGGGTGCAAAACTGACGGCCGAATTCGCGGAGCGATCAAAGAAGGCAGCAGCTGGGGCGATCAGCTACGACCAGCAGCTGCAGCAGACATTGGCAGAGGATTCTGCCCGTACCCAAAAAGGCATTCGCGGCGATTTCGAGAAGAGCTTTATGGCTCGGGCTACGCAGGGCCAACAACTGCGAGATCAGTTGGCAAGTCTCGAGGGTCAGGCGCGGACGGCCGCGACCGATGCCGGTGTGACCAATGCCGAACAAGCAGCGGTCGCAGCGCGTAAACGCTTGCAGGCTGCGATCGCGAAAGCGAATGAAGGTAAAAAGGGCGGCAGCGAAGAACCACCGAAGGTAACCATGGACCTGCCCACGTTCGCCGGCAGCCAGGTGCTGCCCAAGGTGGAATCACGCGGTACATTTTCGGCCGCTGCGGCGATGGCCTTTGGTGGCGGCAGCTCGGGCATTGATCAGGTTGCAACGAATACTCGAAATTCGAACAGGATCTTGAAAGAGATCCGAGATAAGAAGGGAGCTGCGTTCGCATAATGTCTGGATCATTGTCAGGGGGCAGCACGGGTGTGACGGTTGGTGGCGCCAATTGGTTTGTCAAAGCATTGTGCGGTGACACCGGTGGATACGACAGCGACAAGCGTAACCATGCGATCAAGTTCGATGTGTGGAAGGGAACGACACATAAAGCCACCTATGGTGCGCTCGCAGATGCGTACACAGCGTTCATCAGTGTCGCACCGTCGACGTTCGATGGATTACCGCTGACCGATTTCACCTACTCAGAGGACGATGAAGGTAGTAATCACTATGTCTTCACCGGCAATTACACGCTGAAGGCACCGGAAGCGACGTTGCGTTGGTCGTTTGATACGACCGGTGGCACGATCAAGTTGATGACCAGCAAGTTGACCAATGCGTACGCGCCCGCTGGACGGACGGCACCGAACTTCAGCGGTGCGATCGGCGTGAAGAACACTGGCAAAGATGCCGAGCCTGAAGGTGTCGACATCGTTTTGCCTGGACTGAAACTGACGGCCACCTATAAGTGGCCGAAAGATACAGTTGATCTGGCTTACGTGAAGTT
>CAZQUL010000015.1:3520-13276 GCA_964596525.1 uncultured Gammaproteobacteria bacterium | reverse complement strand
CGCATCATTGAACGTATACTTGGAAACTCTCTAATAATAGGGATTCCATTGTCATCCATATTGTCCGCAGGTAATGTGACAATCCAATCAGATAATGAAACAACATATTCGTCGTTTTCATCGACCATATCATCGCCAGTAGCGCCAACAACATGATTTCTCTCTAAAAAGAAATAATGTAAATCGTCCATGATTCTTCGCGGGTTAGAAGTGAAATTATCGTAATCCGAATTACCACAGTTTGCGTGGAACGCAATACCTAAGTCTGTTGTCTTTTCATCTAAAAATTCAACAGACATACAGTCGTAAATGTTATACACCACGTAAAAGAACGGATGATCTTTTTGCATTTTCTTATGCCATAGCAACCCTTTCAGGTTATCGCATTCTGGCACACTCAGTTTACCGCGTATACCGTGCTTATTCAAAATAAAATCTAATGAATAGGACGCATCATTTCCTTTAGCTAAACGTAATCGTTTATAGAGACACATTGAGTCCATGAAATAAAACGACGCAGGACATTGCACCACATGCCATCTGTCTGCCGGATGTTTTGACATCACAGTCCCGTCTTGTGTTACCTTTTGAGCGGAACCTTCTTTATAATTAAAGAAACGATATTCTGGCGGAACAGCAGGATCACTAAAAACTTCGGCTAAATCGTAACGCTCCTTTTCTAATGCTTTAATGATAATGGGTAAGTCGAAGTTGATGTTCCAAACGGTAATGAAATCAGGCATCCATTCATGTGCACGTTTTATCACATGGGCACAACATTGTCCTGGTTTGTCAAATACCACAATTTCGACATTTGCATTTCTTTTTTTCATCTCTTCAGATAAATGCTTATCAATTAACCGTTTAACGTTATTAACAGGATCTCTAACTCTATTAATAAAACGATTGTTGATTGCCGTGACAATTCGGTCTTTAAAACTCAATGTAATCAAAATGATTTCTTTAGTACCATTGACTACATCGGTTTCGATATCCAATACAGCAACAGATGAAGTAGGGTGTTGATGTTCCGGCCATCTTTTCTGATACGCTTTCTTTAGTAGCGCTGTGCTGCTTATGTCTACACCGTAAATAAATGGCGAATCGCACAGCTGACGCAATCGCGTACGTGGCGCTGCAGGGCGCTTATATAACGCTCTTGAAATTGAATCTACCAATTTAGATTGCGTTGATGTGTAGCGTTGAACCTTTTCTATTTCCTCTGCTTCTTTTCTTTCCTCATGATCCCTGTAACCTTCCCGAGTAATGTAAAATTCTCGTTTATAATCCCACACCAAATTAATTCGAGGTTTCCTAATCCCCTCGTCGGTGTAGATATATTCTTTAACGACATGTAAATCATGTTCTGTTTTATTATCACAAAAAGTCGCAAAACGGCATTCTCGACCTACAATGATTTCTTTTTTTACAATAGAATCTACCAATGTTTTTGTTTGTATTTGAGCCTGTGTGGCTAAGTGCGTCACTGATGATGTCATGATATTCTCCGAAGTCTCTCCTAGAATAACTTATGTGAATAATCTAAAACCGATAGGAGTCCCAGCATGTCTAGGGTTAGAGTCAGTATTATTGAATCCAGCAACGAAGCTATCTCTGTACAGAACGGTGCTCTGTTTGCTGAACTAAAAAAAGCCGTTAACTTCTTAAGAGAAAACGGTAAATTTGACACTGATGCAATTAACAAATCAGAAATCGTTGAAATGGTGCGTGCATATACCAACATGTCGATTATTTTCACCATTGGCACAGGCAGAGAGGCACACATTCGTTTGCCCAATGTAGACGCCAATCACCCGTTCAATCGAGGGTGGCAAGAAATGTTTGGTGCATATGAAGGTACAATGGTACTGCGTGCACTTGATGGCAAAGCAATGGGTGGTGTCAGTTTAAAAGAAGGTCGCGTTTACGGTGTCTATGAAAAGATTTTTGGCGAAGTGTGCATGGGTCAGAAATTTCTAAAAGACAGTCGTTACACTGATGGCATGATAGCGGCAATTATTTTACATGAATTGGGTCATCTGTATACTTACTTTGAAATGTTGGGTTCTGTTGTCACTACATCACACGCCATCACATGTGCGTCTAAAACAGTGATGAATACTGAAGACTACGAAAAACGTATGTCGGTTTTAAAAGAAGCTGAACGTGCGTTAGGTATAGACATGAACGAAAAAGATCGTCAAGCGCTGGCTGCTAAACCGCCAATGATTCGAGATCTAGCTGTTGAAACAACACTTATCGCAATAGTGGCTAAAAAGTCTCGTTCAGAAACAGGTAAAAGCATTTATGATCTTCGCTCATGCGAACAAATTGCTGATCAATTTGCAGCACGCCACGGCGCTGGTCGTGATCTCGTATTAGCCTTAGATCGTCTATTTAAAGATCATGGTGACGATTCTGCGATGAATTCATTTGAATTTGTACTAATCACTGTATTGCGCATGATCGCGTTCTTGGCTTCTTTAATTTTATTTACATTACCCACTATTCTTTGGGTGTTGTTTTTTAATCCAACAATCAAGTATTACGATGAACCAAAAGCACGCATCACCTTTCTTCGTCAACAGATGGAATATGAATTACGCGATAAGAACATTACCGATGCCCGTCGAGATGAATTATTGCGCGATTTAGAAATGGTCGAATCTGTTGAAGATGGTTTGGATGATAAACGCGGCATTATCGAATTGTTTTGGACAGAAATCATTCCTTCGGGTATTAGTGCTGCCCAAGAAGAAAAAGCACAAAAGAAGTTAGAAGAGCTGTTAAATAATAGACTCTTTGTTCAATCGGCTAAATTAAAGAGTATTGGAGCATAATCATGGCGCTTTCATTTGGACAAGTAGCAAGTGCGGTTCGTCAGATATTGGATCGTACTAGCAACGAGGTTAACGAAGCTGATCGTCGTACCTTAATCGCAGTTGCGATTTCTCGCGCAATTTCATTAACATTGACATTACCTAGCTCTGAGGTAGAAAACCTACAAGGTTACTATGCCAACACGCATGAACCACAAGTAGAGGATTTATTATCCAAAATCAATTCTCAATTTGTCATTGACGTACGTGCTTGCCTTGGTTTGTGTTATGATTTCTATAAGTTTCGTTATGACCTAGTCTACGATTCCATGGTAATGACTAAACTATTCCCTGTATTAGCAAAACATGCCGATATCTATTTTTCACAAAACGTTTTAAATATCATGTCTAAAGAGCTTGATAATAAAGACGATGAAATGATTGGCTGGTATTATAATTCATGGATCAATTTGGTTCGCGCTATTGTAACAGCAATCAATGAAGAAAAAGATTTGCAAAGTAAACCCGTGACAGGTTTTGCGCTTTAACAAATAGGTGATATGATGAACATTAGTAAAGAACTCGAAAAAATACGGGCTCTTGAAGAACGTGCCATCAAAGCTGATCAAATTTATAATGAGCTCGTACGTGCTGGCGGTATTTCCCGCCAGCACGTTATTTCGCTTGAATCTTTACAACCAGGTATATTGATGGATTTAAATCTACCTGGTGGTTTTTCAAATGAATTGAGCGATCGGCATTATACGATCAGTTTAGAACAAGCGTCTCTTCTAAAGAAACTTTTATTTGGCGCTGCATTTGCGGCCATCCTATACTTCTTCAAACGTGTACTTCAAAACAGTGGTTTATTTGGTTCATCTAGCGGTAGCGGCGGTGATAGTGGTGGTGGATCTGGAGGGTGGGACGATAGCTTTGGGAAAATAAAAAAGAAACATAAAGATAGTGAAGAGAAATTAAAGAAGAAAGCAGAAGAACTTCGTTCTGCTGTAGCTAGCGATGAAGTGGTGTTAAAGGCTTTAAAGGAAGAAGACTTTAAATTGCTCTTAGATATCGGTGTAGATAAAACCGTTATTGATAGCATTCGCGCCTCTGCCAAAACCGCTCACAAATATTTCCTAGAATTTGACAATGATAAATATAGTCAATTTATGCATGATGCATTTGTGTATGAGCTCAATAAACGGATGTGTATGATTGTCACAAGTCCATCGTGGGAAGCTTTCCAAAAAAGAGCCTTAATGTTGGCAACTATCATCAATGAAAATCGTGATAGTCGTGTAGATAAATTAAACATGATTTGCGACGATGTAGACCATTATGTTAATATATTGACACGCGAAGTGGACGAGCAGACGCTCATGGTTCAAGGGAATGATTCCACTTATGTCCAACATGCCAGTAATGACCCCAATGATATTATTAAACTCCGTGAATCGTTATCGTTTTCATCAGATAAACCAGCGCGAGATGTTGCATCTGCCGTATATGATTTATTTGTTGAATGGACCAAAGCAGCGGATAACCCGACTCATCAATATCGTTTCACCTCTAAAAAAGATTTTGAAGCACGCGTTACTGAATCGCTATTGGCGTTAATCAACGTTGATCAAGACTACATGCGTTATATGTCTTCAAAAACAGATCATTTGATAGATCGTTTGGAAAAATCTCAAAAAATGATTAATGATTTAGATAAACGACTTATTGTGCTGATTCGTGAAAATGAAGGCGATGTGCCGGATGAAACCCCTGTAGAAAATATGGCGCCTACAACGCGTCTGTATAATCTTAAAATGATTGAGGTGGAGTTAGACAAGGCTAGGCGATTTGTGCATTCCTACGTTATTTCTACACAAAGTCTCATGGGCGCTATGCGCGTGGTTGCGTCAATGGCCAATATGGTATATTCCAGCTATGAGCTCGGATATAAACGAAACGTCCAAGCAGAAAATCTTCTTAATCGATTACTGATGCGTGTAAACGAATCAGCTGACAATATTAAATAGGTGTAACATGTCACAACAATTTAATTTAAATGGGGAATTAATCGTTCCTGAAGAACCTGAAGATAGTAATGCTGATTTTGTTATGGAGGTCATGACAGATGAAGATGCTACGGGCGATACTGTTTTAGGTACGGACATCGATGTATCCGCTATTCTAATAGAACGTGAGCGTAAAATTGCTGAGATGTTGCAAACCATGGATGAGCAGGGCGGTGTAAACATGCAAATTGCTGTAGAGATGGAACAACTCCATCCGGGTGTAATTAGCAAGTATCGCCCCATCAATAGCTACACACGCGATTTCTCGCGCACCAATTACAAAGAGACTCGCATCTCGTTGGAAATGATGCATGTTGCTGCCATCGCCGCTGTAGCAGTAGGGGTTGGTGTATTGTTAGCCGCATTTATTGGATGGCTGTTAAATACATTCTTTCCAGAAGAAGGTGGTGGGGGTGGTGGTAAAGGTAAGAAAGGAAAAGCTATTGATGATCGTTTGCGTGAAATTGGCGAAGCGCAAGCTGAGGCTGAAGAGCTTTTAAAAGAATGTATTCAGAAAGCGAAATCTGCTCAAGGTAAATTAAAGGAAGAAATGTTAAAAACGCTTCCTGAAAAAGACCGCGAAGCATTGCGCGCATCTGGCGATGCCTATGAAAAATATTTGCGTCAAACACTTTACAAAGACCGTTTACGTTCTTCATATACCGTTTATGTCGATGAAGT
Source organism: uncultured Gammaproteobacteria bacterium (assembly GCA_964596525.1). GTDB lineage: Bacteria > Patescibacteriota > Patescibacteriia > Magasanikbacterales > GWA2-37-8 > CAZQUL01. The sequence continues at coordinate 7,710 of CAZQUL010000015.1, read as the reverse complement.
ACTAAGCGGTAAAGGTGGCGAGCATTTAAAACTCATTACTGATTTGGTAAAACAGTTTCCATCGTGGGTCAAACAGTTAGATGAAAATCAAACTAAACTGTTAGAGATGAGCAAAGATGGTAACACCGAAGAAGTAAAACCTGAAGACTTTTTTGTGAATGTAAATGTACTGGGTAAAAAAGGTCAGGAAGTGAAAGCATTGCTTGAGCAAAAGGCTGAGCAGTACAAGAAGATTTGCAGCAGAGCAGATGATGAGTGGTGGGGTAAGGTAGAGGTTAAATCTGGAAAGGTATTGGGAACTTCGGATTTCATGGGTAATCAATTTGACACAATTGATGATTCTCAAAAAATGGCATGGGAACGTATTAAGAAAACGATGAATTCTAATATGGATGCCATGAAAAAAGCCAATCCTGTTAAAGAACGTCAAACTGCGTTAAAGACATCTTGGTTAAACATGAAATATGGTTTTAATGATATCATTAACGGATATCGCATTATCAACCATTGTCGTGAAAATGCAGCACGGTTAGCAGATGATTTGTCTAAAGCACACATTGCACAATTAAAGTTCATTGAAGCTATCTCTAAGAAAGGGATGGAACATGCAGAATCTCAAGCAGATAAAGATGCGTACAAAGAAATGAACGGCAAAGCAGGCGGTGTAATGAGCAAAGCTGGTGGTTGGTTATCTGCTTTATTTGGTAAGAAAGCGAAAGCTGAAGAAGGTAAAGATAAGCCAAATAAAACTGAAGAAGAAAACAAACCGATCAAATGACATATGCGCCACCCTTGGGTGGCGCATATGCTGTCTATTGATGCTCTATAAACGAAATGTTTACAGAGTCAACAACTGTTAACTTTAAATTACTTAAGGCTAACAGTTGTTTACCGACATTTGGTCGAATGGATTCGTCTTTTACAGTAAAAGCCTGATATCTCGTTTTCGTGTCGGTTGACTCCCCTAATACATCACTGCTTATTTTAACAGAAATAATATCGTCTCCAAACGCGGTTTTTAACGCCGATGTCAGTTGACTGATAGATGATGTTTTTCCGGACAATCCATCTGAAATAATTTTTGCTGTTTCAGACCCAATAGCAGATCTAACATTCGCACTTTTAAATTTTTCAGAAGATAAATAATACTCCACATCAAATTGTTGATCTGCATCAATTCTTAACAATTGATTGTTGCCAACATACACTTCAACAGAACCCGCTGTGATTTTTGGATAAAACATTAGCGAGGTATTTTCAAACAATCGCCCAGCAATGGTGTCGATGTCACCAACCACCCATTGAGTAATCAATGTTTCAAATTCTGTTTTATAATTCAACACTGTTTCATCTGTGGCAAAGAAATAACGACCATCGATTAAAACAATATCGGTTTGTCGTTCAACTGTTCTGTTTTCTCTTAAATACGTTGGATTTCCATCTGCATCCAAAATAGGATCGCCAGCACGATGCAGTATCTCATGCTCACCCAATGAGGTTAACACGGGGTCTCCAGCATAATGCTCAATGTGTTCAATTAACGTGTTTGTCGTGTCGTCAAAATCGATCACTAAATTTCCTAACTCATCACGAAGCAATACATCTTTTTCGTAATAACGATACGTTGTCTCAGGATAAGTTGCCAATATTTTGGTAGAGGCTACTGTATCGGACTTTGTCCATATGCGAGACAATGCATCTCCAAATTTAATGGATATTTTCTCATGGACAACTGCACGATAGATAAAAGTTTCATCGTAATCGTCCAGTTTTGTTGGATCAATGTATTCGTCTATCTCGGTCAATCCAGCATCGATTGGGGGTTCGCTTACCATGTACACCAGATCAAATTCTGTTGTTAATTGCGCACTTGCCTTACTGGGCTCAAGAATCAACTCATTTTCGCTATTAACATCAAATTTTGACGGCAATGTAAATCTTGCATAATACTGATCGGCATTGTCTTCATCTGGTAATAATTGAATTATACCGTTAAAATAGACACGGGTGTTCGAACGTGGCGGTAGATAACTTAACTGAACCGCATATTGCTCCAATTCAATATCTTTAAAACTATCACCCACGGCTAGCTTTAAAATAATGTTGTATTCATTTGCAACAATATCGCAAATGATGTCGTATGTAGAACTAGATAGTTCAATCGCCAACTCTGGATTTTCAGCAATATACGATTTTGACACAACCGTTGGTTTATTTAAATCGTAAACACGCGTTCTAAATGTATCCTCATCTGTGTCCAATACGTAAAAGAAAGGCGTATAGAAATAACGGGCATTGTTTACAGCATATGCTAGTGCGCTTGGCGATGTTACAGCCTGGGCTAGTAAATTGATCGTTTGATCGTAAGGTACAACTGTTAAAACGCCATTTACTTGGGAGAACAATGTATTTGGCTTTATTGTAAGCCGTGTGTTATTATCAGACACACTCGGTTCTTGTGCTAATGACTCAAAACTCTTTTGTAACGTAAGGACAGTACATCCAGCACTGGTTACCGTTGTTCTAGCAATATCGGCTGTGCTGTTGGTGACCTCTTGCAATACAGGTGTTGGAAGACCTCGCGTTGCAAGATATACACGATTAGTAATGTTGTCAATGCTTTTTACAATCTGATACCCAGCTGAATTTGCGGTTGAGACCAATTGATTTTCTGAAATCGGTACAGTAGGAACAGATAAACCTTGCGTGATAACTTGATTTCTTAATTGCGCAAACGTGACACCATCGCTTCCGCCAGAAACAACAGTGTCAGACATTATCGCTAATCCTGAAAATGTCAATAAAGGTTTAATGTAGCTACTGTCAACCCCGCCATCTCTATCTATCCATCTCGCTGTAAACGAATCCTTACCAAAGCTACCCAAATTCATTTCTAACGAACCTTTGGTTGTGTAGATGTCTAAACGCAATGAATCGCGTATTAAACCAGAGTTAAAGTAAATCTGAGGGACTTTAACGTCCAATGAATTTTCCAACACGGTTAACATAACAGTTGGTGTGCGTGCATCGTAGATCTGGTCGGTGTGCGTTGTTTTTATCTCAATCCATTTGCCTGTTGTCGCGGATTTAATATACGCTCTACAATAATGAAACTTGTCCGTTATCACGTAGTTTTTGTAAAACCCTGTTGTACTGTTCAGTTGTGCGATTTGTTGACTGACGCTCATTTGTAAGACAGGGATCTTTATACGCAGCAGTTTGAAAGTGCCTTGTCTAGACACCCCATGCTCTACATAATTGGATTCCAACGAATAGAATGGCGACTTTTCGGATGTGTCGTAAACAACTTGAACACCGCCGTGCGGAAGAATGCGAATGTCTATTCCGTATTGCATACAGAACGTTGTATCAGCAACATAGAACTCACTGTGTTTTGGAATAGTCATTTTTCTGATGCCGCTGCCATCAGGAAGACCTTGTGAGTTTCTAACAAAATCAGCTTTCTGTTTTATTTCATCCAGCAACATGATAACCGTAATAAATGCTTTAGCAGGCGCGCTAAAACGACCAATAAAGTCTGTGTCGCTCATATGTCGATAAACATCAGACATGTTTATTGCCATAGAAGCATATTGTTTTCGTGTTAACGTTTCCGCTTGCTGCATAGCTGCAGTTGCCATGACAATGGCTGACTCTAAAACAAACACCGCTGGATTTGTAGGGTCTACAAAAACCTCTTGACCATCTGTTGCTTTTTGTAACGTTGCCAACAGCATACGCCCGCATGCGTATGGGTTAGATTGCAGGGTTTGAAACTTAGGAATCAGTTGAGAGCTCGGTATTAAATATCCCATGACATTCTCCGGTTAAAGTAATAGATCATTTCCAATAGTGACATTATAATCTTCTAATGGCACCCACCATTCTAGTTCAGCAGTGTAAGGGTTTATCCGTGGATAACCTTGATAATTGAACAACTGCTTTTCTGCCGAAGTAATTTTCTTAAAAAATGCTTCACGCAATTTATCGCCATTTATATCTTCTTTAGATAAAGGCGATGACATCATTCTTGGATTAAACATCCATACTGTTTTATTGAAAGCTTGAATTAAAATTGGATCGTAATAGATAGCGCCCATGCAGCGAAAGGTGACCGAAATTTGATCGGTATCGCGATTATAGGGTTTGTCTGTAGCGTAGTTAAACATTGCCCCAATTCCATTTGTTGT
>CAZQUL010000015.1:0-3420 GCA_964596525.1 uncultured Gammaproteobacteria bacterium | reverse complement strand
CTATCTACCATCGACCATTCTTCTTTGTAAATACCCGCGCGTGAGGTATATGTGTCTATGTAGGGATCTGGCCAACCCGACATGGACTCTAAACAATTAGCGGCAATAGAAATAAAGGCGTTATTTGGATCGCTTAGAGGCGATTGTAAACTACCTGCATTCGCTAATTTGTTTCCAGGTATAGCGCTGAATTTCTCACCTTTAGGGTCTAAAATGTTTCTAATAGCACTGACAACCGATTCTCTTTTTTCGGTTAACATCGGGGTAAAGCTACGATCCCTGATAATGTTATCGTATGATAAGTTAATTCTGGGCCTTGTAAAAAACACCATCCCGTACTGTTCATTGTTCACCGGGGCAGGGTTTCCTGTTCCTCGGTGATTATGACCGTTAAACGCTGCCGTAACCGCTGCTGTTAATGGACCATATCCAGAACGTAACGAGGTGGCTGTGATTCGTTCGTTGCTGTCCTCAAATAACTTACCTGATGAGAGCAATCTTTCATCAGATGGTTTACTGTCTGCCATATTGGCTTACCTCTTGTCAAGTAGGAATAGTGATTATGCTAACTATGCTTAAAGACGCTATCGTCACACCGTTAACCGTTTGTGGACGGTTTCCTGAATTATTTCGTTCTGCACGCGCAGATTCATTAGTAGAATATACGCAAGTCACTCGCGTGGAACCCATTGTACTCATTGATGAATCTGCCATTCATTTACAATACACAAGCGATATCATGCAAGCGTTGTCAGCAATATTTGCTGGCTACTATTTGCAAGCTATTGGCTTAAGTGTAAATGTCGGCAAAATCGAAACCATTAAATTGTTAGAAAAACTAAATCCAAATCGCGATCCTGTTGATAATGCAGGTATGCTAATTGGCGATATCATGGTATCGGAAGAATCATACAAAGATGGTTTGCCTGATTTCTCTCGTTTGGCGCGCTATGCAAACGCTAGAGTTTCTAACGAAGCCGTCGACGATGACGATGAAGATCATTTCATGTCATTTGGACGTAACACCACGCAAGACGCCATTGATATTGCCAATCTATCTGTTGGACGTTTATTGGAAGTAAACTTAGAATCGGATGGAAACCGCGCAACAATCCCTGTATCTGTTCGCTTAATCGCACACGGTACAACCCAAGGAACTCTACAGAATATCCTTTCATATGGCGAAAAAGATAACTCTGTTAAAGAGCGTTATCATGGATGGCGTTCTGGTCAATTGTCTTTTATCAAAGATTTAATATTTTGCCAAGATTTGATTGATGCGCGTCGTCAAACATTGATCAAAGATAAAAGCGGTGTTTTCAAAAGCATTATCGATCGCTCTAATAGCAACAAAATATCTGCGATATTATCAGGTCGTCCATCAGTTGCTACTGCATCAAATATTTTGGTAATGACAAAAACAACTGCAACGCAAATTGAAGCAAGTGTAGGTGGTCGTTTCCGAGATTACAGTACCCGCGAACGCATGTTCAAAAATACTTACGTCATGTTGGCTGTCGTAATCGATACGGATTTTGAACAAGTGACAATTTACCATCGTGGCATTGAATTGCCAACCAATCTATCCATCCGCGATATTAAATCAGCTGGACGTAATAAAAACATTGATGTCGGCGAAATATTGCGCGCCTATCAATTAGGTTCTAACCCTACTATCTAAGGAGCAGCTATCATGAAAATGAGCGATTACTTACAGTCACTATTACCATCGTTTACTAAACAACGGATTATTGAAGATATCGAGGCTGCACGTGGTGAGTTAGAGGATAATACATTAGAGCCTTTAAAACAAATCAAATCTGCTTATGGAAACTATAAGTGGAAAAGTTTGTGGGTAAAATCATTCAACGATGCTTTTGATAAAAATGTGGATATTCGTTATAGCGGGAATTGTCTAAACGGCATGTTCGCTATTATGGAAAACGTCCATGAAAACTTAGACAACATTGAAAGTTTAGTAGAGCGTGAATTTGCTAATGAAATTACCTCTAGCATTATGACCGTTCTACGCGCCAATTTACTGCAATATGTCGAAGCAATGACGTTTGCGGTAACCTATACGCGTCGTGCTTTGTTAGCCATGTTATCTATTGAAATTGCTGAAGTTAACAATAGCCAAGATGAAGGTTCGTTTCCAACCAAGGCTGAGTTTGATTACTTAAACAACATGCAAGAAAGTTATTTTGGGGTGATGTCTATTTTGTCTAAAGACAAAAAAGAAGTCGAAGAAGCATTTAGTGAAATGCCTAATGTATCGGTAACACCCGATAGTTTTGATCAGACGCGTGCTAGTGTTGGTTACGCCGCAGTAGACCCTTTAAAGTTCGAACTTATTCCTATTGTATTAAACCCAATCTTTCATATTCGCATCGCAATTGCTGATTGGCAAGTATCTCGGTTTAAAGCAGCTGAACAAGAAGCGAGAATGTTAGAGTTTCGTTTAATGCAACTACGTCTGTCTGTTCAAGGTAAAAAAGATGCTAAACTCGAACAACAAATTGAGTACAATCAAAACCGTTTGAACACCTTGCGTTATGAGCTTGCTGAAATGGAGAAACGCTATGGGACAGCTAGTTAAATATCCGCGCGGCTACACCGCGCGTGCCACACCATTTACACCAGGTTATGTAGAGCCCGATAACGTTCAACATGATGTTATCGATATTTCTGCGCACAGTGGTGTAGATATGCTGTATAATTTGTACATGACTCGCGGTACTAACGCAGAGAAATGGCATTTTAGACGCCGTGTCATTCATCAATGCAAACATGTATTTGGTGATTTTAAAGACTGGCTTGCATTACAGACAGCGCGCAATGATAATATCTATGGGTTAAATTTAGCCTTTATTATTGACACTGTCCAATTTATTCGCACTGGCCGTCGCGACATGCGCGTGATGACATGGAATGAATTACTATTAGAATATCCAACAGCGCACATTGGTTGTGCCACACGTCGTCGATTTGATGAACTTCAAATTAGCGATCCAATGGAGTTTGATAACTTTATTGGCATGTGGTGTTCACAACCTGGTGGGTTAGAAGATATGCTATGGACAGCGCATGTGCTGTTTGGTTCCGCAAAAGTTCCGGCGCGGAACGTTCCTTAAAATTTTGATTGCAATCAAATCGGAGAAAAATTATGTCACGCATTGGTTTAGGTCGTCACGTAAGTTTGTTAGACGATGAAGGTGTAGACACCCCTGTAGACAACGGCGAAGTTGCTGTTGAAGAAGAAGTAAGTGCACCTATTGTGGAAGCTACTGAAGAAACTGCTGAAGTAGAAGCTGAAGACATTGGTGCTGAACAAGCAATGGATTCTACTGAAACTTTAGAAGAAGTAGAAGATGCTGTTGTTGCTGCCGAAGCTGATGGTGGTTTAGATCGCCAATCTGC
>CAZQUL010000014.1:7973-18629 GCA_964596525.1 uncultured Gammaproteobacteria bacterium | reverse complement strand
GATTTGTATCTGTTGAACATTTGCACTAAACCAGCATAGCTGCATATAGGGTTGGTCGTGACCAACCCTATATATCCTTCCTTACAAATGCAAAATACATTCAACTAGCGAGGGAATCCCCCTCACTGTATGCCGTAATTCTATGATAGCTTTTTTTATTTGGGGATGCATTATGCTTTTATATCACTATTCGAACGAACCGTATACGGAGTTAAAGACGAAACAAGCGCAGGGTAAAATAACGCCTGAGGAAATGGAGCAAGAAGATAAATACGCTCTATTTAGACACGACGTATCGCCGAGCTATGCAGAGATATCTTTCTTACCAGACCCTATTCCTTTAGACATTATTGGGGCTTTGTATGCAGGGCACGATCACCATATCTGGATTCCAGATCATGTGATATACGAGCACATTGTGGATAGCAAAGAACTACCTGCGTTTAAATACAGCATTACGGAAACACCTGATGACATTAAACAAATGTTTAATGATTGGCCAGATAATCCTACACCTGAACAGAAACGCGCGTATTTCCAAGCTAGAAATGCACGTAAGTGGAAGACGGGTGAAAATGGCGAAGGTAATAAAGAGTTGGAAAAGAATTTTGGCAAATATGTCAACGGCACACGCAATGCTTATCTAACCGCTGTTCCTTTATTTGACGATTACAATTGGAAACAATATGCGCCTATGGTTCCACACGTGCAAATCAATCCAGAGGGTGGAATCGCCAAATTAGTGCGTCCAGCTAGAAAGGTAAGGATAGGTAAAGCTAATGTTGCCGTATCGTTAGAATCCTATAAAGGCTTACACATTCCATTTTCAGCTAGGTGGTAATCATGTTACTTTATCACTATTCATCTGAACCTCATAAAGAACTTATTACAATCAGACAACAAGGCATTATGACTGATGAAGAAATAGAACAGGAAGAAATAAGAGCAGCTAATCGATATGCAATAGGTTCTTACATTGACCATATTTCTTTCTTTGTAGAACCTGCGCCATTACATGTTTTAGGTCAGTTGTACAAAGGGCATCCTGAAGCGGTTTGGACACCTGGTCGTGTAATGTACGAGCATGTGGTGGAAACCAAAGACATAGGTAGATTCAAATATGCCGTCGTTGAGACTGTAGCAGATTTAAAAGAGCTGGATGAATTTCTTATTAAATATCCTCCTGAAAATGATACGCCGAAAGAAATACTTAGGGAATATTTCCATAAAGAATCTATTCGTAAGTGGAAAACCAAAGAATACGGCTATGATAATCGAGATTTTGAATCAGTTGCCAAACCATATGTTGGAAAAACGTTACAAGGTTTTTACGACGCCATCCCATTGTTCAGCAAAAACAATTGGAAATATTACGCCGCATTTGTACCACATGTCATGATTTATCCTGATAATGGTGTGTGTAAGTTACATGGGTCTGCAAAACGCGTTGTCGTTGGGAATATATCAGCGGAATCGTTTAACAACACGCGCTTATACGTTCCGCCTTCTGCTAAATGGTAATACGGCATATACGCTACCCTCATGGGTAGCGTATATGTCACGTAACGCTAATCGTTGTCGACACACCCAATGAATTCAATACGGGTAAATCGTATCGAAACTCATTTGGTGTTGTTTGTTGCCCATTGGATAATGCTGGCCAAATATAGCCCACCACGCGATCAAACTTAAATGGCGAAATGCAAACCATGTCATTTTGGTTCCCTCCCAATACCATCAAGTTACCACTCTTATCCTTTCCTGCCACAAAACCAACATGTCCTCCACCATCTCGTTTGAACACCACAATGCAGCCGTAAGCAGGTTTACTTAAACGTATACCTGCATCTAGATAGGCTAATGCGCGAAACTTTTCTTTTGGTACAAAACGATTAGCGCGCAATAAAGAGATGGCTGCAAAACTGCCACAATTCCCAATTGGTATAACGACACCATTTCTACATCTAATAATCATTATTGAACTTGGAACGGACAGACAATATAGCTTCCCGTTAAACTGTCGCTCTGTAATAGAATTTTTTGAAATATGCCTATGTTTTTTGGGACTAACATAGACATGATGCAAGTATTCTATTTTTGAATTTGGACTTGTTTGCCTAACGCTAAACGGAGTGCTTTTATATCCAGCCATTGTTGCGATGTAATTTAACTGCTGTTGCAGTTGTTTATCCGCCGTAAATACCTCATATCCAGGTTCATCTTTTGATGCTGTTCCATCAAAATCTTTGTACGCGTCTATAAAAACTTTTGCTTGACGTTTGGATAAACCTTTTACAAATTCCCAACTAAGTAATTTATATTTGCTCAAATAATCCATTCTTAACAGAGCTATAGAAAACGCATAGTTAGTGTAAACTTTTGTGCTTACGCCGTAAAGTTTGTTATCTGTTTTCTTACTTAAATAAGGATATTTATCCATTATATCCATCTTTCTTTGTTTAGAAAACTTAAACCGAACTACATTATGTTTTCTTGTTCCATCTGATAAATAAGCTGCTAAAAAAACCAATTCGTCATCGCTACAATCTATGCCGCTAGATGATGACGATATACACGGAATTTTAACACCGTATTTTGTTAGCGATGAAATTTCCCTAAGTTTATATTGATTACTACTTGAGAATGCGCCAAACATCTTGTGATTTGGATCACAGCTAAAATTCAGTCTGCCGGCCTTTACGTCATAGAGAACTCCTTCGTACTCTTTTTCAATATATCCAAAATTAGAAGTAAACTCTACCTCTAATGTTTTTGGATTTAATTGAGCCACTTCTTTAGGTTTTATCAAAGCGATTTCATCCAATCTAACAAAACCGACATTTGTTAAAACCTCTATATCTCCTTCTAAACACCAGGGGGTCGAATCATCGCTCCAACTTGCTTTCAATATCTTTAACCAACCGATAATGGTCGGGTTGTTATCCTTACCAGGAACCTCTTTAACACCAATGTGTTTGCGAGCTTCAGCCATCCACGCCAACTCAGATTTCTCATTTGGATTAGTCATGTTTACCTCACATTCTTGGATGTTTAATAATCAATGGACGTTCTAAGAAATAGTAATATAGTTCTGTTCGTTTTACAGAACGTATTTCATCTATATTGCCTATACACCCATACATGTTTGTTTCTGACATGTACACCCAATTTCTAGATGGGTTTACAGTAATGCAAAACAAATACAGTATTTTGGAAGACAGCATTTGTTTTGTTAAAAGAGGAGATGTGTGCTTTAGTTTAATCTCCCAAGCATATCCGTCAATAACGATTGAGTCTACCTCGTAGTATTTTAACAGATATTCTTTAATGCCAAACTCTAACGCCGCGTATTCGCTTTCAAATGCAATGTGCGGAATCGGAATTCCCTTATCATCCAATGCGTTTTTAAGCGGACGGTTAAAGTTTTCTTTTAAACAATAAAGTACTTTTGGTTTATTAAGAAGCACGACGATCTCCTTTTAATTATAACTTAATACCATTTGAACGAAGGACTTTTACAAGACCATCAATGGTTTGTTGTTTTTTGGCGCTTATACCCAACAACTTAGCAACCTTAGCCGCATCGGTTTCTAATAAATCTAGCGATGCCAATCGTGCAGCTTCAATAGCTTCATGTTGCTCTGGCGTTGGGTTATTTGTACTGGGTGCGCGATGTTCGCGCACCTGTGGAACAAAACCAAAACGAGAAGCAATTGTTTGTGCAACAGCATCTTTTACTTCGTCTAGATCCAAATAGTCTGGGACAGCACCCAGCGAAACGGATAAAACCAAATGACTGTATTTAACCTCACCCATGTCTGGGAAACGTTGAATAAATGTATCTGGAACATAAATCGTTTCGCCGTCATCAGCTTGTAACGTGATGATGTTAGGTTTATGCAATCTTTCGGCTACGAAGTTAAACGGATTACCTGCGACTGTAACTCCATCTTGAACACCCATTGTCAAATAAAAAACACGATAAACGTCTACACCCGATTTATACACATCTGCAAAACTTCGAATAGCAATACATGTATAGATTTTATTAGGGTTTGCAATAAACGGAAGTTTTAATATCCATCGACCTTTTGCAAAAATCGGTGGAGTCTTTTTAATAGTGGCCATTCGGTTCTCCTTATTCAGAATAACTTATTTGGGATAATACTAGATAGGTAAAACCATCATAGACAAATGCTAGATAAACTTTGCTATTTCTGATTACGCGCGTGTATCCGACTGGAATGGCAGACGTAGATGTTAAGTCTTTAGCTTTCTCTGCCGCTAAGTTGATTGCATTCGCAAAATCTTGGGTGTATTGCGACATACGCGCAAAATCAGATGACTGGCTATCTACAGCCATGTAATCTGGATATTTGTTATAAAATGAAAAATCGCCATTGACATTATTAGGATTACCCACTGCCATAAACATCAATGTTCTAAACGTAAATGCACCAACAACCAAATGGTTGTTTAAGAACGTAGATATATTAGTTGACTGTGCGTATGTTGGCGGAATCAACGCTGTCGCTACCGTTTTTAATTTAGCTACTTTAGTCATCGTTTTAAATAATGCAGGATCAATAACGGTTTCTTCGACAGCTAAATCGTTCCATAACGGAATAATGACATATTCGTTATCCGCATATAACGATGGGTAAATAGATGGCCAAACTGTCAGCGAACTATTAGCGCCAATGTATTCACGAATAGCGTTTTTGATATTGTCCAAATCGTTTGCTGCTGGACCATATAGTGCCAAATACCAATACGTGGTTACCGTTGCTTGAGAATTAGTTGGACTAACCCAAGTTACACCATGCGCTGTAATTTGAGTAGGAAAATTACCCATTAGCACGTTTAAGTTAGCAATTGCGTCATTAGGAGATACAGCGTTTATTTGCTGTGTGACACTTGCTAGTGTGTTATTCAATGTGTCGATCGAAGGTACGGGTGGCGATACCAATATTTCGTACTCATCGTACTGTGTTTGGAATCTATCGTCGCTAAACCAAATCTTAATATCAATAGTTGTACCGCCGTCATTAAAGCGCCAGTTGATATAGTCAGGCATGCGCTTTGTAGCGGGCGATCCGTTTAGAATTTCGTTAATGCTTACATTAGTCATTGTTGGAAATTCGGTGGTTAAACTAGCAATAAACGCAGCCTTATTATTGTTCGATGGGATAGCACTAGCACTGTGTTGATCGAACACCCATGCCAATACTGCCAAAATATGTGCTGATGTATTCGTAGATATGGATGCTAAAGTACCTGTATCGGTTTTAGAACTGAATGAAACTAATTCGACACCAGGATAGGTATTTGGGATAGCATAATTTGTTTGATGTCTAGAAAATGTTCTAGATTTATAACTGAGTTCTCCGAATAACGCTGTTTGTCCGTCAGCATTATTTGCGATGGATGGAATGCATGCAAAACCTTTAATACTATTCATGTGTTCACCTCGTGTAGATAATGAATAAATGTGTAAGACATACTATCTTTAAGGAGCTTTAAATGGCGTTAAATAACTTACTTCCTTTATTAAAGGAAATGTTACCAGACAAACTTGAAATGTTTGGTTATATAAAACGAAATAAACTAATCACGTTGCTTTTGATATCACATTCACTGTTGGTTTTCTTTTTGCTGTTTATGGCAGAACAAAACATGTTAAAAGAAAACCAACTAATAGAAACAAGACGTGAATGGATGGCTGTTCAAGGAACGGTGGAAAAGCTAGCAGATTGTCAAATAGATCTAGCTAAAACGATACGTTTAGAAAAAGAAGCATCAGATAAACTTTCATACATGGGGTCCGATTATCAACAATTATCTCCTGCATGTAAAATCTCAACTAAAGAAACGCCTATTCAACAAATCACGCCAAAACCAAAACCAAATCAGCAAAAAGTGCCAGTTCGTAACAACGCGTTACCGCCTAGAACCCACCCTAATAAAGAAAAAACAGATTATCAAGATTTATTGGAGGACGTATGAAAAAACTAATTAACAGATTAGCGTTTGCTGCATCCATTGCATTAACTGCTGGGTGTAGTCAAAATCCCGCTATCGTAAAATCTCCTTCAGCGGATATTCCGCCAGCGCCTGTGCTATCAGAGAAAGCCAGAAAAGATGCTAATTTGGCATATAAAGAGCTGGTAGAGCATTATAGAGTATTAAGGATTTATGCTAAAGAGCAAAAACAAAAAGCTGATTGCAAGCCACCTGAAGTAGTGTGCCAAGTTAAATTTGGTGACATTCGATTACCTATGATTGGATTAGGAGAAATACATCTTGTCATCATTAGCATTTGCACCACCTCTGGATCCTAACACAGCGATCCAAAGTATCGCAGAGTCGTGCACTGCATTAAAACTTGAAAACCCTGTCCTTAGAGGCGTCTTCTATACCGATGGAGGTTGTTATCCAACCCCTAGAGGAATTGGTAGTTGGGGTGTTCATGGCTACATATACGTGTTAGAACAGCCAAAAACAGGGTATGGTCTTAAAGGATTTGTTCCACGTAATAATGGCTACGTGGAATCTAATCTTAACAATAAACATTTGGAAGCCGTTACTGTTGTTCAATATATTGACATTATTGGAAACGTATCGCCGCCCTCAACAAATAACGAAGCTGAGCTGTTGGGTTTGATTCATGCATTTAATCTTGCAATGGATCTAAAACTTAAACATGCTTATTTCTTATTGGACAGTGAATACGTGCTAAAAGAAGTCAGGGGTAACATTCAAAACCGTGCTAAAGGCGGGTGGCGTCGTGACGACGGTCAATCTATGGCAAATGTGGATAGGTGGAAAGAACTTTACCATTTGTGGGTTAAAATCCAAGATGCGATGGAAATTCAATTTGATTGGGTAAAAGGACATAATGGTAACTTAGGAAATGAGCTTGCTGACAAATGGTGTATTGCTGGACGTCACGCGGGTTTAAACGGCTACTTGGATTTTAACAAAGTCATTTTGTCGTCGCCTAAGAAATACTGGCAACCAGACAATGATTACAATACATTCTTGTCAGAAAGCTATTGGTACTTTAACGCCGATGTTCAACAAGAATATAATGGCAAACCACTTTATTTGATGGGGAATCATGGAAAAGACCCTCGTGATTTAGGGGTGCCAAAAGCAGAAAGTTCAATGTGTGTTGTTGCACTTCCTGAAAAAGACAAAGTGTTAGAAAGGGTTAGAGCTAAGATTTGTGATAGCGATGAAGATTACAGTACGGTCTATATCGGCGTATTAGGTACTATCATGCGTCCTAACTCACATCACATGCTTTTAACGCATGGTAGTGAGTTTACACGTATTGACGGAAACACGTTGATTGACCACGAAAAACGTGTTTTAGTTAACGTCAGCAATCCCACTTTTCAGGCTTTTAATGCGTTAGACGTATTGTCGCAATTGACAAATACATTTATTGATTTCTTTGACAACCACCTTCAAAAAGGCTATGTCGTAAAGGATATAACGGATTTACTGTATGAGGGAAAAGCAGTAAAGAATAAACAGGAAGTTAAACTAAAGCTCTCAAATGATGACGTGGTCGCTCTAGAAATAGAGGCTGACTACCATTCTATCATTTACGAGAAGGACCGATCAGCTAAGATTGTGTTAACAGCCGGAATTGACTTGCCTAAACGCAATACGCTGGCGGCAATCGCAGCGCCAACGACAAAGATATATTTGGTTACTTGGCCAGAGACCAGTCTATCGTTTGACGCATTTCGATACGCTACACTTATTTCATCTGAAATGGGTAATGGCATATGGGCTGGGGTCTATTCTAACATTAGAATAGTGTTATAACTAATCTGGAGATGACAAGTCATGAACCATTTATGGCGAAGTCTGAAAGAGATGATTATTCATATTAGCATCATATTGCTTAATCTCTTTCTGCCGAATAAGATCAAGCGGATTGTGTATTTAACGACATTGCATGCGCGTCTAGTGCGCGATGGCGTATTTCAACAGGAGCTACTTTCAAAAGTAAATCAAACACTGTTAATAGCCCGCGATGACAAAGCATTAATTTTACCAGCAACGATGGGACATCGATTGTGGACAGATGAACAGATACGACCATTGTTTGATAAGACAGATTTAAATCAAACGGTATGTTTGCCGTTTGAGGAGGCTGCGCGTATCAGTAAAGAGTTGGTCGACATGTCACCTGATTGGCTTCATTATGCAAAATCCCAAGAAATGGTAATAGATACATTAAAGTTGTTCTATTGCCAACCTGTCGGTAATTCGAGTAACACTCAGCGTCCTGCGTTGGGTTGACGGCATAGTGGGTAGGCGATCCCTACCCACCGTTCGTTTATCTAATTGCTAGACTCACTGTTTTTTAGCAACTCTGAATTCTGAGTCATTACATTTGCCAATACCTGCACATGATGCACGTGCGCGGCGTAATACTCAACTTCTTCACCTATGCCAAAAATAATTTCTGCCAAATATGCACCTGTCACACCGTTAGCCTGATACTGCTCAGGTGACGCCTCCATTTGAACAATCAATCGATCGACAACGCTAACTAGCTCATTTACCTTAGCTGCAACGGCCGTGGGTGAATTTGCATTAACGCGGTTTGTCAAATGTTCTAATCGATTGCAAGCTTCACCCCAATCATTATTTTTTTCGAAACATTCAGAAAACTTTACCTTAGACTGATGTATTGGATTATGAAAACAGTTAGCGATCAACTGTTTTACTTTCTTAATCTCATTTCTGTTTAGCACAATCTGTTTTGCATATGGGCTAATTGTTGCACGAGACATTTCATCTGGTGTAGAAAGTAGTAAGCTAAAATATTCGGTTGCTGGTTTAATTGTCGAATCGACGATATTATCCATCACATCTTGAGATTTTTCTAACGCTGAGATCAGGGTTAATACAGTGGACGACATGCCTTCTGGTACAAACATATCTTTATTCATCAAGTCTGTATAGCGTGTTTCATCAACAACGCGTTTGGTGTCGTAGTTCTTTACGAAACCTAACAACTCTGAAGATTTATCGCTCAACGGTTTAGTGACTTCAAAGATAAATTCTTTCATGTCGTGAATATAGTTTTGCAATGATTTAGCGGTGTTGCCAATTAGGCGTGTATAGCCCATTCCGTTCATTTCTACAGAAATGACATTGGCCATGTGGATTAGTTCTTTACGCATTATCGTTTCTCACAGTGAATAGTTAATGGAACGGGAAGTCTCATTCATAAAATTAAATCCTATCTTGAATCTTTTGTGTACATACAGAAAAAATGCGAGGTAGTAATGTTAGCACATTTAAAACAAATTCAAGCAGCACCTTATTTAAGACCTGAACTAAACCTTGGATGTTTGACAGATATCCCAACAGGACGTTATCATACAGGCGAATCGGGTGAGTCGTTGTTAAGCGGGGGGTTGGCATTATCTGAAGGGGTTGTTGCTGGACCTAACCACTTTAAAACGACATATGAAATCAATCGAATGTTAACCGCAATGGATAGGTATAACGAATCAACAGGCATGTTTTATTGCACTGAGTTAACAGGTAAACAACAGCGTATTAATGAAATGAGTTTGCGTAACAGTGTAAGCTCATTACGTGATGTTGATATCTTAAACAGCGAGCGTTTTGTATACACTGATAAAGCCACGTATAGCGGTACGAAATGGCGAGATGCGTTAATGGAAATCACTAAGCATCGTGTAAAACGTCCCGCTGACGAGTTAGTTAGAACGCCCTTCTTGGATCATAATCGAAAAAACATTTCGATGCTAAAACCATTTATCAATCTCATGGATAGCATCTCATTATTCATGGCTGATAATGTACTGGCCATTCAGGAAAAAGGGGGCATTGGCGAATCAGAACGTAATACTGAATCGTTACGTGATGCATTAGCAAAAACGCAGTTACTAATGGAGATGCCTGGATTTACAGCTGAGAGAGGCATTAATTTAATGATGACTGCACATACAGGCGATGTGCATCAATTGGATCCGCGTTCGCCACCTCGTAAGAAAATGACTTACATGAATAACAAAATTAAAATTAAGAACGCGCCAGAAAAGTTCTTATATTTACCAGCAAACGTTTGGTGGATTATGGGTGCTGCGCCAATGATGATGGATGATAAAACGGTAGAATTCCCGCGACACAGTGATGATAATTTAAAGGGCGACACAGATCTTGTGCTAACCACTGTTTGTAATTTGCGCGGTAAAGGCGGGCCAAGCGGACTTCCATTTGATTTAATCTTTTCTCAAAGTGAAGGTCTTCAAGTAGGTCTTAGTGAGTATTATTACTTAAAAGATAAAGAGCGTTATGGTCTCATTGGAAATTTACAAAACTTTCAGTTGGCTTTAGCGCCTGATATTAATTTGCGTCGAACAGTTATTCGCTCTAAGATTAATGAGTCTTACAAACTTCGTCGCGCATTAGAAATCACAAGTGAATTGTGTCAAATGCATTACATGTGGCATCATTTACCAAAAGAGTTTATTGCTGATCCTCAAACGATTTTTGATGACATTAAAAAGATGGGTTATGATTGGGATGAGCTTTTAGCAACCCGCGGATGGTGGACATTTGATAACTTTAACCATCCCACAAAGTTTTTATCCACAA
>CAZQUL010000014.1:0-7873 GCA_964596525.1 uncultured Gammaproteobacteria bacterium | reverse complement strand
CGCGGATGGTGGACATTTGATAACTTTAACCATCCCACAAAGTTTTTATCCACAATGGACATCTTAAACATGCGTGCTGGAAAATACAAACCATATTGGATGCAATGATGAAAACAGGGTCATCTTTTGTATGACCCTATTCATTGAGGTAAGTAAAAATGGCTGGTAACAGAAAGGCTGCGGAAGCGGTCATTATTAACATGATGACAGATTTGGACCCCACAGGCACAAACGCAAGTTTCTTAAAGAATCGCTTTGCACACATGACTGATAAGGAATTTGATCAGTACATGACGGCAATTGAAAAAGGCGATGACTTTGTTAGCCTTATACGACCGAATCTTCAAAAACACAAAGTCGATACGGAACACAATTTGGCCGTTGCTAAAAAGTGGGGGTATGATTTTTTCCATCGGCTATGGTTAACCGATAAAGTAACAGGTTTAACTTATTTAACTAAGCACAAATATCTTTGCCTTCACATGCCAGTAAGACGTCAAATTCAAACACTCAAAAACAAAATGAGTGTTCCAGAAGACAACAAACATGTAGACGATTTAACGGATCAACCAACAGGTCCAAGTAAAGGTTCTTCTATCTCTTTCCCTGAATTGTTGGCGCTAAGAGCCCAAGGTTTAGATAAGTGTCCAGAAGAATTTGTTAAATTCAGAGGCGGGGATTTAACTGCAATGAATGCAATGGACAAAATGATTCATGAGACAGGCGGTGCAACGATGGCTGCGTTTTATCCGCTAAATAGTCGTGCTAAAGCAACCATTGTCTATTCTACTTTTTTAAAGGCAATGCATTTAGATAACAATGCATAGTGAGGGTAACATGTCAAATTCTTTTTCTAAACTAAAAGATATGCTAAATCAAATTGTTGCCGAACAAATAAACACATTGATGTTTCATTTGTCTACGGAATCAGTCGACAAACAAAAGACAGTGATGACGTCGGTGTTAGAAGAGATCCTCAAAATGATCCATGCTACACGATGGCATTCCATTACGTTGGTTCAATTGGGCAATTTGTTTGAGATGCTCCAAGAAGATGAAAACGTTTATCTAAATGATTTTATTTTCAATGCAACTAATCGCTTGATGTTTGAGTTGGGGATGGTAGCCGAAACAGAACTGTCTTTGAACACGACCCAGCTGGTAAATATATTGGCTGATTCTGTTACATCTACGCGTAAGAAAGTTGTCGGTAACAAACCACAACTATTAGCCCCTATTGAATACCGCGATCGTGGAATGTCAAAGGAACAATGGGTTGCCGCCATGACAAACGATCCTTGGGTTATGCTCGTATTGTTAATGTGCTATTTAAACATTGATATTCAGGGCATGCTGCCGTCGCCGCAGAAGCGCAATAAATGAGGGGGAGTTAATAATGCGTGAGGTAATATTAATTGAACTGGATGCATTGTTAGATACACGCCTTGGCACTATCTCTTTAATGGATGAAGCATTGGCCAGAAAAATGTTAGATACGGATTATCCAAATAGAATTTCTGATGAATTCAATTTACTTTGTCCAGAAATAGACATGTCTATCTATAAAAGAGCTTATAAGGATAGAGATTTAGAAACGTTGTATTATTCAATGCCTACTGATATTACATTGTATTTAAATCAACTAATCAATACGCTTATCAGAGACGGTGTAAAAGGAAATCCTCAGTTTGAAGGTGTAGATGTTCAAATCAATAGCTATCCATATCAACTAACCGATGAATTCAAACAAGAGTTTTGCGAATGTATTGCGGCTTCACTTAGGCTGGATATTGATGTTCAGATGGTAAACCACCCGTATTCGGAAATGACTACTGAGTTTATTGTAGCTAACAAATGGACTTTTTTGGTTATGTACAATTTTTCTCAATGGTTTAATGAAACATTAGCAATTGCAAAAACGGTACCGCGTCCTACGCCTAGAACAACCGTTATATCGCCAATGTTGGTTGGTAGCGTAAAAAGTGTTTTGGAAGAACTGGAAAAAGAAGCGCCCTCTAAGACAAGGGCTAATCCGTTTGACTCTATGCAAATTGCACTGGCTGATATTATTGGGATACGTTTTTTACCTGTAGCGGATTTTAGCTTGATTGGGTTAACCGTTCGTGAAGAAGAAAGTAAACCGTTGAATATGTAGATGCAGCATATAGCCTACCCACACGGGTAGGCTATATGTCGTCATTTCTTTTCGTCAGATTTACCAGACATAAAGTCATTGTAGTTTAGATCATGATTACCTTGATCTAGTTCACCTGGCACTAATTCAATATCTGTTAAAACATCAGGGTGTTTTGGTACAACAACTTCATCGGTTGGTTGTTTACCTTTGAACGGATTTGCTTTTCCAGCAGTTTGTTCAAATACAGCGGCAATAACAGCAGCAGCTTGTTTAGTAGCGTCCCCAAGATTTTGATCCGCTTTAAGGCGCTTCTTACCCATGGCAACTTTATCCATATCGCCTAACGCGGCTAATAGGACACCCGCACCGTCTTTGTCTGTGGGTATATTCCGCCCATCGTCTGTTAAACGATCCACCAAGTTTCTTCGGGTTCTTTGAGTAAACGCAAGAACTTCATCGTCATCTAATTCATCATTAGTTTTGCCAGCCATAATAAACTCCGCTAAAAAGTTATAGGTACATATCATCTTATTGGATAGGGTACGTTAAGAGAGGAATAGTAAATGATAAAACGTTTAATTAACTATCTACGCCGCAAATTTTTGCGACATCGATTGCAACTGGTTACAAATGAAAGAAATCGGTATGACAATCCTACATTGGAAAATGTTGTGCAATTATCCAATATTTTGGATTTAAATTTATTAAGACAATGTACACATGATCACATTGAGCGAATAATTCTAACAATGTATTCAAAACGATGTACGGAAATTATCGATTCTTTATCTTATGTAGTGGAAAAAATTGGTCAAAAATCTTACATGGAGGATGCTTTATTTCCTCTATCATACGACTATTGGGCACCCAATTTAGACGACTACATGACTAATGTCAATAACGAATCGATCAGTATCATTGAGTATCAAGTCGCGTTGAAAAAGATGATCGATGCATTTTACGATGCGTTAGAAAACTGTGATAATTCTACCTACAAAGATTATTATATTCGTAAAACCACTTACTTAGTAAGAGACTTATACGAGATTGAGGAGGGGATGATATTGTCATCCTTAATAGAACTATGAATAAATTCCAAAGCCATCAACCAAGCACAACAGCAATCGATGATTTACTTCGTCACCCAACAAAAAAGGTGATGGAAGCTACTGGTATACTAGCACGAATTTATCGACAGTTATTGGTTGAAATGGATATCCAGCCGGAGCGATTTCATCGCTTATTACACGAATGGCTAAATGACCCTATCAACGGTGTAAACACGGACCTGAAACGTCGATCATCTGCCCGTGGAAACTTTATTAAAGAACTTGTTAGACCCACAATGACTTTTAAAGTTTTTCTAAAAGCAGTAAAGATGCTGAAGCCTACCGAGATAGAATTTTCGTTTAGCTTTCGATTTGGCTATAAACGTTATAACATCTGCCAAACTTACAAGTTAGCAGATATCCAAGTCCCTGGAGACGATGATGAATTAGATCAAGATCTTATTGTACCGCCTAATAAGTTGGATGACGACGAATAATTTACAAGCCATTCTGTGTAGGATTTTCCTACACAGAATGGCGGTATGCCCTCGTTTCTCTAGGAGATTTTTTTATGGCTTCGTTTAAACTTGCTAAGACTACATTGGTCACTAAAGCAAAAGATTTTGCACCTGTTGTAGATGCATATAAAAAAGCAGATGAATTAAAAGCGGTAAATGCAACAACTGAGTTACCAAGTACCGTTGTTTCAAATGTATTAAATAGCGCAGTAGATTCCTTGAAAGGTGCTGCTAAAGATAAGAAACTGCAATCGCTGGTTAAAGATGCGGTTCGTGGTAAGGTTGATAAAGATGTTGCGTTAGATCGCTTAAAGGACGTCGTAGGTGCGTCTGTATTAAAGAGTGTGGGCGATCCTAAGGATTTGAAAAAAAAGCTCATGGGCGGGCTTTTAAAGGGCGCTGGATTGAATGTAGATCCGAAGGGTTTGCTATCTAAATTAAAGGTAGCGGACTCTTTAAAAGGTAAGATGGGTGACATCGGATCTATGTTAGATAAGTATCCGTCGTTTGGTATTTCATTCAACGGACAAACTCGCTGTAGCAATGGCAGCGGTAAGGGTTTGTTGGATATGCTTAACGGTGCGTTGGGCAAAAACAAATTCAAAGAGATAGATTTCGATCTGAAGTTCAAATCGCTTAGTAAGCTATTTGACAACCTCCCTGACTTCGGCATTGATGACATGTTCGAAGAAATGTTGGATGTTTTTGAACCTGGCGAGGAACTGGTTAGTTTCTTAGCAAAAGGTTTGAAGGGCGCGTTGAAAAAAGCTAATTTTTCTTTTTTGAAAAAAGCTGGAGATGTTTTAGGCGGTGAAAAACTACTTAGCGAGTTTCCTGAATTCGCCACTGATTTTTTGAAAAAATTCAAACAAAACATGCCTAAGTGTGAAATCGAAACGCCGGCTACTGCACAGCAGAAAGCTTTACAAATTAAAGAGTTAATGGAGAAAGCTGGAGGACCTAGATGGAATAAATATACACGGGACGATTCACTTGGCACTGGTAAAGGCGATGGCACGGGCGGAACAGGTCAAGCCGTAGTAGTATCTAATTTAGCACCTTTTACCAAAATGTCAGAAGATGCTAAGAAATTACTTCGCACAGATCCAGATCCAGACATGCAGTTGGATTTGCTAATTGCTGAAGAATATAAATCTCAGCGATTAACATTTTTAGCAAAAATGAATTATCCCAATATCTCATTTGCATAGCGCATATACTCCCACCATTTGGTGGGAGTATATGCCGTTTAGTTAACTGTTGGAATTGTACCTTCAGATGCGCGAACAAATGCAGAAATGGTTTGACCCACCCAGCGGGTTGGCCAAAACTCATCCAGCGCAGATGCCGCATGTGCTTTGGTAAAGTACGCGTCGATTTGATTGCTTTTGCGAGTAAGATTAAGAATCAATCTGCGCAAACTATAAATTTGATCTGCCATAGACAAATTCCCTAATACCGCTAAGTAATTGTTGAAAGGGTCTTCGCCATCTTGCAACAGCCCTTTCCAGGGTTTAAAGATAGAAAACCCAGTATCAATGGGCGCGTGCATGATGGTTGACAAATCTACTACATTAAAACTAACGTCTATTGCTAAACACTCGTTGTTGTTATTCCAACCTAACCCACCTACACCGCGTGTAATTGATAATGAATCAATCATACCTAAACGGACCTGTGCGTGACCTCTGTGCCATAATTGACACAGGAAAGGAGACGTGTAGGATTGTTTACCAGTAGACAGTGGAAGTGCGCCAGCAAGCAGACATGCTAGTGGCACGTAAAGGTTAATAAAACGAGACATGTGATTCCCGTAAGGGGAGCGCAATTCCATGCTATATCGCGTAGAGGGAAAATCAGCAGATGATGATTGCCAATGTTTTGGAATGTCTACAAATGCAGAACCAGCCAATGACATTAATCCTGATACCTGTAAGCTATCCATAGCGCCAGTCACAACGCCCTTTAATGCATTCATAATGCCGTCTATAGGACCAATCCCTGTATTACCATCCATGATTGCAAATCGGGCGCTTCTAGCAGATGAAGAAGTGTTGTTGATATTGCTTTGAATAGAAGACTCGCCAACACTGCTAGAAAAAGATTCTGACACCGATCCACCATAATCCACACGGAATCGAACGAATTTAGAACCGTCTCGTCTGTCGGCCATGTAGTAATTTAGAAAACCATTTCTTGGATCACTAGCAGGCGAATGTTTTATCTCTTGTTCGTACTCAATATTCGCGCCAGGAATAGATTCGCCATCTTTTGGTTGGATAGCTTTATCTATTGGTCGATATACGGGACGTACATTATTTGCGCCACTTGATGAACTTGACGCTGTTGCGGCAGCAGCGTTGGATTGCGTTTGTTCTGGTGTAGCACCTGCTGGCGCTTCAGCACTAATTGTTGACACATCTTGCTGAGTTCTAGAATCGGTCTGGAATTGTTTGGAATTGTTTGGACCCGTTAATATTGACCTTGTCTTAAAGTAGTCGTATATAGCGCCATTTATTCCGCCTTCCCCCTCTTCATTCTTAAATCGATCTGGAACCAAAGATACCTGCTCTGATCGGAATTTATTCATTCTATCCAATATTGCAGCCTTATCATCGTTTACAGCAGCATCTAAAGAATCTATCATTTTTTGGTATCTAGCATCGGCCATACGCTGTGTTCTATTGGCTAATGCATAAACATCAATGCCTCCTTTCTCTAAGAAGATATCTTGCTGCGCGTTATGGAAATATTCTACATAGGCGGCGTTGCGGACATCGGGATCTTCTGCTTCTAATTTTGGGGTAGCACCATCGCTTGGTTTAGCCAAAGATGAAAAAGCCTTAGGCACCAACCCCATGTTAACGGCAATGCCATTAGCAATAACATTTACACGATTCCAATATAACGGCATGGTTTCACGCATGTAATAATATTTAGTAGAGGGTCTGCCTAAAAGGAAACGCGCTGCCTCACCTATTAAAATGAGAGGTATAAACGGTAGAGAGACAATGAGTCCCGCAATTCGTCCGACGTAATAGCCAATAACACCCAACCCTTCATTTGCCATGACCGCTGTTTCATTATCATAAAACCCTGTAAAAAACGTTAGCATGCCGTTGTATTGTGGAACCCCAAACTGCAATGCGATTTCTTGACGTGTACTGTCTAACGCATCACTGTAGTAATGTCCCATCCCAATGTTTTCAGCATCTGCATTTTTATACCAATCATTTTTACTAAATAAACCAGAATCACGAGGATCTGCATAGCGTGTAAATTGAGGTGGATTGTTAATGGTCCAGTTACCGCCTAAACGGCTATTGGTGAACTTTTGCTCTGCTAAAGACTCTATTCGAAATTTAGAGTTGGCAACGTCGTCTCCAGAAAGTAGAAAAGATTGCCTCACCCATTTTTTATCTAGCAACACAGTGCTAGGTAATTTACTTAACCAACTTGGCATATTGCCTCCTAGTAAAAATGGATGGGGGTATAAGACCCCCATCACATTAGGTTCGTCTAGACACCGACACAGGTGCTGGAATGTTATCAGGCGAACCGCCTGTCATCATACGCATGTCTGACCCACCGCTCTTTTCTGCTGGCGCAGGTGTTGCAGGTTGCTGTTTAGACATTGTTGTCATTTTAGCAAGATGCTGTTCTATCTTAGATAAACTACTATCCATGCTAATTGCAATGCGCAATTGTTCTTTTAAGATAGCGACAGACGCATCCATTCCTGTGGACGTTGTATCGAGCGCATCTTGTCGACGTTTTTCAGCAGCCATTAAAGCAGCTTCTTTCTCTGCTTTTTGTTTTTCTGCCATGACATCTACGGGTATTGCACCTTCACTGGAAACAGCGCGCGGGTCTGCCGTGACTGATGTGTTATAAGCAACAGGTGTTGCAACAACTTCATTAGCAGGTCTAACACTAACGTCTTCTGTTCCTTCGCGTGTAACCGCTGTATCGGGTTTTTGCACTGGGGCTTGTAATGATACGTATTGAGCAGGTTTGGTTATTTCTGCTTTCATGTTGGCTGTTGACGTAGGTTTAGCATTTTCAGTGGCAGGTGATGTTTTAGTCTCGCTAGCAACTGTAGGCGTTGTCGCAGGTTTGGTTGGATCTATTTTGCTGGGAACAGCAGCAGTTGGTTTAGCTGGATCTAT
>CAZQUL010000013.1:6582-19081 GCA_964596525.1 uncultured Gammaproteobacteria bacterium | reverse complement strand
TCTTGATCCAATGTTCGACAACTATCATAATAGCCTTTATTAGCAATTTCTTTAACGAAATTGGTGACACCTTGACGCGTCATCATTTTGGCGTCAGTAGACAATTGATGTGGTGTAACCGTAAAAATGCGGCGGTGTTTATTATTGATAAAGTTACGAACGCGTCTAAATAAAGAACGTGTATCTGCGCCCATAGGACCAGTATCACAACCTCTTTTATTCATAAGGTTCAAATAATCGATATTCAACATATGGATTTCATAACCGTCTGCTTCATATTCTTCAATTAACTCGAACAAATCAAAGAATGTAAAATCAGATGGGTCATAATGCCGCATAATAATTTTGTAGCCATTTGACGACATTCTTTCATGAATGTAGGAACTGGCTTCTACAATGTCTAAGTTATCCAAATCTACGGGCAATTTGGTATCTTGCTCTACAATAGATTTGTACAAATGCATAATGTCGTTACGTGCTGGGTTTTCTAATGATATACGTAACAACAACGGTTTTCTTTCTTTATCAAACATGTACGGACGATTATACATAGCGGCATGTCTAAACATGTCCAATGTGAAGCCTGACTTATAATTGTGCTGTAATGCACCGACAACCATTAGCTCTCCGCGTCTACCGCCTTTAGCAGAACCCAACATCCGGTTGAACCCTTGCAGGCCAAATCGCAATGCGCCATTACTGCTAATTTCATCTTTCATTGCACCAAATTCACGATGCAATGTATCTAATTTATCAAAATTAATTTCAGAGACAAATCCACGATGGATTCTATCTTCATCCCCTTTACCAACTTCATATTGCAAAAGCTCAGTGCGTAAATCCTTAATGTAAGAACCAAAATCGACAATATCGTTTTGATTATAATGCATTTTCATATAAGCTTTTTTAACGGTTTCTTTAGCCTTTACATTGTCCATAAAACCATATAGCTGTTTGCGGTAATTACCAATTCGTCGCTGTAAGCTATCTTCACCGTACTCATTATCAATACCTGTGACAAACGCACTATAAAGAGAATCATTGTCGGATACGTTCGTTCTTATGCGCTGCAGCAGTTCCGATTTATCGTATGTCGTATCTGCTGGATTTGAAGCCATCCAGCGTAACGTTTCACGTAAAGTCATTGTTGAATCTTTTCCATAGTCAGCGCCAACAATTGCTAATTCGGGCTGTTTAATTACCCCAATTATTTGATTGATTAGATCCGCTGAATTATTAGCTTTACCTTTAACTAATGACTCTAAGTAAAGCAATGTGATAGATTTTACGAGGAGGAGATTAGTATCCATAGTTGAATATCTCGTTAGAATAATGTAAGAGGTGGCAGATGAAGTTAGAAAAACTTTCACTCGTCATTGTTCCTTATTGGTTAGAAGGAGCAGTGCAAGCAAATGGTCTTAAAAAAGATACGTTGGTTGATATGTTCGCGTTATCGCGCATAGTGTCAATCAAAGATCTATGTTTTTATCTGGCGATTAACGATCGATTACTTGATAAGATCCATCAACCTATTGTTGAAACATTTAATCGGCATTGGTTAAATGATTCAACAGGTCGCTTATCTACTACACAACGTAATGGTGAGAAACCAACCATTGAACAACTGCGTGAAGTATGTGAAAAAATCAGTGTGTCGATGGGCAACAATGTTGCAGGATTGTCGTCACTATATCCATCATGCGATAGTTTAGTTTCGGTTCTTCCGCATAAAAATGCGGGGGAAAAAGAAATTGAAAAGTTCGAAGAAAATTATATTTTTGAGCTTTTCGAAATACGTGAAGATATTGTAGGTATTCGTTTCAAACGTGCTGAAACTGATATTCCCTATGAGCAACAAATGTATGATTGTTACAGCAAAGCTTTAGAATATCTGCACATTTATGAAAATCAATACAGTGTAGCGCGCACACCAATGTTTAATGAGTTTGTACGACTTTGTGGTCGAACGCCGCTAACTTATTAAATAATAGTATAGGTGAGGTCTGCCGATCCTAGTTAGCCTGAGCGCTAGCAGTCTTAACTATTTATACCTATGGGCACTCCTAGCAATACCATTTATGCGATGGGGTAAAAATCATAACTTTCCAAAAGGATAGTAAAATGTCAATGTTTGTACAATCAAAACAAGTCAAGCATCCAATGGCTTCGTTGGCTGGTGAAATTGCTACCGCGCTCAAAGAACGTGGCAGTGAGTTGAAAAATGAGCAAACCTCTAAATTAGTTCTTTCATGTGAATCATTAGATCACGCCAATTTAAATGAATTAAATACACGCGCTGGTTCTGCTGAGGCAACGTTGTTAGGTTTCTTAAAGAAAGCGGGTTTACCTGGTAAAATCGAAATTACCAAACAAAAAGATCATCAAGGTCGCACTGTCGAAGTGTCCACTGAAGGTTATACTGAATCTCAAATTAAAGCAGGTGTTATTGCGTTAATGGCCGCTGGTGCACCTGGCGCATATGCGCGTCAAGCAATGACCTGTCAAGCAAAAACTGATGTTGACAACAATACATCGATCATGCCTGTTAGTGCTTTTAGTGGTTATGACATGCGTTTAAGCGCAACAGCACCTACCATTTCTAATGAAGCCTTCGATGATCGTGAGTTGATCCAAAACTTACCTTTCTCTGTTGTATTTAACGTACAAGCTGCACGCCAATCTGAGTTGCCTGAATCGTTCTATCCAACATTGACCGTTACCCCTGACAATGGCAGCATTGATGTATCTGTACGCCGTACAATGGTGTTCAACGATGTTCGCCATTCATTAAGTGGCAAACCGATGGATTTCCATCGCCGCAACTTAATCGAAGGTGTTATCGATCACACGTTGCTTGAAACCAATTCAACCGCACTTGTGCCAGTTTACGTTGGTGACATCAACGATGAAAACTACAACGCTGACCGCTTCTCTACATTAGTAGGCACTTATGCCAAAAAAGTGGATAACATTTCTGTACAAACTCGTCCGTTAAAACCAGGTGTTGATATTGGCTTGATTGGCATTAGCCAACATGATGGTTTGATCGCCACTGGTGTTTTAAACAACACTGATACTGTTGATCTGAAGAACAACTTAGAAAAGATCTATGTTGAAGTTCATTCTTCTACAGTGGTGGGTGCGGGTGCAACCAGCGTTATCGCATTTGATGTGTTAACATTACCACGTAGCCAATTCCAAAAAGCGCCTGAAGGTTTTGTTCAAGACTTACTCTTGAATTTCGCAACCGTTGATTTGCCATTAACCGGTGCTACTAAAGACGTAACGGGTGCATTGCCTACTTCTACAGCTTACTTACGCGCTGGCGGTCGTGATACTTGGGTATTACGTTTAAAAATCAGTGTCAGCGGTGAGTTGAACATTGAAACTGGCAATTTGAATGTCAAACCGGCTGCGTTAGAAATCGTTTCTGTATGGGATGTGGATCCTGTCACTAACGAATACACCGAAGTAACTGGCGCTGATGTAACCGCTTTAAAAGCTGAATTCGATATTATCCGCATGGATAGTTACGAATTATTATCCAGTCGTTCCAACTTGAACCGTCGTACACGTGGTATTCAAGTAACAACCGTAGAACAAAACGAACGTTACATGATTCCATTGGGCGCGCCAATTAACTGTCCAACACCAGTGACAAATACTCGTACATCAACTGATTTGGCTGCGCCAATCACCGCATGTCGTATTCAAACCGACAACAAAGCCATTAGTAAGTTATTGCGTTATGCTGACACGTTAAGCGCATACAAGCTTTCTCAATCTTACTTGGTGCCAACACCGAACATCGAAGGTATTGGTCGCTTACTCATTAAGCCCTTTTACGAAGAGTATGAATTAGACTTATTACAAGTAACGGCTTCTTTATCTTCTACTAATCGTGCTGATGATGTATCCGCTGCGATTGTAAACAAAATCCGTGAAATGAGCTACCGCGCATACCGTGACTCTGGCTACCAACCTGCGTTAGATGCTGCCACAGCAACAACTGGTACCAAACCTAAATTGTTGATCGGTACAGATCCAACGACTGCTCAGCACATCATGGTTTCTGGTGATACGCGTACTGCATCGATTAACTTCGATCACAAAATCGTAACCCATTACGATCAACGTTTACGTAATAAAATCTTCATGACGTTCGTACGTGATGGTCAAGCAGGTCCTGATCCATTATCCTTCGGGTTTATGGCTTGGATGCCTGAGTTGGCTACTTCATTACCAATGACACGTGAAGGTGCGTTGATTAACGAAGTTATGGTTCAACCACGTTACTTGCATATCAACACCTGTCCAATCTTAATGTTAATTAAAGTTAAGAACTTGGGTACAGCTGTTGCAGGCAAAGTGCCAATCTATACCGACGAAGTCTAATCCACTTTGTGGTATTCATAACCCATATAGGCTAGCCTTTTGGCTAGCCTATATGCCGTCCTATTAAAAATCAGATATACATTATTAAAGTGGAGACATCCCGTTAACTATTCTAACACAAGGAGTTTTATATGCCTCCGAGGATGGCCGTGCGTAACCCCGTACGACCTGTATCAGTCACCAATCTACGTGTGAATAAAGTTCCGCGCGCAGTGTTGGATCTTACACACCCCGTTTCGAACTTTGGCTTTGAAGTAACCATGAGTTATGCGAATGGATTTCCATATCCCGTTGTTGTATCAATGCGAAACGGTTTAGCCGTCACGATACCGCCTATAAACGAGAAATGGTCAGAAACACCTGACTTTACAGTTTACGTGCGATATCGCTTTGCTAAGAACGTTAAAATTGACAGTCATCGTCTATTAGATGTCATCCCTGAAGATGCTTCAATGGAAATGAAAGCGTTGAAGGAAGCCATATTGGAATCCAAAGTAAATGTAATTCGAAATGGTAACGAATGTGTGCTTATGTATTCGGTAGACAAAACTCTGTTTGAAAAACATTGTGGTGCAGTTTATCTACAACCGTTAGATGTAGCACTGTCTATGAACAATCCAGAGCAGCCTGTGTTTCATCCAGAGAGTGTGGAGGGAATGAGGTTGAAAGTAAACGATGCAATAGGTGGATTAAACTACCATGTATACATTGTTGACAAAGAAGGTAGGTATGGTAAACGATGGGTAAACATTGGTGGGAAAGTATTTCCAGTGATGCCAGTGAGAGAGAGTGATGAAATTGATGGTGTATATTTAACAATATCTGGCCACACAAATTTATCACAAGTCGAGAAAATTTACTACACATACGAACAAGCAACCACTGAGCTGATGTTGTTTGCCAGCGAGAGCGATGCAATTACATTAGGTAATATGGCGGAGGTAAAACGAAGAGAGTTTGAAAACTTGATGCATGAGCAACGCGTATTAACATTACGCATGGAGTCAGAACATCGACAAAACATTCAATCATTTGAATTAGAATTAGCAAAGCAGAAACAAGAAAAAGCAGATAGAGAAGCTGCCTTATCTAAACAAATTGCTGAGTTAAAGAAATCTGAATATGCGTTAGAGAAGGAGGCTAAGAAACGAGAAGCTAAATATGCGAAAGAGAAAGCGAAGCGCGAATCAAAAATGTCTCAAGAAAAAGATTATTACGAACGACGTAGTTACGAACGTAAAGATTCTTCTGAGTTTATTAAATGGCTACCCCCAATAATACTGGGCGCTGGCATGCTAATTTCCAAATTCTTATAACGAGGGATTTCATGGATACACGATTATTTGAACATATCCAATCTACCGTACCTGAGTTTAATCGTGATGTTACACGAGGATTGGCTACCATTGCAATCAATGGTTCCTACGATGGCGTGCACAACTACACGGAACAATATATTAACCGTGCATTACGCTGTGCTGAAGCAGATTTTCCACCAGGGCTAAAGTATATCGACTTTAAACGATGTACGCCTACAGAAGAATTTTCTGTACTAACTGCAAGACGTGGTCAATCTTCTACTGCCAAAGTAAAACTAGAGCTGACCCATAGCGATTTTTACATGGTCAAATATCTGTTCACTTACAACGATGAAGAAATTAAACCTGTCTATCTGTATTTGCCGTATTGTCGAGAGGGCGGTATTATTGTTATCAATAACAGCACCTTTTCTATTTCACCCGTATTGGCAGACAAATCTATTAGTGTTGGCGAAGATAGCATTTATATCCCTGTATCGCGTGCTAAGTTAACGTTAAAGCGCCAAATGCATCCGTTCTATGCAGACAACGAACGCATCTCCGCTAATGTGATTTGGGGTAAAATTCACAATGGTGCTGCCAAGAAAGTAAAAGGTGTTCCTAATCGCCGTACGATCATGGCTGATGCTACGTTACCACATTACTTGTTTTGTAAGTATGGTTTTCACAATGCGTTTAAATATTTGGCTGGTATTGACGTGCATGCAGGGTATAGCGATGAAATTAACTACGATAACTATCCGCCTAATGAGTGGGTGATTTGTAAATCCATGTATCGTGTCTTAGAAAACTCTAGACCGAGTCGGTTACGTGCGCGGATATACGAGCCTAGTCAAATAGAGATTGCGGTGCGACGTAGTCAATTTAATCAATCTATTAAGAGTTTGATTGGAGGGTTCTATTATGTTGCTGATCGGTTCTCTGATCGAATTACGCCAAGAACTATCGACGATATTCGTGTATGGCGAATATTGATGGGACATGTGATATTTGCATCGGATGATTCTGAAGGCAAGTTGTTAAATCAAATTGATGCGCATATGGAATCTTTGGATACTTACGTAGATACGAATGTACGCGATTTGTTGCAAGAAGACAACGTGTTCGTAGACGACTTATACGAACTGTTTCATCATATCAACGAAACCTTTACATCGCGCATTGCTGAATCGGCATCGCAGATTGCAAGTATGTACGGAAAACGACTAACCATTTTACGCTACGTACTTAGCGATCTAACTAATGCTATTTTCTACGTTGTATTTGCATTACGTAAGGCAGCTAAAAAGGAAATCAATAAACGGATTATCCAAGATATCATGCGTGTGTTCTTAAAACCTGGACTAGCATTGGGTATTAATAATCAACATGTGGAGGTGGGATCTGTTAGCAGTCCATCCGACTGTATGGCATTCAAGATAACCAGTAACCTAATTTTGCAAACGGATATTGGCAGTGGTAATGCACCTTCTAAAAACGTCACTATTGATGGTTCTAAGGTACTACACTCCAGTATTCTTGAAGTAGGTCAAATTGCCAATCTTCCCAAAACAGAACCTACGGGTCGTAAACGGGTAAACCCTTATGTAACATTGGACTCTACATGGACAGTGTTGCGTAATCCAGAGTTCTTTGAATTCTTGGATAAAATGCAATTGGCTATCACCCGATAGCCAACTATTAAGATTTACAGCAGTAAACTTAATATGTCCTAAAAGACATTAAACATTCAACTACAATCACGGAGAAAATCGTGAACAACAACCCATTGATCGTTTATATGAACCGCATGATTCCATTAGCAGGTGCATGGGCTATTTCCGAACAGTACGATAACAATGTGCAATTCATGTCCATGTTTCGTCGTTCAAAAGAATGGACTACCTTAGCGCAAGACTTGGGTAAACCAGAGAACGCAGGTCGTAAAGTTTATATTGTTGGTGTACCACAGTTTCAACGCGAAGATGGTGAAGATAAAGCCATGTTTGATTTTATCGAATCGGTAAAAGGCAATGCTAATGTCACTGTGTTTTATCAGTTTGATGATTACTTAGATAAAATTGAAGAACTGTTTTTTATGGTCGGACCTTTCTCAATTGGTTGGAATGACATGAAGATATATCAACGTTTATACAACGCACATGTTAAAAAGACCGGCTATCGTGACGTTGTAGATGATGCCAAGTATCGTCGCGGCGAACATCAAAAGTTTTTAAATCGTAATAAAGCGTTATTAGGTTTATTAACACAGCCGTTAGGCATCCCAGCCATTCGCAATTACATGACCGCAAACGCACTTGGTTTAAAGACCTATGCAGGTTACGGACAAATGATTAGCAACGCCGCTAATCACAAAAAGTTGCTTTGCTGATTCCAACGTAATTTAAACACAAATTATTAAATTGGCCTAACACGCCGTTATTCTAACTCCTAAGGAGAAACATATGGCAACTGGGATCAAGCGCGTCACCGAACGCGATGAAGTACCTAATTTACCTGGCAGACCACCGTACGTCCCAAGAATAGATTTACGTGCTGATCTGGATGACTATTTGGTACGAACAAATGGCGAATTGCAGTATGAGATTCAGCGATATGCTAACGACACACTCTTACGCAATGAAGCTTTTTGGACATTGTCAAAGAACGATTTTGACAATGATAAATACGATGATTTGTTCATCTTCACAATAAGCTACATTGACATGTTGATTAATCGTGAAGGTTTAAAACCAGCTAATGCAATTGCAGATGCAGTAAAAGATGCTGTTGAATTTTATTGTGCACGTGAAGCTGATGCAGATCGTTATTTGCGCAATGAATTATCTAATGATGAATTAGATTCGGTTAAAGATCGATTACGGGATTTTGACGATGCCTGTCGCGATATAGAACGTTACACGAAAGATTTAAAACGAGGACGTCGAGATCGAGATCGAGATCGAGATGATGGTAGACGGGGTCGTCGCGATCGTTATGATGACGACGATGATTACGATGACCGTCGCGATAGACGTGGTCGTGATCGCGGACGTCGAGATGACAATCGTCGTGACTCACGCGTTCGTGATAGAGGAGGTCGTGGCGAAGAGCGTCAAGTAGGTGCGTGGCGAAATGCTAGAAACGATAATCGCGACAATGATAACGATTCTAGAAAACCGCCGATTCGTCAATTAGGTGCAGATGGTTCAGGTAAATCAAATCCCGATAAAAACGCATCGACTAAGCAAACTGTCCAAACAGCGACGGTTGCTAAAAACAGCGCATCTCCAAACATCACGTTGGTTCAAATGCTGTCACAGAAACAGGAGACATGGCCAAAATTACCTGATGACTTTGTTCATGTTGGTTGGGATGGCAATCGACAATTAGCTTACTTTAACACAAACAATGACAATGGCCGTACCGTGCCAATATTCCTAAACATTGGGGACTGTAACATGAATTACGAGCAACATAACAATGAAATGTGGTTAAACACGCGTCGTGCCGATATACGCAATCGCGTTATTAACAACGCAGCGCTTGATGCCAAATTACAACAAGCCGCCAAAGCGCGCGAGTTAAGTAAAGTGCTTGAAGATTTGGCCAAAGGTGAATCTAAAATTGTGGGTGACGAAAACGTTCGCATCTCTGAAGGCGTTCGTATGCCGATACCTATTACCAAAGACATTGACTCTAACTACCACAGTTTGATAGAGTCCGAATTAGGACAAAGCGTAGATGTTTTACTAACTGATACTTCTGTTAGCTATGTTTCCGTTTCACCTTTTAAATGGGGTATTCTGGATGAATCATTATCCAAAGCTGCCATGGGGTTAATCAAATCAAACAGTATGGAAGAAGTGCGCAGCCGTCTTAATCGTTTAAACTTAGAACTCATGCCTTATTATTGGGAAGAGTTTGAACTTCGCATTACCAGTGTCTTTAACCAATTAACAAAAACGTTATTGGGCATTCAAGATATGGTTATTGATAGTTTCTGCGAAGACAGCGAGTCGTTTGAAGAAGCGTTGTTTAGTGACTACCCTGGGTTTGTTGAAGTTTATCAAAACGAATTCTTCAATAAGTTTAAGAATGTGGCACTGACCTTTGATAACAAAAAGTTATTAGGGTTAGAGGATGATGAGTTAGGTGCAATTGGGGCTATTGTAGAAAACGTTCTACTATTACCATTGTATTCTAGTGAACTACATATCTGCGGCGTAAACCCGTTAGTGGCAGTAACACCTACCTCTTATTTAAACCTCTATCGCTGTTTGTCTAACGAGTTAAATTATCTGCACGAACAAAGCAACTATGTTAAAGTGATCACGTTAGACAACGTGGCATTTTACGCTTATAAAGCAGGTGATTTAAAAGATGTTATTTACATCTGTAACTACCACATTACAACTGAATAAAAGGTGATAACATGGAATGGCTACTTTTGATAGTAGCCATTTTTGCATTATTTCTAATTGTATTTTTTCTATATCGACGAAATCGAGAAGAATACGATGAGTTTGTTTTGCAAAATGGCGGTTTACTATTTTTGACATATGACGAGTTTAAGTTATATTGGGATCACAATGTAGCCTTAAAATCAAAGTCTGCGAATTACAAACGAGTTTATTGTGTTTATAGAGCGGATTTTAAAGTTGTGGATGCAGACACAAATGGTTCTTGCTATGTCCGAGCGCCTAAAGCATTCAATGAATTACCTGTCACCAAAAAATTCCTTTTTATCAAAATGGCATATGAGGTAGAATTCGATACCAAAATCACAGTCCACGACATTTATTTTGATTCATTTGTCTAGACAGCATATACGTCACCCAACAGGGTGACGTATATGTCGTTAACTAAGCAGGCGCTTGGAAATCCCCATTATCACCGTCATCGCCTTCCTTTTCTTTTTTTGTCTTATCTTCCGTAGCATCCGAGTCTTCACCAGTCGATTCAGATTCATCCGTATCAGGCGCTTCAAAGTCTCCATTCTCCCCGCCATCATCAGCTGCACCATCATCGCCAGCATCTGTCGATCCAGCGTTTACATCATTGTCATCTCCTTCATCTCCACCAGTAAAGTCCCCATTGTCTCCACCATCAGCGTCGTTTTCACCTCCGCCACCACTATCCCCGCCACTAGAAGAACCTGAATCCATGTTATACGCTTGTTGAACCGCTTGAATAGCTTTATTAGATTTGTAGATAAATTTACCTGCAAGTTTCATAAAGTCTAATGTCGACGCACCTATGCCTTCCAGATACAGTTGATGTTGTTTCAGTAAATTGAAAGCACCATCTTTATTATCAGGTGTGGTTACTAACTTAAATAGTTCTGGCATTACGCCATTTTGTTCTAACCATTCGCGTTGGAACTGTGCTTTCAACACAGCTGTTGTTACTGCAATAGAATTAGATAAATCACCTACAACGGATGCGTCAAACATTTCGGATGATAAGAATGCAGGTAAGGACGTATCCAATGCTTTAGAATAGTTTTCAAACGCAATCATTTGGGTTTCTAAACGTTTTAGATCCGGTGCTGGTAATGACACATGGATGTTGTTAATGAAATAAGCTACGACACGGTCGTTGGTTAGTTTAGATTGATTCAATCCTAATTTATTTCGATTAGCTTGAACAATTGCTTCTAACTTAGACATCAATTCGCCTGAGTTGAAAACAACTTTGCGAATGAGATCTTCTAAAAACGGCGTGAACTTTTCCTGATAGCGCATTGAACGTTTAGCTAACAAGATATTGCTATTAACAATAGATGTTGCAAAGTCAACGCCTTGTGATAACTCAACAGTTTCAGGCGCTACGTTGTAGGCCATCATGTGACGTTTCTTTAAAGAATCATCTAGTTCAGTAGAAACTTGAGAGTACCCTGCATTGTAGTTACTAACCTCTACTTTTGTATCGGGATAATTGGGATGTCCTTCTGTTTCTAAAGAAGTACCTGCGTTATTGATATATGTAACGATGTCATTTGGATTTGCTACGCCCATAGGGAATGTAGCAAATCTGCTTTTGACGTAATCATGCATCACTTGTTCAACAGTGTAATCTGGATCAGGATCATCTGGGTCGAATTTTACACTTAGCTTGGTGTGATTAATGGAGTTTTTAATAGCAGCCATTGTATTGGAAAATAATAAGATTGCGCGAATAGCGCCTAGTATCTTAGTAGATTCAACCAATGATTTACCTACACCAAAATCATTATAATCAAATGCTGCATATACAACTAAAGAAGCAGGGATATAAATCAGTTGAGTATGCATTTGTGAACAGGCACGTGCTAACATCATTCGATAAATTTCTGTAGGACGGCTTATCTTTACGTTACCACCGTAGACACCGCTTTTTAAGCGCTGATACAAATCATCTTCAATAATTTCAGCATAACACTTTGCAGCCTCTTCAAACATCATGATATCGTTCATATCACGACGCCCTTCACTCGAACGTCTGCCGTTTGCTAATAACTGAGAAGACATCTCGCGCATGTTTGCAGCATTGTAAGCAAAATCCGCATAGTAGTCTTGTGTTGCCGTTGCGCGAATAGGGTTGCCGTGATTATCTACAATCATGAAGTAGCCAATGTGTTCGCTGGGAGACGATGGAACGTGCACAGGAATTAACGATTCAATTGGAGGTGTTAATAACAATGGATTGCCAACTGTTTCTTTATCCAGTTCATCTAAAGTTTTTATTCGCAGCACTTGTTTATAATCAAACTGACGTTGTCTAATTTTAAAATCAGGTCTGTTTTCTTTAGACATTTGATGTTG
>CAZQUL010000013.1:0-6482 GCA_964596525.1 uncultured Gammaproteobacteria bacterium | reverse complement strand
ACTGACGTTGTCTAATTTTAAAATCAGGTCTGTTTTCTTTAGACATTTGATGTTGTGCTACACGATCCACAACCTTCGCTGTTGTATTTAATTGAGCTTCTGTGCTAACGCCATATTGTTGGATAGAACCGCCATATGCACGCTGTAATCTGTCAGCAACCAATTTAGCGTGTACTTTGGGCAGTTTCAATACATCAACATTGTCCGTTACAAATGTAGCTGCTCGAAGACTTTCTGTTTCTTTGGTTAAATTTCTGGTTGATAAAAAACCATCGTAACGTCTGTTTTGATCTGTAAAAGATTCAATGCCAAAACCCATAACAGGAGTTGTCGATGCAGGTGACAGATATCCTGCATTACCTAAAAGTCCTTTTGATTTAGGTAATCGTGTTTCTGAATCAAATACGTCTTTAAATGATTCATTACTAATTCTAGAATTAGAATTAATCGCGTAATCAATAGAGGATTCTGGCAATATAATCCATGCATATGCACCTTTTGTAAATAATATTTCTTCTAATATTTTGGATAGCTGAGACGTCATCTGAAAATCATTTTCAAAATAATCTTTCACGACTTCCATCATTGCTGTTTTTACGTCAGCTAACGCATCAGCTTTATTGGAATACGTCAATTCTGTAGATATCATATCCACAGGCGACAATATGCTGCTAACCAATACTTGTTTTGCCAATTCCATATCTGGCAACAACTGTATCATGTTTTCAGCATCTACGGTATCCATAGCAATTTTATTTGCTAGATGGGCAATCATGGAATTAGGCGGCGTAATCATTTCTGTATCGCGACGTCTGTGTTGATTACTATACAGTCCGTCCACCAGCTTACTTGCAATTGCATTAGCTGAATTTGAATCCGAATAAGCGCCTCTTCTTGGGATGCCTGTAAAATTGTTTGATGGCGAATTGCCTTTAGTCGCTGCCATTTTCTTCTCCAACGAATATAGGAGTTAAGTAGAATGTCTACTACCTCATATCGCAGTTATTTAAAAGAAGTGTTTGCATTAGCGCAAACGTTAGTGATAAAACTGAATTCAGTTGTGGATTCCATGAATATGGATGTCGAAAACCGATTGCTACCTTTCAGTTTAGACAATCCATATTACGCACGTAATCAACCAAACAATCCAGAACTTTGGAAATATTACAAAAATCTACATGGCGAATATCACCAGTTAGATAAACAATTGATACGTGGAATTAACATTGCATTAGGGTATCCAGAACCTATTGTTCCAAACAGTTATACGCTAGATGAAATGTTAGTATACGTTGCTAGCGACAACGGCCCTGTTCTGGCTAATTTTAATAAAGCGCTCATTAATAACAACACCACTACTGCCAACGAATATCGGTATGGCACTAGCTACTATTTAGACTTATGTGCTCGATATCCAGAACACGAACATTTAGTGTTAGGGATATTAAACCCCATATCCCCAAATATAGCTATTAGTGCAAAAGACGGTGACATACTTTATATTGGGGGACATTTTAGACAAGAAATCATTTATCCTGATACGGACAAACGATTTGGTTTTATTAAACGAAATATGAATGGGGTTATTGATATCGGTTACATTGAGGATCAAGAGATAAACATTATCTATTCCTTAGAAAACTGGATAAAAGGTTGTTTGGCAAGATGGCATAATCCTGACTATGCATTAGCCAATAATCTTTACACCGCATGTGTAGTTGGTGTGCTAATGGTGAATATGCCAAAGATGATTCTAAACTTTCGTCTAAACAATTGTCTTACCCCAAACGCGCATAGTTTTCATATTAGAGAGTTTCTAAACAGTCACGGATATATTGGAAAATATATTGATGATTTACCTTTAGAGCAAACATTGTTCTTATATCGAAACATACGCTATATTGAAAAGCACATTGGTTTACAAGACACATTTGATTTGCTAGTTAATAAATTAGCAACACCCGCCGGTATTCCGTTGACGCGATATTACATCGGACATGATACGACCGATTTTTTAAACAATGAAAATTTGGTGCCAAAATGTGTTCTAGAACATGAGGTTATTAATTTTAGACAACTTGCCACATCTCGCGATTTTACCTTATTAGAAGACATGATTGAAAAACAGTCGTTGTTAGCTAAAGATAATCCAAAAGATGTCGATGAAATTAAATTAGCTGCGATAGAAACCAATCGAATAGGGTTGTCCTCTAGTGGCAATAGATACCCTACCAAAATCGTAGAATCATCAATGCTAGATTTTTCAGATAGAGTGGCATTCCCGTTGTCAAATGTGCTTTTGAACATGTGGCTATATACCGCATCTCGCGGTGGGTACACTGGCACTGTTTATATCACGCATCCGTTGAGCGGTCATCGTTTTTTCATGTCACCAAAAAATGCATACATCTTATTTATCTATTGTTTAAACAAAGGGTATTTAGATGTAGAGTTAGAGACAATACCGGAATTGCCAGCGCGCTGTATACCAAAAACAACTTTCTTTACACCAACATTAGCGCAGCTTCGCCAATCTGTTCAAGAAAAATTTGTTAGCGACGACGAATTATTGCAACTGATAGGCAGCACCCCAACACCGTCTTATGTGTATAATAGCCCAGATGTATTCTATCAAAACGCTGTATTGGTTCAAAAAGAATTAATGAGACGTTATCATGTTGTATGCGGGAGACATAGCGTGGAAAATCAACTAAATGGTCAAGTAACAGGTAGTGAGGGACCTGTTGGACGCGCGCATTTGATGGACGCCATGTCTCGGCTTTATTGGCAAGATCAACTTTGCTCATTATCCGCTTTAACATATCAGCAATGGATTGCGGAATCAGGTGTGGATTTAATCGGGATGAATCGTAAAAATTACATCGATCTAGCTTTCGAAATTGCTAAAAAAGCAACGGGCATTCCCACCAATCAAAATGCAAAACTTCGAGATTTACAAAAAGCAGTTATGGAAATCATGAAGCAGTTTAGTAGCTATGCGATTCAATATGTATATTCGATAAATGATTCTGCCATCATGACATCCGATATAAAATCGCTGAGATTCAAACTGTCTTTTGTGACAGGTTCTGGACTTATTTATCAAAACCTAAAACCGTTTAGTGTAAATGCGGTTACATCTTCTGGCAATTCAACGCTGGCTATTAGACGTAGCAGTCCGCGCTATCGTGTGTCAGATGCCATTCCTTTATAGTGGAGATCTTAATAGAAGACGATGCCTTTTTAAAATTGTATTTTTCATTATACAAAGGCGGCGGCGCAGAAACCCCCTTTAAACATCCCTTTTATTATTCACAAATCCGCTAAAGCACGTTTATATGTCAGTGGATATGGTGGTGGAACTTATGCGTTGACCGTAAGAAACGTTAGCCAACCTATTAACATCGCACTGACAGATTTGGTATTATCCATTCGTGAGTTTTAATACTATGTTCACACAGTTCGTGTGAATGTTTTTCTGGGGGGATAAATCGTGGACAATTATTTGCGTACGCTTATTAAATGTTTCGTTATTCTCCTTGATGCACGTGTGCTGGTATTTTTATTACCAGCACTTGCGTATTTGTACTACATCGATGCAGCACAAGCAAATGTTATCGTGTACAGTTTTGTTGTTGTGATCGCAGCAGCGGCCGTTACATTGGTAACTCGCAAAGTGTTCTTCCCCTATGTGGACTTAGAAAAGTTTGCACGAGAAGCTAGAGATGGCAACATCGCTGGCGCTATTGTGTTCTTATCAGTCTCATTGGTTATCTGCATGGTGTTGTACGTCGTTGCATCTTGGGCAGCACGAACGTGATGCGGGTATTGTTCTTACTGCTATGGCTAACATCTGTAGCAGTAAGCGCTTCAATGCCCAATAACCCTCCTAATGCTAAATTGTATCTACCTGCGCTTAAAGCAGAGTTAGTTGCATACTGGCCAGAGATAAAACCGTATTCGGTGTTTGCAGCGCAAGTGGAAACAGAAAGTTGCATTTCTCTTAAACACAAGCGTTGTTGGAATCCTAAAGTTGAACTTAAGACAAGTCGTGAATACGGATTTGGGTTAGGGCAATTGACAGTGACATCGAAATTTAATGCCTATGAAGAAGTTAAGCGTTTGGACAAATCCATGGCTTCATGGAAATGGGAAGATCGTTTTAATCCTTCTTATCAATTACGTGCAATCGTATTGAAGAATAGAAGCAACTATAACCGATTAAAAGGTTTTTCTAAAGATCCTGACACCGTACTAGCTTTTACAATGGCTGCGTATAATGGCGGTGTAGGTGGTTTGATGAAAGATCGTACCTTGTGCATTTACACCAAAGGTTGTGATCCAACTAAGTGGTGGGGTAATGTGGAGCGAACCTCTAACAAATCTAAAGTGCCGGTGAAAGGTTATGGAATGAGTTTCTTTGATATCAATCGAGAATACGTAAGACACACGATGTTGTTACAGCCAAGACGTGCCAAGTACGTTCCTTATATGGATTCGGGTTAGCTTTCGGGCTAACCCGTATGCCGTGATTCCATTTTATTTCAGATACATATTACTGTAATGAGCTTATTTAACGTTTATCAATCTCACCCTAGATTGATAGATTATCTTTATTCCTTATCAGGAGAATTATCATGGGTACTTTAAACTTCCGTAATCCTTTGAACTTTGGAAGCTCTTCAGCAATCATTGCTGAAGGATTGGAGGACTGGAACGAGATTAAGGCAGTACGTGCTATTGCACGCGATCCTGTTACTGCTGAAGAGCGTCAGCAAAAACGCCGCATCCGTGCAGCTAAAGCGTATGCCGCCGCTTATGGAATTAATAACTGGTCTGTCTTTATGGCAGATAAGCGCTATCAGCCTTCGAGAGAGGCAATGGTAGCTGCCGAAGCGGTTCTTATCCCCATCCATGGGGAATACGGTTCGACCTTAGCAGACGGTAAACGTAGCCGCGGCGGCTTTGACAGCTACAGCTGTCACGGATTATCGGGCAGCGACGTCCGTGCATTATGGTTCATCGCTGGCTGTAAGGATAGCAGCAAGTTTCGCTTTATGGTAAAACACTGGAACCGTTGGGAGCAACCTTTTAAGAAGGGGGATTCGTTTCCTTTTTGTGTCAACTATCTTCGTGGATGGAGATGGTTGGCAGCGAACAAGAAGTTCGTGGATCGCAACGGTGAAGTTGCGTCATTCGGTCGTAAGGCGATCGCAGCATTAGGGCGCATTAGCCCCATCGCACGCCGCGCAGCGGTGGAGGGTGTACGCCTATGGGATGGCAACGTTGGGGCGGTTAATACCCCTATCCGCATCCGCGATTTAAACTGGGACGCTGTGAAGCGCACTCAAGATATTTTGCGCTGCGGTAACGCAAAAGTGCGGTTGGGGTTATTACCCGACCGTGCTGTTATTAAGGAGGTAACCGGCCAATTACCTCCTGTAGGGAGGTACATTGACCCGATGTTAACTAACGCAGCAATAGCTGCTTTGGTTCCACACTACGCGATGGACCGCGAATTGTGGGAAATGGGTGTTGGCCCAGTGTCTTTGCAAGATGCCAAGGATTTGGTGTTAGGGAAGAAGACAATTGGAGGTATTGTTTCGGAAGGCCAGTTCACGGACAAGGTGGCAACGCAGTTCTTAGAAGAGAACAACTGTCCAGGATTTGTGGATCCCATGGGCTGGTATGCTCGCCGCATTGGCGTGCCGACCCATCGTTCTGTCAAAGTCATGGACTGGATGTCCTATTTACAGAAGAAGGGGTGGTGGTCAGAGATGATCAAGGAGAGAGTTCAGCACGTTGGAGGTGAAGAACGGCGCTTCACAGCGTTGCAGCTTTTAGATGAGATTCAGGATGAAGACATCTTAACT
Source organism: uncultured Gammaproteobacteria bacterium (assembly GCA_964596525.1). Taxonomy (GTDB): domain Bacteria; phylum Patescibacteriota; class Patescibacteriia; order Magasanikbacterales; family GWA2-37-8; genus CAZQUL01. The sequence goes on along the minus strand of CAZQUL010000013.1, from coordinate 609 downwards.
GGTAAGGAGGGCGTAGCTGTTGTACTACGCCGCGCCAGTGAGCGCAATGGCGAAGCGTTCTTCCAAGCAAACAAGGAAGATTATCGAACTCTTCGCCATGGATTGCCAACATGGACTAAGAAAATGCCTAAATGGATGAAGGTATTGAACACTCGTTCGGCATTGGCTAATGAAGGGCGGGATTTAAAACATTGCGTTGGCGGCTACATCAGTGCTGTCGAAACAGGGAAATCTATCATTCTTTCCATCTCTTCCCGTCACGGACGTAGCACGGTTGAATGCAGCGACCACATGGTTGTTATGCAACACCGTGGTGAATCTAACGGCGTACCACCATCCCGCCACGACCAATTGTTACGCGCATTCTTTAACAAGATGCGCTAACCCCCCAAGACAAGGACGTCTTCCACAAATCGTTTGAGCAGGAGACTATCATGTCTGTTAAAACCGCTATAAAACAAGCAGCGCCAATTGCCTTTGAAAAATGGACTAGCAATCCATTATTCATGACAGTTGACATTGCCATTGTATTAGCAATCCTTTACTGGATTTTTTAATACAGAAAAAAATAACAACAGGATGTAGTTGTTATTTTTTTGACTTTTGAAA
>CAZQUL010000012.1:0-20386 GCA_964596525.1 uncultured Gammaproteobacteria bacterium | reverse complement strand
TCGGCAACGTGAAGCCCGGGAGCGCCTGGCGCGGCCCGGTGCAGCGCCTCCCCGATGGGCTCGTGTACCGCGCCTATGCCTCGCTCCCCGAGGGCGCGGCCGACGCGGTGAACCTCGCCGCCGGCACGGGGACGAATCCCGCCTACGCCGACTCCTGGCGCTACCTCACCACCACGGGCGACGGGGAGGGTTGGTACGACCGCCTGATGCGCGCGGGCTGGCACCCGTGGAGCGCCGAGGCCCTCGCTACCTACCGATCGACCTCGGCGCGCGTCGCCGCCACCGTGGGCGCGTCGCCGCCGCCTTCGTCGCGGCTCCCGGTGTTCGTGGCCGGGGCGCTCATCGCGGGCGCAGCGTGGGCGCTCGCGCGGGCCTCGCGGGGCTCGTAGCGCGTGGCGTCGGCGCGACGCAGGTTCCCGCCCATGCGCTCGCTGCACATCGTTCCGCCGCCCTCGACGCGTCCGCCCTCGCTCCCGTCGGAGCTCGCCGAGCTCTTCGACGCCGCGCGCTTCCAACTCGACGCCATCGCCGAAGCCGCTGCGGTGGCGGTGCTGCCCGAGGGCGCGGTCTCTGCGGCCGTCGCCGTTGCGCAGGCCCGCGCCTCGCTCGACGGCGCGGCGGTGGTGCTCGCGCGCCTCGCTCGTTGAACTGCACCTCGTTGGGCGAAACCTCCCCTCCGACGCCGTGAACGGCCGACGTGTCTACGCTGTAGACGGGCGCTTGTTGTGCAACCATGCGTCTGCACAACAACGCGCAGCGCCGCAGAGGGTTGACCAACAGTCGCCCGCGCTTCAAGCCGCGCCCATGACCTCCGCACGCCCCGCCTTCGCCGCCCTCGACCGGAGCTCCCCGTGAGCCGCCGCAAGGCCCCCGCGGGCGACCCGCGCCGCGCCGTGGCGTACCTGCGCGTCTCGACCGATGACCAGAACCTAGGGATGGACGCCCAGCGCGCCGCGATCGTGGCGTGGGCCGCGAGAGAAGGCATCGAGGTCGCCGCGTGGTGCGAAGACCAGGGCGTGAGCGGCTCCAAGGGCGTCGACGACCGCCCGGGGCTCACCGGGGCTCTCGATGCCCTGCGCGCCCAGGGCGCCGGGGTGCTCGTGGTGGCGAAGCGCGATCGTCTCGCACGCGACGTCCTCATCGCCGGCACGGTGGAGCACCTCGCGGCGCGCGCCGGGGGGCGCGTGGTGTCGGCCGATGGGGTCGGGAATGGCGACGGCCCCGCGGAGCAGTTCATGCGGACGGTGATCGACGGCGCCGCCGCCTTCGAGCGCGCGCAGATCCGCGCCCGTACGAGGGCCGCGTTGAAGGTGAAGCGCGAACGCTGGGAGAGAACGGGCACGGTGCCCTGGGGGTTTCAACTCGCCGCCGACGGAAAGAAGCTCGAGCCCTGCCCCGCGGAACGCACCATCACCGCGCGCGCCGTCGCCCTTCGCGCCGAGGGTCGATCGCTCGCGGAGGTCGCCGCGCAGCTCGCCGCCGAGGGCGTCACGACCCGCACCGGCAAGGCCCCGTCCCGCTTCGACGCGTGGGCGCTCTGCCGACGCCCGGCCGAGCCCGCGGCCCCCGCCGATGCCGGTGCCCGGCCCCGCGCCGCGGCGTAGTGGCACCAACATCGCCCATCGCCGCGCAGGACCGGCGATGCGTGACGCTGGAGCGCGGCGGCGCAGGAGCGCCCGCGCGCAGAACGATGCACTGCGGGGGGCGACTCGCCATCAGGGAGGAGCGCCCGCGCACAGAACGATGCGCGCTGCGGAGCGTGTTGGGGCTGGGGGAGCGGTCGCGCGCGGAAATGTGTTCGCTCGCGATCGATTCAGGGGACGTACGGACACCCCCCCTCCATTTCGCCCAACGCGCCCAACGTCGGCGCCAAAGGGTGTTGGGCGCGGTGGTGGGGTCGCCGTGGCGGAAACTATCCGCCGGGGCGCCGCCGAAGGACTGCCGCGGCGCGAAACGCCCCGCGCTCGCGCTGGCCCCCCGGTTCCCCGGGGTGAGGGGCGCCACGCGCGCAGGTCACCACGGGCCCGAGGGCGGCGAGGATGGCCCGGCGCCGGGCGACGTTGCCCTGTAGCGCCCGAGAGCACCCCGGGACGGCGCGACGCCCGTCCGCGCTCCCGCGGAGCGCCTCCCGGGGCTCACAGCGCCTCGACGCCCGGCACCCCCTCGACGCGGCGCCACGCTGCGCCACCCCGACGGCCCCACCCGTGACACCGTGACACCGCCGGTGTCATGGCCGGTGTCACGAGGAAAGGCCGGGAAACACGCTATGAGATGGGTGCGTGACACCGTGACACCACACACGTCAGTGTCATTCTAGGGAACCGCTCCCGATAAGTCGTGCCGGGGCATCCTCCGCGCCTTCGTTGGCGCCCCCGTCGAGGAGCTCCCCGGCGAGGAGCACGGCGCGGCGCACACGGAAGGGGCCTCCCTCGAGAACCCCCACCGCGGCCGTCCAGCGCGAATCACCCGGCGGGACCGTGGCGAGCACCGCGAGGGCGAAGGCCCGCGCTGCGTCGCCAGCGGGGCGCCCTTCATCCACGGCGGCGAGGAGCGCCAGGGCCTCCCCTCGGAGCGCCTCGACGGCGCCCCGGTCTCTGGCGCCCGCTGCTGCGCCCCGGGGAAGATCCGGGGAACTCGGCGCCGGGGTGTCGCCGATCGCACTGCGGCGCAGGGGTTCGGCGCGATTGTCCCCGGGCATCATAATCCCAAGGTCGTTGGTTCGATTCCGACCGCCGGCACCCTGAAACCCCTTCCCCGGAAGGGGTTTCGTCATTTCGGGGTCGCGCGCCCTGCGCGCCGATTGCGCCGTTTGCGCCCCGTACCGGGGAACATCCGGGGAAGTCGCCCCGGTCAAGCCCCCCGTCGCCCCCTCGGGTGTCGCCGGGGTGACCTTCGGCGCCGTCGGGGTGAGCGCCGCCGCGAGTCGCGCCCGGAGCTCCTCGGGCCCGAGATGCCCGTAGACCCGGTGCAGCATGGCCGTACCGGCGTGGCCCATGGCGACGGCGACGTCATCGAAGGACGCTCCCGCGGCGAGATGCCAGGTGGCGAAGGTGTGCCGGAGCGCGTGCGGCGAGAACGGGGCGACCGCCGCCTCGGCGCAATCCTCGCGGTCGCAGACGTGAACGCGCTTCGGGCCCGTGAGGCATCCGGTGCGAAGGCATCCGGTGCGCCGCGCGGCGTGTTGCAGGTCCCGCCAGTTCTTCCCCCACGGCCGTAGGAGCGTCGGGGCCTCCCCGTCGCCGTCCCTGAACGCGCGGGCTACCAGCTCCGCGCAGGGCGCGAGGACCAGCGGGACTTCCCGCCGGCGCCTCGCGTTCTTCGTCCCCCGTACGAGCACGGTCCCGCGGGCCTCGTTGAAGTCGCCCCGCTCCGCCAGAGTGAGCGCCGCGACTTCGGCGCCAGCTCCCGCGGCGAGAGCTACCCACGCGCCACGGCCCGGCGAGAGCACCGCGACGACGTCCCGCACGTCGGCCACAGACAACCATCGGTCCCGCGGCGTGTAGCTCGGAGAGAACCGCGCTGGGATCACCTTGCGGGTGTCGCCGCACCACGTTCCCGACCGCGCCGCCGCGTCGAGCATCCTGCGCAGCGTCCCGAGCTCCTTGTGGACGGTGTGCTCCGTGACCCCCTCGTCGCGTCGCGTGGCGATGAAGGCATCCACCGCAGCGGCGTCGAGGCCGATGGCGCGGCAGTCCGCGCCGAACACGCGGAGGATGGTCCCGAGGCGTCGCCGGTAGAAGTCGCGCGTGCCCGGTGCGAGGCGCCCCGCGGCAACCTCTGCGTCGTGGCGCTCCGCCTCCGCCTCTACCAGCTCCCCGACGGTGGTCCCTTCCGCGCGCCGACGGGTCGCACCTTCGGGGTCCGCGGCATCGCGCTCCCACCGCCGCGCGAAGCTCTCGGCGGCTTTCTTGTCGGTGTAGCCCGTCGCGATTTCGGTATCCCGCCCCCCTCGGCGGATCCGCAGGTACCAGTGTCGCCCCTTCCGTCGCAGTCGCATCCGTGAAGCTCCTCGAGGTGTCGCCGCCACGCGGTCGCGAGGACCAGCCCCCCGCGACCGCCAGCGGCGCGTTGATGGTCGTACACCCATCGCCGGGACCTTCCCGGGACGGTCGCCGCACACTGAACGGCCGTGAGGTACTCCCCCTCCGAGGGGGCCCCTCTTTTTTTTCTCCCCGTCCCCCTATGGGGGGGGTTCTGATTTCGGGCCGGTGTCACGACCCCCACCGCGGCGGATTCCTCGGGTGATTCCGGGGAGTTGTCGCCGATTCGGGCGTGACACCGGGCCATGTCACCCCCCGCTGTCACGGGGCCTCGGAGGGGTCGCCGGGGTCGCCCTGGGGGTCCTCGGCGCCGTCGTCGGGGCGCTGGTAGGGGAGGCCCCCGTCACCCGCGAGGAGCTCCGCGCGGACGAACAACCACCCGCGCCGGCCCCCGTAGCGCACGCCCGTATTCACTTCGGCGAGGGGGCGCAGGTTCGCGCCGTCGCAGGTGACGCGCTTCCCGCCGGCCTTCAACTCGACGGTGTGCAGCGCGCCGGAGTGATACAGCATGGCGCCCACGCGCTCTTCGTCGACGTCGACGGGGCGGTCACCGTCGCGGGTCCATTGCTTCGCGAGGCGCACAGCCGCGGCGGTGTCGAGGGCGACGGCGCCGGGCACGCTCGGGAGTAGAAGGCCGATGCGCGTCCCGGCGCCCTTCAACCCGTCACCCGACGGGCCCCACCCCCACGCGTCGGCGCGCACCTTCGGGGCCCTGCGCGCGCCCTGGGGATCGACCTCCGCGACATGCGCGTGGCCGGCGACGATGGCCGACGCGAGGATTCCGACGAACCGCGCCGCGGGGGACTCTTCCGCCACGGCGGCGGTCTGTTCGGCGAGGAGCGCCGCGAGGACATCGCGGGCCCGGCGGCGGAGCGCCTCGACGCGCGACGCGGCGTCGGGGAGGACCTCCGAGAGCCATTCACAGAGGGTGTCGAGCCCGGCGGCGAGGGGGCCGAACCGCTCTCCCTCGCGGCCGTTGCCGTTGAGCTCCCAGGCGCCGGCCATGGCGCGGTCGCGGCGGCGCATGTCCTCGGGGCTCTCGCCGCGCGCCGTGAGGCGTTGCAGGTGCCATCGGATCATCGCCGCCGTCGCCGCCGCGAACACCCCCGCGGACGCAGGGCCGTCGAAGCGGTCGATCCCGGGCGCGTCGCGGCGCTCCGCGGTTCCGTGCATCGCGACCATGACGGCGCGGTTGCGGACGCTGTGTCCGCGCGGGGGTGTCTCGCCGGTTACGAGTTTCACGGTCGCCCTCGGGCGTACGGTGGCGCGCGCGGCGCCGTCGCGACGGGACTTCGCATCGCCGGCCCGGTTGAAGTGAACGTGCGTCACGCGCGACGCGAGGGTCACGCCCTGTTCCTTCGCGTCGTCGCACCACACCGCGACGTCGCCCGCGGCGGCGAGAAGGCCGATGATCCCGGGTTCACTGCTGCGCCCGGGGAGGTACGACACGGCCGGCGCGTCGCGGGTGAAGGCCGGCCCGTAGAAGCGCGCGCACAGGGACGCGAGGTAGGACTTACCGACGTCGGTCTGCGCCGAGAGCCATACCGTAACGCCCTTCTCTACCGGCCCGAGGCACGCGCGGACGGTCGCCGCGAGACACGGCAGGATCACCCGCGCGCCGCTCGCACCCCCCGCTTCGGCGAACGCGAGGACCGTGAGCGCCGCTTCGCGAAGCGCTGCACCCGTGGGCGGCGCGGGGAGCGCGAACCGCGAGAGGCTGTCACGCACGCGCACGTCAACGCCCTCGACGGCACCACCCGCGTCGATGGCGCCCGCGGCGTGAACGAACATCCACCCTTCGGCCGTGCGCTCCCACCCGAGGTATGCGCGGCGCTGGACGATCGGCGCCCGCGTCGCGAGCTCGCGAAGGGTGTTGAGCGCCAGGTCACGGGCCTTGCGCTCCGTGCTCGGGACGTACAGCCCGTGCGCGTCCATCCACGGCGTCGTCGCGATGTCCGTCGCGCGGAGCTCAACCTCCGTGATGGCGCCGCCGTCGCGGGCGAACTGGTAGTGGACAAACCGCTCCGGCGTGGCGTCGGGTGCAGCGCGCTCCGCCACGACGGCCACGACGCGCGGCGCGGCGTTGAGCAGAGGCAACCGCTCCGGCGCGCGGTCGCCCTTCGCCGGCACGGTGGCGACCATCGACCCCGGCTCCGTCGCGACGGTGATCCCGCCGGGGAGCTCAACCTCCGTGGTGAACGGCGCCAGCGCCTCCCCACGCTCCCGGGCGCGGGCCTCGCGGGCCTCGCGGTCGCGCGCGCGCTCCGCCTCGCGGTCGGCGCGAGCTCGCGCGGCATCCTCTGCGTCGCGCCGGGCCTTCGCCGCCTTCGCCGCGGCGCGGGCCTCCCGCTGCGCGCGCTGCACCGCGCCGTCCCATGCGGCCGTGAGCCCGTGGCGCTTCACCACCCGGCGAAGCTCTGCCGCCGCAGCATCCTCGCCGCCGTCGAGGAGCTCAACGACGCGCGCGATGATCCGCGGCGCGAGGGCGATCCCGCTGCGCTCCGCCTCGGGTGCAGCGTCGAGGCGCCGCGCGAGCTCCGCCGCGTCGATGTCCTCGCCGCCGTCGTCGGCCGTGAACAGCCCCTCGCCGCTGTGCTCGTTGAAGGCATCGGCGCCGTCGCCGTGCTCCGTCGTCGCGAGAGCCCCATCGCCCTGCGCGGTGTCCGTCGTCGCCGTGTTCACGCTGCACCCCGTTCGGCCGCGCCACGCGCGGCGAGGTAGGAATCAAAGTCACCCGCGTTGAAGCGGTCGAACCCGAGGCCCGCGGCGGCGATCGCTTCGCGGCACGCGCTGGTTTCGCGCTCCGTCGCCGTCGCGGTCGCGCCGCTGTTCAGCACCACCGCGACGCGCGCCACCGTTGACCAGCGGGTGAGCGCGTCGAGTGCCAGGCGCCATCCGTCGAGGCCCGGAGCGCCGACGCAGGGGAGGTTGAGCCGCGCCGTCGCGAGCTCTGCGCGCAGGGCCCCGACGACCACGACGGCGCGCGCTGCACCCGCGTCGAGGAGCTCCCGCGCGCGCTGGGGAAGGTGCGGCACCACGATCCCGCCAGGGCCTCCCCGCTGCGCGCTCCCGACGATGCGACCGCCGTGGAGCCCCTCGGCGCCCGCGAGGAGCGCCGCCACGCGGTCGCCCTCGGCGCGGCCGTCGCGGAGGGGCACCACGATCCCGGCGGGGCCGGCGAGAGACCACCACGCGCGGCCGTGCTCCTCGACGCGCACGATGCCCGGCACCCTGCGCGCAGCATCCTCGCCGATCGCCGCCACGACGGCCGACGCGAGCCGCGCGCGCCCCTCGACGGGGAGTGAGCGCGCGCCCGAGGCTGCGACGGCCGCGTCGCCGAACCCCGTGCGGCACAGGGCCTCGCGATGCTCCGGCGAGAGGGTGAGCGCGTCGAGGATCACCCGATACGCGCGATCGATGTCCTCGGGCGGCGCGAGCTCGGAGGTCACGGGGAGCGTGGCGCCGGGGTCGCGATAGCCCGGGTCACGGGCGTGGATGCTCTCCGCGATGCGCGCGACTTCACGCTCCGTGAGGGGCGGGACGCAGCGGCGCCCGTTCACCGCGAGGAGCGCCGCGGCGATTTCGTCCAGCTCGAACCCTGCGGCGCGCAGGTGACCGGCCATGCGCGTCAAGGTGACGTTGCGCTGCCCCGCGGGGATGGGATCGACGGGGGCGCCGTCTCGAGGTTTCGCGCCTCTCGACGCCGGCCCCCGCTGCTGCTGCGCCGTCATCGCGTCGCGCCAGTTCGGAGGGATCGCCGCGAGGTCTACGTCGTCGGGGTCGCCCGAAGCCTCCCAGCGATAGACGCCCCCCGACGCGTGGCGCGACGGCGGCGCGACGACGTAGCCCCCTTCGCCGCGGACATCGACGCCGGGCGCCCCGTGGAACCCTGCGGCGTTGCGCACGGGGAGGCCCTGCGCCGCGAAGTAGAGATGGCGCCCCCCGCCGCCCGTGAGGCACTCGACGGTCGCGGGGAGCTCTCCGAGCGATCGGCGGAGGTCAACAAGCCCGTCGTCGCCACCGTGCGCCGGGTCGATGTCCACCACGACAAGGCCCCGGCCCGTGGCGATCGCAACCCCGGCGTCGGGCCATCGGCGCCACCACCCGGCGATCACGTCGGGGTCAAGGCTCGCGTCGAGGCACCCTGAACGCGTGCGGGGGTGCTTCCCGGCGCCCCTGTTGTCGGTGCCGCAGGGGTACTCACCACAGGTACAGCGCCCGTCGTCGCGGACGCTGTGCAGCGGGAACACCGGCCACCCGAAGTTCGCGGCGTACCACTGCGCCGCGCTGTGCAGCGCGCTCCGAGGCGTCGCACGCTCAACGGCGGCGATGGCATCGGCCGCGTCGAGGAGCGCGCTCATGCTGCACCCCCGGCGTCGAGGAGCGCGCGCAGGGCATCGCGCCAGCGGCGCGCGTCGATGTCCGCGCCGAGAGCACCGCGCGCCGCGGCTTCGGCGATGTCCCGCGAGAGCACCGCGCGCGTCCGCGCCGAGAGCTTCGGCGCCGTGCGTTCGATGATCCCGGCGACGTCATCGACGGCGTACGTCTGTCGCCCGAGGGCGTAGCGCGTGGCGTAGACCAGCAACGCCTCGAGCTCGTGAGGCGCCACCGTCGGGACGGGCATGGCCGGCGTCGGGGCGCTCATGCTGCACCGTCCCGTCGGCCGTGCTTCGCGAGGATGCGCCGAGCGTGCGCCCGAGAGAGCGCGTCCGCCGGCGCGTCGCCCTCGACGTCGCCCGGGTCGCCCTCGGGCCCGTCGTTGGCGGCGATCGGCGCGAGCCGCGACCGCTGCGGGGCCTGCGCGGGGAGCTCCGCCGCGAGGGAGAGCACCCGGGCCATGCGAAGCACCATCGCCCTGCGCTCCGGGGTGAGCGCGTCGAGGGCGCGGCGCCATCCACGGAGCTCCTCGCGGTCGGTGTCCTCGGGCGCCATGTGCAGCGCCACCACGGCGTCGCCCTGGGGAGGCGTCGAGGGGTTGAGCTCGGAGCCGTCGCCCTCGGGCCGGCGCGGGGTGCGGCGCCGGGTCACCGCGACCCCCGTTCGCGGGTGATCACGTCGGCCGCGTCGAGGAGCGCCGCCGCGATGCGCGCGAGCTCGCGCGGACGCAGGGCGACGCCCTTCCCTTTGACGGGCCACGCACCGGTCCACACCCGGAGGTCAACGTAGACCGCGCCGCCGTCGCCCCGCTGCTGCGGCCCCTCGGGCTGGTACCGCTTCACCGCCACGCGCACCACGGTCCCGTCGGTGCGGGCGATGTCCGCGACGACGTGGCCGGGGTCGGGCTCCTGCTGCTGCTTCGCGCGGTCGCGCCCGTTGATGTTCGCGATGCGCGCCCGGAGCGCCTCGGCAGCGTCGCCGTGGTCCGTCGACGGAGTTGCGGGCGGGATCGCCGTCGGTGCCGACGCCTCCCGCGGCGCGCGCTGCACCCGGGGGTCATCCGCGGCGCGGAGCCGCTCCATTTCGCGGTCGGCATCGCCTGCGAAAATCGCTCGCGGGGAGTCGGGCTGGGTCCCGCGGACGCTCACGGGGCACCGTCCGCGGTGCTCGCGCGCAGGAACTCATGCGCGTGGTGGTTGCGGGTGTGGTGTCGCGAGCCCAAGGCAGACGTCGCCGTCGCCCTGCGCCCGTTGCGCCTCGCGGCGCCCGGATGCATGTTCATGGGGTTCTCCGTTTGTTCGTGCGAACGCCCGCGGCTGGTCCCCGCGGGCGTTCGTGTTTCTTCGGCCGCGTCGCGCCATGCGCTACGCGGCGGCCTCCTCGGCGCGATGCGCGCGGTGCTCGGCGGGGATAAAATCGGCGAGCCCGAGCCGCGCCGCGGCGTCGACGATCACCCGGCGGGTCGCCGCGCGGGCGGCGCCGCCGCGGAGGAACGCGCGCAGGGTTCGGACCTCGACGTCAGCTTCAGCGGCGAGACGGTAGATCTGCGATCGAGTCATGGTGATGACCTCACGCCGCAGCGATACCGCGCCGTTTTCGCGGCGCCATGCGGGGCGCGAATATCGTCGCTCGTAACGCCGCGTTACCGCGTAACGCAGTCCGCCTATCGCACTGCGGCGCAAGCGTTTGTCTCTCCAACGGTGGCCCGGCATCACCCACGCCGCCCCCCCGTTCGCTTCGCTTTGGCGCGTGACCGCGCCGTTCGCTCGGCCTGTGTGAGATCGCCGAAGCGATACCCGAGCGACTCCACCGCTCGGCGCGCAAGATCGCGGGCGCCGTGCTGGGGCTCGGCTTCGGAGAGTACCCGAAGACCCTGCGCGACACGTCGCCAGACGCGCGCGGTCCCATCGCTGGAGTTCTGAACGAACGCGCGCGGGCCGAGGGGCAGAGTCGCCGCGGCGTAGACCATCACCACCAGCGGAGCGACCGGGTTTCTCGCTTGATGGAGCGCGGTGGCAATCTTGAGAATTCTCTCGATCTGACTGCGCTGCGTTGCTTGTTCGGTTCTGGCGGCGTCCCACAGACCCGATGCTCGTAGCGTGTTGAGTACGCCGATCGCAGTCCGGGTGAGATGCGATGGCTCCGCGATGAGCGGAGACCCGGCGACGCGAGCAAGGTGACCCTCGACCTCGCGGATCTCGCCGGAGGGGTCGGGTATGTTGGCAGCGCCGAGAACCACCGGGGCGTCGCCCGCGTTCACCATCTCGAGGGCCGTCAAAACAGCATCGTCGACGGGGAAGCCACCTTCGGCGTCCCACGGGCTCGGGCACTGCCTCAACAGCCGTTCGGCGTTAGGAGAGAGAACCGCCGCTCTGGTTCGAACGGCCGTAGCTGACCGCGTGAGGATCTCAAGCCCGTCTCGCTGTGCGGCGGCCGGCATGACGGAATGGAGCGTCACAAACGTTCCAACGCTCGCGGTCTCTGCGTGAGCTCTGATGCGTTCGAGCGCCTCCGCCCTCGCCGCCGTGAAGCGGACACGCGCAGCAGGGTCGGTGATACGCTCCGCGAACGCGGCCGACGCGCTCGCCGCGAGGGATTCCGTGTCGAGGACTGCGAGGTAACGTAGCCCCGCATCGACCGCGAGCGCAGGTGACCACGAACCTTCACCACCGCGCGCAGCTTCAAGCTCTCGCAGTTTCGCCCGGACGTCGTCCAACCATGCGGCGTGCTCCTGCGCCTCTTGAGCACGGGTGAGGGAAGGGCTGGTCTGCGGGTCGCTCGGATCAGTCGGCACGGCTCGTCCTCCGGTGTCTCAGGGTGACGGTGCGCGAGGAGAAATACCCCGACTCCCTGAGTTGCTACACGCCCCGTTCCCAGGTGACCCGGCGGACTTCGGCGCGAGCGATGAAGCTCGCGAGGCCGCGCGCTGCGGTCCTCGCCTGCGGCGGCCCGTCGACGTTGCGCAGAGCGCGGAGGAGGGCGTCGATCTCACGGGCGTTGCGGTGGGCGTTCGTGGCGCCGGGCTGCACGCGGAAGCTCATCACGGTGATGGCCCGCAGCCAGAGGGGGAATACCTCGACGAGCAGGCTTCGACCGCGCCCGAGGCGGACCTCCCCCATCGCCCAGAACGCGGCCGAGAGCGCCGCGCAGGTCCTCTCGGCGCGCGTCATCGCGCACCCCCACGGCGACGCAGCGAGCGCACCAGAGGCGCCGACGCGGCGAGCGCCCGCGCGACGCGGCGAAGCTCTCGCGCTGCGTGCTCGGCTTCGACGGCCTCGCGCTCGGTGAGGCGGTCGGGGGTGTCCACCATCGCACGCGAGAATTCGCTAATCGCGCGCTGGGCGACGCCGACGAGGGCGTCCATGGTCATTGCGTCGGCGAACTCCCGCCCCTCGGGCGGGGCCCGGTGCGAGCGCACAAGGAACGTTGCCAGCGCCCCGACCACCTCGCCGCCATAGTCGGCGGTCTCATCGATGAGCTTCCCCACCGCGTCGAGGGCCTTCGCCCGGCGCACCGCCGCCGAGGGCCTCACCTTCACCACCGCGGCGCTCACGAGCACACCCCCGCCGCGTCGAGCACGAGCACCGGGCGCGGCGGCTCCAACAGCAACAGCCGCGGGGGGCGCCGCCGGTTACGCGGCGTCGGCCGCAACTCGACGCGCACCAGCACCGCCGGCGTCCTCGGGGGCTCGCGGCGCAGCACCGCGAGGACCTCTCCCGCGCGAGCCACGCCGCGCACCGCGAGCGCACGCAGGACGAACACCAGCGCCGCGAGGAGCGCCGCGAGGAGCAGCGCGCAGGCGACCACAAGCGCGGACGTCACCGCGCCCCGACAGGCAGAACCCACCATGACGAACCTCCCACGCCATCGCGGGGCGTGCGTCGATCGCACACCGCCGGGGCGTGGGGGCGTTTCTGCACGAGTCCGTTTACGTTGTCAAGCCCGTTCCCAAACGAGGCCGGTTACGTTGGGCGCCCCGGCGCAACGTCGCCGCGGCGACGGGCTGCCTCGTACTCGTCATCAAGCCCGAGGTCTTTGATCGCTCGGATGACCGCCGACGCCGTGAGGATGTCGAGGGCTTCGGCGGTTCGCGTGAGGTTCCACCCTTGGCGGCGGAGCTCGGCGAGGAGGGCCTTTCGCATCACGGCCTTCTTCGCGTCGTCGCCAATCTGGGTCAGTTTGCTCTTCTTGCGCCCCTCTGCGCCAGAGTCGGCCGCCGGCGGAGTCTTCTTCGGGGCCGTCTTCGTGCTGGTCTTCTTCGGCGCGGACATCGTCGACGCGAGCATACCGCAGGGGAAGCGCGCGCAGGGCGACGTCAACGACCTCCGCGCGCTCCCTCGGGCGCGAGCCCTGGCACAACGCAACGGAGCTTGCGCCAAGGTGACCGCATGTCATGTTCTCGGCGCCCAAGGCACGGGCGGCGACGGCCCCGGGGAGTCCTACCTCCTTCCCGGGGCCGTCGTCTTTGGTGCTCGCGATGTTGGCGTGGTGCGCGCTCGCCGATGCTCGCGAGCGTGCTTGCACCACGTCGACCCTGTGTCATGGTTCGGACTGCTTCGGTTCGTGGTGTACCGGTGCGACGGCCCGGGGGAGGTACTCCGACTCCCTCGGGCCGTTGTCTATTTCTGCACCGCGGGGGGCTCAGGCAGCGACGCGGCCGGCGCCATACCGTCGGAGCGCCGCGTCGCCAACCCACAGCGCCCCGTCCCTGCGCGCGGCGACGATGCGGAGCGTTTCCCCATCGCCCTGCGTCGGCGCGCGCATGACCTCGCGAACGCGCGAGGGGTCCACCGCATCGGCGACGTTCTCGCGGTCCCGCACGGCGCCCGCGATGGCGCAAGCGTCAACCCCAAGGGCGCCCGTGAGAGACCACGCATCGAGCCCGACCGCATCGGCGTGGGCCGGGGCGGCGACGACGAGGGCGAGCTCCCACGGCTCGCGCCCGGAAACGAGGTGCTCGGCGAGCTCGCGGCGCGTCGTCGCCCATGTCGCCGCGACCATCGCGCGGACCCACTCGGGCGCGTCGCCGAACCCTTCGAGGGCGAGCAGGCGGAGGAGGCGCGACGCGCGAATCGCGGCGTCATGGGCGGCCCAGGACGCGACGTTGATGGGGGCGGCGGTGCGGTTCATTTCGTGGGCCTCGCGAGGTTAGCGGCGTAGTCGTCGAGGGCGCGACGACGCGCCAGCGCGCGCTCAAGCCGTCGCAGCCCCTTCGCGCCGAGCCCGAGGCGGGCACGCAGCTCCCGTCGGTCGGCGCTGAGCTCGCACGCGGCGTGGTAAGCGACGGCCGATACCGGCCACAGCGGGCGCTCCCGCAACTCCGTCCGTCGACGCAGCGCATGGAGCCCGCGCAGGGACACGCTGAGGGCTCGCGCGGCCTCGCGCAGCGTCGTCGAGCGCGCCAGCGCATCGAGCAACCGTGCTCGCGCGAGGCGAAGCGACCACCCCCTCAACGTGACCCCGAGAGCACGCGCGGCGGCGTAAAGCGTCGACGGCGCGACCCCGAGGGCCCGCGCAGCAGCGACACCCGTCCCGTGCTCCCTCAGCGCCGCGGTGATGCGCGAGCGGGTCAGCGCCGGGCGCGCTCGACCTGGCGCGACGGTGATCCCCAGCGCGCGGCGTCGTCGACGGAGATGCGCCACGGAGATCCCGAGGGCTCGCGCGGCGTCGGCGAAGGTCGCGGCGTCGGCGATGGCGCCTGCGATGGTTGCGGCCGTGGTCGGCGAAGCGAAGGTCACGACACCGACTCCTCGCATCGGTTGACGAGCCCGAGGACGGCCCCGGCGCGCAGGGTACTCGGGTCGAGCCCGCGCGACGCGAAGTCGAATTCCCACGCGCGAATGGGCACGAAGGTCGTTCCGAGGGCTCGCTTGACGCTGAGGACCTCTCCCGCGCGCCACGCCCGAAGCACCTCCCACGCGCCGAGCGGCGCGGGCCGGCGCCGGGCGGTCCCGCGCGATGTCGCCGCGGAGACGGCGGGCAGCGGGACGGCGTCCAGGTCGAAGGCGTCGCCGCAGCGTCCTCGGGGCGCCGCCGAGCAGGAGTTGAGAGGCGGAGGTCGAGTCAGGGGCACGCAGACGCCGCGGGTCGCCGTCTCGGTGGCCTCGCAGATTCCAGTGAAGCCGTCGAGCGCACCCGCGGACTGTCCGCGCGGGTCGAGCCCGCGGAGAGCGAAATCGAACGCCCACCGCCGGGCCCTGTCGGCTGTCACGCCGAGGACTCTCGCGGCGGCCTCGTAGTCGCCCGCTGTGGCGCGCAGTGGCTCCCATGCGCTGAGCGGCGCCGTGGAACCTGGCCGGCGCCGGGGCGTGATGGGCGACGCATCGCCGGGCGCATCGTCGGGCCGCGCGCCGTGTTCGAGGCACCGCCCGCGCGTGGTGCGGTGCCCCGCGGGACATCCGTTGCGCGGAAGAGGTCGCGCGAACCACGCGCAGGGCGCCGAGCGGTCGAAGGGCGCGGGTGCCCGGTCGGAGTTCGTGGTCATGTCGTCGCCCTCTTCGGCGCGGCTCCGTGCGGCGTCGCGTTGAACCCCTGCGCGCGCAGCTTCGACGCCCAGCGCCGCGCCCGCGCAGGAAGCACGCCCAGCGCCCGCGCCGCCGCGCGATAGTCCTTCGCCGCGGCGATCGTCTCGGCGACGCGCGCGGGAGTCCCGGCGAAACGCACGCGCCCGAACGCGGCGCCGTCGAGTGCCGCGCGATGGCCCGCGGCGGTGACGCGCCACGTGTCGCCCGCGCTCGCGACGAACCCCCGCCGCGCGAGCTCGCCGAGGAGCTTTCGCAGGGCTTCGACGTCGAGCACCCCCGCGGCCCACGCGAAGCGCCCGGGGGCCTCGCGGCGCAGCGCGCGGGCGATGTCTTCGCGGCCCATGCGGCGCCCGCGGCCCCGACGCGCCATCGCGAGCAACAGCGCGTGAGCGCCGCTGCGGGGCTCGACGGCGCGCAGCGGCGAACGCGAACGGCCCCGGGTCGCAGGCGCGAGGGGCACGGGGGCCCGAGGACGAAGGGGAGGAAACCCCGCGGGGAGCGTTCGCGCGCCGTGCGGCGGGGTGGCGCTGGGCGTGAAGTCCGAAGTCACGCGCCAGTTGTGCCATGTGTGCCGGTGCGTGCAAGACACTCCCGTTACCAAGGAACGGCGCGGACCACTGCACGCGCTGAACGCCCTATAAATTAGCATCAAAACGCATAGTGCATCCCTACTCGGCCGACGGCTTGCGGCCGTGTTGGTGCGTGGCACAACTAGGCACAAACGAGGCCCGGCGATGCGGAGAATCCAACTTCAACTCCTGAACCCCCACCCGGCCCCCGCGAAGGAGCACGAGAGCATGAACCACTACGACAGCCACTCCGAGCGGCGCGCGCGTCGCCGCCGCAACCCCTCGGGCGCCCAGGCCGGCGCCGCCGCGGCCCACACCGTCGGGCAGATCCTCGCGGGCGCGGTCGCGACCTTCGTGGGCCGGCGCGTGCTCGGCATGAAGAAGGCCGACGGCACCACGCACCTGAGCGAGCGTCAGCAGCTCGCGGCTCAGGCGGTGGTCGCCGTCGCCGCGGGCATCGGCGGCGCGATGAGCGACTCCAAGGTCCTCGCCGACGTGCTCGACGGCACGGCGATCGTGATGGGCGGCGACGCCGCGCTCCGCGCCGCGCAGACCTACAACGTCGAGGGGCAGATCCGCGGCGTCATCCCCGGGATGCAGCCCGCGGCGACCACGCAGGCGCTCCCCGCGCCCACCACCACGCCCGGGGGCTGGGTCGGCATGACCAACCCCTACGCGTCGATCTACTCGTGACGCGCCCCTGACTCCATCCGAACAACCTCTCTCGCATCAACGAACAACGCACAACGCCCCAACACAGGAAAGACCTCGCCATGAAGACCAACGAAATCGACCGCCGCCGCTCTTCGCTCTCCGACGAGCTCCGCTCCGAGCTCACGCGCCGCGGCAACATCCGGCTTCACCAGGACATCGGCCTCCAGCTCTTCTCGTCCGACGACAGCGACAACTCCTCGGGCCCGTGGACCGGCGTTCGCTCCGTGGTGGAGTTCCTCCACGCCGGCCGCAGCGACAACTTCAACGCGCTCTCGGGCATCACCTCGGGCCCCGTCGATGAGAGCTTCTGCACCCTCGAGCAGTACGGGTGCCCCTCGCGCTTCACGCACTTCTGCGTGACGGGCCTCGGGTTCGACTTCGGCAAGCCCTTCGAGGCGACCGAGAGCGGCTCGGGCGCGAACCGCACGAGCGTCCTCACCGGCGCGGAGTCGGCGTTCACCAAGAACATCGCCACGCAGCTCGTTCGCAACATGCTCGCGGGCGCGTCGCTGTCGTACATCATCGACAACGACTGCACGCAGCTCCTCGGCCCGGTGGACCAGTTCATCTCGGGCAAGGGCTTCTACGGCGCCTCGGACCTCGCGACCAACGGGGTGCCGACCGAGAGCGAGCGCAAGCCGCTGCGCGACCACGCGATCATCCTCCCCCCGAGCGCGCCGACGAACGCGAACCGCAACATCCTGCGGATCACCTTCGGCAACGGTCGCACGACGCCCATCGACCCGCTCGCCGCGGTGCCGACGGGGGGCGACTTCGTGGCGGTGCCGATCCTCCTGACGCTCGATGGCTTCTACTGCAACGCGAACGGCACGCCCATCGACGACTTCGAGGCGCGCGTGGCGGGCCTCCTCGACGCCGCCTGATCCCAGCGCACGCACGGAGCCCCGACGATGCCGATGGACTTCTCCCGCGCTCAGTTCGAACTCAACGCCGGCAAGGCCGGTGAGTCGCAAGGCTTCGTGCTGCGCGCGGGAGCGCCGGAACAGGCCCTCGTCCGCGTGACGCTGCCCGAACCGCGCGACGTCGCGTTCTACGTCGGCCTCTCGGCGCCCACCGCGGACGCGCGCCTTGATTGGCGCGTCTACCTCGGGGCGGCGCCGGGGTGCAGCCCCAGCGACGAGCCCATCGCCGAGGGGTCAACGTACCTCGAGGCGGGCGAGGCTCGCCGCGGCGCGCTGTTCACGATCCGCGGCGCCGTCGCAACGGCCTTCGTGCTCTCGGTGCAGAACGCGGGCGCCGTGGGCGTGGACGGGATCGTCTCGTTCGTCGCGCGCAACGCGTCGAGCGACAGCGGCATCGAGGCAGGCCCCGTCATCGGGTGACGTCGCCCCGAGAACAACTCACGACAGCAGCAGCTCCCAACATCGAAAGCGAGAAGCATCCATGGACATCCTCGACGCGATCTTTCAGCACCTCCACCCGCGCCGACAGGTCACCCTCTCGGGGGCCGCGAGCGCGCTGATGGCCAAGCAGGGCCAGTTCCAGGCGTTCGACGCGGAGACGCCCATCGTCGACGCCACCGACGCCACCAACGCCGCGGGCGCCTTCCGCCTGCGCTTCAAGCCCGCGGGGCTTCACGGTGGGCCGACGCCCCGGACGCTCGTGAAGGTGTGGGTCAAGCCGGCCACCGGGTACGCCACCGGGAACGCCACCCTGGGCGAGATCGTCGCCCACCTCGGCGCGGCGCCGGGCAACGTCTCCAACTGCATCGTGGTCAAGCCCGACCCGACCACGGGCAAGGTGGACCTGACCGTCGCGCTCTCCGCGGGCGCCTCCACGGTGGCGGTGGTCTCCGTCGAGCACGGCCCGTACGCGAGCGCCCCCGAGAGCATCACGTCCGCCGCCGCCTGATCGCGCTACGGCCGCGCCTCGAAGGCGCAGCAAAGCGTATCGCTCCACATCCAACCGCACCCCGCGCCGTCGTTGATCGACGGCGGCGCAGCGTCGGCGCTGCACAGCACGCACCCCGGGACGTACCATCCCCGATCCGCCCGGAACGCAACCTCGGCAGGGTCGCCGAGCACGAGCCCGAACGAACTCCGCGCCAGGCACAGCGCGCGGAGGTCTTCCCCGTCGAGGTCCCGCGCGCGACACACGCGACCCGTTCGGCCGAGGGTTCGCAGACGCGTGCGGCATCTCTGCTCGACCCCATCGAGCGCATTCGGGTCCGACGGGTCTGCGTCGCCGATCGTCTCGTGCAGCGCGAAGCGCCAGCGTCCGCAGCGCCCTGCGTTGCACTCCTCCCCTGTGCGGCAGCCTCCCGCGCACGCGTCGGCGCTCGCATCAGGGACATCGCCCGGACCCGCGTCGAGGACATCCACGGCGCCGGGCTGCACGTCGAGCGGCGGCGCGGGGCGATCCTCGGGCCCTGCGTCGGGCTGCACGTCGGCCGCGCCCGCGTCGATGACATCGACCGTGGCGCCCGCTTCGACGACGTCGCCGACGGTGGCGGCTTCGGGCTGCACGCTGGGGCTCAACGCGTCGGCCGCGTCGGCGAGCTCCGCGCGGGCGTCCTGCGCGTCGTGGGGGGCGTCGACCGTGCTGCGGTCGGGGGGCGCGCTCGCATCTTCCCCGGCGACGAGGATCACTGACGGGACCGTGAGGCACGCGGGAACGGCGAGGGCGAGGAGCACGAGGAGAGCGAGGGAGAAGCGCATCACGGCGATGGTACGCACCGGCGCTCAGGTCGATGCAAACCAGGGGCGTTATCGGTTGAGACATGGCACATTGACGGCACAGCGCGTGTGCCATTACGCGCGGAGGTACGCCGCATGAACCCGAACGAACTTCGCGCCGCCGAGGCGTCGCCCATGGCGCTCGAATGGGCCGAGAACACGCGCCCGCTCGCCGTCGACACGGACGGCCGCCCCTCGCGCGTGGTGCTGGTGCGGGCGATCCATCAGTCCACCGGGCTCCCGCGGAGCGTTCTCGGGTATGAGGCGATCACCGAGGCGCTCCGGCGGCTGAACTTCACCGGCACCGCCTCGGTGGGGTGGATCGGCCCCTACCCGCGCGTGGTGCGCAAGTCGATCCCGGGCGGCTTCGAGACGCACGTTGCGTGGCTGCATCAACTCGACCCGAACGCGGCGACGCACAACGACACGCAAACCGGGTTCGCACAGCGCCGACTCGCGCACGAGGTCGCCGTGGCCCTGGCGGGCCTCACCGGCGGCGAGACCGCCGAGAGCGCGCGGCAGTGGTCGGATACCACCGTGTACCCCTTCAACGTCGCCAACCATGGCCCGCGGGCGTGGTGGGAGTCGGGCTACGCGGCGCGCACCCGCACGCGCGACCGAGAGCCCGCCATCACCGACGTCGACATGCAGGAGAACCCCCTCGGCCCCGACGCCGCAGACCTCCAGAACCCTGACTATCTCTCGTGGGCGGCGCAGCAGGCCGGCGGCGCCGTCGGGGGCTTCTCCTGGGGCGTCGTCGCCGGTGGCGCGGCGGCCTTCGTCGGCGCGATGTGGCTCCTCGCGAAGTTCGGCGGCTCGCGCGAAGTCGTGATCCGCACCGACTCGGGGCGCCGCTGGGGGCGTCGATGAGCCCCGCGACTACGAACGCGCGCCGCGCGCGCTCACTCACCCTCGACGCTGGCGTTGAAGCCGTCATCATCGGCCGCGACGACCTAGGCGAAGGCGGTCTCGAGGGCGTCACCAACGGAGGCCGCAGCGCGGTCGCGACGTTCACATCAGCCGCCGCGGCCGACACCACGGTCCACGTCGAGGCGCAGGCCATCACGGGCGGGCCCTGGGCGCGCTCGACCACGAGCTACTCGCTCCCCGCCGGGGGAGAGCTCGTGGTGCCCCTCTCGGGTGCGATCCTTGCGGGCTACGCGCTGCGGCTCGTGGCCGTGAACGCTGCGGGCGGGGTGATCCGCTGCGGGTGGAGCATCGCGCGGTGACGGCGCCCGAGGTCCCCGCACGCCACAGCGCCGCCGGGCTCTCGCGCGATGCGTGGATCCGCTCCCGTCACGCCGCGGCCTTCGATGCTGCGCGCGCGTGGGGGCTCGACGACGCCCGCGCGTGGCGCGTGGCGACGGCCCTGATGGGCCATTGGGCGATTGAAACGGGCTGGGGCGGCGCAGAGTGGGCGTTCAACGTCGGCAACGTGAAGCCCGGGAGCGCCTGGCGCGGCCCGG
>CAZQUL010000011.1:11357-24513 GCA_964596525.1 uncultured Gammaproteobacteria bacterium | reverse complement strand
TAATACAGAAAAAAATAACAACAGGATGTAGTTGTTATTTTTTTGACTTTTGAAACTTATTTTTACAGGAAATTTTAACATGGGCTCTACAATTATTCGAACTATCGATCCAGATGCGTTAAATGAACTAGCAAATCGACGTGGCTGGGTAAAAACAAAGTACACTGGTTTGACTACGCAGCAAAAGAAATACGCTGCGTTTATAAGCCAGCAATACGTTGCTACGCCGGCAGGAATTATGTCCTTTACAAAGTTTAGACAAATATGGAATAATAACCCGCACAAAAGACATATTGCATTTGGTGATACATTGTATTCTTGGCTTCGTGAACATGAGATAAATTCTAAATTTTGGTGGCGTAGATTTGGGGATAAATACGTCATAATTGCATATGAATGGGTTAGCGATTTACGCCATTATAAAATGGCAATTGGCATGTCTGTTGACGAGTCATCTGAAAAAATCGCACTAAACCATTTAAATGATATTTTCATTAAAAATGACATCTCTTCTATTATAGACAATGTAGCGGATGCTTTCAAAACAATAAAAACATTGGATAGTCTTTTTAATAAGGGCAAACCAAACATTGTTATAAGAAGGCATGTGTATACATTACCTACGGCCTATTTTGTATAGTTAGATAAAATAGCAATGGATTGCTATTTTTTTTTTTTGATATTTTGAGATTCTATGACCAATCCCTTTTACTGTCAGAGGACCATTTTAAATGCGCATCATTACACGAACCGGTTACGGCAATCAATTACAAAGCTGTTTAGTGCAAAACATTAATCACATTTTACAGCCATATACAACCTTAAACGAAGCGTTGTTAGACCCATTAATTGTACCGTTTAAACCAGCAGTCGCTACTGCAGCTAAAGAAACTTATCAGCCCTATGATTCCGAATTGGATACTAAAAAATATGCAACTAACTTTTTGGTTATTGGTAACTTAGGACATCGCTCCACCATTGTTGGAAACATTGCTGTTAACGTGCCAGTGCCACATGCATCTACAGACGCCGGTCTTTATAGTTGGATTCCATTTCTTGCAAAAGAAGTGCATCCTACAAACAACGATATATCAATAGCAGAGCGTGAAAATTATCGTTTACGCGTTATCATGCAAATCGATGGCAAACTCTATGCGGTTTATTACGCCAAACGAATGGATACCAGTGCAACGTCATCTGATCTACTGTTAACCACAGTAGATGGAAATAATGAATCGACCGCCTTGTTTTCACCATCAATTGCTAATCTACGACCAACACAACCTCCTGTCGGCACTACCAGCAGTGGTAGTTATTTAACCACAGGCTCTGTAACAACAGTGCCGTTTACAGCTGATGAAGTGGCGGAAATCATTGCCGCTTGCACATTGATATTCGGTAATCCCGCATTAGCTACTATTACAGAAATGGGAATTGTGCAAGGTGTTGATAAAGAAATTGAAACCGTGTACCCTGCAACGGGCACACAAACTCCTGTTGCGGTTGCACCCAATACTTATTTTGAATTAGCTGGTGCTCAAATTGCTACATTCATGTGCGTAGAATATCCACTTAGTTCGCTAAACAATGGGTTTTCCTTTACAGTAGATTTAGGTGTTACAGAACCATTATTCGGCGCGGAGATTAGCTAGTGCCAGTTCATACGCGAATAGTTGCTATTGATCCAGGGATCAATAGCATGGGTATCGCATGTATCGAGATAGCATCTGATTATAAAAGTGCAACTGTCGTGGACGCCTACACCGCTAAAATAAACCGTTTGTTAAAAAGACATCGGATTGACGAATGTTTACAGTTTGGGGAGCATCATGCCAAGCTGATGTTGGTTAAAGATACTGTCCTAAAATACTGCATGAACTGGAGTCCGTTAACAGTTTGTGTTGAACATCCGTATTTGCATCATTCGCCAACGACATTTTCTACATTAACAGAATGTATATTGATGGTTAGACATGGCGTATTGGCTTATGATCAGTGTTGTAGTTTTAGCACATTTAGACCCTCTGTGGTTAAAAATGCAGTGGGTGTAGATGGTGGGTCGTCAGATAAAGAAGACATGCGAAGAGCTGTATTAAAAAAGGACAACTTGTTTCTAGATGTCAATTTAGATTATTTAGACGATCATGCAATTGACGCTATTGCTGTAGGTTGTTCTTACATATTCCCAATTATAGAAGGTGTAAAATGAACGTATTGGCTGTATGTGAATTATTAGGGGAGGGTGTGCAAATAGGTTCTGTTCCGCATGGAACTGATATAGTGAGTCGTTTAAATTCGGTAACTGCGGCAGAATCTATTTTTAATGAAGGAATGACTGGCAAAGATATTTTAAAGCGATTAAACGATATATCAGAAAATGATAAAGATTTTTTTATTAAAATGGTCGTATTAGCGCCAATTGAAATATCTGAATTTGTTGATGGGATTGCTAAATTACGTCTTGTAGTGAACGATCAAAAAAGCATCGCAGATAAACATTACGAAGATTATATTCTATATTTTCTATTTCTAACATTCATTATTTGCGTGGTAGAAGTAATGCGATATATCTTTTTGGTTACCACAAATGGAGATGATGTCAGTGGTGCAATGGTAGACGCTGCAAAGTACATTTTTGACCACATAACCAAATGACAGCATATACGCTACCCGTGAGGGTAGCGTATATGGGCGGTATAAATAATTAATAAATAAACAGAAATGTTACAACACCAACACCGCCTAATGTCATACTCGACGCCATTAATGGTGCGTCACTGACTGCGTTTTGGCCGTTGCCACCACATCCATGCACATAGGTTTCCATATCACCATATAACGCAGATCGGTTAACGGTACCGCCGCATTTGGCTTGATAATTTTTGCGATATATCTCAAATCCATTATTGTCGGTGGTATTGGCAAGGTCCGCAGGTTCCCCGTCATCGGCGTCCGTATAATCAGCATTGCTTTTTGTTATTACAAACTCTCTCTTAGTTAGTTCAACATTTGTAGCAATCACTTTATCCGCCGCTGTCCAATCGGGCATCATTTCATATCCAGAATATCCATTTAAACCATAAGACATTGATTGTGGGGTTTCACCAGGTGTTGCATATAGTCGACAAATTATAATAGGAACCGGATTTTCTACAGTTATTAACTTGACATCTACAATCACATTTGCTTGACTGTATTGTGTAGATCCACCATCACCTTCTATTCCGCTGCTGTCTTTTGGAATGTAAACGTCGAAAAAAATGTTAGACATATCGTTTAACGTAATGGTAAATTCCCCATATCCACCTGCGCCACCGC
The DNA here is from genome assembly GCA_964596525.1 of uncultured Gammaproteobacteria bacterium. Taxonomy (GTDB): domain Bacteria; phylum Patescibacteriota; class Patescibacteriia; order Magasanikbacterales; family GWA2-37-8; genus CAZQUL01. Next base: position 21,195 of record CAZQUL010000011.1, on the reverse strand, counting down.
CTGGCGCAGATCCGTGGGTCGTTCCAACAGGTAGCACTCCCCCTGCACCACCAGGTGCATTTATTGATATTTTAATCTTCTTTACTAATGGCGGAACCATTGCAATATCAATAAATGCTCTACCACCATGAGCCATTGTGTCAAAAACGTAATTGAAATTGCCGTCATTGTCCACATTTTCATTATCATTCTCGATCGGTATTTCAGGATCGATCGTCTCTAACGTGCCGTATATACTGGACATCATTTATCTCCTATGAATTATTTATAATGGAATTCTACGAGGATGGCGGCGTTGTTGGATGGATAAACGTTTTTATTTTGAACATGTCTGTCGAAATCTGTTCCGGATACCGCCGCCTGCCCGTGTCTGTACGATACTTCATCACCATGAAATGCTGATCTATCTACAACTCCGGGAATAGGATAATTGGCGAACACAGGTGTTATACGGATATTTCTCTTAGCCATATCGTTTATAACAAAATTATCGCTACGGACGATATCGACATCGCACCGTCGAATGTCATCAGGGCTGTTCTGACATCCCCCTTCTAAATAAATTCTGCCAAAAACATTATTGTTTATACTGAGGGATATAATCAAAAACCCTTTAGCAATGCTAGCGCTGCCAGTGCTAAATTGATTATTTTTCGATACGGATGCCGATACAGCTACATCACTTAAATCATCCCCTGTCACTATAACCTCGGCATACGAGCCAGCAGTACCGCCAATATCGGTTTGGGTTAGATACCCAAAGGCATTTGCGGCTATTACTATACAGGAAACATTGTTATTAGCCTTGGCAATACTTATGTGCCTAGCACCAGTTGCGGGCAGGTCCCCACCGTCTTTGAATTCGTACTTATATACACGCTTTGACTTCATTTTTTTAACCCCCTAACTCAAATACTGTATTCTACATAAATAGCACCTAATGAAGCACGTTTTTGATTTTCTCTATAAACGTTATCGGTAACATAGTCGTCATTTGACAATTTTGTATTGTTGGAACCTTGACCATGTCTGTACGATACTTCATCACCATGAAATGCTGATCTATCTACAACTCCGGGGGAATATGTTGCATGTTTTATATCTACATCAAATCCCATTGAAAGTATATCTGCCAATGGGGTAGTGTAAGTAATCGTACACACCCCATTGGCTCCAACATTGGCGGCGTTGTTGTTGGAGTTACTATCTTGACCCTTTGACACATTCACTACAATTAGCTCTGTCGTTCCTTTATATATTTTTGCAGTCATTGATGTAGAATCGAATAACAAATGAGTTATAACGTCACCCATACCTGATGGGTTTATTATAACTATTTTTCCATATCCACCTGCACCGGCAATGTCGCTGATATCGTCGACTATGGGGCCGGTGCTGGCTACTATAGTATTTTTTCCACCAGGCGCATTTAATGCTATCCCTAGTGAGGTGTGTTTTGAGGTTCCACGAATAGTTTTAAAAGTACCAACATTATCCAATTCGTCGGTACTATATTCTTTCATATATCGAATCGCATTATTTGTCCCAATAATACGTTTTTGCAACGTTAAAGAATTTCTCATTCTAATCCTGTTGTTCGGATAAATCAAGCTAGCCATTTATTTCTCCAGTTCATTTGATGCGTGACAGTAAGGCACACATTTTGTTAGTTAAAGACTATTACAACGATCCCTAAACCCCCATCTGTCGGCGGCACGGTCCCAATAGATTCAGATGATTTAATGTGTTTGACACCGCCTTTGCCGCCGTAGCCGTGATATATAAACTCCATATCACCATACAACGCAGATCGGTTAACAAACCCATTGTTGGATGTAGCGTTTACACTTAGCGCGTTATACCCAGCATCGCTCCCTGTGGTATATATAACACCATTATCATCTTTAACAGCCGTTAACATTCTAGCAGATATGTCAGCGGTTACTTCAGCATAATTTTCTGGATTCATAAATACGTCAACATCGCCGTTTTCACCATGAACCCCTAATCCATTATAAGTAGAAGTATACCCGCCAGTTTCACCAGCTATGGCTGTAATATTGCATAATGTTTTCCCAGAAGCTGTGAGGTTGTCCGATATCAAATCTATTAAGACATTAGGATTTTCCACAGGAAACCTATCTTCTGACAAGTTTTTCTTATTCGTTGGCGGAATTATTACCTGTAAATGAGATTCGGACAAATCCGCTGCAGATATCGTGATTTTTCCATATCCACCTGCGCCACCGCCCGCGCCAATTATTTCTACATCTACATCATCTGAACGCCCACCGCCCGCGCCTCCAGGCGCATTCAACATAATCGTTATGGTTGTTGCACCAGCAGGAACATTTATTGTCCTAACGACATTGGTTTCATCAGTTCTAGAATAGGCAACCATAACATCCATTACAACATTGCCATCAAATATGGCATCGCCTACTAATGATCCATCCGAACAAGCTCTCCATTTAGACCAAGCTTTGCCAATGCCGTTTCTTAAAAACGCTACATTATCGTTAGTGTGAACAGATTGATATATCCTACCTACATTGCCAGCGTAACCGAATGTATCGTTTAAGCTTCTATTTAAAGCATTAACTTTTACATTGACTATTCCGCCGAACATAGACGGTGCATTATCTGTTTCATCGTCGTACGAGTAATCCCCAGCAACAATGAAATCGTTCATGTCATTGAAGTTATGACCGTTATAACTGCTGTTAGAATGACCATATTGACCTATGAGTCCCACATATGTCATATTCCATTTCGACCAGCCGATATTTTCTTTATAGGTTCTAAAAGCAGATGAGGTTTCACTGTAGGCTAATTGGATAACATATTTAGGTTTGCGAACAATGGTGTCAAGTATAGCCGAAGTATTTTCAACTAAATGGGGTAGTTCGGATGATTCTATTACAATGACATCAATATATCCATCTATAAACGGTGCGTTTTTTGTATAAGGGGTAAGCTTATACTTGCCGGGTATAAGTACCTTATTTGCATCTATGGTTAAGGTCGTATTGCTATTTCCAACAAGTATGTTGGAAATAGCGTCGCTAAGCGCATGCTGTTTAACAACATTATCGCTTACTTGTTTTTTCCATTTCGACCAAGACCATTCACCGTTCTCCAAATACCCCATTCGTCTGTATGTATTCGACATTTCTATAAACAAATCTACGCCATCTACGTAATAGAATGGGTTATCGAGACCCCCATTTCCAACGCCATTGCTATTACTACCTTCATTGTGTCTGGCGATATCGTATATTGTTTGGACCACTACGGTGTTGTCCTTTATAGAGTCTACATTTAAATAGCCTTCCGATATTTCATGTATGACCTGATTTCCATTTGGGATTAATGCGCCATTTGGTTTTATGACGCGATATTTCCCGTGTAATGTAATCGTATTAAAATCGCTATCTTTGGTTACGGTTAATGTAGACATCGTATCGTCGTTCTGCAACCATATCCAACCAGAATACGTGGACGCACCACCAATTAGGCGCATACAGACTTTTTTGTTAGAAGTCATAGTTTGTTTTATGACATTTACAGGAATCGCGTCCAATAAGTTCGGAATCAATTCTACCTCTAACACGCCATTATCAAACGGCCTATTGGGCTGTGTTGTCACCCAATATTTACCGGGTTCCGATACTGTGTCTAAATTACGCGTAGGATCGAGACTGCCATATTTGTCAACTGGAACATCCATGGCGTGTTGACACAATACACGCTCCGAGTTTTCAAATGCAACAAACCGCCCCGGATCGCTAATCAAAATATGGTTCGGCTTAAGAACGTATTTTTCATCAGGTTCGAGCATAGACGCCCAATCCCATCGGAATAACATCCCGCGTCGATCCGTGGATGTCAGTCTTCCTAGACACATGTAGGCAACAGATAAATTAGGGACCATGTCATCGACTTGTTTTAACGACTCGTATGTCGGATATACCTTAACAAATGGTTCCGTTGTAACTAGAAGGGTGTTTAACTGCTCTATTGTTACGTATTGGCTGTTTGAAGAAATTACATTATCGATGTAACTGTAAATTGCAGCAATGGCGTAATTATCGCCGTTAGCGACAGCTACACGTAAGTTTTCCAATGCTAAAACTAAGTCTGTATATCCTAAGAACTGGTTCGCGGGATGAATGTGGGCGGTTGGCGGAAACCTGTTCGGTATACCAATTATATCGCCCCATCCAATGTCAATTGGTTTGTTTGGATCTAGCGGATTAGTTTGTAACATTTCAGCTATCAATGCGGCCATATTTTGGTATTGTCCACCTACAACTTGATATTCTAATGTAACCGAAGGTATAAGCTGATCTGATACGTAAACAATGCCGCAGACGTTTTTACCGCTTTCTTGACAGGCGTCTTCTACATGATTCAATATTTTATATTGAGTACCCGGTTGTAGAATAGCATTTGTTACATTGTTTCTGACAACCATTGTCGAGGTGTAGAACGGTCCTCCAATTGGAACAATAAATCTGTCGACAGACGATGCAATTAAATGCACTTCGCCAACAACGTGATTCGTTAACGCGATACCTGTTAAATCTAATGGATAGTTAATAATAGGCATGAAGAATCTCCTTAGTTCATTTTAGCCAAAGTGGACGTACCTGTTACGATAATATCTAATGTAAATTGGGTTTCATTAAATGTGTTAGATACAGAAGCGACGTTTGTCAGTCCCAGCACAATAAATGTAAAACCTAACAATGTTTTGTTAAGAATCACAAAATTGTAAACGGCATTGAAGTTATTCCCGCCAGCTATTGTTGCATTAATGACATAATCTAATGACTCCATACGTTGTTCAAACAAAATAGTATAAGCATTATCTTGCGGTAAAGTTTGTCTATAGTTGCCGATATATCCATTACCTTCTTTCAAAATTCTTAGTAAATTATCATTGAATGTATCCAAAGTGTAAACGCTATTATCTACAACTACATGTCCACGCATCAACACATGGGTATGGTCATGATTGGCAACCCATGCTGTCCACGTACCGTCTGAAGGTTTACCATACCGCATATAGGTTTGACCAGAGAACGAGGTAGTTTGGTCGTTATAAGCTGTCAAAGTTTGCACAACACGTTGTGCAGTGCTAGGCGATGTTGTTGTTATTTCTTTTACATCTAACATACATCCGCCGCCACGTTTAGCATGGACAGGGACTTTCCCATTATTGACAGGCGCGCTCAGCCAATCGATATCTAAGTAATAAGTGCCAGGACGAAAGACATTGTTGATGTCAGTAATGATTGTCTGAGCATTATCCATGGGTTCGAAAGAAACGTTTTTCCACCATGACAATAAATGAATAGCGGATGCAACAGTCAACGCCACACTATCGCTAGTACCAGCAATCACATCTGCAACGGTTGCTTTTGGAACATTTATTATTCTATTTTCTTCCAAAGATCCGCCGCCGGATGCCAGACCGTTACCTGTTATATTTATTATTTTGTCTGCTTTATCACTGCCAAAATCCCAATTCGGATGAATGCCATCTCCCGCAAGATACATTATTATCATTTTTAACGTCATGTACGGCGTCATTATAGATGAGTTGTTAAGTGATTGTAAATCTAACGGCGTTGCTGGTGGAAAGTTTGGGGTAAGTTCTAAGCCAATTTGGGATTTGCTGTGCGGGTGTGCTGAACTAAGATGTTGTAAGAAAGAGGTATTTAATGCAGCTAAAGACCCTGAACTTGCATTTATCGCAGCAACTAAATAGGATAGCTGTTGAACTACATCTGCTAATCCAACCATATCCGGAGCTTGGGTGTGGTCGTGCTCTATTGGGGGGAACGCCTGCGGCAGTCCAGCGATTTGGGTCCAAGTAACCGTATAGATGTGGTATAACGAATTAGTTAGTAGTCTAACAATAGAATAATCATCTAGTGTAAAGGCTCCACCAAGTGTGTTATAAGTAATATAGATATTACTGGTAAATTGCCTATCCAAAAATAAAATAGAGCCAAAGATCAATTTGTTTAAATGGAACGTTGCTTCAATAAAAGGATGCGTTAAGATATAATCAACACCCTCCACTAACAACGTATCGTTGACATTTGGACCTGTTCTAACCACCAATCCTGTTTTAAAGAAAGGTGCGGCGTTTGGAACAATAAAGTTTGCATCTTTTGATTGTACAGGTGGTGGAACAACGATATGTTGTTCATTGATTAGTTTGTTACTAAAGGCGACGCCAGTCGCATCAAATGGATATTGGTATGGTGGTAAAGGCATGATGGCCTCCTTTTTTCTATATATAGCCTAATAGGTCGATTCATAAGATTCGACTACAATGATTGGAGATTCGCAATGTATCAGTACATTAATTCTCGATTAAGAAAACGCGGTAAAAATCAAAAATGGGAAGATGTGAACATTGCGGGTGTTCTTCTTTCTACATTGTTAAAAGAATACATTGATGGGCACATTACATTAAGCACAAACGGAATAGATAGACACCATGTCGATTTTGAACTTTTTAAACAAAGTCGTTTTCCATTTACTAACGTAGCGTTTTCCACATGGTTAAACACCCCAGGTATCCCAACATTACCAACTACGGCTGACGAACCCGTTTATACACAAACAAACATTTTCTACTCCGATGCCATGCAAGCCGATTATCGACTGCGTGCGTGTAAAAATGATGTAGTGCCAACTGCGCCAGATTACGAATTTTACATCGATGCACAAGAATCGTTTTTAAGTTTAGCAGAAAAACCAGATTTAGCGCTATTTAAAGAAAATGCTAATATGGAGTTGTTTAAACAAACTTGTTTGGTATCCATAAACGGTTTTTATCATAGAAGCGTAGGTAGAGGTATAGAAGCTCAAGTTATAGACGGCGCAAGATCGGCGTTAAAAGCGCCTGTTCCTTCGGTGGGCATTACATCTTTTGCGGACATTGGCGGACTAACGCAAATAGCAATTACAGATGAAATGATATTGGAAGGTAATCCTGAAACACCTTCAACACCATATTCCCAGCAGTATGGCGTTTACATTCATACTGGTGTAGACATGCGCGGTAAATCCGTCATTGTTTGTCTAGGTGGCTATATGCATGTGGAAGATATCGTTTATGATGTTGTGAATAAAGAGAAAGGAATTGTTAAGATAAATATCAATGAGATAAACATGCCTCAGCGTATTTTTGAATCAGAAAATTGGATAGATTTAAGTAGCCTTGGTTTAACGCGTTCTATTATACGAACCGATGCGGTTTCTGTTCCAGAGCTATACAGTAACCGAGTTATACGGAACTATCTAAAATTACCACAATCTTTTATTATTGTCGTAGATATCCCAGCGTTACATACCAAAAAAATCATGGTTCAAGATAGTGGATCATGCGGCGTATATACTGCACCGACGCCTGTGCTTTTTCCACTGCGAAACGTTTATGGTCGTTTATTGGCATATTGGGAACGTGCTGTAGAAGAGGAAACCATTTTAGAGGTAGAGTTTACTTCTGACTATGAATACCTAATGAACACAACGGCTTGGCGAAATGAATTGGTTGTTAATAACACTGTCATTAGAAAAGCCGATAGAAACATTCCATGCTATTTAGATGCAATATACGGCATGATAAAAGAATGACATATCTCCTACTCCTCAAAAGGAGTAGGAGATATGCCGCTATATCGTAATACAAATGGTTGGAAAACTAAAACCTAATAACCCTAGCGTGCCCTCTAGAAAATCCATTATTTTCTTTAAAGGGATTGTTAGGAAATCCGCAAAAAGAATGGAGAGGGATTCGTTAAGTTCTAGTTCGAAATTGCTAAGCGTTGGTATCAATGGTTTTGGTAGTGATAACGTCGGAAATCCGGGGAATGAAAGCATACTGAATAAATCGGGTATTTCTATTCCTTTTAATTTCATTAACAGAGGGATGTCTTTCATTTCTGGGACATTTGGTAAAGGGGGTAGCCCCGATACATTGGGTATGGTTGGCAAAGACATGGCTTTTTGTAGCAACATATTTTTTACATCTGGAAGAGTTGGAATTGCGGGAATAGCTGGCAATCCCGGTAACTGCAGAATTCCGACAACACTATCTATTAAATTAGGTATTATCATCATTACATCTTTATAATACCCTTTTAATATTAGTTTCATGGAAGAAATGGCTTCTATATTAGGAATGTTAAAACTGTGGAATAGAGGGGACGGTAGCATCGGGAACGCCAAAGCTCCAAAATTCGCTAAAGCTTCCGATATCTCCCTTTTTATTTTCTCTATGTTACCAGATAATAAATCCACGAGATTAATGCTGGTGTTAGGTATTGTTGGCAGAAACCCTTCAATTGCGCCACCTAGAAAGGCAGCTAAAGGTTTTATCATCAGTGATAATGTTAGCTGCAGTTGAAAATCTTGGAGACCTTGAACAAATTGCATTATCTCCATGTTAATGTTGCTGAACTTATCATAAATTGGCGTTGGAAGGGTCGGCACTATAAACGGAGGTATGTTTGGAACCCCCGGTATTGGAGGGATGTCCGGGATATCTGGATATTGAATAGTGCCCGGCGGAAAACCAATTGTTGGATACACTAGGCTGTATATATCGTTAAATGTCGGTAATGGTTTGTTTGTACAAATGGTTGGCATGTCACGCACCGTTTTCGCTTATCATTGGAGATACTACGCTGTACTTTTCAGTAGCGTTCATGTTTATATTTGGAGATGTAGATGTCGCGGAATCATCCGCTTTCATGTCGTAAGTTTTACATTTGACGATATAGGCGCCATCGGTCACATGTGTTGAACTCTCTTTAGCATAAGAAGTAATTGTGTGTTTGTCTAACACATATTTGGTACCATCCGCATTTTCTACTTCTATTATCTTCTCGCCAGAATCCATCTCAATGCGATTACCAATGTCGTCAGTAATAATGAGATATCCTTTCTTTGTGTTGATTTGGATTGTGTATGCATACGGTTCTCCATCTGACTTTGATGTTGAAAAAGTTACCAATTTTAAATGCGTGGATATTTGGAAATAATACGTGTTTGTTTCATCCAGTATTTTTACGGATTCATCTCTTGTATTGCTCCACGCATACACCACGGTTTCCAATCTGCGTAAAACATCGTCTAGTCCACACGTAGACCAGTAATAACGATCTACATCACCATATCGCCAAATCAATAATCTCTCACCGCGTCTGACGTCAGGCGGGGTACGTCTATTACTGCCAAACGGTATCCATGTGGCTTTTATAGTGTTGCTGCTTTTTACTTCAACAGCATATTTGTTACCAAATGCATCTTCACCTTCGCTCTTTAAAACATCTTTAAAAGAGGTTAATTCGCCATCGATATAACTAAGCGTTTCAACAGGCCATACTTCTAAATCGAAACTTTCAATGTCTTTGTTTTCAGCTGCATAGCCAAATGAGTGAATATGAAATAAAGATTCTATCGGGGTCATTATATTCTCCAGCTAAAAATTATAGAAATTGCTGATGTATGGTAGCAACTTTCTAGGACACATGCCATGATTATTACACGTGTTGTAATGCATTTATTTAAACGATTTTCATTACCTGGGATTAAACATTTGGAGTTTAATCCTTCTGAGATATATCAAATAATTTTGGGAACTAATGGTAGCGGCAAGTCTTCATTCTTAAAAGAATTAACCCCTTTCCCAACACATAGTAAACGTTTTCATAAAGGCGGGTACAAAATATTTGAATGCGTGCATAAAGGTTCTAAATACGTATTAACCTCTAGTTTTGAAAATGGTTCTAAATATACGTTTGTAAAAGAC
>CAZQUL010000011.1:3428-11257 GCA_964596525.1 uncultured Gammaproteobacteria bacterium | reverse complement strand
AGAACACGATGAAATTTCTACAAAAGTAGCTCAGTTAGAAGAGTTAAATGTGGAAACTCGATCGGATATTCAAAAAGCTATTTTGGATTATGAAAAAGCAATTCGTGAATTGGACTTGCAAGAATCTGATGTTATTTTAAATGCACATGAAAAACGTCAAGCGTTTTTATTTGCTAAACCGATGATGTTGGATATATTAGCTGAAATGCCAAGAGTGCCTGTCGACATTACACTTACAATGGACGATATATCTGATATATTGTTAAAGCTAAGATTACAGTTTTCAAACAGTGAGGTAGAATCTAGACGTTTAGAACACCAAATTGAACACATTGAAAAATCTGAAACTACGTATTGTCCGTCATGTAAGTATAGTTGGAAATCGGGAGATCCTGATGGAAGGTTAGACGATATAAGAGCATCTTTGTCAAAAGCGACAAACTTTATTAAAGAGACCCAAATCCAAATTGAACGCTATATTGAAATGTACGAAATAAGAAAGGCACATTATCAATGTTACAAAAAACTCATGCAGCTATTAAACTCCGATCCATTGTTAGAAATATTCCAATCCAGAATACATGAAGCATGGTCTGAGAACATAACAGCAATGGCTATCATGTCTGTTATACAAAAAACAGATAATGATCTTCAAACATCAGCTGTGCATTTTGATTACGTAAAAGAGTTAAGTAAAGCGCGAGATGCGTTGGCTCTTTTTGATTCAGACAACAATAAAACTCGCGATAGCTATCAGAAAAGATGCGCTGAGCTGGAAGCTAACATCACGGTCGTTATATCGCAAATGGAATCGTTAAAATTAGATATCGTACTTCTTCGCCAATACAGCGAAACAATCAGTCGATTTGATGAAATGAAAGAAGAATTAAATGTGCTTGCTGTAGAGTCTCAAAAGGAATATGAGCTCTATGTTCAATCGGTAGAGCAAGAAATGATTAACGATTTCATGAGTGAGAGACATAGTGCATTAGGCCATGTTGAGAACATTCTCAATAAGGCCTCTAGAGTAGATTCTGTTGTAAGGGAAATGGAAAAACAACTAAAAGATGTTACTTTAGATTCAGAAGCCTATCAGTTAATGATAAATGAATTATCGCCAACTGACGGTTTAATTGCTGATTGTTTGCGTGGCTATATCGAAGTGTTTGCTGAACAAATGACTTCTATTATTAGAAGCATTTGGTCTTACGATTACACGGTCTTACCCTGTGGTGTCGGGGAAGATAATGAACTTGATTACATGTTTAAATTCAAAGTTGGTATGGATGACAATGACTCTGACGATGTCTCTCAAGCATCAGAATCACAGGTTGATATCGTTGACTTTGCATTTCGACTATTAGTCATATTCCATCTGGAGTTAGAAAGTTTTCCATTTTATTTAGATGAGCCAGCAGTTAGTCTGGATGAAACCCATCGAAATAACATTATATTGTTTATCAAGGATTATGTGGAAATGCGAAAGACATCCCAATTGTTTTTAATATCGCACTATTTTCAGCAATCTGGTGCTTTTCATCCAAATGAAACAATGATGTTAGATAGCACAAACATCATTAACGTGCCGTCGTTGTATAACAAACACGTTAAAATTATTAAATCCTAAAAGATTTAAAGTGCTTATTATAACCTTGGTCAACCGACCAACCTATCCCTCTAGGAGATTTTTCATGTCTAATTCTTCAGCTAGATTACATCCAGCTATTTTTATCTTAGAAACAGTAACGGGTTCTAACCCTCAATTAAGTGCTTTTGCAACTAATGTGCTAAACTGTATTGCCGATACTATCTATTCCAGTGAAGTTATCCCAACAGCCTATGCCATTGATTTCGCAGCAAAAAAAGATCACAATGCATATCGCGGTATCATCGATATCGATAACTATACGGCCAAAATAAGCGATATGTACGGCGTGAAAACAGAAGACATTTTTTCAACTGAATCAGAGCGTCAGGCAATCACATATGAGCTTAGCGAAATGATCAATGAAATGGCCGCTGCTAAAAACGTTCCTATTGAACGTGCCGCCATGAACATGCCAATGTTTACACGTTTTCATTATTTGTCTAAAGTGTACGAACAAATTCATCAAAAACGTCCTGATGATTTATCGGTTGAAACGCTAAGTTTTGTTAAGAAACAATTAAACGCTATGATTCTTGACGATCACGACGCATTGGGTATAGATGATATTTTGAACATGGTCGTTAGTGACAATCTATCTAATGCGGCAGTATGGCGTTTTACAACAGGTGTAATTAGTAGCCGTTTGGTTGAAGATGGTGAAGGAGGTAGTGTCTTATCTCATGTCAGTCAACAAATCGGCAGCTTGTATTCATCTGATAGTTTTAGCGCTATTTTCGACCATACCGATTGGACTAATCGTTGCGTAGCCATTTCTCGCGCTTGTTCTTATATGGATGAAAACGCTGCCGTTAAACATGTACTTGACATGACTACTGGTTTACTGTCAGGGATTTTAGAGGAGCGTTTCCGTATCGCTGTCATGGAAAAACTGGCGCAATCAATGCGCGAAACGATATCTAATTCAAAATTCAATCGTTATGCCATGGCGATTAATTCGTCCAAAGACAGAACGCCGGCTGAGCGCGATAGCGACTATTATGCCAACATGTTAAGTTCCTCTGTTTTCGAAACAAAGGTAGGTGAAGAGCAGTTGTTGATGATGTGGGAAGGCATGCCATTTAACCCAATGTCAAAGTTTTTAAATGTTTTATTTGGGTACTTAATGACAAATGTTCGACTGTATCCAGAACTACGTTTGATTTCTGGATTTTCTGTCGATGTCGATGAAGAAGGATATGTTGATTTAAAAGTGGTCAGTAACGGACTTTGCTCTGTATATGAAGTTCACCCATTAGCTGCATTTACAGGCGAAAATCTAAACATCAGCAAACACGATTGGCAACATTTGTTTCAATTTATAATTACGCTTTTAGCTGGTAATGGCTTTAAGCAAATTAAAGATGAAACGCTGGCTAAGATTCTGGCGGTGTTACCTGAAAAAAATTCAGACAAATACGGCAAAGTAAAATTTGCAGACCTGATTACCGCTGTATGTGATGAGTTTAATAGTACCATCAAACAATTAAGTTACAACGGCCAAACCGTTGTGTTTGAGCAGCGTTCTGTTGACTAACAACGACATATGCGCTGCCAACTGGCAGCGCATATGTTTGCTAAACCGTTGACTTCGGAGTAGGTGCAAAACCATCATCTAAACGCAGCCATTCTTCTCGCCAAAGTTTTCGAACAAAACGCTTTTGTTCTAAGGATTGTTTAGGACCATTATCTAAGAAAGAGTCGTCTATATCTAATGGAAACTCAGGAATACTGTGTGGGTTTTCCGGGTCTATTTCATAATCAACCTTTGCCCACGGATGAGGAGTGCCAGTTTTAGACATAAACACATCGACTTCCCATATGCGATCAGTATTTGGGATTTTGAAACAATATCTTGTTTTTTTGTAACCGTCTTTACCCATTCGACGAAGTGCGGCAAACATATCGTGACCAATTGGTTCTGTGATTTCTTTTGCATCACGTTCATCGGCATCAAATTCTTTTGTGGTAATAGTGGCTCGACGATTGTCTGTTAAACGAATGCGAACTCGCGCATTTGCTTCTGTATCAATTGGTATTTTCCACTGTTCATGTTCCTCGACATGATCAGCTTTATCTAATTGCGACATATCAGATAACTTTACATAGAACGTATATTCGTATTCACGATGTGGTTTACCATCGTCGAATCCTTCGGTGGAAAGGGCGCGGCGTATGCAGTGACCTAATAAACTGGACATAAATTTCTCCTATTGAAACCAATAACCAAATGGTCTATATGATCATACACTAACCTTTTATAACGGGTACAAAAAAATGAAATCTGTTTACGAACAATTAAAAGAACTTAAAGATTCTGGCGAATTAGATGTCGTCAATATTATTTCCAAATTAACGCCTGAAGAACTTGATGCCAAAGGTGAATTAGGGAATACGGTTCTTTTCCCCAAAGTGGATTGGAAGCAGGAATTAGATAGCATTCCGGATAAGGGCGGATGGCGCATTAAATATATTGGTACAAGCGGCGAAAACGCCGTAGGTAAAATTATTATTTTTCCTAATTCGCAATGGGCTAATGCGATTTGGTTGCGCGGTCAAGAAAAATTTATTTCGCGCTTTGGTTTGACAGAAGCACAAAAACAAGTGTGGTTAAAATCAACCTATCGTCAGCGACATGACGTGAATGCTTTACAACTATTAAAGTTAGTAACTACAACACCTCATTTATTGTTTCTATATTTAAACTACGATACAGATTGGGATGCAGAGCAAGGAAAACGATGGGATTCTCACAACAACATTTGCCATCAGTTATCCCACAGCAGCCGACGCAGTTTATCCATTTTAACAAAAATGATTTATCGTGCCAAATGTATCGATGAAGATACGATGTTAGCGTTTAACCAATACAGAAACGAACTTCGCAAGAAAGAAAAAACAAAAGGGCGAACATAACATCGCAATAAGTTTCGGATGTACATTATTTAAATGAATGGGGATTGTTATCCTTTATTCGCAAACAGTCATTTCAGAGGAAATTTTAATATGACTATTATTCGCTACAACAGACACAAGTCTAAGACTGATGCCAAGTCTTTCTTAGACCTGCAGCGCGTGTTTTCAGATCTTGTTCCATTTAAATCCACAATAGGCAATCCAGTGTGGCTTGTTATGTATCGGGATAAAAAAACACAAAACCTATATCCTTACTACAAGGATATAGAGCTTGCAAAATCGACTATTGCTGAAAACAGAGACAAATCTGTTCGGTGTTGGTCGATGGTTCAAGAAATGAAATTGGGTAGAGCTGTAGATAAAAATAAAGGTGAGGTGTGGCCGTTAGCCAATGAGATGTTAAAATCTCATCGCGATGTATTGGATGAGTTAGAACCTAAATATTGTTTAAGCATTCGAACATATCCAGACGTAGAACTTTTGAAGGTCTGTTATAAAAACGAATTGCTAGAACGAGAAATATTTGATCCTGATATGTCATTAGATGTTATCACACTCAAATACGGTTCTTATAACTACATTCAAATACGCCCAGGTAAAATTATTTTAAATAAAGATGGTTCCATTAAACACAAAGACCCATTTGCATTTAAAGTAAAAACATTTTCAGTACCGGCAACACCCGATTATTTAGATCTACTGTTAAACCGCATTTATAAAGAAGGAAATTAATCATGCCTATTCAAGAAATCAAAAATGCTATTACTGGCGAACACGGATTTCAAGCACGCTACTTTGGCTGGTCGGCTTATGCAAGTATAAAAGCTTACGGAAAAGATACTGCGCTAGAAATAGTTACTGCTAAATTAGAACAACGTATGAAAGAACATCCTGTTCAGTCGAAAATTGTTCGCGGTGGGAAAGCGCCTGGTAATAGACCAAGAAGCTCACCTGGATTTAGTGGTATTTATTTTCGCTGGCGCAAATACAGTGCGGGAAATTACTACCCGTGTATAGAAGGACATTTTAAGAAACCAAATAGTAATAAGAAAATGGCATTGAGTAATTTTAGTTACGCCATTTTGAGTAACGGTATATACGGCTCTGCCACAAAGGCAAGTCGTATTAAAAATATGTATGGATTTCCATGTCCAGACATACAAACTTTAGCCGCTGCAATGCTGAAGTGGCTAAAGCAAACTTCAAAGCAGCATAATTTTGATATTTACAATATACCAGATATAACCAATGAGGGCAAATTGATGCAAGTTCAAACAGCGGATGCAAAGAAAATTTTAGTTATTGGCAATAATGTACCGCCAACCACCATGTTCTTAAAAGACGAAGAACAGGCGTGTTTGATTAATTGGGTAGTCATTGCAAAAGGTGGTGATGCTAATCGAGTGCAATCAGCATTAAAAGCAGATAACTCAACAGCTACCAAAAAGCAACGTCAAGCGGCCGCTGAGGCATTAGCGTTGGTTGCCATGTCAAACGATGCTGATGGCTATTTTGTTAGCGTTGGCAATGATTTGATGCCGTTTGTAGAAAAGGTATTTCGACAAAATGAGCTAGCAATTGTTGGCGCTGCACTTGGTGCCGGCAATGTGCCAGTAATGGTTTATAAATAAGTTTTACAGGTAGGTTGTGTAATGCAACCTACCTTTCTTTTATGTCGTTTATAGGAATTTATCATGGGCAATTTATTTTTGAATATTTATCTGGTATCTGTTTTTATTTTGGTGGGAATGTGATATGAAAAACATTTTAGACTTAACTCACAATGCTCTAATATCAAATGGTCTGTTGACTGTTCATAGCAGCAACCACGAACACTATTTAAGCAAACAAGCTTTGCAGTTACGCAAAAAATTGATTGTCTTATTTGGCGAAGGGGTAGGGATGGCCATTTATAATCACTGGCATTCCAAAATGACAGAATGGGTCTTCTCTACAGATACCGAATTTCTTCAATATAACGAATACGGACATTTATCGCATTATCACGGATTTGCACATTCGCTTGGCGCCGCCATTCGTACAATCAATTCCTTTCCTAGCACAATGACCGATTTAGAAATGAAAGGTTTATTGCTAGGCATCATGTATCATGATGACTCGCATTCACTGGGTTATACGGACGATTTTCAAAACATTGTTCGCGCAATTAATCCATTTATGACGAAAATCTCCTGTAATGACCACATGCATTTGTTGATCGAGGATTCTATTGAACAACGATACGTTCCCGTCCGCGCACATGATTTTTGCATGAGTCTGTACACCGATGACAACAGTGTATCGAAGAAAGACATCCTTAATGCGTTTGGTTCTTTAACACGTCCAAACAAATTATTTGAAATAGTTATTGAAGCAATTCGATATACTCAATGGCCGTATTTTCAGGATTCTTTCGCAAATCTGCCAGTTTGTTTGGAACATGTTAGACGGATTGATTTATCCAGTTCTGCAGATGACGATTGGTTTCAGCAAATATATCAAGGTCTTTATTATGAAGTAATGAAACCAAAAAGCCCGGGTACGGGTTTTATAGAGTTTTGTGAAAATCAAATAAAGTTTTTGCGAAGCGTACAACATCTTTATTATTACGAAAGTAAGGATACATTGGTTTCTAATAAATGGAGAGATGTTTATGATAAGATGATTGGTCGTGCACATGCCACGTTAAACATGGCTAGAAAAGTAACATCAATGTGAGGGCGTATGGAAAACAATGTTAAACGACAAGTCGAATTTGACGGGATATTTTTAAGTCGTAATCCGTTGAATCAGCCGTATTATGAAAAGCAAAGTGTGATTGATTCGTTTGCGGAAGATTCTTGCCTTGCTGACAGACTTCGACAACATGGGGTGTTTGGGGAATTTGGTTCTCCAGAATTTCCTAGTTTACAAGGAGTTGAACGTTTAAAGCGAATGTTAAGCGTTTCTATGGAAAGAACAGCGTTTCGGATAGAAGATGTTACGTTGGAATTTTACCAAAAAGATGATGTTGAAATCTTTTATCCCCAAGCTACTATTGTCTTTTGCGGACCAATGGCAAATTTGTTATTGGAAAATTTGAGGCGTGTGCATTTTAGACCACGTGTTTTATCTGACAGAGCAGATGATTCCATGTACAAAATGTCTCGCATTATTACATGGGATGCTGTCCCGTCTAATCGTCGTTAATAATATTGGCATGGGATTATCCATGCCAATATGCCGTTTTATTTACTAAGAGGAAATTATCATGAAACGTTTTGATCTT
>CAZQUL010000011.1:0-3328 GCA_964596525.1 uncultured Gammaproteobacteria bacterium | reverse complement strand
GCCAATATGCCGTTTTATTTACTAAGAGGAAATTATCATGAAACGTTTTGATCTTTGCGATTAAAAAGGATAAAACCGTTATTGATGTTACACAACCCCAAGACGTGCCATCCAGCACACCAGTAGTATTTTCTGGTTTATTGACAAACATAGTAGAGTTCTTTGATAGTCAAGAATCCAAATCGGAATAGATACTTATTATTTAGATGCAGCTAACCACTGCATCTATTTATTGGAATTTTTTAACGAGGTTATTATGGCAGGTATTACAGGTCCAATTCGTTCATTACCCGGTCACAAACATGTTTGTCCAGCAGACATGATTTGCGATGAATGTGGTGTTGAAAAAGCAAGTATTCGTATTCAGGGTGAAACAGATAGCTTTGGTTGCGAAATGCATGATTATTGTGAAACATGTTATTCTGAGATTCAGAAAAGCATCGAAGAGTCTAAAACAATGGATCCTGATTTTGGAAAAGATGTCTGCGATCATTGTCACAAACTAACACTGTGTAATCCTGCAAGAGATCCTGAAGAAGGATCTACTGGCGCTATCTACTATCTTTGTACAGATTGTAAGAAGAAAATGGTAGATGCATTTATTAAAGATACTTACGATGACGATTGTTATTGTGACGATTATTTTGATGATAGATGGTAGGAGGGTTTGTGGAAGAAGATGTTGATTATGGCGAACAAGATATAGGTTGTTCAACAATATCTATTCCTGATAGCGACGAGTGATCGCTATCAGGATTTGTTTTTTGTTTTAGAGGAAATTATAATGACCGATAACGTATTATCTATCGATGAATTTAAACAGCGTAAGGCAGATAGCAATGCTGTGCAAGGTTGCATGGATCATCTAAACGACTTGTATTCTTTAAGGCGAGAAAAGATGTTGCGTTTATCCACAGAAAGTTTTATACGTCCCGTTATGGATATCTTGAAGAACTATATTGTTTCATTAGGTTTACGGATGCAGAATGTAAAAGATATCCTCGATGCAATCGATTTTTGTGTGGAAGTAGACTCAGATGTTCCAATACAATTGGTTGAACAACGGGATTGCGCACTTCCCTTTTCTGACAAAGTACCCATTTGCGCAACTTTTAAGATTGCGGATTCATTAGCTTTTGCAGCGGAAAACAAAGCACATTTGGTTAATAATGACCACGCAACGTTTGCAGTCATCACGATGGCGTATTGTATATCTGGTGAAATTTTTGAAGGTGTATACGGCGAAGTCTTTAAACTGGATATCGATAGTTTGTTGAAAAAGTCGGATGAATTCATTGCACCACTGGACCCTGAAAGCGGTGCATGTTCAATATTTGTTCACGAGTTATTGGAAATTATAGACGATGAGGGCTATATTTTCTTTAAACTACTCGGCAAAAATCCTTTCCATAAACGCAACTTTAATGTTGAAAACATCCCCGATAAAACATATCTCGCGACGCGCGGCGATGTGATTATCCGTTTAGACGTTTACGCAAAACGTTATTTCAAACACGTCAATACTTTAAATGGCGTAATATCAATCAACGAGGAAAATTATCATGAACAATAAACCTTTAATTATTAGCCATGCAGGTTGTATGGACGGTTTAGGGGCTTTACTAGCTGCTCAATTAATTTTGGGTAAAGGAAACTTTGATATCCATTTGGCAACATATGGTTCGCAATTTCCCGTTGTAACTGACCGGATTGTTTATATCTTTGACTTTAGCTATTCGCGTGATGTCATGTTAGATATTATTGCGTGCGCCAAAGAGGTTTGTGTTGTTGACCATCATGCCACCGCCGAAGAAACCTTAAAGGACTTGCCATGCTACACGTTGTTTGATAAATCTAAATCAGGCGCTGTGTTGGCATATGAGTTTTTAATGCAACGTCAAGGCGATTGCACTTATACGATTCCTGAAATATTGCGTTATATTCAAGATCGCGACTTATGGACATGGGAATTGGAGTTATCCAAAGAGATTAATGAGTATTTGCGAACCAGCATTCCTTACACCGACAATGATTTGGTTCAATCTAACATTGACGAATTGGAGAAAATTCAGGACGACTTGCGCGTATATGGCTGGAAAGACTATCCCAAAATTGGCGCAGATCGTTTAAAGCAAAAAATGAATGTGGTGGAAAATGTAGTAAGTCGGCGGTTTTTGACATCTGTGTTTTTGGAGCACGAATGGGTTCCTGTCATGGCAGCATTTAGTCCAGACTGTTATACCTCTGAAGTTGGTGGTGAATTAGCAAAATTATCGCCGACCAAAGTGGGTGTTGTTATTACGGGTTTGGGGACTTCTACTAAGTTTGGCATGTCTATTCGTGGGACACCTGACTCAGGCGATTTGGCAAAACGCATTGCACAGTCGTTTGGTGGGGGTGGTCACGATAAAGCAGCTGGTTGCGGTATTGTCCACGGCCAGTTAGTTACCATTATTCAAAACGCTAAATCTATTGTTTAGCACCTTTTGTGGGAGATAATCTCCCACATTTAACAGCCAGAGGAAAATTATCATGGGTTTATCTAATCTAAAACACGTTTCTTTCTTTGATGAAATGGTTTTTCCATATATGGAAAAGTTAACATTAATTAGTTCAAAACATTTGATTGGGCTATTAATAAACATGCGCGCTACCCTTAAAAATGACGGTATTACCGATGGCAATATACTGTCTATGTCTATCGGGTATTGTAAAGGGTTAAAAGACGATTTTCGAATTCGTTATATTGTTTTTACCTATGCTGCTGTCAACGGGGATGTAATTTCTATTCCGTACAATTTTGAAATTAGTGACCGCAACTACTTACATGGATTTTACGAAAAGTATTTAAACGATCTAGCTGTGCAGTTAATGTTGGTTCGCAGATCTAACCCTGTTTTAAACCCAAGATATGAATGCGTGGAAATCCATTTAAGCAATGTAGACGGTGTTCCAGACCACATTAAAAATGTTAGCTACGAACCAACTTCTGCCGAAGAGAGCAAATTGCTTGTCAGTGTTTCATTAGATTTGATGAATTTTTCACTGATGCAAGGTGGGAAATCATTGAGCTATTTTCAGCACAGTTTTTACAGTGACTCTCATTTTGAGAGTTGTCAACGGTTATGTCACTGGGCGGAGTCGTTTGGTATGGGCGATTCGGAATCCGGGATTGTTAAGAAAGCGTTGTCTGAACTTAACGATGTTGTTATTAATCTTTGTCGAAACAGACAAAGCGATTTGCGTCGTACAGGGAATCTTAAATACGAGCACGATTTGTATCTGTTGAACATTTGCACTAAACCAGCATAGCTGCATATAGGGTTGG
>CAZQUL010000010.1:0-25018 GCA_964596525.1 uncultured Gammaproteobacteria bacterium | reverse complement strand
CAAGAACATCGTTTTACTAAAGATGTTGTTATGATGGCTAAGAACGCCGCATTGGCAAGCAGTTCGATCAGTAATGAAGATGATCGTACCGCTATTTTAAACATTGCGGCACACATGGAAAAGAAGCAAAGCGGATTGTACCTGCCTCCTTCTGCTAGTTGGTAAGACGCCATATAGCCTACCCTGTTGGGTAGGCTATATGCTGCTATTCCAATTAGTTATAATGATACATTATTTAAATGGCATACAACCATTGCCTTATTATTGGAGAATTTAAAATGATGAATTTAGATGGTGAAATTTTGGTAAGACCTTATAACGGTCAATCGTTAGTTTCTCTTTTTATGCAGGACATACAGCCATGCATGGTTGATTTTAGAACAAGTCAAAATCGTGGCGAATTAAATCAGGCTGCGCACATTCACGACGCGCCAAATGGTGCCAAAATTATAACTGTGAAAAATTTTACACTTAATGATAAACGCGACATTACGCTAGAGCGCTCTATTGTTTATTATGTTCAAAATGAAATTGGGACCTATGTTCCAGAAGATATTGCTGAACACTTTAGATATATTTTCTATTCTAAAATCAATTGGTGCATCGACCATTGTTTAACCCAAGGTGCTGAAGGATTGATAGCAATAGCAATGACAAATATATTTCTTAACGTTGGATTCGTAGTAACTAAAACGGCGGATAGAAACATTATTGATTTTGAGTTATTTCTATTTCCGATTGAATCCGATTTAATGAAAAATGTATTCAATGCAATAAAAGGAAATTAACATGCTAGCGTTATTCAACATTGGGATTGAACAAAATAACATTGACTGGAAAATATTGCATGAGAAAGCGCTTTCATGTGCTAAAGAAGATTTCTATCTTCATCAACCGGTGGATCCTTTAATATCACATGCGTGGAACGTTCCAAATGGCCGTATTTCTAGTCTAATGAAAGAAACACATTTCTTTGTACCAGATATCATTACAGGTAACCCTGTACGTAACAAGCCTGGATATTTCATTACACCACATGCTATTAGTTATGCTAGTAACATGGGGAACTTTTGTTACGTAAAACTCTCTAGGGATAAGAATAGAGTTTGGATTGGTTATTCTGGTAGACGTCATGGCATTAACCTGAGTCGAGTGATTGATAAAGATTTGATTCGAATAATTACTCGTATGTCTCCAAAGAAATACATTACTGAAGAGCCTGAATGGCAATGGCATCAAACCTTTGACGATGTGTTGCTGTTAACGACAGGTCATGATATTGATTATTGGAAAGGGTTAGAACTTAGTAAACGAGCTAAATTACTAACAAGATATCCATTGTCATTACGAATGAAAAACAAACTACTATCTATCGCATAACGGTACTCACATATAGAAAAACCATTTGGTTTTTTATATTGAATACAATTACAGATAGTTAGTATTACCATGAAGGCAGACAAATAAAAATATTGACTGTCACTATAATGATGTCCAAGTGCTCACAAAGACATCTATTCACAACTCCAAGGAGAAATTAAATGAGCAACACAATCCCAATGTCTACACGTGCAATGGCTGACATTATCAAAGGTAAAACGGTTATCACAGGTGATGCTGGCACTGATAACGACAGTTTTGAAAGCACGATTGAAGGTAAAGGTTTTACGATGGATCATGTAGCTGCCTTTCAAGCACATCGTGATGAATTTGTCAATGCTGTTCGCTTAGGTGCAGGTGAAGCTTCTGTCGACCATTTAGTTAAAAACCCCGATGTACAAGCAGTTACTGTTCGTTCCCGCATTGGTCGCGATGAAGTCATTGTGCAAACCCGTCGTGAGTTTAAACATCGTGAACGTCCAGCCGATGCAAACAGTCCAATGGTAACGGTGCGTGGTCAAACCACCGTAGGTTACAATTCATCTGGTCCTTCTACTAAAGAAGCGCATGCGGTTCGCGACTCTGTTCGCGAATATGCTAACGCAGCATTGGCTGATTTAAAATAATGTTTATTGGGATGGCAATGCCATCCCAATATGGCAAATTGCAAAAAGTTTTAATTGTATATTATTTTTACGACACTAATGTCATTGTTTACAGGAAAATTATTATGGCCATTTCAAAAGACGCGATTGATAGCGTAAAACAACAATTGTCAAATCTGTCTGAAAGCGACATTGCCGCTATGATGGAACGTCGCCACAGCGCACAGCCAAATATCTCATTTGCGCAATTTGAACAAATTCAAAAAGAATGGAGAGATGCTGTTAAAGTAATTCAAGCAACCGATTATGTTGTTGCCAAGAAAGAGTTTTATCATCCGCTTCGGTTTCTTGATGCGGATGTACAATTGTTCGCGGTGACAAAAATCATTGAAATTCCCCGCCTATTCACCGAACACTTTTCAGACATGGATAAAAGGATGCCGTCTGTTTACTCTAGTTTACATTGCGATCTAGAGTTACTTGGCATTGACGATGACGGCGAATTGATGTCGTTTTGTTATTCATCGAAATTAATGCGCGTTGCCACCGCTGAACAGATTGCTGTCTACAAAGAGAAAATGGACAATCGTGGTGAAGTATGCAGTAATTGCGGCAAAATTCACGATGACCATTCAACTGAAATGGCCAAAGAAGAATGGAGTGCGATGATTAACATCGGGGACGAGAATGAGTTTATCACTAAACTCATTCGTGGAAACTTTAAAACTGCTATTATGGCTTCCACAATGGCTGCAAGACATGCGCGTGAAAACTTTGATAAAGACCCCAATGGGGGTGTGGCTGAAATGGCGTTGATTAATCGGGATGCAGGTAGCATGTCCGTTAGTGATCGTAATCAACATACGATCGTAATAGCAGGTTGTTTGGTCGATAATTACAACCGCACGGTTGTATTGATGGATCCACAAACACACGCTCGTTATCTGCGTTTAATTAATCATTTTAGCAAAGACAGGAAAGATTAACATGATGATATCTTTAGAGCAAATTATAAGCGATCCGAGTGCATGTGCTAATCCCGATACAGTTAAATGGTTAGCCGATCAACTTTATCTAGAGCGACAAAAATGTCGCTCTACTGTTAGCATTGTGTTTAGAAATGTAAACGTTACGGATGAGCTAATCTTGTCTAAACTTGCATATCGGATTCTGCAACAGTTGTTTAATGTAGATTTTACGGAAACGCCTCATTCGTTCAGAAATGAATTGATAGTGCAGTGTCCGCTAACAACTCAATCGTGCGAGATTGATTATAACATGCAATGGGCAATAGGGCGACTAATTGCAGATCATTATTGTTTACCAGGAATGGCTAACTATATGTTAGGTCGCGTTATTGCGGAGCTTTATCAAACCAATCCTCGTTGGGTAAAGTGCTATGAAATACTGGAACAAATCGCTAAATCGTGTTGCGTAAAAGTAACTGACAATTTTCCACTGACGATCTTTAATGTGTTGGATATTATCAAACACATGCCAGAATGTCGAATCGATTTGTTCTGTGTAACGATTACATCGACAGCGCCTCCCAATGTAAACGAAGGAATCTGTGTTTATTACAGCGACCATTATACGAACTACCTTAGTTTAGAAAATGAAGCGTTGCACTATAGCACATTTTCCGACGCCGTTCGCAATGGTAAAGTCGATGAATTTGTTACCACATTAGCGACAAAGATTGATAATTTAATAGGCGGCATCAGCAACGCTGAATTTGCTGATCAAGTACGTGATAAACTTGTTCAATTTCTTATCACACAAAACTCAATGTAATCTTATCAGGAAATTAAATATGAAAACTTTAGCAACTCCTATCGCGTTAAATGAAACCGTTACCCCATTTGGCGATGATGCGACCAAATACATTACCTTGGCAGGGTACAAAGACGGCAAAGCTATTGTCACTACTGCGCATGGCGCGCCGTTAGAAATCCCTCAATCTGAATTGCCAAAAGATGCCGGCGCGGGTACGCTATTTTATTTAAATGCGGAGTGCAATGCCATTACCGCATATCGAATTCCTGTATTGGCAAAAGCGGCGCGAACTGCTGGGCAAGGTTGCAGTCATGGTCATGAGAAATCTATTTCTCAATAGCAGGTCACATTTGTTTTGTAAATAGGCATATACCCCCCTTCGGGGGTATATGCCGTTATTTTTTTCAAGGAAATTTTCATATGTCACTATTAGCATGTACTAACGGTGTATTGTTAACAGACACCATTGGGATTGATTGTTCTACGAATGATAAGAAACGCTTTAAGATGAAGAAATTGTTTCTATCATCCGACAATCGTTTTGCGTTGGCGGGAACCGGGGATATGATCCCTAGTTTTCATTGGCCTAAAGTGGAATCGCTTATACGTCGTCTTCTAGACGTTTATTATAAAAACGGTGGCGATGGCATGTTATTGGCTGCTCTGGATTTGGCGGATGTCAAATTAGTGAAGAATTTAATAGATAGTCGACAGTTAGTTATCATGACGAAAGACGCTGTTTTCCATGCCGAAAACGATGAAACGTCTTTTACTCGTTTTGAACATTTAATTGTTCAAGGCACGTACAGTAACAATTTTCTAATTGCCGCCGAATTTAAGGCAATGGAAACAAATCGATTCTTGGAAGATTTATCAACAAGTGAAATTGTCGACGCAGCTTACTGTGGAGTTAGTTACGCGTCTTCCATCCCGCCAAAATATAAAGTGGATTCTAATGATCCTTGCTTTTTTGAAATCGATTACGTTGAACAAAACCGCATGAATGGCTACACTGATAACTGGGAGAAAAAGTAATGGCAACATTTGCAGCAATAGTGGACTCCGATATCGTATTTCCCAAAAGCTTTCGCGGTGTCGGCGGTGGATCCTATCAAACCAATAGTATTGATTCATTGTTTACTCCTAGAGGGTTTATCGCACCTTGTTGGACAGGTGCGACAGTTATGGGCGACTATATTAACGGACGTCCTGTTCCTAAACGATCTGCGTGCAGCGGCGAACTAGGTTACTACATTACACACGACGCCAAGGTTTATGCAGTAGATTTGTGGAGAGAAGATAGCATTCAAAAGAATGGTAGCCCTATGTCATTGATGGAGGTCTATTATGGAAAAGATTGCTTTAATGCGGTAGCAAGTCCCCAAGCTACAGCTGCGGCCGTATCCACAGCATTTTATCTTTGCAATAATGACTTTGAAAAAGCAATGCGTTTGCTAGGGCGTCGCCACAACATTTGCATTCAAGACTACGTATGCATGTCAATTCCAGATATCGCAAAACGTTTAACTGAAGAGGGTAAAACAGGAAATATGTTAGCTTTGGAACCTATCCGTTTTTCAGAAGCTGATTAGACAGCATATACGCTACCCTGTTGGGTAGCGTATATGTCGTTATTTTTTTTTTTGCTTAAGTAGCAACAGTTTCACGTGCAACGCGATCCATCTGTTCAGTATAACCAACAGTGGACGCAATGCCGTTACCTAATAACGGATCTACTGCTTGAATGAACGCATCACGATTGTTCGGGTTAGTGCCCGTTAAATTCATTTCGTTCAATAAGCGTTGTGCTAATTTGTTGACACCCAAACCAACTTGGCAAATGTTAGTAAATTCAATGCTGAATTCTGACATATCGCCAGCGCTAGTTAAATCGCGAATACCTTCAACAGGCGCACCCGACTTAGGCCAAAAGTTAGTAACAAGCCAAGCTTTATCTACTAACGTAAACGTTGGGTCTGGTTCAAACGCAATGATTGTACCGCCAATGTAATCTGGCAATAAATCAGGTAACTTAGCATTACGCATTTGAGCGCGAGTCATGACGTTAGGTGTTTTACTGATGGGATCGCCAATGAGCTCGTAAATGTACTGATCCCAGAAATTAGCGATCGGGCGACCGTATTTGTCCACCCAAGTAAAACTGGGCGATGAGCGCTGGCGTTTAACATCAGATGGCGATTCAATTTCTTCGCCAGCACCACCAAATGGTGTTGATACGACATCGACAGTTAGCTGAGCTTGGAAACCTTCGACGCGTTTGGCATGGGTTTCAATCAATGATTTATACGCTGCAATCCAATCTTGGGGTTCATCAAGGTCATTAAATCCACGTGGGACTTCTAACACCTTGATGATCAGATTCTTGCGTACGTAGGGTGTGCTGGAAATGTAACCAGCCATTTCCACCTGTTGACCAAACTGACCTTGTTGAGCCATGGACAATACAGGAGGTAAGCGGCCGCGACCATAAGCGGTTTGCGCTTTTGGATCCATGACCGCATTAATGAGACGAGCCATAATTTTTACTCCTAGTTAAAATGCAGCTTACGCTGCATCTAATTCTTCACGACGATGGACAACAATTGTCAATTGGCCTAAAGTACGCATGTTGTTTGCATACAAGTGTGCACGCACTGACCAAGAGAACCCGTTAGCTGTATCGGCTGGTGTTTTAAATGTTTCTGGTACGATTTTAAAACGATTGTCGAACTTAGCTTCACTGGCCAATTCACTAATACGACGATTGGATGTCTGCATGAATAACTCATCGGTCATCTTATCATCGCCCTGTAACTCACGAATAACACGTGTGCAAACTTTTGTCAATTCGACACATGCTGCCATTGTAAAGAACGAATTCAATACGCTGGTGTCGTTCTTATATACGGTTTGGAAAGCCGGATAATACAATGACCGATCATCAAAATATTGAACCCAAATCAAACCATTTTCCCAATCTTTGTCATAAGCAGTTGGCGTACGCCATGTGATATTGGCATCTGCGAATTCTGTTACAACGTTATTAGGCCATGAGGAGAAGCTAAACGCGCTCTTCCAAACGCCGTCGCCAGCGCCCATGTACTTAGCTACTTTATCAATTACGTCAATAGTAAATGGCAAGATGCCTTGGTAAGTAGTGTTCAACAACTCGCCTGCGCGACCAACGATAATTGCGCGACATGCTGCAGTGCCGAACAACTCGGACTCTGGATAAACCGCAGCACGTTCACTTAACAACAATGCTAAAGAAGATTCTGTTGCACCATTGTTAGGTTCCATCCATTTAAATCCGCTAGTTTGTGGGTTGTCTGGATTAGCATAATCAGCAACGGCTTGTGTTGACAAACCAACCCAAACATCTTTTCGCAATGCTAATGGCGAAAGCAGTGCGTACTTGGTTGGTAATGAGAAGCCTGTATCCCAAATGTTTGACAGTGGATAGCGTGCGTCATCTAACAATTTGGCTTCTAGTGAACCGAAGTTTTTAACTTGTTCACGCACTAATCTATCAAACATTTCTAAGTTTGCGAGACGATCAGGTTGACCAAATCCGTCATAATACAGACCATCGTGACCGCCAACTGCGTAGTGAACGTTGTTATTGCCTAACGCGACCCCGCCAAAATTAACGCTGTCTTCAGTCGATACACCACCATACGGGACGTTGTTTTGATCAACGCCTGTAAAGAAGTTTAACAGATGATCTACTTTGCGATTGGTTGGACCAAAGGCAAAATCAGACGTGCGGCCAAATAAAGCGTGTACTTCGTTCCATTCTTGCTCGCCGCCTGGTGCGTCAATTAAAGACGCCCATTGACCTGGCCAAACGGTGGATGTAGAACCATTAATTAAAATGTTTAATACATCTAAAATGTAATCGTCATAAACGTGTACGCGGCCAAACGGGCCATGAATTGGTGTGATTGTACGATCTTTTAAATTTTGATAGGGCGGAACAATTGCGCGATTTGCATTCAATGGCTGTTTAGTACGTGGGTGTAATACATTTTGTTTAAATGTAAAATCGACACTTGGATCGCCACCTAATGTTTCGATCAACAATGGTGTTGTGGAATCTTTTTCGCGACGAACCATGAACATGCGATACAAGAAAGCGTTGATAACTTCCATTGCACCGACATCGCCATTTTGATCGTTACCGTTATTTGGCGCATGGAAAATGACGCCATTGCGGTTACCAAAACTACCGTGCGTAGATACTTCTAAATCAAACACGGGGAATAAAATAGAAGAAGCCGGATCTTGCGGTCCGCCATCGCGAATAACGGTGATGTCTTGGCCACCGTCGCCATCAGGAAATCCAACGCCGCCTAATGGTTGGCCGTTAGATCCTATTTCGGTACCTAAACGATAGTTGGTTAAACGTTCAGCTTTTCCAAATGCCTTTTTATTAGCATTATCGGCATTTTGCGGAATGTTATCGCTAATAGCGCCAGTATCATCTTGCCATGTGCCGTCTGGCAATAAACCGACATAAGGTTCCAAACCAACATGCCAAACTGCACGCATAACAGATTTAACATGATATTCGTTATTTGGTCCCATTTCTTGGGTTAAACCAAATACTTCTTCTGTAGGACGGCCGCCGTTTGCATGGTAAATGTATTGGCCATCGCTATCGCGAGAGTAGTTAAACGCATAGGCTGGGATCAACTCTACAGAAAAACGAAGAATCGCTTTTTTGGCCTTTGGCGGAATAATACGTTGAACCATGCACATATTGCCATTACGCATTGCTTGACGCGCACCCATTGTAGCGTGTGTTGCAAACGGGCTTAATGGATCTAACGATTCAACATCGTACATTTGGTTAAAACCATTACCAATGGCAATGTGTGGGAGCGAGTCACCTTTCGCTGTTAACAAGTAAACAAGCGGTAAGTGTGTTGGTATTTGCGTAGGTACAGGCACGGGAGTACGGAACGAAACGTCCTGAATTCCGAGTGTCACTGTACGCGGTGTCGCTTTAGTGAAAGACATATAAAGCTCCTTAACGAAGTACAAATTCTATGTGAGTATGTGTTGAGGACACACATCATAGTGATTAGTTTATACATAACAGCAATATGCTATATTGCCAACCATTTTTAGGAGTCGCCAAACCATGTTTAGAACGGCATATGACACAACAGCGTGTCAACGTCACCCCATTCAAAATATCATCAATGCCATTCTACAGCATCGTGCTATGGGTGGCGACCAGATTCGAATTGCTAAAAATCCATTGACCGATAACTATATTTACAGTGTAAAAGTCATCATCAATGGACATGGCGTTATCCCGCCATTTGGACATCCAATACCTATTGATAATAGAACACTATACAACGTTGCCGACTACGGGGACAAAGATCACAGTGTTTTTGTGGATGCTCGGAATTTTACTAAAACAAATATGAATCCGGGCGCTTCTGATTCCAGCGATGGATATGAAGTAAAAGCACTATTGGATTTTCACTTTGCATGTACACGAGGGTTTTTGCAACAAGTTTGGCTAAAATATAGCCCTAGAGATTTGCTATCTATTGGTAACTATCAAATCATGATTTATGCACGCTGGCTATCAGGTGTATTGACACGGCGTTTTGCTTTGCCTCCAGAAACCCAAATGAATCTTACTATTATCTGCGCTTACTTTTACTTGTGCATGTTCATGGAAGATAATACAGTTGCAGACGAAGAATTTCGTTTGCGCTGCGCAAAACAAATCTCATCTTGCACCTATATCAACGCCGAAGATTGTTTAGTTGTGTTAGATCAATTACCTTATCTTCCAAACGTTCAAGCATTGGTCGATGTATTAAAAACACAATCTGGCACTGTTCGTTTAGAAGAAATGTCTATTGCATTGTTATATCAGATTACAGCAGGTTCTTGGTTTGGCCCAAATAATGTAGAGGTTACGCACGTTGCATTAGAACACCCACCTACATTTATAGCCATGATTGTTTCTGCTGCAAATGAAAAAGGTTATAAGAATACGGCCATTGGTCGTCTAGTAGATCAATATGATGGCGATGACGAGTTAAAACCGTTCTTATTAAACATCAAACGTCTCCAACGAGATGAATAGGAGAATCTAATGGCTAGCTTACTGACTCAGTTTGCGATTAGAGACATCTGGTGCGATCCTAGACAAGATCGCCAAACAGTTATTCGGTTAGCACGTGTTACTAAAAATGGAGGCGCTTTTAAAAGCGCCTCCATTGTCCGTCAACAAGTAAGACTGCCAAATGCTGATGTTTCTACCGACAAAGCAACCTATCATGTTTATCAAATAGGACAGTTACCTCCCCATTTTTTTAACATGTTAACCATACCTGAAGACATTAGGTATTCTCAAAACATAACTGCTCAAACAGATGGACAAACAACATCGCCCGTACCATCGGTTGAAAAATCATTTGTGCTTATTAAAGATGGCGAATGGCATCGTGTTACAGAGCTTTGCGCTGCAAACCGCACTATCATTGATATCTACGTTGAAAACGGGACAAAGTTGCCTAGACATGAGTGTTGGTTGATGCGGATGCCAAATAAAAACTTTATATTGGCTGTACGAGTATTTGCAACTTACGATTTAGGTTCTAAATTAAAGACGGATCCCATTAGCGGTGTCACTAATCGAATTTTAAGGACATTGGATAACGAAACATTGTACATTCGTTTTTATTCAAATGCTTTGTTTAATGTCGAAGATTGGCGAATATCTACGGTCGACCCGGTGTTTCCTATTCGGACATTGGCAATGCCTATAAACAATCAATCTGATTGGAATGTTTTTAGCCAATCATGCCAACAAATTGAAAATCATTTTGGTTATGAGGGACAAGGTATTTATCAAGTAGATGGTTACATTACGAACAGACCGATTGGATTTGAAACGGCTTTTATTGGCAAAACATTGTCTTTTGTTTGGGATGCTTCTATTAGAAGCACGGCATACATGAAGCTATCTGAATTGCCAATTTTTGTTTCAGAACTTGATACTGGTAAAACAAAATATTTGATTGTTAGAAATGATCAACAAATGATGATCGATTACTTTGATGACATTGATCTTTATTTAATTCGACGTTATGCACCTGGTTTATTTAAAGGGGTTTTTATAGGGCGTGTAAAAGATAAACCTGTTCGACAATTAACTCACAACAGCTACTCTATCAGAAAAAGTATCATTGATCAGTTGATCGACAGTGATTTGATATTTTCAGAAGGGGATTTAGAGTTAGTGGTCGTTACTCGTCGTGGTGGTAGATACAGGTCACCTGTTCATCAACATACGCGTATTGAGGATTTAAATCGACTTACCTACGATCAAATTGTAGAAGCGATGGTGTCGCCAAACAACGCCACAGTGCCTGAATGGAAAGCGACTTATTTAGAGAAAGATGCTTATGCTAAATTAATGGGTGTGGAGTTTTCAAACATAACAGACCCTTTAATTGAAGACGCATACGGATACAATGCCGCTACAAGATTAATAGCAGATCCCCTTGACAAAGTGTTTGAATCGGTAAATGATATTTTTGCAAAGGCGCCAATAAGTGCTTGTATACCAGACAACCCTAGCGTTGTTGCTAAACGCGTCGTTTTTTGCTACGATGACGAAGGCAGATATGTCGGTCATTTCAACAACAGTGGCAATGAATCGTTGATTGCTATTCCTGATGTATTAAAACCAGTTACTAAGCTGACCGAGATATTCGGATTAAAATCAGACACCAACGATAATTCAATTGTCTTTAACAGCAATGTATCCGACCCACTATTAAAACATTGGGGATTTAGATGTTACATCTGTCCATTAATTGGAGGTATTCCAAACGAGGAATGGGAAGATGTGACGGGCGGGAATCTGTATCAATACTTACCTAATGGAGATGCCAGTTTAAACACGACACTGCCTACTGTTTCATGGGATTGGTCGGCTCTTTCGGAGTATGGGTTATTTCCTTGCGTAAGAATTGGAGGGTACATGCAGTGTGTAACACTGCCCCAAATTGCTATTGACAGAAATTCTTACGCAGGTTATATTTCCTTTACCATTCAATCATCATTAGATTGGATAAACGGAACGGTCGTAAAAACCCAAACACTGTCAACTGGGACAATTGATGTTTTTATGGATGGGGAAGTTTTACATCAAGGGCTTGACTTTTATGTAAAATGGCCAAAAGTTGTTATTGTTAAAAAGCCAAAAACAGATGTGATGAATACGCAAATTATTTATCGCACGTATGGGTTTTGTGATAAAACAACAATGCAGCCAATTGCACCCAGAGAGTTGGGTTTTGTAAAAGGCAAAATATTGTCTGTCAATGGGAACTATGATGTCAGGAACGATCGAAACATTCGAGTTGTAGTTTCTGATGGAATATACACAAGGGAAGACGTTGCTTTTGCCGAAAACGCAACAGATCCAAAATACGTATTGGATGGAAAACCATACAGCATTTCTGATTACATTTTACAGGTAGAGCCATTTAGCACTAAGGTTACAAATGAGTACAGAGATCGTTCAGTTGATTTGGATAATCGAGTTGCTGATTATTTAGAAACTCGGCTTGGAACATGGCATCCGACCCGTCCAATTGTTGAGATAGACCAATGGCAATTAGTTAGTCCGTTTTGTAGCGCAATTATTCACGCGATTAGAAATGGGGATCTAGTTGTAAATGGTCAATATACACCTTCCCAAATAGATAACCTTTTGCTAAATTACAAATGGTTATTAGCATTTGATCCCTGTGTAAACGGCATTGACAGCAATTACGTTTACGTTAACGCACATCAATTTGATGAACCCATTGAACTACAAAGCGACGAGTACAGTTTTGTAGAAAACGTCATTTCCATTTATTTGAACGGCTTACCTGACTTAACGCCGTCTGTAACTATTGGAGTTTAATATGCCAAATCCAGTTGTAAATTGGAACAGGGGATTTAAGTCATGGCTTAAATCCCAAATATACACAGGACCTACAGGTACAGGCATTATCGTGCCTAACGTTGACGATGAAGTCGTCGAATGGTTAGCAAACAACAAACGCGCAATCTATCGCGTAACTGTTGTCGATGTTCAAACTAATTTATCCACACTCGTATTAACTGAGGAAGATAACGGGGTTTCACCGGACGATGCAACAAACGTTTTGTTAGCATCAAAACCTGGCGAAATAGGCAGTTATAAACGTCTTTATATCAATAACAGTACAGTACCTTTCTCAATGGCGTTTCATCGAACCTATCGTATTTACGGAAGCGATGCTGCGTATGTTAAAGTGTTTCGTGGATACGATATTTCAAACACGGGTCACATTGTTTCTGCTATGTGGGATGGTAACGTGATTTACGATGATAAAGTACCTGTTGTTGATTTAATTATTCCATCGGGTGTCAATTTAGGGATACGTTCTCCGCAACAAGCTTGGTGCACTGAAGATCTGCCTACAAACGAGATAGTGACAGTTGTTGTGTATGATGCAACAGACAACCAACTGTCTATTGAAAACATGATTGTTGTACGGACTGAATTTGTGCACACAATCGATCAATTGAACAATTACATTGTTGATGTGGAATTGGACACCCCTTATTTGTCTATCAACGATTCTAGACAAATTGAGATACCAATTAACATGGCGTTACAAAGCATCGGATTGGTTGGTAAAGTGCGGTATGCAGATGGCAGCACGATAACCTTACCTGTAGACGGCACTCGCTTCAGCTTATTAGGGATCGAGAATTATGTCGCGTCTGTTCCAAACATGCCGTCGCCGTTAACGTTAGTGTATCGCCTACAAGGTAATGAATACGGAATAGGTATTGCTGAACCCACAGTAGGTGCAAGACACATTGCTAGAAAGTACAAAATTCTTACTAAAGAAATGCAAAACCAATACAGTGTAAAACTGTTTGTTGTTCCTGTTTGGGTAACTTCGCCATCGCCAAGATGGACCTTGAAATACTACTTGTACTCTCTGGAACGCAATGCGTTTTACGATGCAACTCCCTATATCTCCTATTCAGCCAACGCACAACCATTTGACGGTACGCTACTTAATATTCCGCAAACATTGGTGGTTGCTGTTAACCTACAACAGGTTTCAAATACATTTGGGGTCTTTCGACACATTCAACCTTTTAGAATTACGCTAAAGGCAAGCGGTAGTTATTCTGCTGCAAACAGTTATTTTGTCATTGAGTATACCAACGACCATTTTTACGGTTCCCCAAATATTGCATTAGCTGCGCCAGACGATCTATATCCAAGTAAACGGAAGTTAGATATTTCGATGAACTTGACCGATGTGGATGACTGGCTAAACAAAATTTATTACCCATCAGAACCGTTGCGAATTGCATCGACAGAACATGAAGCACCTAGACCTACGCACATTAGATTGGGCGTTGGAAACTGGACACGTGAAATACCGATTGAACTTGTGTTAGAGATCGTTCGGGACATTAATGTTTCTGTTAACCAAAGTCAAACGTGCACGATTGAATTCATCATAAAAGATGGAGTTGATGTGTTAGAGATGGGCATGGCTTCTATGGTGGCAAAGGTGTAACATGATTTTGTTTTTAAAAGATTGGGCAAAGTATCCAAACGCAGTCGTGCATTGGAAAACTCGCAATAAATCTTTTTTGGAACAAGCTGAAAAATATAAACGCATGGGTCGTAAGAACTATGCGTTTTTACTTTGCTTATTACAAAAAGAATTAGAAGATGTAGATCCACACGACCCTAATTTAACCGAAGAACAAATGACTAAAATTGGCTTGGAGTGCATGTACAACCCGTGGTATTTCTTTCGAGAAGTATTGCGAATACCGCCACAAGCAGGCGCAAATGCGATTCCATTTAGAGCCAATCGCGGCAACATTGCGTTAATATGGTTGTTTTTCAATCACATTGATGTAGGGCTAACGCAACCTCGTCAGACAGGTAAGTCAGTAGGTGTTGATAGTCTTGTTCTTTATCTCTTACTATGCGGATCTGTTAACACGCGGATTAACATGCTAACGCTTAACGACAAATTGCGCGTTGCTAACGTATTGCGGGTTAAACGAATGCGTAAGTATATTCCAGAATACTTACGGATGGAACACAAAAACGATGCAGATAACACGTTAGAAATCTCTTGTGTTAAACGACGCAACCTGTACTCTACAGCGGTAGGTCAAAATAGTGAATCTGCTGCATTAACCGTTGCACGGGGTTTAACAGCGCCTATTGGTTTGGTGGACGAACCACCATTTATCGATTACATTGGCACAACCATTCCCGCTATGTTATCCGCTGGCAACGCTGCGCGCGATGAAGCTAAATTAAATGATGCTCCGTATGGTAACATATTCACAACAACAGCAGGTAAACGCGATACAGAGAGCGGTCAATACATTTACAACATGTTTAACAATGGCTTACGTTACACGGAAGCCTTATTGGATTTAGACGATCAAAAACAATTGGTTAAAGTTGTAGATAAACAATGCGGCGATGAGAAACCAATGGTCACTGTCATTATGTCGCATCGTCAATTGGGATATACCGACGAATGGCTTCGTCAAAAAATGCGTGAAACTAATTCTAAAGGCGATGATGCCGATAGGGATTATTTAAACCGTTGGACTGTCGGCGGTTTGTCTTCACCGTTAGCTACAGAGATTCTAGAGAGAATAAGAAACAGCGAACGTGAACCCGATCATGTCGAAATCAATTCTGACGGATACATGATTAACTGGTATATTCCTAAGGATAAAATTAGAGAGCGTATGAGTCGTGGTAAAATTATTGGCGGGATGGATTTGTCAGAAGGTATAAATAGAGATGCTTTGACTTTGGTATTGGTTGATCCAAAAACACTAGAAGTCATTGCAACATCTAGTGTCAATGAAACCAATGTTATTCGTTTTAGCGGATGGATTGCTGATCTGATGATCAAATACGAAAACATTATCCTTATACCCGAACGCCGTAACATGGGCACAGCATTGATTGACACCTTATTAATTCGTTTACCAGCAGCGGGTATTGATCCGTTTAAACGAATTTACAATCTCATTGTTGACGAATATAAAGAACGCCCTGACTTATACAGACAGATTTCATCTGAACAATCTAGACGTGGTTCTAATTTCAACGATCGTTACAAGTCTGAATTTGGATACGCTACATCTGGTGGCGGTAAACACAGCCGTGAAGGTTTGTATCAACAAACCTTACAGCGAGCAGCCGCATTAGCGTGTGACAAAGTGTATGATCCACAGCTTGTAAATGAAATATGCGGTCTATCTTCTAAAAACGGCCGTGTCGATCATGGTAAGAATGGGCATGATGACATGGTTATTGCTTGGCTGTTAGTAGTATGGATGTTGACAAGTTCTAAAAATTTGTCACATTACGGCATTACTGGCGCATTATCCGCTACACGAGAATATCGTGTTGGTGAGAATGAATCTAGTCAGACAGATAACGTTAAACGATTTGAAGAATATCGCCAACGAACTGTCAGAGATGAAATCGCTAGGTTGCTGGATGAATTGCGTGGCGAGAAAGACGAGCGAATTATTCGGATTACGGAAATGCGTTTAAGAACACTAGATGCTAAATTAACCGATAACTATGACGATGCACAATCCATAGACGAATTAATCAGCAATGCAGCTGAATCTCGCTCCAAACGAGTTCGCGAAAGTAGGCATGCACGTCATGGTCGTTCGTCCTTTCGACAAGCGGCATAGTTAACATTTAAGGATGCACAACATGGCTCAATTATTTGTTTCTTTTTTGATTGTGCTCCATTTGTTGTTTCGCGGGGATATTAACGTTCGTTCGCATTTCACAGGTAGGCAAAAATTGCATCGTCAGTGCTGTTTTACTAGAAACGGCATCGAGCGATGCATTGTGCTTCGTTGTAAGCAAATAAAGCATGTTGTGGTTTACGAACGATGGTATATTCTAAATAGAACTTTTTACACCTACGAGGTAGAAATGGTCAAAGTGGACAATGATGTATATCAAGATTACCATGTTGGACATTACCCTCATCTTTGCACCAGATTATTGCATAACACGGACTACCCATTAAACTGCGCAATCGGTGCACACTTAGACAGCATTTTAGGTGATTCCGTTTTACGATCCGATTGTGATCGCAATAAGGATAATTAAAATGTCCCATCCAACACGACCTTGAAACGGCATAGTGAGACATATGGGCTGGCTAACGCCAGCCCATATGTCGTTTAACAAAATAATGGATACACACTATTAAAAGGGTTACTTGTAATAGTTTTTTGTAAAGATCCGTAGAACGATGTATAAACACGTTCCTGTCCTTACAGACGCTAACGTAGACTCAGATCTAGTGCTAACACTCTTTTTCAAAATTTGTGAGCCTAGATCACGAATAATTAATAGTGCCGGATGGGATGAACGAGATGCCATATACAGCGCTCGAAGTCTTGATAGCAGAATCGACAAATCAGACATGCTTTCTTTCCCGACTTTATCTTGGGTTACAAATTCAAACGCATGCAGTAGAACTTCATCTAGGAACTTCCTTACATTTTGTTTAGAATGATTTTCCGAAATAAACGTCAATGCTTGTAAAAGCAGTTCTTGAGGCATTGTGTATTGTGCGGAAGCAATGACCTGTATAAGTTCGTCTTTAATAAACCGATTTTTGTCTAGGACGATCTCGTTTAGATATCGACTATAATCGGACAATAGTCGGCTAACATCTCTAACAACTATTTTACCATCTAGTTCAATAGTACCGCCAGTGGTTAATATCTTTGCATCAGATGTCCTAATTTCATCAAAAACTACCCAAATGTTTTTAACCATATTACGTAATCGTCCTTGTATATCAGTAATCATGTAAACAATGGCCGCATCGTCGTTAAATTTTTTAATCGTTTGATAATGAATGCTGGAGCTGCTGAAAATATCGTGAGCACGTTGTTCCATTACACCACCCCACGTGCCTTTTTGTTTAATGGCGTATTTTTTGGACAGCGCCGCATATGTCGCAGTGGCAGTTTTTTCATCGGCTGGATATCGAAAGAAATGCGCCATCAACGAACTAAATAATTTGTAATGTAAAATGGTTAGTACGTCAACCATCCCTTTTTCTTTTTGAGAAGTTGACAGATTAGAATTCATAATTCGATGTACAAGATACACACAACTGATATTTACCATATCTGTAGCACGTTTCCATTCATCATCAATGTGAGGCAGTGAAACGATTTCTTTTCTAACGACACTTTCATCAATCCCTAATAAAACATCTAAGAACTCATTTCTATCCGATGAGGTATATCGAATTGGGTATACACCTAATAAGTTACCGCCAAAGAAATGTATGTGGTCTTCGGAACGATTAAGCCATGTTACGCCATATTGGTGAATGGCATTTAAGAATTTAGCATCTATTGTTAGATGGCTAAAATGAGCATCCATAATGGATTTAATGTTTTTCATAACTTTTATCCAAGGGTGTTAAAGTGATATCACAACATGCTGAGAAAACAATCATGATAATAACAACTTTTGTATTCGCATCATTTATAGCATCGTTATGGATTGCAAAGGCATTTCATTACGATGACATGTCCATTGAAGAAGAACTGCTATATAGCAAAACCTTATCTAGTAAAGTAATTTGAGGAAAGCAAAAATGCAAACTGAACAAAAACTTTCGATTCGTTACTGCGGAAGCTTTGGTAAAATTGAATCATTTAGTACACCTGAATGGCCTGAATTGGCCATTGAGTTAAATTCTGGCACATGCTATCATTTAATTGTGGTGTCTGACCATGAGCAGTGGTCTGATATGGACAAAGCATCGCGCAATGCCGGTATTGCACAGACCTTACGAAAAGAAGATGTGGCATGCCCCGATGATGTGTTAGACATTTGGCCGCATGTTTCACGCGGCAATTTTTAAAAAAAAAATAACGACATATACGCCACCCTGTGGGTGGCGTATATGCTGTCTAATGAATAGATATTGCTGGACCAACACAAATGAGCGTATGGTACAGCATGTACAAATTTTGAGGCGTAATACGATGGATATCTTCCCTATTAAATAGAGGTGTGTTGCCACGATCAAATGCCCATGCAATAAGCTCACTGCAAAACCAAGAATCATCTTCCTGCCAATCTCGCTTACGAACAGCGATTCCTATCAAACCCGTCCAATCATAAGGTTTGCCTATCTGACTTCTAGCTGCCGCAATAATTGCATCCGCATCAACGCAGTCTAGTTCCACAATTTCATAATACTTCACACGCTCAATAAAACTTGTGAATGAAGTTTCAACAACTCCACCTAATGTAAAAGCAGATTCGACAATAGTGTTATCTTTGGTTAATATGCCGCAATGACTAAAAGAAGACCATGTGCCTAATTGAACTAATGGACTAAACAGTCCACTGGATCTACTAAATATCAAACGTATTTTTGACATAGCTTTTCACTCCCCAAAAACAGGAGGCCATCCTGTCTTATAATTGTAATTTAATGGGTCTGTTGAATATTGCATCATTACGCGATGATATTCAGCTTTAGCAAAACAATCCTTTGTTATTTTTTTGTCAGCTTCGTAAATAGCAATAGCTGCTACGTGATCTACTACAACAAACAAAGGTTCACCATTGGCTTGTTTTTGCATGGTCTTCCAAGGTAACGGTGTAAACAATGGCAGGGATAAAACATTAAGCTCTTCTCTCAAAACATGGCACAGTGCGTCATTTCGCATACCTAAATGCAATTCGCGGCTTGGTTGATCAGAATGTATCCAGTAATTTACGCCATTGATTTCCACCAGAACCCCTAGCGTTTGACGTAACTGTCTATATTCTTTTATAACCTCCCACATCTCTAATCTAGCGTCTGCTAAAATAGATTGATCCGTAATCCAAGTTACACCATTCCAAATCTGATATTCGTTTGCTTTTGGGCGATGTTCGAAATCTCCGCCTATGTATTTAACAGATGAAACATCTTGTAACAAATATACAAGCGACGGATGATTGTTTGATATATACACTTCATCTTGGGTTAGTTGTGGCTGCGAATTTATCGAAAACACATTACCGAAAGAATCGACTTGCGCAAACATTTTACCACCTATATTTGTAAAATAATGCCCGTCTGAGCAGTTAAGTTATTTGACGCATTAGAATTAGAAAAATTAAACCCTACTGTAATGGGAAAATTGGATGTATTGTCTACAGTTGCAACAGGCCCATTCCCAAACGCAGTTAGTTGGGATGTAGCGGTTTGTTGCCATGTGCCATTGCCGGACACATATACGGTACCGCTTGCGCCGATCGTTCTAACTGTAATAAAAAAATCCACCGAAAATAATGTATTGGTTCTAGCCGCCGTTGGCGTAAAAGTCAAAACAGCAACCTTTGTTGAACCTACTTTTACCCAAATATTGACAGTTGTGCCAATCGAAAGCGGTTTAGTAATGGTTCCATTTAATGTAATCCGATAACATGCACCTGCAAAGGTAGTATCTGGACTAATTGTTAAAGACAAAACATTAATATCCGCAGTCGACGACGAACCGCCGCTTACAGCTGCTGTAAGAATTGTGCGGACACTTCTTGTAACCAAAAGGCTTTGTAGTTTTTGAAAAACTGTATCTAAGCGATCACCAACTTGCAATATACTGCCATATGTGGCAGCAGCGCTGGCGATGCGCTGAATAAATCTAAAGTTAATCGCCACGCTGCACCTCGTTACTAAAATGATGTAAAGTTAGTATCTAATACGTCGCCGACAACTAATTCGGAAACACCGCCTGTAGCTAATCCGTTTAAGAAGCCAATCCGTGTTTTACCGCCAACACCAGCGGTGTAGTTGACAGAAAAATCATATCCAACGGTTTGCTTACCACCACCAACAACAGTTAACATAACACTGCCATCTCCAGCTACGGCGTCTAAATCAGCATATTGATTTACAACATCTGTGTTTGTTAAAACAATCGTAACTTGGCGAGATTTTTTAGCGATAATAGAACCGTCAACAGATGAACGTCGAACTGTGATATCTTTTTCAGCAACAGCTGTATCCGTTTTAACGCGCAATTGTCCATTAACATTTCCAGGATTGGTAGATTCTAAACCACCATTGGTTGCATAGTCAACAGAAACAACATTGCCACTTCTAGCAATGCTGTCACCTGCTACAAGTGCAGTTAGCGTAGGGTTTAAAGCAAACGTTAAAGTATCTGTACCAACAATAATTGGATCAGCATTGGTTAAAATAGCCTCCCAATTTGAGTAGTTTGTGCCAGATGTAATTTTGAAATAGGCGCCGTTAGTAACTTCGCTATTGTACACGTCATCAACTTGATCGAAATCATGTGAACGTGTTAAGGTATAATTTCCGCCAGCGATTGTGCAAACATAAACGCCATTTTGGGAACCTGTTGTTTGAGCAGGTAACAATACGCGCTTATTGTTTCCAATTGTAACGTCATCTATCACTAAAGGAGTTGCACCTGTTAAGGGTACATCACCAGTGGCAGCTGCCAATACAGCATCTTTAGGATCGCCTTTACCAATGATACGGTTTTCAGCCCACTCAACAGTAACATAGTCCTTTGCTTGACTTGGCAAAGCTAGTGCGGCAGCTGCCCGTGGTTGTGACATAATTGTAAATGAATCGCTGCTGTCTAATTTGAATAAATCGACATCAGATGTACCTAACGCATTGCGTGCACGCAATGGCGCATTGTTACGTAAACGAATTTTTGCATCGGTGACGGCATTGTCTTCGATAAATTTCGTAATAAGCTGGCTCATGGTTAATTACCTATTTGATAGAAAACATAAAGAGTTGTTCCTTGTTCTACAAGATCTTGCATGGCTAAGGAACTCCAAGTGAGGTCCCCATTGCTGGTGACAATGAAGTCTGAGTTTTGATACTGTTTAATCCCATTTTTAATATCGACACTAACTAACCCAATTGGTTTGGGTGTTAATGTAACAAATTTGTTGGCAATGTCATCAGATGTCAAATGTATTTCATAATGGGAAAATCTGTCGCCTACAATAGCTGTAGTGGCAGTTATTTCAATATATTCAATTTCACCCACGCCATCTGCTGCCCGTATCCAGA
Source organism: uncultured Gammaproteobacteria bacterium (assembly GCA_964596525.1). Classification (GTDB taxonomy): domain Bacteria; phylum Patescibacteriota; class Patescibacteriia; order Magasanikbacterales; family GWA2-37-8; genus CAZQUL01. Next base: position 3,054 of record CAZQUL010000010.1, on the reverse strand, counting down.
GTTTTCCTGGCGGTATATCTAAAAATGTTGAACCACTAGGTATTCTGTTTGTGGTAGCCCATCGTTCTGGCCGATTTGGATTTATTTCCCAATAAGAATAAGAACCGGATGTTCGCCGAATTCTAGAACCATAAGGAAAGTCGCCCAGTAAAATCCAGTTTAAACCGACGTTTACTTTTGTAGCCATAAAACGCCTCCTAATTGTTCAGAGTTTTAATTGAAAGGGATACTCATACTATCGGGACTGAGATAATACAGTTTATTTCAAATATACACTATCTACATGAATAAGTTCATATTAGAGGTAAGTAAAATGAACGACATAGTTTCAATGATCGTAGGTTTTGGTATGGTCGCGACGTCTATCTGGATGTTTAGATACATGGATAGATCTTTAAAAATGCATACGGAATTTGATGCGACTATTTCAAACATTGTGCAAAAAATTCGTGTACTGCAGGTCTGTGTTTATGAAGACAATAGTGAGGTGGTAGATATATTGAGTAAGCAGGGTGTCGTTGAAAGTATTTGTAAAGTGCTGGCAAAGGCAGATAAAATGGGTTTTTCTATCTATGCAATTGTTGCTTTGTTTAACATGAAGCTAACAAAACGAGATAGCTACAGGTGGACAGTGATAAATGGGGAATTGGGATTTGTTCGCAATAATAAAAACCCAATTTTATTTGGTAAGCTAAAAGATTTACAAAACAAGGGTTTGATATAACCCAATTAACTTAGAGGAAATGTAAATGAACGATAACATTAATTTGGTAGAAGCTATGGCTTTTATGGTGGAGCACCACGACATCAATGCTAGGCAACTAGGGATGTCAACTATAAAGGCGTTTGTAAACGCAGATGCCATCAAGATTCTATTTGATACTTCTGACGATACAACTACGTTGGAAGCTTATTACAAAGAAGAGTTGACTGGGAGTTTTACAGTTGGAATTTATTGTTTGACCGATTATCTAAACACTATTTTTCAAAATGTTCAATCGCAACATGAGCCATTTACGCTAGAGGAAGCAATAGAGGAATGCCTATCTGATTATGGCAAAGATAGCTATATGGATTGGATTGTAATAGATGATCAAATTTTTAGTATACAAGTCGAAGATGCGTCAAAATTGACGTTTGAATTTAAAGACGAGAATACATGGGAACGCGCATCGGTTGTTGTATTTACCAATGACGACGGTATCAGCAGATCTCTTATTTCTGAACTTTTTGACGCTATTTAACATCATTCAATAACGTAATTGACCTAGACGTTATTGTTTTCTATAAAGGTCATTATTGGAGTTTATCATGGTTTCTTTAACATCAATGGGCTATTTGTTATTTCTTTCATTTGAAAGATTCTTTACAGAGGAATATTCTGAAACAGTAGATTACTACTTTGTCGACAACTTAAAAGAAGCGGAACGCTTCAGTGTAGACATTGATCGTGTTAACAAAAAGATTTGTTTTAACTGCACGGTTGGCAAGGAGGAGTTTAAAAATCAACAGTCTGAGACAGCTCTTGATACAAAATTTATCGACCACGTTGAGTCCTGTATTTGGGAAGTTGCCAATAATTTAATGTGTGTTGATGACGGTTTATTGTTGATTGAAAAAGTAGAATCTTTTATGCGCGATAAAGGGTTAGAATTGTTTGATCATTCCGATAACGAATGGCTACATGATTTGCACTTTGCGCTATACAAAACCAACCATGTTTACATCGCATTTATTGTAAATGGCGTAAGACACAGTTACGATGCCGAAGTGCAACAAATCAACGAATTTGATTTGATTGACGCATTAACTCATTTTTAACGACACTGTGGTGACTTTGTCACCACAACCACATAGGAAAATTATTATGCAGTATATTTCTTCAGTTTTATTTGGACTAGCTAAAGGGACATTAAACGCTATGTCTGAAAAACATCAAAAGCTGTTTAGACAGTTTGAACACATGTTTAGTGTGACTGTATCCATCGATGATGTTAACACCATTACGTCGGTGAGTTTATATCTTCGTCAAAAGGGTGTCAAATTTGACAAATATCTTACCAGTGGCAAAGGCCATCAAATATCTATCGGTGAATGTAGTTTTGTTTACATTCATGAAGGACTACCTTTTTTCTTTACGTTTGTAAAGGCTAAAACAAGCGACCATTATCACAACTTTGAAATTAAAACAATTAAAGGTAATGAACAAGCCGTGTTTGATTTCTTAGAATACGTTCGTGACTTAGATAGTCGCTCCCAATTGCGTGGTCTTTGTGTGAAACAGTTAAATGCACATCGCTATAATGCCGAATGGTTATACGTTAGCAAACTACATACACGCCGATTAGATTCGCTTTGTTTAAATAAAGAACATAAAGACGCCATTAAACGCGCTATCGACAAATACCTTACTAACTACGGTAAATGCGATAAGTTTGGGATGCCTAATAAATTGATCATTATGCTATCTGGACCTGTTGGTTCAGGTAAGTCTAATTTGATAAAAGCAATTGCAACTGAATTGAATAGGAGCATTTACTACGCTGGACCAGATATGCTTTGCAATGCTAATTTTGTTGAAGCAGTTAGAATGGCCAAAAACAATTTAATGGTAACAGAAGAAATCGAATTGGTGTTTGGTAAAGAATTGTTAGAATTCGAGGACGATGATAATTACAGTGAGGTGCAAAACCGATACAGAAGGCGCCGTAAGGCATCTAATCAGGTAATGGGTTTTTCTAACACCATTAACATCATGGACGGTATATTAACTCCAACTGATTTAATCTGGGTATTTACTACCAATGAATTAGAGTCGCTAGATCATCGTCTAGTTCGAAATTCACGGGTAGATTTGAATTTGGTTATTGATTATGCAAACTCACAAGCTTTGTTAGAATTTGCATGTCATGTTTATCAACAGCCATTGTTGTTACCATTTGGCATGGAAAACATGCGATTCTTAGGTTCACATGCTTATGAAACGTACAATGAGTTTCCAAACGACCCTATCGCATTCTTTGCCAAAATGGCTAGCTTAAACAAAGCTAACTC
>CAZQUL010000009.1:0-28837 GCA_964596525.1 uncultured Gammaproteobacteria bacterium | reverse complement strand
ACAGTCGTGGCGGTGACGCCGGTCCTTGGGGCCTTGTTCGACCCGTTGACGGTCGGCGCGCAAGAGGCGCTCTCGATTCAGGTCGAGAACCTCTCGGCCACCGAAACCTTCACCGGGTACGTGCGGAGCCGCCTGCACTCGAGCAACGGCATGGCCGTCAGCACCCTGGGCGACCTGAACTCGATTCCGCCATCGGGCACGGTCGGGCCGAACGGTGAGGACCTCTCGAAGGTGCTCGTCAGCCTCGACCTGCCGGCCAACGCCGAGGTCGACGTGGTGGGCCTGATGACGGGGCTCGGGGGCAACGTGCGTGTGACGGCACTTCCTCGAGCGTCCCGCTCAATTGCCATGGGGCAGACGCGATGATTTTCCTCCTCGCCCTGCTGCTCGCCCAGCCGAGCACGCTCAACCTCAACCAACAGCCCATCGTCTCGCGGCAGAACGGCGGGCGCCTTTCGACGACGCGCCAGTACGCCATCGACTGCCGCACCAACATGACGTGCACCGTCGACGGCGGGGTGCTGCTGCTCTCGTCGTCGGGCGGCGGTGGCGGAGGTGGAGGTGGCGCGCCCGTCGACGGCGGGTACGTCGTCTGGCAGTCGGTCGGCAGCACCAACGAGCGCGTGCTGTCCAACGGCACCAACACCACCATCGACACCGCGACGCCGGGGCAGATTCAAGTCGACCTCTCGGGCACCATCGCCCAGTCACTCGGCGGCACCGGGGCGGGTGCCCTGACGTGCGCGGCGGGCGAGCGCCTCACCAGCAACGGCACCGCGTACTCGTGCAGCGCCGTTGTGACGCAGGCGTACTCCACCGTCGAGGATGAGGCGGCGCCACTCACCCAGCGCAGCACCGTCAACTTCACGGGCGCGGGCGTCTCCTGCACGGACTCGGGCGGCAAGACAGTCTGCACCATCTCGGGCGGCGGTGGCAGTGGCGGCACCTCGCCCCTCATCCTTTCGTTCGGAGGCTTCTGAATGCTCCCCATCCTGCTGTCCCTCGCGCTCAACAACGTCGCCACCCTCGACGCCACCACCGAAACGCTGAGGGTCACCACGTCCACGGCGGCCTCGACGGACTACACCGTCTCGTGGGTGGACAACGCCTCGGGGACTCTCACGCCGGGCAGCACGCACGGCAACATTGCGAGCGCCACCACGACGACGGTGACGGCCGCGCCTGCCGGGTCCACGCAGAGGGCCATCTCGGCGGTGTCCATCTGCAACGTCGCCACGACGACGAGCCAGAGCGTCGTCGTCAAGCACGACACGTCGGGCACGGAGCGCGTCATCGCCCGCGCCAGCCTCTCTCCGTCGGAGTGTCTACGGGCGAGCAACGACGGGGCGTGGGCCGTCACCACACAGGGCGGCATCCCGAAGGTGGCGCAGAACCCCAACCTCATCGGCGGGCGCGAGTACATCTGGTTCAAGACGGCGACGGCCACGGATGCGGCCAGCTATGGCTACGCCAACTGGAAGGATGCTGGTGGACCCGGCGCGTATTCGCTCGGCACGCCCGGACTCAACGGCGTGAAGACGGATTGCTCCGTCGTCGGCACGGCTGGCAGCGGCGGTGCGCTCAGTCTCGGCGCACCCCTCTTCACCAACGCATCGAGCGGGAGCCTCTACCTCCGCAGCGCGACAGTGACGGCGCAGGCTGTCGGCCCGTACCAACTCGTCGATGTGCTCTGGTACTCGACGGGGCATGTCGTCACCACGACGACGGTGCAAGTGGCCGACGCTGGCGTTCTCCCTGCTCGCGACCTCAATGGCACTACCAACGGCGAAGGCGTGGTGCTGGGCATGTACACCACCACCGCGAACACGAACGCCGCTGTCATCAACAACAGCACCGCCAACTACGAGAGCAGCGACTCGGTGGGCAACCGTACGGCGACGCTGTTCAACTTGGCTGGCTACATGATTCCGGCGACTCCTGTCATCGGCACGTTCACCCGCTTCAACCTTGAGGCTGGCGACCGAGGCATCAAGGTGCTGGGTAACATCACGCTGGGTACGTCGCTCGGCGCGGGGGCCGTGAGCTTCGTGCTCTACCGGCCCATCGCGACTGTGGGTGTGACGGTGGTGAACACGCCCGCCGTCTTCGTGCCGGAGACTTCGCCGCGCCTCTACAACGGCTCGTGCCTCATGTGGATTTTCATCGGCGGCACGGGCACGACGGCGCCAGCCATCGGCGACGCAACCATTCAAGTCGTGGAGAGGTGACACATGGACGGCAACATCATCGACCACATCCTCGCGGGCCTCGCGCTCGTCTTCGGCGCTCTCTCGGCGTGGCTCTCTCGGAAGGGCGTTCGCGCCACCCGGCGAGAGCAGAAGCTCGCCGACATCATCCCGAAGGCGGTCGACGCGGCGCTGCGCCACCAGAAGCAGGGTGCGAACCACAGCATCGACCTGCGCGTCACCGCTTCGCAGTTCGCGAGGCACCTCGACCTCGAGGACGGGAAGCAGGACTTCAGCGATGAGAAGATTCATGCTGAAGTCGTCGCGGAACTTCACCGCAGGGGGCTCTGATGCCGATGGACTACCGGAACATGAAGGAAGGCTGGAAGCCGGGCGAGAGTCCAGCCGACCAGGCCCAGGGCCCCGGTGGTCGCTGGTGGAACATCGAGGACGAGACGAGCCTCGGCAAAGCCGTCGTGTCCGTCACGGACTCGCTCAAGCAGCAGTCCGCGCAGCGGCACCAGCTGAATCTCGTGCATGCGCGCCTGTACGGCAACGTCGACATCATCAGCTTCGGCGCTCGAGACTACGCCCGCAGCCCGGTCACCGCCGGCGTCATCCCGAACCGCATCGCGTTCAACATCGTCGCGACGTGCATCGAGACGCTCGGCTCGAAAATCGGAAAGCAGCGCCCGCGCCCCAGCTTCCAGACGAACGGGGCCAGTTGGCCTGCGCAGCAGCGCGCTCGGCGCGCGAACCTCTGGACGCAGGGGCTCTTCTACGAGACGAAGATTCACGAGCTCGCGAAGAAGGTGCGCCTCGCGGCGTACACCTTCGGCACCGGCGCCCTGAAGGTGTGGGTCAAGCAGGAGCGTGGTGAGAGGGGCGAGGTGTGCTGCGAGCCCGCGTTCATCGACGACATCTACGTCGACGACGCCGACGGCATCGATGGCAAGCCGCGCCAGCTGTTCCAGCGGTTCCTCGTCGACCGCGACGTCCTCATCGCCCGGTTCCCCAGGAAGCAGGTGGAAATCGAGCAGGCCGACGCGGAGCAGGCCGACAAGCCGACGAACAGCACGGCTTCCCGTGTCGAGGTGTGGGAGGGCTGGCACCTGCCCTCCGGCGACAAGGCCAAGGACGGCAAGCACGTCATCGTGACGCGGGGTGGTGCGGTGCTCTTCAGCGAGCCGTGGAAGCTCTGCTGCTTCCCGTTCGTCTTCCGCCGCTACCGCCCGCGCCTTCAGGGCTTCTGGGGCCAGGGCATCGCGGAAATCCTCACAGGCATCCAGGTCGAGCTCAACCGGCTCGTTAGAAGTGTCTCCGAGCAGCTGCGAAGGAGAGGCCGCGGGCGCATCTTCGCTCAGGCCGGCACCGTCGACGAAGGGCAGATCGACAACAGCTACAGCCCCGTCGTGAAGACCAAAGGCCCTCCAGGCCAGGTCATCATGGTGGACAACCAGAATGCGGTCGCAGGCGAGGAGTTCGCGCAAATCGACCGGCTGTACCAGAAGGGGTTCCAGGAGGTCGGACTCTCCGAGCTCTCCGTGGCCGCGAAGAAGCCCGCGGGACTCGACGCCGCGGTGGCGCTGCGGGAGTTCAACGACATCGAGAGCGAGCGCTTCGCCCTCGACGCGCAGGCCGACGAGAACTTCTACCTCGACTTCACGTACCTGGCGATGAAGCTCGTCAACGAGTTCGCGCCGAACCACAAGGTGCGCGTGCCGAGCCGGCAGTTCGTCCGCTACGTCGAGTGGAAGGACATCGCGCTCGACGACGACGAAGCCGTCATCCAGATGTTCCCGGTGTCGAGCCTCCCGAGCCAACCTGGCGCTCGGCTGCAGCGCGTGCAGGAACTCCTCGCCGGCGGCTTCATCGACATGGCGACGGCGAAGCGCCTGCTCGAGTTCCCCGACATCGAGGCCGAGCAGAACCTCGCGAATGCGGTGCTCGACGACGTCGACGCCTGCATCTCGATGATTCTCGACGACGACACGCCGACGATGCCGGGCATAGAGAAGTACCAGGACACCTCCCTCATCGTCTCGAGGGCCACGAGCTCGTACCTCTACGCCAAGCACCACGGGGCCGAGGAGGAGCGCCTCCAGATGCTGCGCGACTACATCGACCTCGCCACCAACGAGATGACGACTCGCATGGCCGGAGCAGCCGCGGTGCAGGCCGGTCTGCCGGCCAACGCTCTCGGAGGCGGCCCGCCGTCGGCCCCTGCCGGCGGTGGCAGCGTGCAGAACACCGTCAACGTCCAGCCGCAGGCCCCCACCCCAGCAGTTCCACCCGTCGTTGCATGAGGACTGAATGACCGTCGAAAACAACGCAGCCCCTGCTCCCGCTGCCCCGGCCCCGAAGACTGATGCCGACTACCGAAACGACGTCACGAAGCAGCTGAACGAGAAGCTCGCGCCGCCGGCCCCGAAGACCGAGGTCAAACCAGAGGTCAAAACCGAGGTCAAAACCGAGGTCAAACCGGAGGACGCGCCGAGCCCCACCATCAAGCTGTCGCTGCAGAAGATTGCCGAGCAGAACAAGGCGCTGCGCGAGCGCGAGGAGCGCGTCAAGACGTTCGAGGACATCGGGCGCTTCGTCGACCCGGTGAAGCTCTCCCGCGCTGCGGCGGCTCGCGACCCGCTCGCGGTGCTCGAGGCGGTCGGCCTCAAGTACGAGGACGTCGTCGACCGCGTCATGGCAGCCCAGCCGAAGGCTGGTACCGCAGCCAAGGTGGAGGAGCCGAAGGCCGAGCCAGACGGCATCGTCAAGGAGCTCCAGGCGAAGCTCGTGGCGCTCGAGAACGAGCGCGCCGCCGAGAAGGTCGCCAAGGTCCGCGCCGAGGCGACGCAACGCGCCCGCACCCTCGTCAGCGCCGAGAAGTTCCCGCTCGTCGCACGCCTCGGAGAGGAGGCAATCGGCGAAGCCATCGACGTGCTCGCCGAGTTCTACGAGAAGACCGGCGGCAAGTACCCCGCCGACACCTTCGAGGCCAACATGGAGTTGGCGCTCGCACATGTCGAGGAGCGGCACAAGAAGATCGCCGAGCGGTACGGCTTGACTTCAGGTTCTTTGACGCCTAGCGTCAAGGATGCTGAGGCACCTGTGAAGCCTCGGGGCGAAGCCAGCGGCCAGACGACTCTGTCGTCGTCCAGTCTCACCGCTCCCGCATCGGGCGGGGCGGCCCCGAAAACCGAAGCGGAGTACCGGGCCCAAGCGGCCGCCGAACTTCGCCGACTCTTCAACGGCGGGTGACCATCGAGTCACCTGCCTCACAGGTGACTCACCATGGCTTCAACCTCAGTTTCCGCAGTCCAGGCTGTCCTCAAGAACCTCTGGCCTCAGAGCCGGGTGGAGAACGAGGTCTATCCGGACCACCCGTTCCTCGCGCGCCTCACCAAGGACGAGAACTTCGTCGGTGAGGACATCAAGCTCGTCGTCCGCATCGGCGACGGGCAGGGCCGGAACGTCGTGCTGGCCACCGCGCAGACCAACGCGAGCGCGCCCCAGTACCGGCGCTTCGCCCTCACCCGGTCGAAGAACTACCAGGTGTTCCAGATCGACGGCGAGGCCATCGAGGCCGCGAAGAGCGACACCGGCGCGCTCGTGCGCACCCTCGACGATGAGATCAAGGGCTCCATCAACAACATCACCAAGGACCTCGCGGTCAACCTCTTCCGAGGTCGCGGTGGCAACATCGGCGCCATCGGCTCGGTCTCGGCTGGTCCTCCGGCCACCATCACCCTGAGCAACGTGGCTGACGTCACGTCGTTCGAGGTCGGCATGATCCTCGTGGCCTCGGCCACGTCGACCGGCGCCAACCGCGCGACCCCCGCCACGGCCACCATCACCAAGGTGAACCGCTCGACGGGCGTCCTGACGTTCGCCGACGGTACCTTCGCCGGCACGACCTGGGCGGCGAACGACTTCCTGTCGGTCAGCGGCGACAACGCGAACGGCTCGGGCAGCGGCAACAAGATGCTCGGCCTCGCGGACTGGCTGCCCGTCACGGACCCGGCCGCGCTCGAGTCGTTCCTCGGCGTCGACCGCAGCATCGACCGCACGCGCCTCGCCGGCATCCCGCTCGACATCTCGTCGTTCATCCCCGAGGAGGGGGCCCTGTACGTCGTGATGGAGTGCGACCGCAACGGCGCTCGCCCGAAGGACTTCATCGTCAACCACACCGACTACCAGAGCGTGCTGAACTCGCTCGGCTCCAAGGCTGTGACGAAGTACGAGGGCATGGGCCAGGTCGGCTTCCAGACCATCCAGATTAACGGCCCCAAGGGCCCCGTCTCGATGTACCTGGACCAGGACTGCCCCGCCGGCATCGGGTACTGCCTCGACATGCGGTTCTGGAAGCTCTACTCGCTCGGCCCCGCGCCGAAGATGCTCGAGCTCGACGGGCTGCCCATCCTGCGCCTCGCCACCACGGACGCCTACGAGGGCCGCATGGGCTACTACGGCAACCTGGGCTGCACCGCGCCGGGCTTCAACGCCGTCGTGACGATGCCCTCCAGCTAAGCCATCTGAGGGAGGGTCGGTGCTGTAGGCCGACCCTCCTTCACCCTCGTTCCAAGGAGAACACACCATGGCTTCCAAGAACTTCGCACCCGACCGCAGCCTCATGCGAGGCGTCTCGCGCATCCAGGGCTCCTGCGTCGGCGCCGGCGCGGCGAACCCCACCGGCATCATCGGCAACGGCATCGCTGCGATCACCCGCACGGCCGCAGGCCGCTACCTCATCTCGTTCAGCGGACGCTACCGTCGCCTGCTTCAGTTCACCGCCTCGGTGGCCCCCGGCGTCACCGGGACGAACGCTGGCACGGTCGCGCTCTCGCGCGTCGTGAACGCGATGCAGCCGTTCAACACCACGCTCAACGGCCGCCTCGTGACGCAGGTCGAGGTGTACATCAACAACAACACCGGTGCCGAAGCGCTGACCGACCTCGCGTCGGGCGACCTGCTCTACTTCGAGGCTGTCTTCCAGAACAGCAGCGCGCGTCCTTCGCGGGGTCGCTAATCCATGACCGCCGTCTCGCTCACCACCCTGAGAGCCAGGGCGCGCGAGAGGGCCGACATGCCCGTTGCCGGATTCATCGCAGATTCGGCAACGGGCATCGACGCCTTCATCAACGAGGGCGTCCAGCGGCTTCACGAGAAGCTGGTCGAAGCCTACGCCTCCGACTACGTCGAGAAGTCGTCCAGCTTCACCTGCAACGGCACCGACGCCGTCACGCTCCCGGCCGACTTCTACAAGCTGCTCGGTGTCGACCTGAACTCGAGCGACGGCACCGTCGTGACGCTCCAGCCGTTCCCCCGCGGCATGCGGAACGTCTACAAGAACTCCATCAACGACGGGCTGGGGTACAAGACGCGGTTCAAGCTCTCCGGGGCGACGACGCTTCGGCTGCTCCCGGCGCCGACCTCCGGCACGACGGGCGTCATCTGGTACAGCCCCATCGCCACCGTGCCCGTGAACGCCGGCGACACCGTCGACTTCCCCAACGGGTGGGAGCGCTACGTGGTGCTCTACGCTGCCATCCAGATGAAGCTCAAGCAGGAGGACTCCGTCAACGACCTCCGGTTCGAGCTCGAGAAGATGGAGGCCGAGCTCCAGGCCATCGCCGACAGGCGCGACCTCTCGGCTCCGTCGCATGCTGTCGACGTCGAGGCGGTGGAGGCTTCCGACTGGCGTCGGTGGCTCCCGTGACGCTCCCGCGCTTCGCCAAGGTGCAGGTCGAGGATGAGGCCCTGAACCGAGTTCAGGACCGCGTCAAGGCCGCGACCGACGCGGTGGCCAACATCGCCATGCTCGACGGGATGCTGCTCGAGGGCGTGGCCCTGGTGTCGGGCAGCTTCCAGCCCGTCGCCCACCGGCTCACGCGCCCGTGGCGCGGGTACCTCGTGCTGTCACGCACCGCGAACGCAGTCGTCTGGAACCAGACGCCGGGAGCCGATGCCGGCGTGTTCATGTACCTGCAGCCGTCGGCCAACGTCACCGTCAACCTCTGGGTGTTCTGATGGCGCTCCAGTTTGAAGACATCCCGATTCCGCTCACGGCGGGTCAGGCCAGCAACACCGACCAGGCGCTCATCAACTTCCCCGAGTGGAAGAGCATCGAGAACGGGGAATTCGCCGACCGGAACAGCATCTCGTGCGTCGACGGCGTGACGACCCTGCCCATCACGTCGATGACGGGCGAGACGGCGCCGGGCGACGTCAACACGAGCACCCGGCGACTCCTCACGCACAAGGACGAGCTCTTGCTCGAGACGTGGGCCGGCATCTTCCGGCAGCAGGTCAACGGTTCGTTCGCGCTCGCGGCGGGCTCGAACAACAGGAAGCGCGAGGCGCTCCGTTTCCAGCGTGCCGCCGTGACGAGCATTCAAGAAGCGCAGGCGTCGCAGGCCGACGACTGGGCCGGCGCGGCCAACCAGCTGAAGGCTGGGCTCTGGGGGACCGACGCCGCGCAGCTGGGTGAGTATACCTGCGTCGTATGGGTCGAGCCCTATGGGGCCGCGGGGCAGGCGCAGGTGGCCTGGCAGATTCGGCACAGGACCAGCGACGCCATCGTGGGGCGAGGGAGAATTCGCGACAGCGCAGGTGTCGTGAAGGAGCCTCGCGTCATCGCGTTCAACAATCAGTTCCGCATCTTCGCCATCGGGCAGGGAGGCTTCGCTCGAATCGGGTACCTGTTCATCGACCCGACCTCCACGCAGAACGTGTCCGAGTCGCTCACGCTGCTCCCCGGCTCAGTCGGCAACAACACCGACTGGTTCGACATCGCGACCTCGCCGACCAGCTACTGCGTCTCTGCGGTGGACAACGTGGCTCTCCAGATGGGTCACCTCATCTTCAAGTTCGCGGACCCGACCGCCCTTGCGTTCTCGCAGTACTTCGCCGTGGGCGTGACGGCACACCTCGGGAACGCGTACATCGACTCTGGAGGCTCGGGTTTCGGCACAGGGTTCGTCGGGTTCTACGTCCAGAGCGCCACGGGGACCATCGCGAGATGGAGCGGAATCACCACGGCTGGAGCCGCGATTCCGGTAGCCGCGACCGCAGCGCTCTCGTGGACGCTTCGCAGGCTCTTTCCCGTCAAGTCCTATAGCGGGAGCCCGACGACCTGGCCGGTCCTCGTGGACGCCACCAACGCGAGCGGGCACCTCATCACGTCGCTCATCTACAACGCCACGGCAGCGTCCCCCGGTACCGTGGCGCAGGGCGCGACCATCGTCGAGCACCACATCGTGGCCGGGCTCCCCTGCAGCACATCGGGCTCGAGCTACACGGGTGTGGAGGGGCAGGGGTTCATCCTCCCGACGTATTACGCCCCGGCGACGACCTCGAGCGTGAACCGAACCACGCATCAGGTGCTCGACATCGCGCGCTCCCTCACCCGTTCGCTGGCCAGTGGCGGCGAGGTCTGCTACGCGAGCGTGTTGCGCGTCTTCGACGCGGGCCTGTTCTACAACGAGCAGTGGAGTGGCTCGGCATTCTATTACGGGCGCGTCTGCACCTCGATTCCGGTGGCCCTCCATGGCGGTTCGGAGACGGCGGCGTACACCTGGTGTCCGAAGTTCACGCCCAACATCACCGACGTGAACAACCTCGGCACGAACCCGACCAACATCCAGCGCAACACCATCGACTACGAGGAGCCTGTCGGGAGCATCGAGTTCGCAGACTTGACGTACTTCGCCGGCGGGACTCCGCTCGTGTACGACGGGCAGGACGTGTTCGAGGAGGGGTTCACGCTGGCCCCGGAGGTCGTGAGCGTCGTCGCCGCGGCCGCGGCAGGTCCTCTCGCCGTCGGCACCTACAGCATCGTGTTCGTCTACGAGTGGTTCGATGGGCAGGGCAATCGCTGGCAGAGCCGCCCGAGCGGCGTGGCGACGTTCACCACCACGCCGGGGAACTTGACCTACACCGCCACGGTTCGCGCGCTTGTGGCGTCGCTGAAGGGCGGCGTACAGATTGTTCCGTACCGCACCACCGTCGCTGGCGGGACCATCTTCTACCGGGACTCTCCGGTCGGGGTGACGCCGCTCTCCGACACGGCGCTCCAGAACTCCGAGCTCCTCTACACCGGCGGTGTGCTCACCCGCGTCGGGACCGAGGCCAACGACGCGCTCCCGAGCGTGAAGCAGTTCTGCGTCCACCAGAACCGTCTCGTCGCGGTCGGCGGGGAGTTCGAGCGCGGGTTCTTCTACTCCAAGGAGCGGTCGCCCCGCTTCCCTGCGGAGTTCAACCGGGCCTCTGGCTTCGGGCAGGTCCCCGAGGCCACCGGCCCGGTGTCGGCCGGCGCAAGCATCGACGACAAGCTGGTGCTCTTCGCGACGAACGGGCTCTCGGTCATCTTCGGACAGGGGCCGTCGTTCAACTGGACGCAGAACGGCTACTCGACCCCCGTGCAGATTCAGTCGGCCGAGGGCATCCGCGCCGACACGCCCTTCGTGGCGCTCGTGCCAGAAGGCGTCTGGTACGTGACGAGCGCCGGCCCCCGCATGCTCACCCGAGGGCTCGCGACGGCGCGTGACGCAGCCGGGCTCGACCTCGGAGACAAGATTCGGAACGCCGATCAGCAGTACGTCGGGCAGTGCCAGGCGGTCTTCACGCACCCAACCAAACCGCAGGTGTACTTCTGTGCTTCAGACGGCTCCGCGGGGAGGCGCGTCTACATCTACAACTACCTGCTCGACCGCTGGTCGTACCGCAACGACATCGGCGACTACGCGGTGCCTGCCACCGGGTGGGCTGTCGCTCGCGGCACCGTCTACTACGTGACGACGCAGACCATCGCGAACAACCCGCTGCGCTACATCGACCCGACGGTCGGCGGGAGCACCACGGTCTACCTCATGTCGGGCTGGTTCTCGTTCGCGGGCCTCCAGCGGTTCCAGCGGTGGACCGACCTGCAGGTCGTCGGAGGTACACTCACGAAGGGCATCGGAGCGACGTACAGCGTCGAGTTCGTGCTCTACACCGATTACGACGAGAGCACCTCAGTGCAGAACTCGACCGCCACATCCATCGCGATGACGGGAGCCAACAGGCAGTGGCAGGTCGACTTCCAGATTCAGCGTCAGAAGGCTGCTGCGTTCAAGGTCGTCCTCGGGGTGACCGCGACCGTGGCGAGCAAGTCGAACAACTTCTCTCTCACAGGGCTCCTTGCTACGGTGGGGCTCAAGCGTGGTGGGGCGAAGCTCCCCGCAGCACAGCGAGGCTGACATGGGCAACGCCAGCGACCCGAACGACCCGTTCTACAAGAGCCAGCCAGGCTGGGTCTGGGAGCCTCAGATGGGCTCCTGGATCAACATCGGAGGTCCGAACGCAGGTGGGCCGGCGACGCCGCCGAAGACTGACGCGCAGAAGGCCGCGGAGTACCAGCAGGCTGTCGCGGGCGGTACGGGGTACGGAGTGCCGAAGCGTCCCGGCGAAGGGTTGAGCAAGCCTGGCAACACGACGACCCAGACGCCAATCGGCACCGTCACGCAGGAGAACACCGACCCCTTCACCGGGGGCGACCTGTTCGCTCCGAAGCTCTACGTCGCCAAGGGGCACGACATCAACGCCGGGGCGTTCGCGCCGACCGACAAGATGGCCGCTCTCAAGGCCCTGATGGGCAAGGGCATGACGACCGACGCCACAGGCGCCTCGCTCGACGTGGGCGCCGCGGAGCGCGCTCGAGGGGCGCAGGCCGGCCTGCTCCAGCAGCTTCTCGACATGGCCGCGGGGCGAGGGCCTTCGCCGGCGCAGGCGATGATGCAGCAGGCCGCCGACCGGAACCTCGCCGACGCCGCGGCGCTCACTCAGTCGCAGCGCGGCCTCGGGGCGACCGCCGCAGGCTCGCAGGTCGCTGGGCAGCGCGCCCAGATTGGGCAGGAGCTTGCCCGAGACATGGGCATCCTGCGCCTGCAGGAGCAGATGCAGGCCACGCAGGCCGCCGCGGGCGTGGCGCAGGGCCTCCGAGGGCAGGACATCGGTCAGGAGCAGGCTCGGGCGCAGGTCCAGCTGGCGAAGGACAACCTCAACGCCAGCATGAAGCAGAAGTTCATCGAGATGGGGTTCTCTGCCGAGGAGGCCGACCGCAAGGCCGCGACGGAACTCCAGAAGCTGCAGTCCGCCCAGGCCCTCGCGCTCGCTGGCCTCAACCAGCAGGAGTTTCAGCGAGGCGAGGAGCAGCGTCGCGGCGACTTCCAGACCTTCCTCAAGTCGCTCGGCGGGGTGGGCGACTTCCTCATGAAGCTCGTCTCGATGGGTGGCGGCGCCCCCGCGAAGTAAGGAAGACACCATGCCCAACCGCACCGACCCCTCGAAGAAGCTCAAGATCGGCGACTACGTCGAGGTCCTCGTACCTCTTGGCAAGGACGAGAACGGCAACCCCACCTACGAGAAGGGCATCGTCTCGCGGGCGGGGCTCTCCGACGAGAAGTGGGCCGACGTGAAGGCCCGCGCCGAGGCCAGCGGTCGCCTCAGCACCATCAAAGACAGCGAGGGCGCGCCGGCATCGCAGACGCAGCAGGTCCTTCGAACGCTCTCGGAGCCCGAGGGCGACTACATCCGGTTCCGGGACGTGTCTGGTGGGATGGTCGTCGTCCCCCGCGGCAACCTCGACGACGCGGCGTGGAGCAAGCGCATCTCCGACGCGGCCGACAAGGACAGCTTCGAGAGCGCGGTGCAGGACGGTGAGGTCGTCAAGGCCAGCCCCCGCCGCGCGAAGTTCGTCGGCACCGGGGACCTCGCCGATGAGGGCGCAATCCCGACCGAGGCGAGACGCATCGAGGACGACTCTCCCAGCAGAAGCTGGGGCTCGGGTGCCGGCAGGACGCTCTCGGTCGATGAGGGCGTCGACGCCGAGAAGCCCGTGCAGAAGGAGAGCTCCGGCAGCGCGTCGACCCGGTCGCTCTCGGTCGACGAGCAGGCCAGCGTCGGCGGTGGCACGCTCGGCGGCAAGCTGCGTGGCATGGTCGGCGAGATGGCCACCGGAGCGCTGCCCGGTGGTGTTGGCGGGGGTGAGGCGCCCATGTCGATGCCCGCCCCTGGCCCCGGCGTCTCCGACGCTGGTGTGCCCATGACGGACGCTCGCATGGGCATGCCCTCGCCCTCGGTCACCCCGTCGCCCATCGGTGTCGCTGGTGGGGCAGCGCCTGACGCTGGTGTTCCTGCGCCCTCGATGGGCCTCTCAAGCCCACCCAAGGACTCGTCGAGCGGGCCGATGCCAGACATGGGCTACGGGGCGCCGCAGCCCCTGACGAACCCTGTCGACCTCGCGGTCGCGAAGACGTTCCCTCAGGCATCTGGGACGCCCCCGATGTCCGGTCAGGACGTGCCTCCCCAGCCGGCTCCAGTGTCGATGGCCCCTCCGGGGTACAAGGCCGAGATGGGTACGAAGGTCCGCGGTGGTCCTTCGAGCGCTCCGGGTGGCGTTCCTTCGCTCGCTCAGGCCGAGAAGGACTTCATGGCGGGGCAGAAGACCGCCGTCGAAACCGCGCAGGAGGGGGCTCGGCAGAGGCTCGCTGAGCGGGCGAAGTACGAGGCCGACCTCGCCGCGTTCGACGCCGCGCAGGTCAAGGCCCGCGGCCGGCAGCGCGAGGAGGAGGACCGCATCAACAGCGCCTACCTACAGACCCTCGAGGAGCTCTCGAAGAAGCAGGAAATCGACCCCGACCACATGTGGAACAGCAAGTCGACCGGGCAGAAGGTCTTCATGGCCCTCGGCGGGTTCCTCGCTGGCATCGGTGGGCGTGACCCGAGCGGTCGCATCGACCAGATGATCGCCCAGGACATCGCGGTGCAGCGCGAGAACTTCAACCTCGCCCGCGAGGGCGCGAAGAACAAGCTCGCCGGCCTCAACACCATGTACGGCCGACTCCGCGAGCGCGGGCTCGACGACCGCGAGGCCGCCTCTGCGACCCGTGCGGCGATGAACGAGGGCCTCGCGCGCCGGCTCGAGGGCATCAGCGAGCAGATGGCGCCGGGCGAGGCCAAGGCCAAGGCCGACATGGCCATCGCGCAGTTCCGCATGAACAAGGCGAAGGCCGAGGACGACCTCAAGACGGGCGCAGCGCAGCGTGCGCACATGAAGCGCATGGAGGACCTGCAGGAGTTCGAGCTCGGCATCAAGATGAGCGCCGCGGCGGCGAAGGCGAATGAGGAGACGCCGATGCAGGCCACACTCTCGAAGGAGATGGCGGCCATCGAGGACGGCATCGCGCAGGCGCGGCAGATGCTCTCCGACTCCAGTGTCGGTACGTGGGAGAAAATCAAGACGGCTGCGGCGGGTGGCTCCTATGGAAAGGTCTGGGAGTCCATCGCGAAACTCGCCGACCCGAATGCAAGTGCTCGGGCCATGGACTTCAGGGGCAAGCGCATCGGCATGCTCAAGGACATCTTCGGTGGCGCTCTGCAGGCTCACGAGCTCGCCGCGGCAGAGAACATGCTCCCCGACACCATCAGCCCCACCACCGACCTGCGCCCGTACTTCGAACGCATCGTCGCGTTCGGCCAGCAGCAGATTGCTCGTCGTCAGGAGCGCTACGCGCGGAGCGGGCCTGACACTCGAGGTCCCTCGGCGGGTGGGCAGGGTGGTGCTCGGTGAAGCTCAGGGGCCCCAACGGCGAGGTCGTCGACGTCGACGCCAATGAGGCCGCGCGCCTCATTCAGACCGTCGGTGGCTGGACTGCTCTGACCGATGATGAGCCGCTCACCGAGGTGCAGCGGCTCGCTCGGGAGGAGAACGCCGCGGCTGGGCTCTCCGGGCTCGCCTCGGGCCTGACGCTGGGGTTGTCCGACCAGGTACCCCTTCCGTTCGACCTCGGCCCGCGCCTCACCGAGGCACGCCGAGCGGTTCGAGAGGAGAACCCCCTCATCGCCGGCGCGGGCAACGTCATCGGCACCGTCATCGGCCCGGGCAAGTTCTTCAAGGCCGGCACCACCCTGAAGAGCGCCGCCGCGCTCGGGGCGGCCGAGGGCTCCATGCTCGGCCTCGCGTCGGCCATCTCCGAGGACGGGCTCGGCGACAAGGAGGCCCTCAGCGAGAAACTCCTCGCGAACGTCGGCTTCGGAGCCGTCGTCGGCGGGGCCTCCGGCGCCGTCGCTCGAGGACTCACCCGCGGGGCCGAGGCGCTCTCGAAGAAGCTCGACAACTACACGCTCAACGTCGACGTGCAGGGTCTGAAGAACCTCGCGAAGGACGTCCGCGGCAGCGCCTACAAGGAGGCCGCGAAGAAGGCCGGCCTCGACTGGAACTTCGTCGACAAGGTGGCGAAGGAGGAGGGCATCTTCACCGCTCGCTCGACGCCCGAGGCTGTCGCGGCGCTCGCCGGCGACGCGCAGCGACGTGCCCGCGCCGAGGCGCTCAAGACGGTCGAGGACATCGCCGGCCCCAACGGGCTGTTCGACCTCGACGCCATCGCGGAGGGGCTCAAGAAGGAAGCCGTGGACATCGGCAAGGGCTTCAAGAAGGTCGACCGCAGCCTCGCCGGCGTCTTCGAGGGTGAGGCCGCGGCCCTGTCGTCCAGCGCTCGAGGTGCTCCTACGTGGGACGCCTGGGTCGACATGGTGTCGTCACGCCTCGCCTCCGGGCGCGCGACCGACCGGGCCGTGGGCAAGAAGATGCTCGAGCTCGGCGTCGACCAGCTGGAGTTCATCGACAAGCAGAGTGCCTGGAGCGTCGCCAACGCCCTGAACAAGGAGCAGGCCGCGGCCTTCCTCGCCGGCAAGGTGCGCGGGGCTGTTCGGACGTCGATGGGCGACGCGGTGCAGGCCGGTGCAGTGGGAGGGCTCTTCGGAGGCCCGGCCGGAGCCTTCAGCGGCGGTGTCGGAACGCTCGCGGCTGGAGAGGCTCGAGCACGGGCCCCCTTCCTCACGGCCGCGGCGCTCGAGAACCTCGGGCCCGGGCTCGTCCGCGCCGCGAACGGGCTCCAGACGCGCGTCGCCAAGGTGCTGCAGACCGCCCCGGAGATTCTCGGCCCCTTCCGCACGGTGCTGACGGCGGCGATGGCCGAGGGTGCGCCCGAGCTCCTTCGCACGCACGTCGAGCTCGCCAGCGGGGCCAACGGCGGGGACTACCTCTCGCGACTGGGCATGGAGCACGAGGACCCGGAGACGTCCGCCGCGGCCTCGGCCCGCGCCGCGGTGCTCGACTCGCTCGAGGCCCAGACCCGCCGCGTCGACGAGCGGCTCGACCGCTGGGCGGGCCGCATGGTGGGGGAGGTCAGCGGGCCCGTGCCCACCGTCCCGAGGCCCTCGCCGGAGGAGTGGGACAAGCGCATCGAGAAGATTCGCGCCGCGGCGAACAACCCCGAGGGGTACCTCGCCAACGTGCCCGAGGAGATGCTCCGCGACGCCCCGGCCAGCACGATGGCCTTCGCGGCGATGACGACGAAGGCGGCGCAGTACCTCCTGAGCCAGGCCCCGGTGAACCCCTATGCGCACCTGCCGGAGAACCTCCGTCCGAAGTGGCAGCCCTCGCCGGGTGACCTCGCGAAGTTCGAGTCGGCGGCCATCGGCGTCGAGGACCCGCTCTCGGCGCTCGAGCGCATGCAGCGCGGCTACACCAGCCCCGAGACGCTCAAGGCCATCGCCGCGGTGTACCCGAGGCTCTGGGAGGACGCTCGAGCCCGGCTGTTCGAGCGCGTGTCCACGTCGAAGCGGCTCAGCTACGAGCAGCGCCTGCGGCTGCAGCCCATCCTCGGGCCGATGGCCACCGGCAGCACGCCGGAGCAGGCAATCTACCTGCAGCAGATGCACGACAAGCAGCGCATGCCGCCGCAGGCCGGGGGTGCTTCCCCGGATGGTCGTCAGGTAGTATCCACCACGAAGAACCTCGAGACGCAGGCAACGCGACTCGAAGCACGAGGAGTGCGCACGCCATGAAGAACATCTTTCTCGTCGTCCTGCTGTCCCTGCCTGCGTTCGCCGGTGAGCGCCTGCTCGGCTCCATCGTCTCGGCGGCTGGTGCCGACACGACGAACGCCACCACGGCGACACCCTTCGCGGTGCCGCCCGAGACGAAGCTGACGATTCAGTGCTCAGCGGCGACCAGCATCTGCATGAACTCGAGCACGACCTGCACGCTCGCCGGCACCACGACGAACCCTGGCGTGGCGGTGAGTGCGGCCCCGGACAAGCTGCCGACCTCGGCTGGCACCGGCGACCTGACGACGACGTCGGGGGCGGCCGTCAGCCCGCCGAAGACCGTCGTGGTGGCAGGCAAGAAGTCGGTGACGGTGCGGATCGTCGCCTCGGGCGCCTCGACGTGCAACGTCTACGCGCGGAACGGGGACGAGTAATGCGAGGGCTGCTCCTCATCACGCTGGTTGCGTCTACGTCGTTTGGCCAGGTGTACGCCAAGGACCGCGGACGCTTCGGGCGGACGAACGAGCGCACGGCGCAGGGGCGCTCGACTCGAGGGCTTCTGGGGGAGAACCTCGCCTTCTTCGAGTTCGCGCCGTCGTCTGGGCGGGGCATGGGCGCGGCGTGTGCCTGCACCACGCCCACCGGCGCGAAGGGCGAGACGGTGACGGTGGCCCGCACCGGCGCGGCGACGTGCAGCAAGCGGGGCCTCGCGACGACGGGCATCGCCAACGGCGACCTCGTGGTGTGCGCGAACAACAACGAGCCGCGTGTGGAGCCACAGAGCGACGGCAC
Source organism: uncultured Gammaproteobacteria bacterium (assembly GCA_964596525.1). Classification (GTDB taxonomy): domain Bacteria; phylum Patescibacteriota; class Patescibacteriia; order Magasanikbacterales; family GWA2-37-8; genus CAZQUL01. The sequence goes on along the minus strand of CAZQUL010000009.1, from coordinate 10,994 downwards.
CATGTCTCTCCGTGTCGAGGCGGCGGCCACCAACGTCCTTCAGCGCTTCATCAACATCTGCGATGCGGCGTGGGGCAACGTCGGCACACCTGCCCTCACCGGCCAGGCGACGGCAGGGACTGCGTGCGCCACCACCACAGCGCAGCCGTCGCCCTGGACGGGCACCTACGCCAACGCGGCCGTACTCGTGGACGACAACGACGGGGCCGCGTTCGAAGGCCGCACGCAGACTGTCACTGTCACTGCGGCGACGACGTACACCATGTCATGCTGGGTGAAGGCGGGCACCCAGACGGCCGCGCGCCTCTCACTCGACGGCACGACGGCGGACTGCACCAGCCTCGCGACCGACTCGTGGAAGCTTTGCACCGTGACGGACGCAAGCAGCTCCGGCGTGGCCATCGCGGCGCAGGTGCTGGTGGGTGACGCGACGGGCGACACCGGCACCGTGCTGTTCGGCGGGTGTCAGGTGGAGGTGCGGAGTCAGGCGACGGCGATGATTCCGACGGAGGCCGCGAGCGCCACGCGGAACGCCGAGGTGCCGAGCGTCGCGTTGCCGGTGGCCATGTCTATGTCCACCATGTGCGTCGCGGCGACCGTCGAGTTGACGGGCAGCCCGACGACGGGTGTGGCGTACAGCCTCGTCGAGCCGTCGCAGAACATCGCGAGCGGAGACGTGCTGCTGGGCTACGTCTACAACGGCTCTCGTCGAGTCGACCTCGTGGGCAGCGCCGTGAGGCAGAATCAGGTCGTCGGGACGACGCCCCCGTTCGGCTCCGGCCCGACGCGCTATGTCTCGACGTGGGACGGCACGACACTGACGTTCTACGAGAACGCGACACAAATCGACTCCGACACGGGCGCGGCCATCACCATGGACCCGGCCTCGTACATCTACGTCGGCGTGGACAACGCAAGCGGCGGGCAGCTCAACGGCAACATCTCCCGCGTGCAGGTGGACCCGGACCCGGCGAGGTGCGCGCGATGAACCCCAGGCTTCGCAGTCTCGTCATCTCCGTCGGCGTCTTCATCGTCGGCGGCGTCTCGTACTCCGTCTTCCGCCGTGAGCCGCCCGGCCAGCCCATCGCCAACCTGCGCGACGCGGGGTTGTTCAGCGAGCGCGAGGACAGGTGGGTGATGGCGTGCCCCGAGAAGATTACCCAGGCCACGCGCAACAACCTCAAGAACAACGGCTACGGCACCTTCAAGACGGGTAGCATCCACCGCATCGCGCGCGTCGTCATCCAGCACGACCTCGACGACGGCGGGCATGAACTCGTCAACCCCTCCATCGACGTGCTGTCGAACGAGGACGCTGGCGACGCCGAGGACGAGACGGACGACAGCCTCCAGTTCCGCAGCGACGACTGCTTCCGGATGGAGTGCGACGACGACACCGACGGCGGCATCCGCGAACTCAACTGGCTCCCCGACGGCGGTGCGCGGCACCCGTTCCCCGACGGCGGCCCACGCCCGTGGTGCAACGCGGCGACGCGGCGCGGGCGCGTGACGCCTCCGTGCGTCATCCCGGACTGCTCGCTGCCTGACGGCGGGTGGAACGACGACGGCCCCGAGGTGGACTGCCGGGGCACCGGGCCGTTCGGCACGCAGGACGGCGGCCCGAGGTGGCGCGGCTGCAACGTCACGCCCGCGTCCTATGCGACGGGAGCGGCGTGCATCCCGGTGGAGTGCAGCGTCGTCAGTGGCGACGGCATCGACGTTCTGAGGTGACACCGTGGCCGACCCGAACAACATCGACGATGCGCTGAAGGTTGGCGGCGGGGCCGGCGCAGTGGCCGTCCTTGCCGCTCTGGGTCGGTTCCTCAGCGGGGCCGGGACGGCGACGCGCCTGGAAGCTCAGGCGGCCATGCTCACGCAGGTGCAGGGGCAGATTGCCGAGATGTCGGCGAAGCTCACCATCATCGTCGCCTCGCTCGAGCGGAAGGACGTCGAAGCCGAACGGCTCGACGCCGCGCACAGGCTCCTCGCGCTCGAGGAGCGCACCAAGTCGATGGAGCGCTCGCTGGAAGAGGTTCGTGCCACGGTCAAGGAACTCTCCGAGGGGCTGGTGCGCTGATGGGTGCCCCGCTGCAGACGCAGGAGCGCTGGAAGGACCTCGAGGACCTCCCGATGGTGGGGGTGCCATGGGCCGAACGTCGAGCAGCTGTGCAGCGCGAGCTCAACGTCGAGATGTCGCCGCGCTACGCCCCCGACTCGAACCTCACCTGGTGCAACATCTACCTCACCGACTTCATTCGCCTCATGGGCATCCCTGCCCCGAGGCACTGGATGACGAGCGGTGGGGCCCCAGCTGCAGTCGGCAAGGGCATCGAGATGACCGCCAACAGGCTGCTGACGTGGTTCGAGGACAAGGGGGCCACCTACGGCTGGATGAAGGCCGACGCGAAGACGGCTCAGGACGCCGCGGAGCGAGGGCACTTCGTCGCGGTGGGCTGGCGGAACCCGAGCCGTGGGCCCGGTCACGTCGCGGTCGTCCTGGGGCGCGACCGCATCTCTCAGGCGGGAAGGACGAACCACTTCGTCTGCACTGTCCGCATGGGCTTCGGCGACACGAAGCCGCTCGAGTGGTACGTTCTGATGGATCGACCTGGAGGTCACGCACATGTCTGACAACCGCATCATCCCGCTCACCCCTGCCAACGAGAAGAACAGCACCACGCCCACCACGGCGGCGCAGGGAGCCGTCCTCCCGCAGCCCGTCGTGCTCGTGCTGACCATCCTCGTCGCCGTCGCCGGCGTCCTGCCGATGATTCCCGGCCTCCCGCCCGTCGTGCCAGCCATCGCTGGTGTCGTGGTGGCTGTCGGCGCGGCCCTCGGTATCGCCTCGCCCGGCATCCGCCGCAAGGTGGAGTGACTGTGCGGGAGTGCCGCGTCTGCGGGCGCGACGAGAGCCAGGTGGGGTTCCCCCGAGGCCGTCGCATCTGCCACACCTGCCGGTCGAGACAGGCGCCCAGCAAGCAGCACCTTTACACGCAGACATCTGGCGAGGTAGCGCCTCCCACACCCCCGCCACCACCGCCCTCCGTCGACGGCGCCCTGCGCGCCCACGAGGAGAGGCAGCAGGAGAGTCGCCTCAAGGCCGAGCACCGGCTGCTCACCGAGGAGGTCAAGCGCCTGCGCGTCGTGGCCGGCGAGGCCGAGAAGCTCCGCGGGCCGGAAATCCTCGTCTACCGCGAGCGCGCCGAGGAGCGCAGCGACGCTGTCGCCAACGTGCTCGCCAGCGACTGGCACATCGAGGAGCCCGTTGACCCCGCGGCCGTGAACGGGCTGAATGCGTACGACCTCGACGTCGCGAGGGCCCGCTGCGAGAACTTCTTCCGCAACACGCTGAAGCTGACCAACATCTTCTCGCGCGAGCAGTCCATCAAGCGCATCGACCTGAAGGTGCTCGGCGACATGTTCAGCGGCTGGATTCATGAGGAGCTCATCGCGAACACCCTGCTCGCGCCAGGTGACGCCGCGAACGAGTTCGTCTCGATGTTCTGCTCGGGCGTGCGCTACATGCTCGACAACGGTCCGTTCGACATCACCGGCGTGATGATTCCAGGCAACCATGGGCGCCTCACCCACAAGATGCACATCGGCGACCCGACTGGCACCAGCCTCGAGACGCTCGCCTACCGTGGCATCGCTCGAGCGTTCGAGAACGAGCCGCGGGTGCAGTTCGACGTCGCTCGGCATGCGATGGTCTACCGCCGCTTCTACGAGCGATTCACCGAGCGCGCGCTGCACGGCTACGAGGTGAAGTTCGGCGGGGGCGTCGGCGGACTCACCATCCCGCTGAACAAGAAGGTCGCCTCGTGGGACACCGCGACCCGAGCCAGCATCACCGTGCTCGGCCACTTCCACCAGAAGTTCGACGGCGGGAAGTGGCTCGTGAACGGGAGCCTCATCGGCTACAACGAGTTCGCGCAGACCATCGGGGCGCAGTACGAGCCACCCCAGCAGGTCTTCTACCTCATCGACGCGCGCAACGGCGGCGAGAAGACGGTCGTCGCGCCGGTGTTCGTCTAGCGAACACTCCGGGCCTGAATCAGCACGCGAATGCGGGCGGCCACGGAGCGCATCGAGTCCGGCAGGTTCTTGTCGCGCTCGACCATCTCGGCGATGGCGGCGCAGGCCGCGCGCTCCTCGAGGACGACTTCGAGCTCGACCGGCTTCATGCGCTCCTGCTGCTTCATCACCTTCACGACTTGCCACCCTTCGATGTTGGAGGACCGCTGCCTGGTGAGCACGAGGGCAGCGTAGACGACCGCGAGGACGATGCAGAGCACCAGCATCACTTGACCCTCCTGTAGAGCGTCGGCGGGGCCCCGCGGCCGCCTCGCAGCTTGCCGGCCTTGCGGAGCACGACGCCGAGCTTCTTCAGCCGCCGCCTGGCCGTCATGTACGAGCAGCCCATGTACGCGGCGACTTCGGAGATAGTCACAGCACCTTCGTTCAGCATGTACGCGGCGAGGGGGTACTGCGCTCGGAACGGGTCCATCACTTGACCACCTTCCGCTGCTCTTCGATGCGCTCGAGCACCTTGGAGGCGTAGAGCACCGCCTCCTTCAGCTGCGCCTCGGTGACGGGGTACTTGGCCTTCAGGCGGTCGACGATCTGCTTGAAGTCTTCGCGGCTCATCGGCGACCAGCCTTTCGCTCAAGCGAAGCCGCGAGACGAAGCAGAATGCCCTCACGGAGCGCTCGAACCTCGTCACTCACCGGCTCACCGTCGCGGTCGTACCAGAGAAATTCGGACCCGTTGTCGATGTGCGAGCGAAGTTCGCTGGCGAGAACGTCGTAGAAATCCCTTGCTTCAGCCATTCTGACATTGCGATTCACAGTCCATCCTCCTCGTCCTTCTCGACGAATCGCTCTGGCACATCGCACTTGACGTAGGGGAAGTCGTGTCCACCCCCGCATGTCTCGTAGGAGCCGTCCTTGAACTTCACGGCAACGACCTTGAACGTGGGTTCGTCGAACTCGTTCGAGATGTAGCCGACGACATCGGCAACTCTCTTGTTGAGTACGTCGCTCAGCTTCAGAAGCTTATCGAAGTGGTCGCTCACGGCTTCACCATCCCTCTCAGCGCCCGGCAGGTCGCGAATAGCCCGATGCCGATGGCGTCGTAGACGTTGTGCATCTCCCCACCCTTCCTGATGACCTTCTTCTCGTCGTCCGACAGCATCGCTTCGATGCGACGGCGGCAGATGTCCTTGGGCACCTGCGCCTTCCACTCGGCCGGCTCGACGAGGCGCAGCGTCGCCCGCATCTCGACGCAGAGTGCCCCGTAGAACGCGCCGGCGCACATGGCGAGGTCGAGCAAGTCGTTCGGGTTCGTCTTGAGGCCACGAGCGCCGGGGTAGACGACCTGGCGCTCACCTATCACCCTCGTGTCGAACTCGAGGCCGTAGGACTGCAACTTGTTGATGAGCCGCACCGACGGAGAGCCCCAGCGCTCGACGATGGTGCTCATGGTACAGACGCCGATGTCGCGCTCCTGGTTCCACGCCTGAACGAGGTGGTTCGATGAGTTGTGGTTCCACGCCTGAACGAGGTGGTTCGATGAGTTGTGGTTCCACGCCTGAACGAGGTGGTTCGATGAGTTGAACACCGCGATGGCCATCGAATGCACACCGGGGTCGATTGCAATCAGTCCCATGGTACGTACCTCCCCTGCTCGTCCTTCACTTCCTTCGCGTCCTTCGACCAGTACCGCATCAGCGCCGGCTCGGCCTTGATGGCCACGTCGGGCACCACCGTCTTCATCTGCTCGACCATCACCTCGGCCTGACGTCTCGCCGCGGCGTCGACCGCATCGACCCCGAGGTCCGGGATGTCGATGATGGTTTCGTCGTGGGCGAAGATGCAGAGCCTCGAGCCGAGCAGCGGGCTCGTGCCCTGGTACATCTCGCCCGTCATCGCCACCACGGCGCGCTTCGCTCCGATGGCGGCTAGCGACTGGAAGAAGTGGTTCGCTGCCGAAGTGTACGTCACGCCCCCACGAACCATCTTCGAGACGAACGTCGTGATGGTGTCGGAGTCAGCCGTCTGAGCGCTAATCCAGTTGAGGTAGGGCTTCATCTCGGGCCAGGTCTGGAACCAGGCTGCCTTGAGTTCGCGCGTCTGCTCGAGGCACCGCAGGCACGTCGGCGCCTTCGTCGGCATCTCCTTCCACTCGGTGACCTTCGTCTCGCCGCAGCGGCCGTCGCGGTAGAAGAGTTCGCAGATGATGAGCCCCTCCTTGCGCTTCTGGTGGACGAAGGTGGCTTCACCCATGCCGCCGGGCAGACCGAAGTTGCCGGCCTTCGAGCCCTGGCGCAGGTCGAGCGAGGCCGGGTCCTTCGCCTTCACTCGCGCGAGGAACTCCTCGTAGGACACGCCGGCAATCTGCGCCCCAAGGATGCTGTGCGGGTCCTTGCCTGCATTGATGGCGTCGCCGAGCGTCGAGTGCCCCAGCACCCAGATGCACACCTGTGACAACGTCGAGAGCTCTACCGCCGCGTAGTCGACGCTTGAGCCGATGCCGCGGAACTTGAAGCACTCTCGCACCCCGCCCTTGCGGGGCATCAGCTGCACGAGGCCCTCGTAGCTGGTGCGGCCGGTGGCGAGCACCACGTTCGGGCGGACGTTGAGGGGCCCCTTCGCCGCGGCCTCCAGCGACGGCAGGTACGTGGCGAGCTTCTCCCACTTCGACACCTCGCCGAGGGCCTCGAGCACCGGGTCGCCGGACTCCTCGAGCACCTTGCGCTCGGTGCTGACGCCCCCGCCGTCCGTCACGGGAGTCAGGTCGCCCCAGGCGTTCTTCACGCGCTCCTTGATGAGCGCCATGTTCTTCGACCAGCCAGAAGCGTTCTTCTTGTTCGGCTTCAGCAGGCCGGCCTTGAGCACCACGTCCATCAACTCACCGCGGTGAGCCTCGATGTTGCCCTTGAGGGCTTCGACGCGAGCCGCATCGGTGCGCAGCCCGTTGATGGCCGAGAGGTGCAGGCAGAACGCGACGTGGCTTTGGAAGGCCACCTCGTGGAGGTTCTGCGCCGGCTTGCTCTGGATGGCGCGGTACACGTCGAGCGTGTTGACGACGTCGTCCTTCGGGTACTGCACCGCCTCGGGTGGCCAGAAAGCGATCGGCACGTCGTCGAACTCGGCGTAGCGCAGCCGGTACTTGCTGTTCTCCTTCGCGTCGTCGCGGCCGAGCCACTCCTTCACGCAGAGCGCCAGGCTGTAGCGGTTGGTCTGCTTCCCGGTGGACGGGTCGACGCAGCGCCGGCCGTTCTTGTCGTAGAGCTCGCCGTCGTGCAGCCGGCCTTCGGCGATGGCGTTCAGCGTGCTGGTGATGCCAATGTCGAACACGCGCCCCTCGGCGTAAGCCTTCCAGACGAGAGGGAAGGCCTCGGGCTGGTGGCGCAGGAAGCAGCCGAAGTCGTAGGCGACGTTCAGGCCGACGATGATGTGGTGCTCGAGCAGCGTGGCGGTGCGGTTGAGCGCCTCGTCACGCAGCCGCAGGTCGGCGGGCTCTACACCGTCGTAGAACGAGCCACAAACGACGGGCGGCGCGAGGAGGCCCTCCTGAATGAGGTGCGTCTCGAAGTCGAGAGCGACGGGTTTCACTTGGCCGCCGGGGGTGGGGCGAAGCGGATGCGCATGCACTCCCGGAACTCGTCCTCGGTGAGTTCGAGCCGGTTGCCGGCCCCGACGTCCCAGGCGAACGCGCACGCGACCGACACCGCGTCGTCGAGGGCGACCTTCACCGCGAGGTTCACGCGCGCGAGACGCTCGGCCTCAGCGCCGAGAGCATGCATCTGGCGCTTCATGGCGGACATCAGGGTCGTCTCATTCACGGCCGGCCACCAGGGTCAGGAGGTCCACCATCTTGCGGAGGTCGGCAGCGTGACGCTCGGCCTGCTCGCGCAAAGTCTTCTGGTGGTCGGCTTCCTTGCGGAGAGCGATGTTGCTGTTCCGCTCTCGCTCGGCCTCCATCAGAGCGTTGGTGCGCTGGTTCACGAGGCTCTCGTTCATCTTCTTGAGCTCACTCTCGCGATGAATAGCGAGGTCGCAGTTGCTCGTCTTCCGGCAGAAGTCTTCCTCGAGCTTGCCGAGCTTGAAGGCGAGGGCGGCTTCGCGGGCCTTCGACTCCAGCAACAGCCTGACGACCTCGGCCTTGCGAATCTGCATGTACTCTCTGTGCACGTTGTAATCGTCGTTCACGGCTTCTCTCCTTTCGACTGCTTCATCAGAGCGATGGCATCGGCCAATCCGAGGCCCTCGTACTTCTCCCTCAACTCATCCACGGTCTTCTTCTGCTCGTCGGTGAGCTCAAACGCGTACTCGTGGCCGGCACGGTAGTCGTCGCTGCGTCCCACGCCACCACCCTCGCCGCCGTTCTTCATGAACTGGCGAAGGAGCTTCTGAGCGAGAGGGTCGCGGTGGAACTGCGCCCTGGTGCGGGGCTCGTAGCTGTGCTTGGCCATGTTGCGGAGGCTGGATTCGAACCAGCGTGTGCGGCTTATGAGGCCGCCGAGGAACCACTCCTCAACCCCGCAAGAATGCCCCGAAGCTGACGCGCTCGGGGCCACACGCACCGGATTCTCCACGCCGGCAGCCTTGCGCAGAGGCCATCAAGTCACTTCTGAGCGGCCTTCGTGATCTCCTCGTCGGTCTGCTCGATGTGCGAGTAGCGAACCAGGCTGATCGTCTTGCCATCCTTGGTCTTGTGGGCGTAGGTGTCGAAGCCGAACCGGATGCCCTTCAGCGCCTCACCGTCGTTCACCTTCGCGAGCTCGACGATCTTCGAGAAGTCCTCCGGGCTGATGTTCGACTCCTTCTCGCCGACGAGCTCGAGCAGCATCGCCTTCGCCGCGCCGGGGGCCGCCTTGTGCTTCTTCAGCATGAAGACGCTGCTCACCTTCGTGCCGGGCTTCTGCACGACCGTCTTCGCCGTCTTGTTGTTGACGAGATCCGTGACGTACTCCTCACCCTTCGCGTTCGACTCGGTGATCGCCGCTTCGAGAATGAGAATCGGTCCTTCGCCGTTGTTCGAGTCGAACTGTCGCAGCGCCAGAACCGTCGCCTCGCCCTGAGTGCCGGGCGCGAAGGGGGTGCCACGCTGCGTCGCCGATGCTGCTCCGATGATGTCCCATGCTGATGCCATCTGTTTCCTGTCCTTGTTCGGGCCCCGTGATTGGGGTGATGTGTATTTAATTCCGCTCGGGCGTGGTGTCAAGGCCCGAATGAGCGAACCGATGTAGCGCATCAGAACCTCCACGTCGCTTTCGTCACCAGCTTCTGCGCGTTGCCGAAGCTGCCCTGGATGTACCCCGACAAGTCCCGAGCTCGCTCAAGCGCCTCTCGGAACGTCTGGGTGTGGCGGTACACTTCGAACGTCACCTCGTCGGCCAGCTGGCCCTGCCGGTGCGTGCGGCCGAGCAGCTGCTCCCACTCGCTGCCCCCGGAGGGCGGGTTCGCCACGAGGCTGCGCTGGAACATCTGGAGGTTTCGGCCTTCGCCATGGCTCCTGATGGTGAGCAGCACCCGCTCGGTGCCGCGGAGCGCCAGGGCCTTCGTCACGCCGTCATCACCCGGCCCGCAATGCACGACGCCCTCGGCTCGGCCCATGACGCGGCGCGCCATGGCGTCGTGCTCGTACCAGGCCAGACCGGGGCCTTCCTTGAGCCACTCGAGCACGTCGTCGACCATGAAATCGCTCATCCAGAACGCCTCGGTCACCGGGAGCGCCGTGCCCTTCACCTCGTGCCAGCGCTCCCACGAATCGCTGTCCCACGTCGGGTGCTTCTCGATGGTGCTGCGGGTGTGGGGCGGCACTTCGTAGCGGTTGCCAGCGTCGTCGACGTAGACGAAGCCCTTGTGCCAGCGCTGCGCCGCTCGAGCCAGCAGCATCGGGCTGTCGAGGTGCGGCGCGGAGTGCTTCAGCCGCTCACGCACCTCCGAGCGCCACTCCTTGCGCGCCTCCAGCCAGACGTCCCGCACGGGCTTCGGCTCGCCGCGGGGCCACTGCCAGAAGTAGTAGAAGCCGCAGGACACCTCGCGCATGCAGCGTGCGACGGAGAGCGGGTCGACCAGCACCTCGCCGTCAGGGCGCAGCCAGTCCTTCGCGACGTTGGCGAGAGCGTCGAGGACGACCTTCGGAGCTTCCAGCGGGCGCTCGGAGATGACGAGGCTGGCCTGGCACGACTGCGCGTCGCCACTGGAGATGACGCCAGGCGTCTCGACGACGCGCCGACCGAAGCCCTCGAAGGCTGTCTCGCCGGGGGCGCACAGCCGGTTGAGCTCGCCGGCCGGCATGGGGAAGTCGCTCGGGTCGGTCGCCGCGGCCCACATCTCGAGCGTCGGGAAGTCCCGCGGGGCCGGCGAGCCTTGCTTCAGCGCCGCGTTGCTCAGGTGCGCCCAGTTCTTCAACGAGCGCTTCGTCAGCGTCCCGCTCCAGACGAAGACCTTCACGCTGGGGTTGTTGCGGACGTACCGCGCCCAGCGCTTCGTTCTGGCCGACGTAGGGTCGGCGAGCCGGTGGCCTTCGTCGATGCACATCAAGTCGGGCTTGAGCTTCTCCAGCAGGTCGGTCGACTTCGCGCCGGAGAGCTCCTCGAAGGCCACGACGTGCAGCAACGGGCGGCCGGGGTACTGCCACTTCGCGCCGACGAGGTTGGGCAGCTTCCAGTGCGCCCCGTAGAAGGCCCAGTCGCTCTCGAGCAGCTGCTTCTTGAGCTTGCTGGGGAGCAGCAGGACGGCGACGCGACAAGGCACCACCATCGGGGTGAGCAGGTCGAGCAGCGTCTTGCCGTGACCGACGCCGATGGGGCCGAGGATGCCCTGGACTTCGCGAGCCTCGGTGAGGGCCCAGGTCTGCACCGGGAGCAGGTGGTTGCAGCAGGCACGCCGGTACTTCGAGACGCACTCGCAGAGGCTGTTGTTGAGGCTGAGGAGCTTCTCGAGCTCGAGGCGTCGCTGCTCGAGCACCTCGTCAGTCGGGCG
>CAZQUL010000008.1:0-32616 GCA_964596525.1 uncultured Gammaproteobacteria bacterium | reverse complement strand
ATGGGAGTATTGTTCACCAAGGTAAACTACCTTATTACAAAATGAGTCAGGCTGCTGTAAGTGCAAATCTTCAGAGCAGCAGGGGAGGTGCTCTTACAATGCATTACAATGCCCTAGACCCTGAAATCATGGATTTGTTAATGCTGAAGAATGTTCAAGCTGTAGAGCAAAAACGGATTAAGGACATTGATTACTCTTTCGGATTTAATGCAGAGTTTGCACGTAAGGTTGCTAAGAACGAGCAATGGATGCTTGTTGACTACTCAGTAAGTAGTGCTTTATACGAGGCGATGTATAATGGAGATCAAACAGATTTTCTACGTCTTTATGAGCAGATTGAACAAGATGAGAATGTTCCTAAGACATTTGTATCGGCTAGAGAAATTGCTGTAAAAGTGTTAAAAGAAGGTGTGGAAACTGGACGTATTTATCTTCACCGTACTGATGAATTAAACCGACATACACCTTTTAAGGATAAGATTTATTCCTCAAATTTGTGCCAAGAAATCGCTCTACCAACAAAAGGGTATAAGAGTGTTAACCACCTTTACCAAAATGCTTACAATGATGCTGAAATTGGTCTATGCAGTCTTGGTGCTATTGTTCTAAATAATACCAAAGAATATGAGTACGAGGATGTTGCATATTATACGGTGTTGATGATTGACAATGTTATTGAGATTATGGAATATCCATTTCCTCAGTTAGGGTATACAGCCAAGAAGCGTCGTAGTGTAGGTGTAGGTATTACTAATCTAGCCTATGATATGGCTAAGAAAGGATACAGGTATTCTACACAAGGAGGTAAGAATTACATTCACAAAGTAGCTGAACGTCATAGCTATTATCTGCACAAAGCGTCTTTACGTCTAGCTAAAGAGCGAGGTGTTTGTGAATGGATTGGTAAAACCAAGTATCCTGATGGTTGGCTTCCAATCGACACATATTGTAAAGAAGTGGACAAGATTGTTACAGTTGGTCTACAATATGATTGGGAAGAGCTACGTAAAGCCATCATTGAACAAGGAGGCATTCGTAACAGTGTTCTTGAAGCACACATGCCTGTTGAGAGTAGTAGTTTGGCCTCTGGAGGCGTAAATGGACTCTATCCTATTCGCTCTTTGAAAGTGATTAAGACAAGTGGTGTTAATAAAAATCTGTTCATTGCCCCTGAAGCAGAACAACTACAGTATGATTATGAAATTGCTTGGGACATTACAACAAAAGATATGATTGACGATTATGCGATTCTGCAAAAATTTACTGGACAGGCTATTAGTGCTGATCTGTATTTGAAGTATGGAAGTAATACAGGTGATAGACAAATTGGTACAAAAGAATTGTTGACAGGTTTTCTTTACTTCACTAAAATGGGCCTTAAAACTAGATATTATTTTAACAGTAAGACAGGTGTAGAGGCAGAAGCAGGGGCTGAGGATAAAGGATGTGGTAGTGGCGGTTGTACACTATAGTTGAAAGGAAAAGAATGACAGTATTTAATGTAGAAAATAAAGGTTGGAAAACAAAACACTATCCCCTATTCATGGGGGACGAGTTGGGTTTATATGACAGTGTAAATGTTTGCTATAAAACCTTATTTGATATTTATAAACAACAAGTAAGTCAACGATGGACGGAGGTTGAGTTTAACCATGAACAATCTCGATTAGATATGGTTACTTGTCCAAACAATATTTATCAAGTGATGCTACTAAACCTTAGTTTTCAATACGTTTTGGATAGTGTAGCATCAAGAGCGATTGCACCATTGTTTGCCCCATTTGTAACTAACAGTGAGTTTTGGGCAGGGTTGATGGAGAATAGCAACATGGAAGTGATTCATGCACTTTCATACAGCGAGATCGTTCGCCAATGTGTTCCAGACCCGAATGAGGTGTTTAAACTCTCTGTTGAAAATAATAAAACAATTCAACGAGCTGTAAAAGTTGTAAGTGTTTTTGATGAACTAGAGAAAGCCGGAGCAGAATACAAACTAGGCATCCGCAAGAACGACCAATCTACTTACAACATTGTATTTAAAGGTTTGGTGGCGTTGTATATTCTTGAACGTCTACAATTCATGGCATCATTCGCAGCAACATTTGCGGTTGTAGAACAAGGCTACTTTCAAAGCATTGGCAAGATGGTGCAGAAAATTATGCTGGATGAGATTTTCTGTCATTATGCTCTCGATGCAGAAGCATTGAAGATTGAAATGCAAACAGAGCGTGGTAAGATTGCTATGCAACAATGCAAGGAAGAAATTCTTGAAATGATTGCAGAAGTTGTAACGCAAGAAGAGGCATGGAGCGAATATCTATTCTCAGAAGGGCGCAGTATTGTTGGTCTGAATCCAACACTGTTGAATGAATGGGTACACTACAATGCTCAAGCTGTATATGACGGGCTAGGCTTACAAGATAGTATGAAGTTTAAAAGAGTGCTTGCAAATCCACTAAAATGGATGGATAATTGGATTGAAATTGATAAGTTTCAAAATGCAATGCAGGAACTTGATGGTAATAATTATGCTTTAAATGCTGTGTCGGACGACTTGGCAGATGAAGAATTAGAATTTTAACAACGAAAGGAAACACAATGAATGTACTATTTGTGTTGTTACATATTATTGCGCTATTGGTGTTTCCTTTAGCGTTGTTTGTAACAATCCCATTGCATGTAATTGCAACTAAGAAATAATTTTAAACACATTGAAAGGAAAAACATGAAACAATTTACCCCTGAGCAACAAAAGCTAATTATTGAATATCGTAATGAATTTGTTAAGAACTCTGCTGAAGCAGACCGCATTAAAGAGAACATTAAGTTTGGTTTTGAGAGCTTGTTTGATCGTCTTGGTGTAGACAGTAAGGAAGATAAAGAAACAGGTAAGGCTATTAAGAAAGGCTTTAAATTATTCTACAAGGAAACAAAGGATGAGGAAATGTCTGTAACAGAGAATGCTGTATTTATTGCTGAGATGGGAGAATAATATGGCTAAAGCTCCCGCACTCTCTACGCAATTGAAAACAGCTACTGCTAAAATTGCTGAACTGGAAAAGAAGCTAGAAGAAGCTAATCGCTATAAAGATATTTGGTATAAAGAACATTCGGAGAAGAGTAAAATTATTGAAGAGATTCATACTTTAATTGATGCTCTGCCAAATACTGTAGCACGTAAAAATGAAACAACTTATCAGGAATACAGTCCTATGATTCGATTGGCTAGTTATTTTGCAAATAAAGGAAACTAAATGACAAAACAAACAGTATATGCAGCACGCACCCAAAAAGAGCCTTATGCAATTACAGAAGAAATGAAAGAGGCGGCTCGTAAGCGTTATTCAGAACAACGGGCAAAGCGGCTTAAGAAGGAGAAAGTAGATAAGAAGAAAGCTGTAGCTGCCCCTGTAGCTAAGAAAAAGAAATAACAAAATAAAAGCCCCTATCCGTAATTGGAAGGGGCTTTTGTACTACATATATTTCAAGATTGATTCGAGCGTTATATCATTATCCTTCTCTGCTGGCAAATTCCAGAAAAGAAAAACCCGCCGGGCGGGTTGGGGGTTATCTCTTGAATATTGCCGGTTCCGCGAATCGCAGCGTTACCGTACCGGCGCCGGTGGAACGAACCGACATTTGAAACGCGCAGCCAGTGACGCCGGTCAATGCCGCTTTGGGGCAGCCGATCTGAACTTCTCCGTTGATGTTGTCGTAGTAGCCGCCTGCAGTGCTATCTGGCGTGCGATGCCAGTTACCAAACGAGAATTTAGTTGTGGTGCCGTCGGTCGTAGAGCCACGAACGTAAGCGTCTTTTAGTACGCCTGGCGCTGATTCAATCGCGTCAACTATTGCTGAAGGCCAGAACAATTCACCAACGGTAATCCGTGAGTTTACCGTAAAAGACTCTGTCAGTTGCAGCACCAGCTGACCGGCAGCGCTAAACGTCACCACGCATTCAAGCTGGTTGCCCGCTCCGGCATATGGGTTAGCTTTTACGAGATACGTCGCCGTACAATTGTTTTTGACTGCCTCTGTCCACCCAGACAGCAGTGTGGTTTGGCCGATAGTTCCACCAAGCACAGAGCCGGTCAGAATGTTTTTCGACGCGGCGCCACCAGCCACGTCTGATGAGGACAGCACGCGCGTATAAATCGCTGGATATGTCGCGCCAATTCGCGCTCTGATCGCCTTGGCGATTAATCTCGCGTAGCGTGTTGCTGGGTGCAGGTCGTCATACAAGTAGCCGGGCAATGGCTGGCGCATTGCGTCCGCGCCAATTGAATACGAGTCAATGATTACGTGCTGCGGAAACAGCGACAGCAGTGAAGTATTGCACCAGTCGATAAATTTAAGCTGCTCGATCTGTTGCCCTGCGCTGTAGGCATTAGAGCCAACAGTTGCAGGGCCGCGTGGGAAGCCATTTACCATCACGACAGCTATGTTTGCGTCTGCGAAGTCACGCAAAATTCGGATGATATTGGCTTTAACGTAGTCAGCGGTTCGCAAATAGCTGGAGTGATAAAAGTCATTGGCGGTGATCTGCAGATAAACCCAATCAACCTTTTCGCCACCGGCGATAGCAGATTTTATAGCTGGGATTTGAGTAGAAATAACGTGACCAGTATCGACACCTGACACCGAACTATTCCCCACCTGCAGCAGCGTACCGCCCAGCATCGAGTTAAGATGCGTAAACGCACACTGGCTATCTGCGGCGATGAGATCCGCGCTGACCGCCTCTTGTGCGAACATCGCAGTGCTATCTCCAGCCACCCACACATGCCCACCGAGTAGAGATACTCGGCTAACAACAGAATCTCCGGCAGAGAAGCCAATGGCGTTCCCCCCCCGCATCCGTGGCGAGCTGGGCCATCTTAGCAATCTTAACCTTACCATCCGAAGTAACAGGCAATTGATCTTGATTGACCCACCCAGTTACATTGTTGCTGCCTGTCCCGCCTTCAATTACCAGTTCACCATTCTCATTAACAGGCCAAGCATTTGTTGTAATTCCCATTTAAATTCCTTTATAATTTCTAAATTCCATACAACCTAATCAAAGCCGCAGGTTGCGTAACATTTCTCTGTTAAGCTGCTGTATCGCAGCGAACAGTGATAGTGGCACCGTCACTGTTATAAGCCGCTGCACCAGCATTTACAATCCGCTTAATCCAAACAGCTTTATGTTGCCCTGCTGGAATATCTCCAATACTCAATGCAGCACCTTCTGATGCAGGAGCACTAAATGTAACACCTGTTGGGGCTGTATTCTCATTAGCTACAGTTTGTTCTGTACCATTCACAGCACTTGAGCCTAGAGCGATTTCTACACTTGTATCGGTTGAAGGAGTGTTGGTAGCAATCCAAATCTTTGAAGATTGCATTGTCAAGCTACCATGATTGTTATGTACGTACACACAACGATATTCTGTATCACCTGCTGACGATTCTGCAGAGCTTACAATATCAAAAAGATTGTGCAATCCTGTTGAAACACTTGTGCTACTCTTAGCACCACCTAATGAGGCATTTACATCTGTATTTCCACTACCACCTGAAAGACGGTATTGAATATCTGTTGAAACAATTGGCATTTAAATTTTCCTTATACTTTTGCAATTCTATTTTGGTGTTTAATTTCTATAAATTTTTCTTGATAACTTAACTGTACAATTCTGTCACAAGGTTGTATAACAACAACCTTGCTCTTTGGGGCAACTGATGCTATTCTATCTTCTTGTCTAACTTTAATGACAATTATATTCGGAGATACTAGAGCTATGGCCCTAACATCCCAATTTATTGCACAGCCACTGTATACAACATTCTCAACATTCCATGCTAACTGCGCAGAAATAGAATTACTTACTAGGGTGGAATATGGAATTACAACACTACTACTTACAGCATTTAAGATACTGTAATTGGTTGTTAAACTACCGCTAATTTGTTGTTGTAAATCCCAACTAATAGGAGATTGTAACTGAGAATATCCTAGAATATTGTAATCAAGAGATTTGTAGCAATTTGTTGTAGAGACAGTGTCCCAATAAACATTTAAACTATTTTGAACAGAAGAAACACTACTAGAAACATTCCAAGAACAGTAAACATCACTATTTACACCACCCACTGAGTGCCAAGAAACCACTAGACTATTTCCACTGCTATTTGAAATATTCCATGATTGAGTGTTACTATTTGATACAGCACTACTCAAATTATATAGTAGTGTATGTGTTGACTCTGCACTACTCAATACATTCCATTGCACACCACTATTATTTGAAGTGTTTGATGTTACGTTATAAGTGATGTTGCTATTATTGCTAGAGCTTTGTAATGTATTCCAAGAAAGATTTATGTTATTTGTCTCAGCCGACCTAACATCATATTCTAACAATGCGGAATTACTAACACTTGTTAAATTATTCCAAGAAACACTAGAAGAATTCTGAACAACCTCTAGTGTTTCCCATTGCAAGACTAAATTATTTGTCACCTGCCCCGATGTTTGTATTGCTAGGAGCAGAGACATTTATCACTCCCAAGAGTAGATATATTGGATATTATACGCAATAACTCCGGCTGTAGCTGCTGTACCAATGTGTTTTACAGTGAAGGCTACATATTCACCTGGATTAACGTATATAGGCTCTGGGAAGATACACATGGCGCTACCGGGTTGAGAAGTCATTGTACCGGCTGTTGCGGAAGCTCCTACAGATTGTGTTAATTCTGGTAAGAGGATGATGCGAGGTTTCTTTGTATTGGTCGCTTCTGCGGTTGCTAGACTGACACTTGTATGTCCAAAAGCAAGTGCAAAGGTATTTACAAATGGCCCGCCTGTAATTGCTGTCTGCACAAACGAAGTCATTTTTACACCAACAATCTTCAAACGCCTTCCAGCCACATTCACACCACCTACAGGTACTTGATACGACATTAAAATACCATCTGTGTTTAATGCTAACCCTGATGTGAATGTTTCCCAAGCCTGCCCACCAAGCCCTACAGGTAAGTTAGCTGTAACTGCAGTGTTGCTTGGTACAGCGGCTGTAGGGTTTGTACTGTTAGTGTAGACTGTTAATCCACCCATAGTACCACCTGATAAGCCTTGATAGCTGCCGTATAGGCGGTTAGAAAGTTCACCTAACGAAGATGTTACATTGCTACCACCCTGTCTGATATTATAGCGAGAAATCTGTAAGTTAATAGCCCCACCTGCGGCACCGCCAATAATAGCGTGGCGCACAGAGAATGGTAAAGTACTTGCCATACAAGGAGTACCTTGTCCTGCTGGTGTGTTAATCTCCCCATACAGATAAATTTCACCATCATCATTAATCCAGAACTGAACTGATCTGGTGGTGATGTATAAGATAAATTGGTATTTTTTATTATTTGTGTATGTCCAATCACTACCACCACTGACGGACTTAAAAACACCTGTACTTGTTTCAGTACCATTATAATTGATGATTCCTTGCAAACCAGCAGATGTAAGTCTAAAATAAGCTCCGTCAGTAGGTGCCCAAGGTGTTGTACTGGAACGTAGAAACAAACCAAATTCAATACTTGTATTTGTAGTAGGTTGTGCAGAAAAGCTGGCTTCTGTATCACAAGCTAGTGTTTGAGTACCTAGAACCGGAAACATTGCGTAGGTGCTTAAAGCACAGTTAGTGTTCGCATTTGTAGTGTTGCCAGAGTTAGTGTTAAGATTACCTGCTGTCCACCCTAACGTCATTGTTGTATTATTATACAGATGTTTCCCTGTATTTTGTGCGGTGTAATTAAACGTTTCATCATCTAATAGCACATCATTTGCTGTACGGATTCTGAAGTCACTGTCAACTTCTGGTGACATTAGTGCAACACTACCTGTTACATATCCTGTATCATTTTCTGAAAAGACCCTTACTGTACCTACACGGTCAGGATGTGCAGATGCGTCTGTTTCAAGCTCCACTTGCAGTTTATTATATGAGGTAACTTCTGCACCATTACCGCTGACACTTCCTCGAATATTACTATCTAAAGCCATTATTATTCCTTATTAATCTGCCCAAACCCATCTTACTTTAAAAGTGCCTTGCAGTTTTTCAAGAGAGCGAGCGTAAATTGTAAATCCAACCCCTGCCGTTGGAGATGAGCAAGACAACCCGATGAGGGCTGTTAAATACTTATGATCGTTTGCAGTGTGTTGAGATGTACTATCATCACCCATAATAAAAGCCTCAACACTGCTTGTTGACAATATTCCAGATTGTCCGGTGACAGAAACAGATGCTTCATTGCTTCCGGGGAAACTCCCAAAATCAATTTCAGATTGTCCAATGTTAGCCATCACATACTTTCAGCAATATCTACATCTTCAGGCGTAACAGATGAAATTCCTAATTGTTCAGCTCTTGTAACAAATACTTTAGAAATGTTCTTTAAAGCATTTCCTTCAGCACTTGTAAAAACACCAGCATTTACATAGGCATCAATCATCACAGAAGTGGACGGTTCACCAATATCCATACCGCGTTCACTGTACAACATTTTTTCTACATCATACATGACTTGATCGTTTGCAGCAGCTCTGGCCCTGATCTTACCTAACACCGTTGCTGCCATTGTTGGCCCCAGATTACGTTGCTCATAGAATCCTCTGAACGTAATCATCATTGAATGTTGCTTAGAGATATTTCTAGCATTAATAATATCTGCTTTTTCTTGTGAAGATTTTCCAGCATAACCTAATGATGCTGGGTCATTTAGTAACTCTTGCTTTAACATTGTATAGTCCATATTATTCCTTTTTAGGCCAGCTTTCCACTAGAGCCTTTTTATCTTTAGCACATTTAGCCCATACTTCTAACGTTTTAATTCCCCAAGATTCTAATTCTCTATAGCTACTGCCTTCTTTGGGTAGTTCTGGAGGAATTACACAATCAATTGTCAGACTGGCTTGGGGCTGAATTATTTGCTGTTTCAATTGCTGCTGTTCTTGCATTTGAAAGAGACAACAGCCCTGCAGCATCAATAACACAATTAGGAGGGAGAGGTGGCGCATTATTATGATCTTTCAAAATAGCATTAACTTTAATCTCTAGCTTTCTATCAGCTTCAGAAGCTTTTAAAGCTATTTCTCTGGATGTATCAATTTGTTTCATCCAATAAGCTGTTGTATTTTTCTCTTGAATAAGAGATTGTTGGGCAATGTTAAGACGTTCTTTATCCATATCTCTTTGAGCTATATTCCAAGTGATATAACTTGTAGCTCCCATGAGAGCAATTATAACACTTACTTTCAGTATAGTCAACACACTTTCTGGAGAAAGCCATTTAATTGTTTTTGTTGCTAGTAGTGCTGGAAGCATTATTCCCCCATTTCAATCCAATTAATTTTTCTGCTGTCTTATGCCCTGCCACAATACTCCCATATATGAGCCATTGCTCCCCATTGAAGCCTGTCTTGTAATTATGCCAAGCAAAGAATAAAGACATTAGCAAATGTCCTGTTACAGAAGCCAGCTTAGTACCTACAACACGTCCTGTTGTTCTATCTAGTAGTAAGCCTGCAAAACGTTCTTTAATGGGCATTTTAGGAATGTTGCTTTCAGCAATATTATTTTCCATACAATGCAGCCTCATGTTGCCTACGTCTTGTAAGTCCTGCCAATTCTTTTCCAGCAGCTCTATTCCATTTCAAGAACTGTTCTTGTGCTGCTAAATAATCTCCTGTATTATGTTTCTTCAATAGTGTGCTAGAAGCAAATGCCCCAACACCAACATTATATGCAAAGCTTACAAGGGCGTCGAATTGGTTTTGTGTAGCTTTCTTTAGAAGCTTCTCCACTTTCACAGCAAACTCTTGCAGCTCTGAACGTAATAAGGATTTTGCTAATTGCTCTGTAATCTTATCTCCGGGCTTCACTTCTTCTGTATGTCCATATCCAATAGTCCACACACCAGCAGGACACTTGTAGGCTTCCCCTCTAAAGCCTTCAAATGATGCTACTAAATTTACGCAGTTCTCACTTAATTTCATAACCATCACTTTCTGTCATAGGTGAAATAATTGATAATACAACTTCTGGTGGAAGGTCTTTACCTTGTACTTTTACAAGATGTACAATCAGTCTTGATAGGTTGGAAATCCTCTCATTTTGTTCTTTAACCTGAACTTTTAATGATTGAATTTCCGCAGAAAGGACAGCCTCTTCTTTGGCTAATTTCTTCCAGTCATCTCTAAGTCTTGTATTTTCTTCTCGTAAATCTTTATTTTCTTTTTCAAGAAGCTCTAGTTGATTACCAACACTTTTATCTGCTTTATCTTCTTTCCTATCACCATTCCAAGAACGTATAACAGCAGACAACCCTTTGATTAATGTTAATAAGCCTAATGCCCCTGTAGCTGCATAGGCGGCAATTTCACTTCCTTGCATTCAGGAACACCCCAAGTAAATTTATATTTGACCAAAATAAGACAGCATAAAATACTGCTGAATACAGTACATTATCACTACTCAATACGCCACTTAGTTTTGCAACAAACAGCCATAAGAATACACATATTGTTGCACTAACAATCCTAAACAACTTACTCCACTTACTACAAGATGATAAGATTGTTGTTATCACCAATACAGACAGGGCAGCAAAAGCGTAACATAATGTATTCATTTTGCTTGTCAAGTTGAAATAGGCATCGAGCATTGTTATACTTGCACTAATTGAGAACAGTGTTATTAAAGAAAAAGCCCTATCATTTACTTTTAACAGGGCTTTGTACACTTTACTTTTCACTTCACTACTAAAGAATTGCCCCATTCTACCAATTCCTTCACTTGATGAATTCTGTAACTAGAGGCATTTTTAATTCCCAAAGCAGACAAGCACCATTCAGAACAGAAATCACCCTTGTCATCTGATGTACGCCTTCCAAACACTTGCGTTTGAAATAAGTCCTTCCATCCATAAGGATTATCTTTAGTGTCTGAGTAGTGCTTTAAAACACATTCTCCATTTGTAAAATAAATAGGAATAATATCCCAATCAGCTTCCGACAGATAACCTTGGGGCTTACACCTAACGCCATTGTCCCCTACTGTAGAAGAATACATCCAACCATCTACGATAATTTCACAATGAGAGTAAATGCTTTGAGAACGCCATCTAATAAGGGAATTTACCCAATTCCCTTTTCCTTTGTATAGAGCCAGATATACACTCATATATCACCCTACAAAGCGGAGGCTTGTACGAATAGATTATCTATATCTTGCTCAGACAAACCTAGAGCTGTACCTAAAACACTTACAAAGCTATTATTTCTTTGTAAAGAGTTAGAATAATCCCATTCAATTTGAGCCTTTGTTTTATCAGGTTCAGGAAGGGAATTGATAGCCGCTTGTACGTTTCCTAATAGTCCAGCGTCTAATAGGGCTAGACGTGCTTGGCGCATTGTGATTTCTTTGGGGATATATTGCGGTGGAACTGGCGTAACCCACTCATCATTAAGAAATACATCCCCTGTTTTACAACTGTCTGGAACTTCTACAAATTTTTCTGCGTAATGTTGGACAAATATCATGTAGGGGTTATTAGCAACAACTTCTACAATTGTATTATTCTGAATAAATGCGTAAGCCATTTTTAACCCCAAAAAATTAATACTGCGGAGCTGCCACCAGCGCCTTGTTTATTCGCACCCACCGCCCCACCACCGCCGCCGCCGAATCCGCCATTTCCGGCATAGGCGCTTGCGCCAGTCTGTCCCTGTTCGCAACATCCACCGCCGCCGCCGAATCCGCCATGGCCTGCTCTGGCATTGCCTTTGCTTGGGCCACCACCACCACCTAAACCACCGTTGCCGCCGGGATATGAACCTGCTTGACGGGCTGAGCCGCCCCCGCAGCCAGCCCCACCATGATTACCGGTATATTCGCTACCAAGTGACAACGTGCCCAATATCGGCGCTACCCCGTTGCACATGCGCAGCAATGGGTCTGTGAAGGCATTAGACCAATCGCGGGAAGCGGGGCAGCTGTTGGCATCTACCGCAGCGGAACCGGTAAAAACTCCGTCAGAACCGTTGTAAGGCCCAACCCCGCCGCCGCAATAAATGCTTCCACTTGATCCCCAACCGCCGCCGCCGCCACCGCCGGATGCCGTTCCTGCTGTTCCGCTGTACCCACTCCCCAATGGCGAACCACTTGAACCGCCTGCGCCACTGAGGTTAGAACCGTTGCCATTAGCACCAGCACCCCCTGCATATGCTCCACTGCTGGTAATGCCAAGCCCGCCGCCAATAGTTCCCACCGTACCGCCTGCGCCGCCTGTACTCCCAGACGCAGCAGATGCATCATTAGCACGTAGACACTCTATTCCGCCTTTCAGTAGCGTGGCGATGCCGCCGGCATTGTTGAAGGTAAAGACATCGCCCGGTTTGCACGGAATTGTTCCAAACGTGCAACCGCCACCGCCGCCACCACCGCCGCCAGCAGAGGAGGAACCGGCACCGCCTTTACCAAAGACATATGCGCGGATTTTTGAAACACCATCTGGAACAGTGAAAGTGGAAGCATTTGTTGTAATCAATTGCCAATTCGCCCACGCTGAAGGAGGTTCAATATATTTTGCAGATGCTGCAGAATCGACAGAGAGGTACTTGCCTTCATTATTGGTTGGGCTAGGTAGTGGATTAAAAGAGGTTGCTTGATTAACAGTCCATGTTGCAATTGTCCCCCCACCATTGATTGCAATAACGTTGACAGTAATAGCGCCAGTTCCGGAGTTAAATGCTGTAATTGCACCACTCATCCAATTAACAGATGGGTTTGTTGTATCTGTAATACTAACCCATTGACCGACCACGAAATTCTTACCTGTCTGTGTAAGTGTGAAACTCTTACTACCTATGCCAATAGTCATTGAAGTGGTACTTGTAGCTTGTGTACCGGGAGTGCTAATAGCTGCTGCAGCACTTGCAGCAGCAGCTTGTGCATGATATTTAGCTGAATATTCTCCACCACTGACAGCACCGCTTGTTTTCGTTGCCCAATCTTGCGCTTCTGTTGCTTTTGTAGTTGCAATACCTGCCTGTGTGGTTGCAATTCCTGCTTGTGTTGTTGCTGTTGTTGCTTGTGTTGTTGCATCATCTCTGATAGCATCAACAGAAGTTAAATAAGTGGTATCAAAATATGTAGCAAAGTTGTTAGCTGCCGTAGTCCAAGGAGCGAGGGCGGCTACATGAGCATCTGCACGAGATACAAATACATCTGGAGCATCATTTCTAGATGGTGCTGTAGGTAATGTAGGAATCACCGGAGCTGTCATTATGTTAATCCTTCTATTTCTAAATTACAGTCACTAACTGTATGATAATTTATCACTATACTAAAATCTTTGTAGAATCCATACACTGCGGTAGATGTGTAATTATCATCTCCAATCCACACACAAGGGGTAGTTCTGAGGGACACTAACAAGTCTTGCAGTGAATCAATTTGTGTATTCAACACAGCCATTGAAAAACTGGCCTTCTTACTCCAGTTCCTCTGTACAATTGTGTAATCACCAAAATCATTTCTCTCTTTTCTGGAGTAATCTTGAATACCAACAGAGGCACCCAAATTAATCCCTTCACCAATATATCCGATCTTACCAACTACACAAGTTGAACATATTGCTGTACTTCCCGTGTTTGTGATAGTAATCTCGATGACAGCACTTCCATATGAAGGTAGGTCAGTGACGATTAGTGAAGTTTTTCTGGAGATTGGGTCAAAATAATAGTTATACCAATTGTTTATTATGCCGTTGTTGTTTAAACTGTATGTCTGATCATACACTACCCCATCTGTTGGATCAGTTACTTTAATCCTGACAGATAAAGCAACAAGACCGAATAAAGTAACACTATTGACAACTTGGCCCGGAGTTATTGTGACAACAATAGTGTTAGAATTGGTTGTTGCTGTTGTATTGCTAGTATCAAACATCTTCCAACGATTTGTTGGACTTACCTCTATCCACCATGTAGGTTCTGTTACAGGATTCTTGTTAAGATTACTGCCTTGTAAGCTCTCATATATTTTGTGAGTGCTTGTTAAAATAACCCTCTGACCTATACTGTAAGTAGTGGCCCCACTCCAAGCCGCGTAATCGTTTTCTACTACGTTGCTTGAAGTGAGAACACTGTCTGTAATAGTGAGAGGTGGAATCACTTTTAATGCTCCCACTCATTTCTCCTTATGCTTCTGATCTTGTGGTTGGCTGACCATCACCATCCCACTTGGTTAATACCTTAGCTGTTTGCATACTGCTGGTTGCGATTGAACGATTTTGGGCTGCAATTTCCTGTCTCAATTGATCTAGGGCTGCTGCAGTTTCTTCATCCTTTACTTTCAATGATGGTAGCTCAATAGTGCTTATTGCTGCTGTAGCTCTGCCAATCTGTTCCCACACTGCTTCTTTCTCTGCCTGAGCGTTGATATAGGCTGTACCAAAAGCATTAAACTCTTGTAGGGCTAAATTAATTCCCTTAATCTCAGTATAAGTGCCGTTAGCTATATCTAGTTGATCCTTAGCATTCTGCAAGATACTATCTAAATATTCAACATCGGTTTCATACAATGTGTTCAGCTCTTTAATTTGCTCATCATACTTACCAATAGTATCTTTGTGGTTATTTTCCAGATCAGTTAGTAAATTATCATAATAAACAGTGGCTGAATTGGTCTGACTTTCAACAGCTCTGATATTACGTTCAAGAGCTTCAACTGTTGCATCGGCTTGTGACAACCGACCACCAGCAATGCCTTGTAGTTCTGAAAGCTTACCTGCTGTACGTAGTTGTTGTCTTTCAAAATCAAAAGAACTGCTAAAACCACTCTTATCAAGACTGCTTAATGTTTCTAGCACTCCACTAAAACGTTCAGCATCTGGAAGGATACCTGCTGTTTTAGCCAACATCAGAGCACTGTCTAACTGATCTTGTGCAGATGAGTATGCTTGCTTACTATAAGTTTCTGTAGAAGCCTTCAACTTATCAATTGTACTTGTTAAACCATCAAAAATCTGTTTGATGTTGTCACGAGTTTTTGTAACACTATCCAAGGAAGCATTTAAGCTAGTCACTTGAGAATTGTGAATTGCTTCCCAAGCCGTTTCTGCTGATGATTTAAGTTCAGCTAAACGTGTTTTTTCAGCTTCATATCTAGCATCTTCTAAACCTTTTGCAGCATTAATAACTTCAACTTTATCCTCAAGATTTTTCTTGAGAATTTTCTTTTCATTATTAACAGATTTTTCAAGAACACTGAAAGCTTTTTGACTTGAGTTTTTTAGTCCATCTAGTGCTGCTTTTTCGTCTTGTAATTTATAGATTCGCTGTTGTAATGGGACAAGAGAGGCATCCATTGCCTCTAGCTCTTTTAGAACAGCTATACGTTTTAGATTAGTTACCTCTGTGGATTTTCCTTCAAGTTCCATTACCTGATAAGTTAGCTCTAGTTTTTTGTCAGCAAAAGAGGCAGCCTCTGCAACCTCACTAAAAGCAGGTGTTAAGTCGTTTACAGCTTCTTGGATATTTAGTAGACTGGTGTATACAGCAACATCTGTATCTCTATACCTATTTACAATATCCCTAAACTTAATTCTAGCATCTCCAGCATTTAAGTCAATCATTTCAATGCCTAGACGTTTGAATTCTTCTGTTACAATGCGTGTTTTGTTAGCTGTTTTTTCTTGCTCTGTATAGAAATTTTCATAGAATCCATTTACTTTCCTAGAAAGGTCTGATAAACCTCCTGCAAGTTCAGCAAGACTCATTTTAGCCTCTACACCAGCAATCCCTGTCACGTTCATTGTCTGACCAATTGAATCAAAAATACCATCAACGGTAGCCACTGTACTACTAACACGGATTAGGGTTTCTAAATACCCTTCTCCAACATCTTGAAACTTGTCCAAGCCGGGTAGAACAGCTTTAGCCATATCATCACCCATCTTACTAAATACATTTGTAAGAGTTTCTTGAATTTGCTTTGCATCCATACCCTGAATACTGATTCTTCCAAGGTCTACAACAAAAGAATTAAGTGTATTAGTAAAACCATCACCATCCATTTTAAGGATTTTGGCGGCTTCTTTTACACTATTACCCATTCCGAGAATGATGTTTGAGAATTGACTCTGCAATTCATCGCTTAATTCAGAAAGATTTGTCTCTGTTGAAGTCTTGGTTCTCCCTGCACGCTTCTTCTTAGTTTCAATGTCTGTATACCCCATAACATATAAGCCACCTGAAAGTACTTCAGCAAATGTCTGAGCATTCTGAATAAAACCACTGTCTACAACAGATTTCTTAACAGAGAACAAGGCTCCAACAATTGCATTCAATCCCGGCAGCACTGTCCCGATTGTTTTCACAATTTCGTTACTTGAAGCAGCCATATTAAGCTTCTCGTTACCCGATCCTCCAACACTACCTAAAGTGGTTTGAACACCGCTTCTAACAACTAACTTCGTAACCCCAACTAAAGCATACTCAATGTTCTTCAGAGCATTTAGCATTCCTTCATTATATTTCAAAGAAATATCTGAGTTCTCTGACAGATTTTCTAGTGCCTTTGTAATGCTTTCTGATTTAGCTGTAGGCTCGCCAAATACGCTACCACTACCTTGTGTTTCTTGGCGCTGTGCTGAGACATTAGGGCTACTCTTACCGCCCTTAACCATTACACCCAGACCAGCTACTAAAGCTGCCATAGCAGCAAATCCTACAAATGCTGCAGGGCCGGGCTGGATTGCTGCACTTGTAATAGCCGCAGGAGCTGCACTAGCTGCAATTGCAGCATTATTTGTCACCGCTGTCGCTACAGCCTTAGTAGAATTAAGAATAAATGTCCCTACCTCTGTTGCCATCATTGACATTTTCTCAATATGAGATTTTAATGCTAGTGCCATTTCAATAGTACGGAAAGTTTTTTCAGCAGCTTCTAGGGCTTTATAGCCTTTAGAGTTTTCATTGAAATATCCTTTAGCTAACCCAGACATATTGGCAAACATGCCTGCTGTGATTTGCACAGATTTTTCAGCGGCAGCTTTTCTTACAGCAATCATCTCCTTGGAATCGTCTTTCATTCCTTTGGAACGTAAGAAATCTTCTTGAGCTTTCAACTCAGAATTAACTTTCTTAGCTTCTTCACCAAATTTATCATAGGCATCAATCATCCCGCCAATAGCTTTACCAGCGTTACCAAAACCCTCTGCAAGAATTTCACCCGGTGTACGGCCAATATCAAGCATCTTAATCTGTGAAGATTTAAATGTTGATTCTATCAGCTTTTTCTGCAATGGAATTAATTTTTCGTACTGAGCAATTTTGCGATTATTAGCATCAATTTCAGCTTGAATAGCAGCCACTTGTTTATCACTCTCTGCGTCAGATAGACGAGAGTCTGCAAATACAGATGCTTGTTTAACTTCTAAAAATGAATTAGCAAGTTTAACAGCGGCAATAGCTTCTTCTTCCATTTTTTGCTTGTGCATTAGAGAAGTGAGAGAGGATTGTTCAATACCTTTATTAGCTAAATCTTGTAAATCAATTTGCTCTTGCAAAGCTTCTGATGCAACTCTATATTCTTCTGCAGCCTTCATATCTAGGACAGATTTATTATATGCAATTTGCTCTTGTTCTAAATCCTTCAGGTTTTGAATACGTTGCTTGTCAAGATCGAGAATCTTTTGACGCATTTCCTGCATTTCTTTTACAGCACTTCCTTTAGCTTTATTAGCATCTAGAAATGCCTGAATTTTTGCAGCTTCTTTTTCAGCTTCTGTAAGTTTACGGCGTAATCCTGCTTCTTCTTCCATTTTATCAATGAAAGCATTCGCAGCATTTAATTGTGCTGCGTATTTCTTTTCTAAAGATTCCCCTTCTTTGGTTGCTTTCTTATTAGCCTTTTTGAGATTCGCTTGAATTTGTTCTTCTTTGTTCAATTCTTTAAGAGAGTTAAGTTGTTTTTCTTGCTCTGCAAGAATGCGCGGATCAGCTCCACCTGTCTTATTTTTAAGCTCATTAATATCTTTTTGCTTCTGATATATATCTTTTTGAGTTTTAGTCCAAGTTTCACCGGCAGCATTTTGTGCTCTTAACATCTCAATCTGTTTATCAATTTCAGAAGTTTGTTTCTTTACTTCCTCAGCAGATAATACGTCAGTGTAGTTATCTTTAGCTTCTTTAGCCTTATGCCACCCTTTTGTTAATTGAGCTAGTTTTTCTCGTTGAGTCTCAATTTCAGCATTCAACCTCGCAATTTCAATAGCACTT
Organism: uncultured Gammaproteobacteria bacterium; assembly: GCA_964596525.1. GTDB lineage: Bacteria > Patescibacteriota > Patescibacteriia > Magasanikbacterales > GWA2-37-8 > CAZQUL01. The sequence continues at coordinate 14,285 of CAZQUL010000008.1, read as the reverse complement.
GTGGTATTTTTTCTTGCAGCTAATAGATTTTCAAGAGCTAAATCGGCTTTGCCCATTTCAAGTTGAGCAATACGTATTGCCTCTGAATACCCGTTTATCTTATCAGCAGCATCTACAGCCCCATTGGCTTTAGCCATAGCATTATCAAAAGCTTCTGCTTCTTTTTTGGTTTCTTGAAATCTATCATACAAATACATTGCACCTGCTGCAATGACAGCTAATGTGACAATAACTGGATTTTTTGCAATGAACGTCAAGGCTTTATCAAGTAAGGCAATGCCTGTGGCTGCACCCCCTGATGCTACTTGAACAACACCCATTGATACAGCAATCTCTTTAGCTGCAGCATTTGCAATCATTGATGTTGCAATACTTTTAACAAGTGATCCTGTATATAATGTTATGCCACCAATAGCCACATATTTAAATACATCACCAAGTAGTTGTAAATTATCTGCAAAACCTTTAATGCCAGCACTGAACAACCCTGTAATACCTGTAGCCTCGTTCAACTGTCCAATATACACAGCAGTTTGTGTTTTCAAATACTCAAAGGAAGCTCCCACTGTATCAGGAACAGACTTAGCTTGATCTGTTAGCTGTTTATGATATTTCTCAAGAACAATGGTTAGAATATCTGTAGACAATTGACCATCTGCAGCCATCTTCTTCAATTCCCCACGGGTTACACCAAGCTCTTTTGAAAGGAGTCTTAGAATAACTGGAGCACCTTCAGCCACAGCGTTGAATTCCGCACCATTTAACCTACCAGCAGCCATAGATTGTGAGAATTGCAGCATTACTGAAGCTGTTTCAGCCCCTGTTGCACCACTAGCTTTAAGGGCTGCTGCCATTGTTTCAGTAACACGCATAGCAGATTCAGCGTTAATACCAAAGTCCTTCATTGCTGGAACTAAGCGTGAGTACAGTGTTACCATGCTCTCTAGTGGAATTTTCATTTGTAGTGAAGATTCTACAAGCTGCATTTGCACTTTGTTTACGTCAGCCCCAACGCCCATCTGCATTTTTAATTTGCTCTGCATTAAAGTCCAACTGTCTGCTAAATCAATAGTAGATTTTGTGGCTTCAATCATGGCTCCAGCAAGCATTGTACCGCCAAGTAAGTTACGAAGGCTATATAAACTTTTACCAACCATCTGAAAGATGTTGTGGCCGTCCCTTAGACTTTGATTAAGTGATGCAACACCTTTTCTAGCTACTTCTGATTCTCTACCAATGGCATTAATATCTACATTGATATTTTTACCTTTAATTGTTTTAAGAGTAGTAGATAATTCAGTTAATGCCTTGTTAAGTGCTACAGCACCATCTGTAGGAAATGATTTCTGCATTACCCCTTTCATCTGATCCATTGAGGCTTTAATAGCTGCAATGCTGGCTGATGAATTAGCCATTTTCTCTGTAAGTTTACCTACAGCCTTCTCTGTACGTTCTGCTTGAGAGCCAAGGGCATCCAATGACTTTGCAGCATCATCAATACCCTTACTCTCTACTTTTACCGATAGTGTTGTAACATCAATAGCCATATATCACCTATTTTTCCTAGTATCTACCACTTGCATTCCGCCAAATATTTTTTCAAATTTAGTGTTCAAATCCTCTTTACTTGGTAGCTCTTTTGGAGTGGCAAAATAAGGAGGTGGGCAATCTTTACCGTTATATTCATTGTAAGCTGATGCAAAAACATCAGATAATTCTTTTATTAACATCACTTCCCAAGGACAAAGAAAAAGCCCTGTCAGAGTAGTGTAACTATGTATTTCAGACCATTTAAGACCTTCAACACCGTAGCCATTACTCCCGACAGGGCCAGCTTCATGTAACAGATTTATTAAATATTCAGCACCTTCAACATCAGGGAGTGATAGCTCAGTTGAATCAGGATTTTTTGTAGAATACCTTGTAAATCTGTTACGCTTATCTTTAGTTTTTGTTGTATCATCAGGACATGACGACAGCCACGCCTGATGTTTTACAAACAAGTGCAACTTGGGTTTTAACTCTGTAAAAAACTTGCAACATCACCTTGTGCAGATTCTACTTGCTCACGTACCCAAGCAATGCTACTATCGTTGTACATTTCAGTCCAAGCTGCCTTAGTGGTTAGAGCTACACCTTTGTAGTCGAAGTTTTCAGCACTGACACTACATGCAACAAGAAGTTCTGTAGCTTCTTCACGTAGGGTTTCAGCAGTCATGGCTTTTTTGTTACGTTTCAGTTGACGATTCTGCATTGCTGTAATAGCATTACGATATACACTGCTACCGGGGCCATACACAGTGATTTGTACAGGCTTCTTCTTAGCTTCATCTGCAAAAATTAGTTCATCAGTTACAGGATGACGCAGTTGAATGGTAGTGGTATCTTTAGTTGATAGAGCTGAAATGTCAAACATAATATGTTCTCCTTAATAAGTTTTGTCGGTGTTTGTTAAAACAGGATTAAATACTCCCCTGTTGAAACATCTATTATACACTGTATTATATAGACAGTCAACAGGGGATTAGAATTAAACTTTCCAGATTTGCGAGTCAATTTCTACGTTACAAGTTGAAGCGGTAATAGAATCTACACCACCAACCTGAATTGTACGGCTCATGCATTGACCGGTAAAATAAAAGAGAGTACCATCTTGAAGCTCTACTTTGTAGCTGTATGAATCATCACTTTCAGATGCAGTTTCCAGTAGAGTTTGACCCGGATCAGCAGGAGCATAGGCCATTTGTACAGCGATAGTACCGTTGTTTTTACTACCCTTCCGTTTAACTGTAATACGATTACCCAGAGGGTTGTGAGTAACTAGGTTGTAATTTGCACCAAATTCTGCTAGGTCAGTAACTTCCTCGATGTTTGTATAACTAACCGCTTGTAAACCTGATAAACTTACTGTTGCCGGCGGTAGACCAATCCATAGTTTACTACCTGCACTTGTCATTGCTAAAGACATTATTTATTCCTTATTATTTGTTAAACTACGATACTAGCTACAACACCAGCGCCGCCAGTGACAGCAATAACACCATCAAGCCAAGCACTAATCTTGTCAAGATTTACACACTTCATAGCGCCTGCTGGCAGAACAATATCGTAACCACCAGATACATCCAATGTTTGACCGTAACCTTGAGGGGAAATCGTAGTGCTACCTGCACCATCAATCTTGACAGTTAGGCTACCTGCTGTTGGATTACGAAGAGTTAGACGTTGATTTGAGCCACGAGCATATGCAAAAGTATCAGAAGCCCCGAGAGTTGTCTCTGTCACTGTAAAAGCACCTAGCTTGTCAGCAATAGTTGTTTGAGCAATAGTTGCCATTTTTATCCTTAAATTGTTTGTGTTTCGCGTCTATAATAAAACGACACAGGAACTACCCTATATCCGTTTATAATTTCTGCTTGACCAATACTCCCAACTTGCTCTATACTTGTTTCAGCAAATTTAGGAAACACTGGAAATAGATTAACAAGGGCTGCTGCTACAGACTCAACTTCTGAAGAGCCTTTACCATCAATGCCCCAAATGTTAATATGGAAAATCCCTAGTTCTCTGTATCTTACACCACCAACACCTGCCATAGAAGGCTTTGCCGGAGAGGTGATTGGTTGTAGAAATAATTCACTAGGTTTATCGAACGATACACCCTCCCAAGCAATCGTAATTGGAGGGTGTTGGGAAGCAGCCCAATTTGCTAGTCTGCCTTCTAAATCTGACCTAACAGACATTTAGGCTCCTTCGTATTCATCTTAGTTTATATTTTGAAAGAATTTCTACCACTGAATTTTTAATCATGTGATAGGGGCCTGTTACACCAGACCATTTTGGTTTAGGCCAGCCGATATTCTCTGCAAGATTTGCGTAGGATGTAGAATTTGTAAGAGACACAAACCCATCTTTCATGAAACTTCCATTTACAATTGTTGTATCAATTCTCTTATGTGCCCCGGTCTTACTAGGGCCGGGACGTTGTTGTTTTGATAGAACAATGGAGTTAACTCCAGATTGCCAATTGTTTACAAGCTCGCCGGGTGATGGATTTATTTTACCATTCGGATATTCAGGTAAGCCAACAGGTGTGTTGTCAACAACTAAATGAAATGTATCTCTAGCTATTTGACAACAGGAGGAATCAACTTCCTTTAATTGCTTTTGTGCAATCTTTTTTAATTTTTCTGAAAATGATAATTTCGCCATTGCTTGTCCACTACCATCTTTCTATTGTTGTATTATAGAATGAGTACATCTGTTTGTCAATAGTAATTAAACATCACCTTTTAATTGACATACCAACACCATTGAGCGACTTTCTGTAATTGTACCTGTTGAAATTGTATTTGTTAAAGTATACAATTTACCTGCAACACCACCATTAACAAACACGCTTGCAATATTCCCATTTATAGATTCATTTTGAAGGGTTAATGTTGGTGAAATTGTCCAAGTGCTTGTTACAATTGTTTCAGAACCAATTTCCTGAGTCCAGTCAAAGCCATAATTTAGAATAGCGGCAGGAGGATGTATAATTTCATAGAGTCCATCTGGACGAATTTTTACAGTCATTTAACTCACCTTATTTTAAATAAGAAATTTCCAACACTTCTAGGAAGTTCTGTATATCCATCAAATTGAACTTCTTCAAAAGTGCTTGTTTCATTTCCTACAATAACTCCACGGTGAAAGACAAGTCTATCCGCAGGATATGGATCAGAATCAACGTTATGGTTTTTAAGATATACTCCAAATTTCATAAAAGGCCCAACGTAGTTATTATGAGCATTGTTAGTGTTTAATTTCTCAAAAACTTTTCTTCTATTCCACCATATAGTTGTATTTCCATCACTATTCCAGCCAAAAGTCATTTTGATAGTCACATACTGCCACTCATCTGTGATAATATCTCTATCATAAATAACCGTTTCACTATAATTACCAGTAATAGGCACACTTGAATAGCTGTTCCTAATTTGCCACTTGTTTCCGTGGCAGAACAGCCCAAGTAATACCGGGCCAACAACGTCGTCTGCGTTGTATGGTGCCGGGTTTCCTGCTGAAGCTAAGTCTCCGTTTTGATGGAGTTGAAATAAAACACAAGTTTGTGTAGAATCCTCAAATTTATCCCAAGGAGAAGCACATTTAAAAGCAAAAGAATACCATCTAGTTACAGTTCCAGAAGGTGTAGCTGTTACATTAGTCCAAGCTGCCTTATCTATAGTACCTTTCCCACTAGTGAACTCTGCTCTATGTCCATAATATCTGAGAGGGTCATTACCTTTTACAAAAAATTTAAAACATTTAAGATTGTCGTATATTATATTATCAATCTGTATACTTCCATCAACCCTTTTATATGGAAAGTTTGGAATAGGTGTTGAATATACACTGGCTTGAGCATAATCCACAGCGGAAATGTCTGTGTTCCAATAGTCTGGAGTACACCTAAGTAAAATTGTCATTATAGTAAATCCTGCTCTGTAAGGTATGTACCCGGTAGAGCTTTCATTTTTGATACAGCAGCATCTATGTTTGTAACACCACGACCTTTAACAACAACAAAATCAAGTTGTTTAATTACTGCGTTAGGTACACCAACTCCTAAATCATACTGACCTCCACCAATACCAAACGGAGGTGTTTGGGCTGTTGTTGAAGTTAAAATGTCTGTGTAAAAATTGCGAAGATATACGTTGTTGTTTCCGCCCCAACTTGCAACGTCATTAACCCACATTCTTGCTCTTGCTAAAGAAGGGTCAATATACCAAGCAAGAAAAACATCAGAAGCATCTGATACAGTACCTGCGGAATTCCCTGAAAATTTACTACCACCAACACCATCATATGAAATAATCTGGATTGTACGTGGTAATGAACCATCTAGGCATGTCAGAGCAAATCTAATACCATTATTTTTACTTGAAGCATTTCTACCCATAGCACCAAACAATGTCACTGTACTACCTGTGGCTGGTACAGTTGGAATATACATTCTAGCAATAAGAAGTAAAGAATCTCCTTGATCTGGCCTATAATTGCTAATAACTGACGGGTCTAATACGGGCAGTTTTCCGGTAGCACTTCCTAATGTTAATCCAGTGGTGGCCCATGCTTCAGCAGGAGTTAATGTAGAAGTTATTGTTCTACCATTAACAACAATTGAACCGTTAATAGTTGCGTCTTTGTTTTTACCAGATGTGTCATATACTAGAGAAGTATTTACCCCTTTTGCCGGAGCATATCTAAACAAGTATGAGCTTGACATTGCATTTGCCGTGCCGGGTGGCGTTTGTCCAACAATTCCTACACCAACAGCTCCAATAATATCATAACTCATGCAGGCATCCTTCCATATACAATAACAAGATTACTACCGCCCGCTGCTGCGCGAGTTTTTAAATCAATTCGCGTGATTTTTGTCCCACCACTAGGAACTTCTTGTCGCAGTGTTTTACCTGCTGGAATTGGATATCTTGCACCAACAGTTGAAAGTTTTGTGTCCGCATCTCCATCGTTAGACGCATTTAAAACCACATCCAACAAATCATAAACGCCTCCCGCTGCAGTAGGAAACATTGTAATTTCAATTGCATCAAGCCCTGTAGGAATACTGATTAATTGCCTAGAATTACTTACAGATACAAATTCAGTTACAAAAATATATCCAGAATTTTCTTCAATTTTTACTAAAGCACCACTCATTTCACCCTCTTATATAACAATCCCATAGCACACTATTTGTTGTACTAGGGTTAATTTGTTTAAACGTAATTATCTTGTAGATTTTACCATTAATTCTTACAACATCTTTGTTTGGATAGATACTGCCAAGTTCATTTTCCTGATAGAATCCATCATCTTCATTTGGCTGTAGTAGAAGTTGTTTATCACCCATTTCAATCAATGAAGAAGGTTTTGTACTATCTCCATTACTCTGTAGAGTTAGATCAAATAGCATCCCTCTGCATGGAACTTCAATCTCCGTTTGTGTGACAGACGAGGTTTGAGGGTTATATACCCCATTTACTTTACGAATCAGTGTAACATCTGTTCCAAGCCTATCCATCTCTTTAGAAACAACTCTGGCATACTTATCAATATAGCTCATGGGAGTTCTTTCAGAGCATCATAAGAGTTACCCTGAGAATATCCATTGTTCCACAGTTCTGAAAATTCAATCAAAGGGTTAGGCTCTTCTGCCCCTGTCACAATTGCCAGAGGGGCGATGTTCATAATTGCTGGATTACTAATAGTGTCGATTATAAATCTGCGATATTGTTCAAATGCTTGATTGTCATAACTTTCAATTTGTCCTAATTTACTTCTTGTTTGTTGTGACAGAATAGCTAAGATATATTGAGCTAACAATCCTGCAGCTTTTGAAAAATTATTGTTACAATCAATTAGAGTCTGTTCATACACACTATCAGGAAGCCATTGTACATCTCTCCAGTCTGCTAGTCGTAATCGTAACTTCCCTATTGTTGTAGAGGGGTCAATTGCTGGCATATTATTTTCCTTATTCGTGTTGTCTCTCAGGAGTCTGAAAGATAACGTGAATAAGCCCTCCCGTTTGGGAGGGCTGTGTTTTATGGCATATCAGGCCAATAACGATTTGATTTGCGGATATTCTCGTCTGCAGGGAGTATTTGCAAGTTATCTAGGCAATGTAATCCACAAACCAGTTCAGATTGGAGCGGTACAATATGATCCACATGATATTTTGTGTTTGTCAACGATGACAATAACATTGCTTTACGGTATAGCTCCTGAATTGCTAATAGAGATAACTCGTCTTCGGCCCATTTAGGTGTAGCATTTAATTTTATACAGCGTCTTTTGCTACTTCTGACAAAATAGTCAAGTTTGTTTTGCTCGTAATAAATTTTGGCATACTCCGCCTTTGCCTCTTTATTTTTAGAGTACCTTTCAGCAGATTCTTTATTCAGTCGCTCTTTATTTTTAATACGAAAGTCTTTTGCCCTTTTAGCAATCAACTCTTTATTTTCTTGTTGATATATTTTACAGGTAGTTAATCTGTATTCTCTATTATTTTTATACCAATCTTTTGATTTATTTCTAACGCAACTCTTACACATTGATGTTACACCAAATTTACCTTTTAATTGTTTTGAAAATTCAGTTAACACTTTTTCCATACCACATTTACTACATCTTTTTAGTTGCAATTACAATTCCTTTATTTAAAACGGCTCATTCGAGCCGTCTTTGTAAAGAAACTGGTAGGTGTCTATCCTACAAAGTCTCAGATTAGTTACTGGTGATTGCTTTTACGACCAAACCGGGTCTGAGCAGACCGCAAGCAAAATTGGATTCAGTTTCAATCTCAATCTTAGTACCATCACCTGCATCTTTTTCAAAGTAATACACTCGTTCACCAAGGGTATTTACAAGGCCGAAGCGTTCCGCAGGGGCAAAATACATCTTAAACGCATCAGTACCTTGACCAACGAAATATGCTTCACCTGCAGGGATCATTTGTACGCCGTTATGACGATCACGACACTCAACAAACTGTACGCCACCATAGAAGAATTCACGACGCACTACAGATGCACTATTGCCTGCAGCTAGACGTTGACGTAGAGGCTCTTGTGTTGAACTGTAATATTGATAAGCTGCTTTCACATTTGGATGTGAAATTAGTTTTGCAAACCAAGTTGGTGAACAGAAAGCCACCACACCTGTGATACTTTGACCATTACCAGCATTGTCTTGAATAGATGCAATACACTGCTCAATCTTGTCTAGGATTTCGGTACTACCTGTACCTAGAACGAAATCTACAGAGGTACGAACCCAGCCAAATTCACTATTCCAGTCTTGAGTTACAGTGCCTGAAGGTGCATATACAGTGCCTGCGGTGATGATTTGAGCGCGAGCAACTTCATGGGTCTCATCCCAAGCCCGACGAATGCGTTCCATCTTACGGGTGCGAACATTGGCTAACATTTCTGCTTCATCAGCACTACCATAAGCACGAACATTAGTTAGGTCTTTTGGATAAATTGCATCATCAAGTTTGAAATGAGGTACTACAAAAGCATGTAGTTTACGAGTATAATCTTTATTCTGATTGCCACGTTCACCACGTACACGATCAACAACAACGGTACTGTCCTTAACAATCTCTTCAAAAGTTACGGAACTAGATGCAACAGGCTCATCATTGAAGATACCAAAATCACCAATTGTTGAATAAGAATTAGGAATTACATTTAATTCAGGAGTCCAGTCAGTGATTTGAAACTGACCATTTGTGCCAAAACTACGAGTTAGCATTATTATTTCCTTTTTATATTATTATCAGATGCTGTTTTCTACAAGAATACCTAGAGCCTTCAGGCTATCGTAGGCAGATTGTTTCTCAGCAGCTAAATCGTAAGAAGCATCAAATACAAGAGCATCTTCACTTAAAACAACTTTACCACGAGTGATAGCCAGCACTTTAGTGTCAGTGGTAGCTGCGATGGTTACAGGGGCTGCTGTACCAAAAGCGTCACCAACCACTACAGCAGCAGCATTTTGACTACCATCAGCAGCATTCTGTACAGAGATTTTATATTTACCAGTAGCACTCACTTTACCTAGAACAGTACCTACTACGTAAGATTTTTGAGCTGCTTCATTAACTGTAATTAAGTCTTGAAACAGTGTGGTGTTGTCACTATCACTAGCTTTAACTAGGTTTGAGTAGTGACTGTAATCAGTTGCAATTACGGACATTTTTATTCCTTATTGTTTATTGTATTTAGCACGTAGAAGTTTTTCTTCCACAGTCATTTGATTTGCTGGCTCTGCATCACCTGCTACGCCTGCTTCAGTGAAAAGCTCTGATTGAGCCTCTTTTTCGACAGATGTAGCCATAGCTGTTACAACAGCTTCAAAGGCAGCATCTTCCAAACCTTTTAATGCTTCAAAAGCTGCTGCTGATTTCTCAGTACCTACAGCAGCATCAAGCTTTGCTTTACGAGATGCAAGAGTTGCTTGCAGTTGTTTTTCTTCAGCAGATTCGATACTTGATTTCAAAGCGGCATTAGCTTCTAAAGCATCTGCTAGAGCTGCTTCTAGATTTTCTTTATTAGCTGTTAGTTCTGTAATTGTTACAACAGCATTTTCTAGATTGGATTGCACACCTTCAAATTGTGATTGAAGATTTGCAAGTTGTTCTTGTAGTACAGATAATTCTGGGGAAACTGTATTCTCCTGAATACCTAATTGTTTTTTAAGACGATCAAGCATTAAATGCTCCTATTTATATTTGGCAGCAATATAGGCTGCAAACTCTGAGTTAGTCATGATTGAATTAATTAATCCAATTTCTAGGGCTTCATCAGCATTAAATGATTCTGCCTCTAAATCTTTAATTTCCTCTACAGAAAGTCCTGTATAAAGGCTGACATGCTCTGCAAATTTATCATTTAATGCAGAAACATCTTTTTGAATTTTATCCAAGAAGTCTTGCTTGAAACTCCCGTTTGTATCAAACGGAACTTTATTCTTTCCAGAAGTGATGAAGATGCGTTTTACACCCATGTTGTCCATAGCTTTTGATGTGTCTGTCAGTGCCACTACAGCACCAATGGAACCTACAACGGCATCAGGATTAGCAACCACTTCATCGCACAGACATGCTAATGCGTATCCTGCTGAGCACGCCATTTCATCAACGTAAGCAACTAGAGAAACATTATTTTCGTCGGCTACTTTACGGATTTCATTAGCATATTCAAAAACATGTGCTGCCTGTCCACCCGGCGTGCTGAAATCAAATACAATTGTTTTACAGTCTTGTTCAATAAGAGTTTCAACAGAATCTAGCAATCCTGTATAAGATGTGCCGCTCACTTCTCCACACATTCCCATAACAGGTTTGTACGTCACTGCACCATATACAGGAATATATCCAACTTTTCCTGCTTTACTTTCTAGAGGTTTTTCTGTGTCATTTAGTTGTTCTTCTTTCAAAAGACCTGCATTTCTCAGGTCTAAATATGAAAGAAGTTTATCTAATGATTGAGATGTGATAAGATGTGGTGTGCTATAAGCAATACTTGTGAGCCTTAATAGGCTATTTTTGTTTGACATATTAAGGTTTCCTAAGCTGCGTTTTCAACATTTTCTGAGCTATTGTCTGTGCCTGAAGGTCTTTTAGCTGTACCTTCTCCTGCCGGAGAGGCAAACCCTTGACCGGACTTAGAAGTGTTCCCTTGATTGGTTAAAGACTCTTTATCAATCGGTTCATCTTCTTCTTTAACAGGTACACCAATGTATTCCCTAACCATATTTGCCACTTCTCTGTCAAATTCTACAAGACCAACAGAAGCAACACGCTGGAGCATCTTACTGAACTCTTCCATTGCTGGGCGATCAAAGTCACCGAATACAATTTCAGGAAATTCTGTATCAGACCAGCCATTTAAAGCAAATGTCTGAGGAATTAAATCATTATTAATCACTTCTGAAATTTCTTTTAGGCGATAAGCAAGATGTAATGCCATCAGGTTTGTTTTACCTGTGCCTACAGAGTAATTATCTGGAGAGTTACCTGTTAGACGTAGAATTGAGCAAGACATTGCAGAAGCAATATCATCTTGTAATTGTTTGCAGATTGCTGGAACATCATAGGCTTTGCCACCTTTAGACTCTAGCAGCTCCATCTTGAACACAGGTTGTTTAGATTCAGGATCATACAACAAGGGCATCACAACACTGCTTTGTGCACCTGTTGTAAGGTTTTCACCGATCTGACGGAAGCTATCTGCTACAGCCTTATCTTCATCACTAGCATTTGGGTCAAGATAGCGAGGGTGCACCCCAAAGCAAGGTACACCACCTAGATCACGAGCAACACCAATCATCATTTGATCTTGCAGTAGATTTAGCTTCTTATAAGATACATAAGCACCTTTGAGCAAACTTCTACCCTCTGGATTTTCTCTTGTACTGTCACAAGTGAATAACAACACCTTGTTTCTAGGAATCTCTACTTTGTTTGTACCCGCATTAGCTAGTGCAAATTTAGCAGTGCTTGATAATCCAGATAAATCTTGTTCAATGTGTGTTAGTTCTCTTCCGTTTTCAGAAAACTTCCAGCCAGAGATTGTAGACTGGCTTCTAGGGGCTAATTTTCTCCAACCCACTAACCCGTCATTGAATCTACTACCATTTACTTTTAGGCGTCTGCGAAATACTTTCTCATGTACAGCAAAACCATATTCCAAATAACTACTAACTTCTGTGATGAAACTACTCCAAGAGTGTTCCATATCTTTCATACAGGTTTCAATAAACTCTGCACGTTGTTTCTGTACGTCTGTTGCACCGATAGGAGGTCTTACACTCCAGTCTACCCTACCAATTAAAGTTTTATACGCAAGCAAGTTGGCTGCAACTGTTGCATCATTTTTCATTTCATTTACAACTTTAATGAAAGTCGGATATTGAAAAAGTCTATTAGCTTCTTCTAGAATCTTCTTATTGCTTACAGCAAGTCCAGTCGTTCCAGACTCTGAAAGTTTGATTCGTGGTACAACAGCATCAGAGTCAGGCTGTAATGCTTGTTCTTCTGCCATTTAATATTCCTTTATTTGAACATAATACAATTAAAAACTAATTTGTCAACACTTTATTAGGTATTATTAGTTATTTTACTAACAACACTCTGCTTTGAATAGTTTGGAAGAACAAATGTTGGGAGTTGAATTGATTTGGCGATGGTGTTGAAGGCGTCTGATACGCCATCGACCATGTCATCTTTCTGATTTCTATTATTTGGAATAAAATTCTCTAATTCAGAAAAGAAAGGTTCATTCCAATCCGCTCTAACAACACTTACAGCTCCAGCCTCTGAAATAGATGCAAAAGGAAGAAAACGGTTTAATTTTCCTGAGTGTCCTGAAATCTGAGCACTTCTTACAGTAATACCATGCTCTGCTAAAGCTCTTACAAAAAATAAGTTTGCAGCCTTACCGCCTGCTCCTGTATCTTTAGGGATGACAACTTCTACTTCATCAATACCATCAGCTTTTGCAATTTTAATAATTTCTTCTAATACTTGAGATGTTGATTTTCTGAATCTAACAACATCTTCAATACAGTAATTACCTAAACTATCTCTAGACAATTTAATACCAGCAGTCCAGTCAGGATCACGGTTTGCCTCACTTACTTCCGATGCTGCTAAGTCCCATGCTCTAACTGTTTTTACTGTGTTTGTAGGTGGCCTGTCTACTAATCTAACCCAATCACGTTTCCAATAGCCTTCACCTTCAGCTTTAGCTGTCCAGCTACCGTGTAAATATTTTAATTGGTTTACTCTAGGTTGTGCTAACAAATTTGCTAGGTAAGAGTTATTTTTAGGCGGTAATAAATATGGATTATCGAAAACGTTTGTAGGAATAAAACGAAATGACTTTGGTAAAAAAAGTAAACTTGGATGATGTTTCTTAACTTCTTCTTCATCCATGTCTTTAGCATATACCATTCCCCTCGGCTTTCCATGTAACTCAAAAAGCTCTTCTGGCGTATCTGCCCATAGAACAACAGATTCGAGTACAACAAACCATCTTATAATATTCTCTGTTCCCGGTTTTGGTACACCATTTTCATCTAGGCAAAAATCAACCCATTTCTTTAGAAAGGAGCCACTGTCGGGATTGGCTGTCATGATAAGTTGTGGGTGGATAGTGGAACCTGCTGTACGCATACGCGATAGTAAGAATAGTACTTGATGCTCTGTCCAGCCTGTACCAGCTTCATCTATTAACACTCTCGTCAACTGACTACCTTGCCAGCCTCCTAGATCGTCATCAGATGCAATTGCTGAGAACTTTACTTGTGCTCCACTAGGAAACCACCATTCTTGTGCTTGTGATTTATATACTGCGTTAAAATGGTTGTATACTTTCTTACTCTCGTCAATTAAACCACCTTGACGTTTTAATTCAGGGGCTGTTCTACGAAAAATTGTGCACCGGAAGAGAGGATCGTGAATTGCATCTAATTGTTTCATTAAACAGATTGCAGACTTCCCTCCACCTGCTAAATGTGTTCAAGTAAGGTCGTTAATCTTACCCCGCTAATTAAAGCTGCTGCATATCACTATGCAGTTCAGACCATATCTTAATCTTTTTAGATTATCCCCGTTTCGAGCCACTTGGCCCTACGCTTTCGCTGGTCGTTGCACCTTCCTATTACATAATAGGCTTGGCTCAGGATTGTCTACTTGAGAGTTTCCCTGAGTTAGAGGATTG
>CAZQUL010000007.1:29516-35077 GCA_964596525.1 uncultured Gammaproteobacteria bacterium | reverse complement strand
TCTCAAACAACGCGGTGTTGTATTTGAACATGTGGAATCTTAGCAGATTCCAATTTTTTTCAGATACATATTACAAAAGTGAACCTGTTCATTGATCACGCTCTTGATCAATGAATTTCTTTAACTCTCACTAGGAGAAACATCATGGCTAATCGTAACGATGATTTAGAGGATCTATTTATCCCAGGTAAGGGATGGGTTCAGGTGGATCAAGACGGAATGATCCACACTCCCCAAGATGTCATGGATGAAATATTTAAAGGATTAGAAGATCTCAGTAAACCAAAGACAACGGATGTCGCTGACTTCATCCATGAAGCGCCTAAGCGCCTTCAATAAGGGGAGGCAACATGAAATACATAATCTGTTCGGATGACGCAAATCACGAATTCGAGAATCTCGATGATTTTATCGATAAGCTTCTCGAATTCAAAGAAAAGTTTGTTAAGGATATTACGAAAAAATCCATCATTCGAGATAATAGGAAATGCGATATAGTTTTGGATGACAAATATGTCGGACGAATGCATGTGGGTTTACCCACACACTGTTATCCACAGGTCGTATGTGAGATAACCGTAGACGATTATTTTGGATTAAAGCCAATCGCGAAACCACTTAGTGAACATTTCGCGATTGGCGCTTTTTACCCCCATGTTTGGGATTGACCCCCATTATTACGGAGCCTTCGGGCTCTTTTCTTTTTTGTCCCTTTCCCCCTCTTCTTCCTCTCCCCTTCCCTTAAACCCATCCCCTCTCCTACTACTGCCCCCTTTCCCCCATTTACCTATTTGTCTTTCTTATCTGTTTCTCTTTTCTTCCTAGTCTAATTTCTCGATCTCTGACTCGCATTACACTCCCTTTGAGGGTCGTATGCTCGCCTATCTCATTTACTCCTTTTTCTTTTGTCCTTCGGATTAGTTTGTTCTACTCCCTAGTTTGACAGGTTGTTCAACAAGTTGGTTCCCCCCAGCACTAGAGCACTCATTTCATACCCAATGCAGTATTTATTAACTGTTAGTTGCTATTGAACAATATATCAAATACGTATTATCCAACTGATATGACAGATATTGTGTTAACTATCCTATCACCTATTGAGAGTAATTATCATGCCAAGATCTATTCTATCTAGAACCACTAAACCCAAATATGTATTAGTGCAAGGTATTAGTACAGAGTCTTATAAAGACCAAGTATTAGCTGTTATTCGTAAATCTGTTAATGATTCTTCCGTAGAAGTTGTTACAGAAATTCCTCGTAAGAAAGTTAGCAATGAAACCATGCAAGAGGACAATCACAATGTCAAAGAAGCCATTCTTTCATTGTTCGTCTATAAACCTAATCAAACAGGATTTGCTGCTACAGCAGCAATGACACAGGCAGCTATCTTACAACCTGAATCAACAGTCATTGCCGTTATTCCAGGTGATACAGAAAGCGCTGATGATCGTGTAGAACGTGAAGAGGTAAAAGCTATTTTAGAAGGCACCAATGCAACGATCTACGATAATGAAAACGAAGCTGCAAACTACATTGCGCAGTGCGTAGAAGACGGAATTCCGGATCCAGATATTGGTGAAGATATTCCGTCTATGTATTAATCCAACAGGGATATCGCGTATCCCTATTATTCCACTAAGGAGAACTTAAATGCCCACACCCACACTACGAATTATTCTTGTTGCTGAAAATGTAGATGAACAAGAATTAAATCTGTTTCATGAAACACTTGCAGCCGTGATGATGGCCTCTAAGCTATCACATGACATTGTCCAGTCTAAAGGTGAAACCATGACTGAACTGCATCATGAAGTAAGCATGCTGTCTGACGGCTATCATTCTTTTAAAGAGCTATATGAACATCGCCATGCATTGTTTATTGCGCTCTTATCCCAAGCAGCTAGTCAAAATGAAGACGCGTGGTTTTCCAAACTTCACGATGATGGTACTTGCTATCCAGGTTGGGTTATTGCAGGTTGTTATGTCAACGTACCCGTTGATAGCAGTTGCGCTGAATTAGAAAGAATGCAAATTCGTTATCATTTACCAGATAGCTATATTCCGCATTTAAAGGCCGCTGGCTGCATGGAATTGGATAAAGCCGTACCTTACGATGGTTCTAATCCAAACGACACTGTAGAGCGTTTATTGATGGCTCATGGCAGCTACGATTTGATATTGGGTAAAAAGAAAGAACACGCAAGTGTTTTACTTAGCAACAAACACTTAGTTGAATAGGTGTTATCATGACGTTACTAAAAGACAAATGGATCTATCGTGATGAAATTGATTTAGGTCCAGAAGAAATGCGTGTTGGCGTTGTACCTGACTCAAACGTTGCTGTTGTCGAACACCCCAAAGTGTATGTTCTCTATGGCACAACTGGCGAATACGGCGATAAATTCACATGGACAATAGGCGCTTACACCTGTAAGGATAAAGCTGTCAAACGAATGAACTTTTTAAACAGTGTTTTATTCAAATGTGAAGTACATTGGGATAGCTCGAACATTGTTTATCGAGAGTTAATCGATTTTGATGAAGTAATTGCCAAAATGAAAAATCTGCCAAATGGTGATTCCAATCTACGCATTGATTATACTGGTTCTAAGTATTACATCGAGGAAATCCCGCTGCTACCCTAGTGTTTTTATACTAAATGCGTCTATGTAATGATACCAACTATTTCGAGGATCGTTAATATGATCAACTCATATAGCGTTGTTACACAGGCGCTTTACCTCTATTTAAACACTAAAAACGATGGTGAAAAGCTTGTTGCTAAGTTCGCCATTGTATCTGCAATTGGTAAAGTCAGGATGGCTTTACTAAACTCGTATCGCAAGCCAAGAAACATTCGTATCGATGATGTGCAAACTTTAAAAGACGTCACATTGCTATACGAACTAGGATTGTTAACTTGCGAACATAAACCATGTCTAAACGAAAAAATTCTCTGTGGAGTAACTGAACGTGGTCTTGACATGTTAAACACCGCTAAGTTGGATATTGAAAAACATCTTAGCGGTTTCGTTGAAGAATCAAATTCTTATCTAACTTAATAGGAGTTCAAGATGAAACCCATTTTGAGCAGTACGGAAAATACTCGCCGTCGTACATTTGTTTCAGATGACGACGTTGTTTCCGTACTGCTGCCATGTCCAGATGCAACGCGCTACCCTTACTCTAAAGAGCGCGATCATGATAACAAGTACGGCGCTTCACTTCACGATGCCGTACGTTTAGTGTTAGAAACACTGTGTGAAGGAAAAACTATTGAAGACAGTTATGATCAGTTGTTAGAAGTTGTTACTGATAAATTGGAACAAGACACTTTTGATGAAACAAAAGAATTTGATGATAAAAATTCTGAGGATCAAAAAGAGAAAATGCTATTGCAGCAAACTCGCGCTATAGCTGCAAAACAGTTTGTTAGTGATATTTTAGCGGCAGCAGAATTGTTTATGGCACGCGCAATGGTAAACATTAAGCGCGATAATATTGGAAAACTAAAAGATGTTTGTGGGTTCTTTCGATTAAACGAGGAAACCTATCGAATTGATTTTACACGTACCCGCACAACATCTTACGATGATCAAGAGGTAATTGCACCATGCCAGTCAGAAAGAAACGATCTGGACGAGGACGAGGAGGACGGGATCAAGGGCTTCGTCCTTACGCGGAGTTCACAGTCCACTCAAGTTACCTTGAATCCAACATTACGCCAAAGATAGCCTATTTTAATGGCTGTCAATCGATGACAAAATCTGAGCGGTGGTGGCGTTGCGTCGCCACCGTTTATGGCGCCAATGAATCAGGCGACGAGATGGTTCAAACGATTGTAATGGACAGTGAATCAAAGGTTCTTTTAAATCAAATCATCGATGATTCTAATGAAAAACTTAGAGGTCAAATGCTAGAGTTTGGCATGGTTAAATTTAGCCACGTCGATTGCCGATGCGTTATCTTGAACGAAGATCCTAAACTAACTAAAGCTAAGCAAAGGGTAAATAAAGTGGAACTCAATTTAAAAACCGAACCGCTTCATGGAAAACCAAATTATGGTTTACCTGAAACAGAATTTGTGGTTGTGTCAAACACCGCTGTTGATTTGCGACAAATCGCTGTCGCTGCGAAGCTAATCGATAAGTTTGATTATGAAACCAAATTTAAAATCTGTGCAAAAGGTTTTAAATTAAAAGACGGCCATGTGGCGCTATATGCGCCTGCTTATTGCAATTATCTTCCTGTCGAAGAGGAAATGATATTGCGGTTGAGCACATTTAAAGTGCAATTAATTTACAATCCAAATAACTGGGCATTCCGTCTAATTGCCAATAACAAATACGTTACATCAGTAACCTTCTATCTATCACTCTGTTAATAGGAAACAATCATGTCTCATTCTAATTTTTCAACTTATTACGCCTTACTTACAGCGTTGTTAACCCTTTCTAGAAAAGAGAAACAACGACCAAATCGGACTAATACGACCACGTCATCGCTGTTTGGTTTTGAACTAACATTTGATCTTAATGATCAATTCCCTTTGTTCGAAGGACGTTTTGTTTCATTGTCTAATGTAGCATTTGAATTAGCCTGGTTCTTAGAAGGTTCTACCAATGCCGATCGCCTAAAAGAATTTGGGTGCAACATTTGGAATGAATGGGCGTTGCAGGACGATCATCAAACCACCGTTCCGTTATCGCCACATGATCGTGTGCAGTGTTTGGCGGCAATGTCAGATAAATCGGTTCCTGAAATTGTTCGCTATTTACAATCTTTAAAATCTGAAGAAGACGGGCATGCCTATCTAGATAGTTTAAATGTGCCACGATCAATGGATGTTAAATTGGTCGATAAAGGATCAATTGGTCCGCTTTATGGCCAACAGTGGCGTTCATGGCAATCGTTTACAACAGATCGACATGGTAACACAAAACGTATAGATGTAGATCAAATTGCCAAATTGATCGAAGACTTACGCAAAAATCCATATTCTAGACGTCATGTTATTTCTGCATGGAATCCTGCGTTCTTACCAGATGAATCTATTTCTCCAGAAGAAAACGTGAAGTTAGGTAAAATGTCAATTGCGCCATGTCATCAAATGTCGCAGTTCTATGTTTGGGATGATGATAGTGGCGATAAGCATTTGGATCTTAAGGTTACAATGCGATCTAGCGATGTTATTTTGGGATTACCTTACAACATTGCATCATACGCCTTAATGGTTCATTTGTTAGCAAATGAATTAGGAATGAAAGTCGGCAGACTCATTATGTCGTTAGGCGACACCCATCTTTATAGCAATCACATCGATGTTGTAGAAGAGTTACTAAAACGTTATCACGATAACCATGGTAATCCTACAGGTCCTGTAATATTCAATACCGATATGAAAATTACTGACTTTATGGGTGGAGTTAACGAGAATAACTTACGTTATTTAGAAAGCCCTGATACCATTAAATCAAAAATTGCACGCTTAACTTCTGGCCTGTCTAACTACAATCCTTTACCTGCAATCAAAGATATTCCTATCGCTATTTGATAGG
>CAZQUL010000007.1:22670-29416 GCA_964596525.1 uncultured Gammaproteobacteria bacterium | reverse complement strand
TCTAACTACAATCCTTTACCTGCAATCAAAGATATTCCTATCGCTATTTGATAGGTATCTTATGCAAGCATGGGAGCTTGTCTTTTTATAAACATGGAGAGAGCTATTTGGCAGTAATCTCTCCATGTTTTTTTTTTTTGAATAAACGCCATAAGTGCTACCCAATTGGGTAGCGCTATGTCCGTCAATGTAAACCGCCTAGATTTCGACGAATGACCCGGCTGTGTGCAATTCGATCGTTCATCATGGCTATTCTACCCCATCGCTCATCTCGATAGGTTTCGTACATTTCGTTTTGATCCGCATAGCCGTCAATGATAGAACCAAATCGCCCTAGTTCAGCACCAGAGAAAATAAATGCTCTATCCATAGGGATTTGACACTTTACCCAAATGTGAGCTTTAACGGCGTGTTCAACCATCTTAGCAAATTTACTATACGAAGTGGGTTGAATATGGTTTAGATTAGAATCGTTTTCAACCCAACAGCGCAAATACACATTAACGGGTAATGCCATGTTATCTTGAATAAGAATAACGTTTTCCCCAATGACAGTTACGTTAGCGGTAGAAATAACCGGAATTGGCGACATGGAATTGTAGAGCCCTGTTGTAGCTTCTAATATTGCGTTACCTTGTAATGGCGCTACCGCGGTAGATCCAACATACGTGCCATCTCCAAATGAGATATTTAATGCGCGTACAATAGTTCTACCTTGAGTCTTAAACTTAGGTATTCGGTATACCCACATGAATAAATCTATTTGTTCTTTAGGTAAATCACTGAGATTGACAGTGATTTCTTGGCCATAACGTAAGTTACAATCAACTAAGACACGCTCTTCGATTACTTCTTCGCGAATGCGAGCATCTAACGAAATGGTTAAATTGTCTTCATCCCAAATGGTAGAAACAAAAACTTTTTCTAAAATTTCAACAGGGATGGAATAGCGCAATTGTTTTAATGCATAGGTAATGGGGTTCATGATGGACTCCTTGGTTAAAACTTATAGAGTGATAAATCCTATAGTGATATACGATGCTATTGGGATTTAAGTATACATTATTAAAATGAAGTGTTGATGTAATATCGAGGGCTATATGAAACATCAATTAATATACGATATCGATGGTTTAGATAAACAGTTTAAACGACTGTATCGTTTAGAACCTCAAAACTACTATGAAGCTGCCGTGTTTAAAAACAACAAACCTTGCTTAATAGAAAGAACTGTAAGTGCAAACATAGTCAATAGGCTTTTTAACGATTTTCTTTTACATCGAATACATGTAATCCATTCGTTACCAGTGCATTGGGATACAACATATTTCAAAACCATTGATGCCGTTGTAGAGCGTTTAATGATGTTTTCTAATATATCGAACTACAGCGAATGTGTTCGACGCGGCATTAGAATGGATCGCGATATCCGCCGTGCAATACCTGCTGATCCTATTGTATTTTCTGGAAGACAGGTTGTAAATAGCGCAATTATAAATGCAGATTTAATATTGGAGTTGGATAAATGAAACCTATTGCATACGACATGTCTAACATGGCAGATATGTTGGCTCTCAGACATAATAAATTTGCATTGACGCACAACCTAAAAGAAGTTGATTACAAAGAAGCATTTTTTCTGTGTTTTAACTTTATAGAAGATGTCATGACGACAAATCTAATGTGGTTAAACAACACAGATTATTTTTCAGTTGCTATGGAAAAAATAGGACATCTTTGGTATTGCGATAATGTTGATTTAGGCGGCAAATACTATTGCGAAGTATTAGATACACTTTTTTTAAAAGTGGGCGATTATCTGTCAACGTTTATGTTGCCGCAATGTTGGGACATGTGGACTATTTATCGTTCAGGACCTTTTGCTATATTTACTAAAGGTAGAGATTACAGAGTTGTTCAATGGGAAAATTTATTAAACTCTGGTAAAGTAAAACCACCGTCTAACAAAGTTATTTTACCAAAGAAAACCCCTCCAAAAAAACCAACCTCTCGAAAAAGAAAAATAGTTCTTAAAGGAACAGAGAGTTATATTGACAATTTTAATAAGGTATAAATCATGCATGTGATGTGGTATCTTCCTTATGACAATAATTCTAGATTATTTCATCGATTGCGAAAAGTAATCGATGAATTAGCTGAGTTTGATATAAGTTTTAAAGAAATCATTAAAGACTTCTTTAAAACATGTTTGACTTGTGAATGGTCGTCACCCGTGGGAGATCCCTTAGATGTTGGATATCCCGATGAAATGAATAGCCTAGAAATGTATGAAAAGTTAGATAATGCATTGTGGGATTATTCAATTCATAAACTTCATACGTTTGGAAATAAAGCTTTTGAAGATGGTGACGATATTGATTCTGCCGAGGACGAAGCCTATGAATTTTACAAAGCATGTTTTGATGAGGAGTTTGATAGAATCATTTCTGATTTGTTTAAACAGTACGAGTTTAGTATAACCAAAATATATTTGGATATAAATCCAACCAGTAAGTTAAACATACGTGACATCTTTATATGTGACGAAACAATTACTGTTGTCGGAGACATACGGCCATGCCACAGAAAACTATGATCATCATCGACATCGAACCTTTAACTCTAAAAATAAAGGAACTAATACATCGCTATAGAGGCGTTCAATTTGTTGAACTAAACGACATTAGGAAAGAAGCCGAGCCTTTTGTCGAACGTATAGCTAAAGATAGAGTAAATGACGCCCAAGAACTACTAGGTGAATTCCTAGAAGATTGCGATGTCCCTGATAAATACATTGGCCATCTGGTCAATAAAGAATCTAAACGAATAGCGCGACTTTTAGAACCTATTACATTCAGATACAAACGTGTGCCGTATGGCGCCGTTTATGCCCACGCGCCATCAGAAATTGATTGCATCATTCTATTTGATGAAATAGGGAATTCATCGTCTGAAACTAAATCAATTAAAAAGCCAGTTACCGACGATGAATTATTTCTTATTGAATTACAAGAAGATATAGACAATGGGGATTACGTCCCAGAGAGACTGAGGAGACTCCTAGATGCCAAAAAGTATTACTAAACAAAAAAGAGATATAATTCCACTAGAACGCTTAGATGGTTATTTATCCGAGCACGATCTTTCGCTGCTTGAACAATCAGGTAGCGGTTTAATCGGCGCTTTTGAAGAATGTCTAAAAATTATTTTAGACAAAAACGTCCGATATAAAATGGATAAGGATGAGTTTATAGATTGCCTTGAGGAAGATGAAGGTTTTATAAATTCTATAAAAGGAAGCGGGTTTATTGGTGATAGAGAAATGCATGTTAACATCTATCTAGAAACTGTTTACACCATCTACAAACGTCTTTATCCTGTCTTTAGAATTATTTGCAATGATATAATTACGGACATGGATGGCGTGTTTGAAACCTTAAGCGATATCTCGGTAGATATACCAAAGTATTGGATGGGGGACGATGATTCGCTGGTTGTTATTATTGTGGTAGATGGTTTTCCGTTTTAAATAGGAGATTGTTGTGAGCAAAACAGGTATAAATAGGCAGGTTCAACTTATACTGCCAACACAATCAATTGTACAGCGATATGACGATAATTTAGAATATTGTCAAGATATTCTTTTGCGCGCAAATATTTCAAAACGAGAACCGCTTATTTGCATGACACAATCACTTGAATACGAAGATGATCAACTGTCGCCAGTTGAATATGTTGATAAACTGTATACGCGTGTATTGGATGTTACGGACAGCATAGAGACAGCTAATGTTGTAGCACAGTCTACTTGGGAATTTGGCAGGCGATATGAAAAGATTTTAAAACGACTAGGTCTGTATGAAGACTTTGACGAAAAGCGAAATAAAAATCATGCGCCTTATTATTTTGTCGGCGAACTACATGGAGATATTTTTCTTCGAAGTTCAAAAATCTCAAAATACGATAGAGGTCATAGGAGACTTTGATGTCTAAACGAATTTGCATTTTTACAACAATAAACGCCGATAAATTGTTAAAGACATTAAAGCGTTTATACTACCCAGATGAAGAAGTTGAGCGCAATACTTTAGTAAAATTAGCGCACAGATTGCTAAACAATTCATTGCCAGATGAAACTGATGAGATAATTATTTGTGAGATAACAAAGATTAAAATGTGGGCAAAAAAAGATTTGCCTGCAGATGTGAAATCTTTTTCCAAAAAACGATTAATTATTTTTGACGACTGCGACTCCACCGTCGCCATCTATATCCAATTAGGAGACCACCATGACCGTCCAAGCAATAACATCAGACCACATCGGTCAAATCGTAAGCTTTAGTGTTTACCCCGAAGGATATCTTGGCAATAACTTCCAAAAAGTAAAGGTGCTTGCAATATTAGATGCCGATACAGCACTAAATTTTGAAGACATTGCATCCCAACATGCAAACGTGTATGTTTCATTACCACAGGGCTATAATCAACCTGGTAAACATCGCACCTATCAATATTTGCGTATTCAACATCAAGGTGGGGAGCGACAAATTATTGGCATACCTTGGATTAATCTATCAACCTTTGACATCGTTCAGGCATTTAAAACGATCATTACTGTAAACGATGTATTGCCTAATCAGGTAGGTCGTTTACGAAACGCATTATTGGCAAACGGCTTTACCAATTTTCAAATCGAAGAAGTTCCGCTTACCTGATAATATGTGGGCGTATACCAGCATTGAGACGGCGCACAATACATTAAGACTTTTGCTATCCTCCTCCTTGGGAAGTCTTAGTGTTACGCGAATTGTGCGCTGATCTCACCCGCCCTACTTTTTTCAATATACCTAATCGGGAATTCCCGATTAGGTATTTATGCCGTCATTTTTTTTTTTGCATAAACGTGAATATAATGAGCGCAACTGGAGCAAAGACATGTTAACAAATAATCCCTTCTTAGAAGATCTAGACAATTACAAACGAGATATAGAACCGTTGCAAGCAGCCATTGAGCAAACTGCATTATATTTATCAAGAACAAGAAATCTAGACTACCAAAAATGTTTAGATTTTGTTAAAAAAGAAATGAGTGAATCTGGCAGTGTAAAAATTGTGGATCCAACTGTACAGTATTTGGCTAGACAAAAAAATGGCGATAGGGCAAAACGAACTTGTAAGTTTTCTGAATATTTAAATTTTGTTATTTCTAATGAAATGATCATGGTACCGACCATGACAGTTTACTTTAATCCGCATCAGCGAAAATCCTATTTGGCTGAATACGTAGACTTAAATGTAGCTTTACGCGACGTCCATAAAAAATTGATGTTTGATGCCATGGAAAAAGGCAATATTCAAAAAATGCAATTTGAGGACAATAACCAATCTGTTGCTAAATACAAAAACAACTCAGTATCTGGCGCACAGGTATCGCCATTTAATCCCCTGTATAACAAATCTGGCCACAGTACGTTAACATCGACGTGTAGAACAACCACTTCTTATGCTAATGCTAACAATGAATGGTTCTTGATGGGCAATCGCCATTATTGGCAGCCAAATGTCGTTTTAGCGCATTTAACAGCAACGTTAAAATACACCAACATGGACGATGTTAGAAATGTAATCAAAACATTCGGTTTGCATATACCAACC
Organism: uncultured Gammaproteobacteria bacterium; assembly: GCA_964596525.1. GTDB lineage: Bacteria > Patescibacteriota > Patescibacteriia > Magasanikbacterales > GWA2-37-8 > CAZQUL01. The sequence goes on along the minus strand of CAZQUL010000007.1, from coordinate 23,761 downwards.
GTAGATCAAACCATGGATGTTATCAAATGGTCTTCTCGTTTTTATTGGACAGGCAGACGTTACTATGACGAAATTCGCCGATATGTTGAAACATTCAGTGATGTAGAAAGAGCCGCATTTGTGTATGTTGGAGACCTACATCACTTAGCTTTGTACAATGACGAATTTGTCCGCGAGATGTTTACAGATTTCTCAATGCGTGCTACGAGACCCGCTGACAATCCAAAACATGAGCTATCCCAAGTGGACGAAGATATTGTTGTGTTGTCCACATTACTTTGCGCTTCTTTAATGAAAGCCAGAAAGTTAAAGTCTGTGCTAGAAGATGGGGATCTAGAGACGTACGGCATTGTTGCAGCAACAGCTGCGCATGTGAAGCAAATGTTAGATAAGTACCGTGTGTTAATTGAAGGACTGTGGAGACCCGCTGTATTGCCTCCCTCTATTGCATATATCCCAGGTATTAAACGAAGAGCCGTAATTACTTCCGATACAGACTCGACAATATTTACAACACAGCGATGGACGCTTTGGTATAATCACGGCGAATATTTTACCGAGAAATGTTACGACATCGGGTACACAACAACGTATCTGACATCGCAAATGGTAAAGCATAAGTTGGCACAAATGTCAGCAAATATCGGGATGGTAAAAGAACATCTCTTTAGAACAGAAATGAAAAACGAGTTTTACTTTCCTACCTTTACACTGACCAACATGGCAAAACATTATTTTGCATTCCAATCAGCCCAAGAAGGATTGATTTTAAAACAATTAAAGCCTGAAATCAAAGGGGTTAACATGCGCGATTCCACTGTGCCTGTAGAAGTAATGAGTCGTGCAAAACAGTACATGGAAGATTTGATGCTGGGTGTTATGAAGGAAAACACAGTGACATTAGATAGTTTGTTGAAACCTATCAATGATATTGAGTGTAAGATTTTTGATGATCTTACCAGAGGGGGGTTTAGCTATTTGAAAGCTATTCAAGTAAAGGATCTAGAGTCTTACATTCAAAAGGACGACGCGCCAAACATTCAGCATCATCGTTTTTGGAATGAGGTATTTGGACCTAAATATGGACATGC
>CAZQUL010000007.1:19074-22570 GCA_964596525.1 uncultured Gammaproteobacteria bacterium | reverse complement strand
CAGCTTAATACATTTTATCTATTATCTCCGATTGTACATAAAACCAAAGTTCAGTGTAAAACTCGGAAGGTAAAATGTTTTCAAGCCCCTTATCTTGTTTCAATACATTTAACTGAGTACGCAGTCTGTTAGTATAAGTGCGGTTTTGTGTCGCGTTAGATTCTTTTGCTATATTTACCATAAAACGTAGCAAAGGTAACCTAGCCATTGCAATAGCCCACTTATACTGTCTAGTTACAGCGCCATGCGGCGGCCTAGCAAGACTGCGCAAATTTTTAGAGGTAATCATCGGAATCCCATTTGCCATCTCATCAAATGACATCGGTTTTCTTAACAACACTGCTAGCTCTTTTGATAATACATCATCTAATTTGCCAGTGACATCCAATAGTTTTATTGGATGTTCATGGGCATATGGCGCCAATTCATCTCCAAAATAGATAGCGTTCATTCTATTAAACAATACCCAGTCCAAATGACTGTAAGCTATATTGGTAATAGGGTATTTAGAAACAAATTGATGTGTTCTACCAGCAACCCCACTGCCATTAAAATCACGTTCATTTTGTACCCACATTTTGTATTGTAACGCTAGCATGGGAATGTTAATTGAAATTACGACATAACCAGTTTCTTGAGTGTCGTATTTTCCATTTAATCGTCCAATACCTGTATCTGTAAACGGGTGATATAAAACCCTAATAGATCTTAGTTTTGTCCAGTTAGCAGCAGCTCTGTTTATGTCAAACACGCACTCATCGGAAACATAAATTTCAGATGTCTCCAAATTGTAGAACTGCCCTTTATCATGAATAGCACCATAAGTGGTAGGTGACGTAATCTTAAAATGAGCGCAGATTCTAGGCAATTGATCGTAAATGGAGTTTACATATTCGACATTGTTTTTATCCATAGACGGCGATAATGATAATAGTAGTTTAACAATGATGTGTTCGTTGGGAACAGAATAGTTGTGGTTTGAATAGTAAGATATAAGATCCTCTAAGTTTTTGCTAAGCGCATCTTTAACCTGAGCAAATCCGCCCATTTGCAAATCACCCCGATCAACCGTATCAGGGTGTTTAAATAATTCATACGGCATGGTAATGTACTCTAAAAAATAGACTCACAGGATAGATCGTATTTTATTTCAGATGTACATTATTTAACTGCATATACGCAATCGATTCGAAACCAATCAAAGCGGTGACTTCACCAAAAAGATTGTTATAAACATCGAGTCTTAACAAATGCGCTGGCAATATGCCAGCGTCCAATTTCCAAAGGAAACAACTATGTCACCAGAATTAATTCAAGAACCAAGCACCATTTTTAATGCGCTGTCTAACATGGTAGGTGTTGATTGCGACCATTCAAACACCAAAATCGTTTCACTTTTTAACAACGAACATTTGCAAAGCGTCGTAAACGATTATGTTTCCATGCTGTTAGATGAAACTCGTCCAGTAAAATTTATTGTTTTTTATTTGGGCTCGAAAGAATTAAAAGAAAGAATGAAGTTGGTTGGTGCAAAAGTAACAGCTGCATTTCCTCATTTGTACAGCGCACCGGCGACGTTCGATGATTCGCTTTTAGTTTATTACCATGAAAATGTGTTTAACCAACTGGCCATAAGAAAAGAACTTATTAAGTTAAATGATGTTAAATTTAGTGTTCGTTGTTTGAAACTATCTAAATCATTGATGATTGGGAAAGACAATCGTTATTCTGAGCTGATCGCAAATGAAATCAGCTCCATGAATCTCAATTCTGAACAATATTTGATACTAGCAGTAGATGACAAAATTAGTCATGCTACGTTAGCATCAAATCAAATGGACGAAAGTTTGACAAAATTGCTAATCACGTTTTTGGTGTCATCTGTTTTACCCAGAATAGAAACCAATTCAGGATTAGAAGTCCTTTATAAAACCATCGGTCTATTAACCGCACGACACGTTTACTCAGGCGGATTCAAACACAATGGTTTTCACATCACAAACTTGGATAACTTTGAAAGCATTTCGTTAGTAGAGTTTAACGATAAAAACCTACCGAAATAATCTAATTATGTCAAATCCCAACCAGTTAGAGGTACTTACTATCTAACTGGTATACTACCTCGTGTGTACAATACACGAAATCTAATCTAGGAGTTAATCATGAGTGAATTAGTTCAATTAATGCGTAATGCATTGATCGCTGAATGGGAAGCTATTTATCCGCATTTGAATAAAGAAGATCCAGAAAACGAAACCTTAATTGATGAACTGGCTGAAAAAGCAGCCGAGTTATTCCCCATGTGTAACACGGATATGACCGTAAATCAGTTTGTTCGTTTAGGTGACAATGCGCGTGCATTGTTTACAATTCCGCTGTCGGAGCAAAATCCAAAAGAAACTTATACACCAAATTGGTGTCGTACTGGCATGATGTTTATTCATGAATCTGGAATGCCAATTGAACTTTCTAGAGAAGAATTTGAAATGGTGCCAATGCATTTATTTCAATCTATTTTAAATGAAGATGCATTCCAGTATTTACTTGATGCCCAAAACGGTTTGATTGAACCGTCAGATCCAATTGGCGATCAAATTAAATTAATGCAAGAGCAAGAAGCTGCTCAGTTAGAAAACGACCGCGAATTAAAACACATCGCGATGCAGGTGTATAAGGCAGTTGACGGTGGTGTAGATCAGACCAACTGTATTCCACAAGACACGTTGGCGGATCAAGAAAAGGACTACATGACGTTCGAAGCATATATCGAAACAATGCGTAAAATGCATTCTTACGAACAAATGCCAAACGATCACAAAGTCCAGTTCGACCATAGTGTTGCCTACCGTTGGCGCGATATTAAAGCGCTGAAGTTAATTCTTGCTTCTGTCGAAGAAAACGATGGTTTGAACGCATTGGGTCGTTACCATGCCGAATTAGTTCGCCTATCCATGTTAAACGATCAAGCTTATTTAGAGCTAAATGCAATGCGTAACGCCATGTTAAGCGAAGCGGATGAATTGGAAAAACGTGCGAAAGATTTGCGTAAACGCAAATTAACCTCTCAAGCGCAAGCTTTAGAAGTAGTTGCTAAACGTTTTCGCGAACACATGCGTCTTGTAGGACCAATGCCTCCAGAAGCCGTGGATGTATTAACTCGCATGCGCGATTTGCTAAACAAACGCGATGAAGAAAACAAAACCTATTTAGAGCAAATCAATATTCTCGCAAATGAAGTAGAGCGTTTGCGTGCTGGTTTGGAACAAGAAGCAAAATATTGTTTTGATCACGCAAGTAGCAATCGCGGCATCGATGACGAACGTGCAGATCGCCATGTAGAACGTGGTCAACGTTTATTAGATTTACGCATCCCACCAATTAAAGAGGAGATTAAAGAATCTGTAGTGGAACAACCTGCCACGGCTGAAAAACCAACAGAACCTATTATTGTTATTGCGCCATCTAAAATGGATATGCTTCTAAGCGACATTGTGGA
>CAZQUL010000007.1:16014-18974 GCA_964596525.1 uncultured Gammaproteobacteria bacterium | reverse complement strand
TTTAAGTAAATGAATACCGCTTTAGATATTATGTAGGCAGAAATGCACGCATCGGTTAGCTGCCGGTGCGGAACAACCCCATATACGCCATTTCATCTGATTCAAAGAAAAGATGGTTGTATATTATCAAACTGGAACCCTAGCTAAGTTCCTTTTATCATGCATGAAAATCCGAGGAGAATAAAATCATGGCACTTAAACGTGACCCAGCTAACAAAAAGCCTGCCACAAAAGCCGATGAAGAAGTAGCCATTATCGACAAAGATAATGGTGACACTAGCGATGAACGCGGCAATGGTCGACGCGATCGCGGCGGACGCACACGCTTCAACCCGCGTCCAACTGTGTCGCGCCATGGCAACTCAGGTGACTTAAATGTGATTGCGCAGTACATGCGTGAGCAAATTGAAAACGATCCTCAGTTAAAGGGTAAAAACCATGTGATTGTAATGGATCACAAATTGCACGGCGGTATTTTAAGCTGCATCTTGTTATGCTGCATGGAAACACTCAGCAACAATGTGCAAGCCGTAACAGTGCACACCATGTTAGTCGAAGCATCCGCTGCCCGTATTCCTAAGCAGAAGTTGTCAGGTAGCTCTGGCCGCAACTTAGAAATCGATGGCGTTGCTGGCGATGTAGCAACTCGCAAATTACGTGAAGACCGTGTTCACACTTGCGTTAAAGGTGCATTAGGTTCTGCCGTCCAAATTTACGATGCTGGCGTATCTGTTATTTATCGTGAAGTAGATTCTAAAGACGAAAAACGTTTGTGGTCAATCTTTGCCGAAGCACTTGAAGCAACAAATCGCACAATGGATTTCATTGCTGATGACGAAGTTGATTTTAGTTTAGCGGATGTGCCTGAAGATTACGATGTAAAAGCGTATACCGATATGTCACCAGCTCCATTGTTTGACAGTGGCGGTTTACCAATTCGTAGTGACATTGCCATGTCTGTTATTGCATCTTGTAACAGCAACCGCAAAGACCGTGAATCTAATTACGATGCCGAAGAAGTGACGTTGGTGCAAGTCGATGCTTTCATTGATTTACAGCCAGGTCGTCCAGAAAACTACGACGACCGTCGTGATCGCGATCGTTCTTATATTGCAAATGCGATTATCACCAGCGCATTTAATCCCGATGGCGTAATGTCCATTGCCTACATGGGTTTGGCCATTCACACCATCAGTTTGTTAAATCTTGATATGGGTTACGCACGCGTGTTCCGTCAAAAGATCGCACGTGAAAACTCATGGCGTAACATCGGTAATATCGGTTGGGAGTTTAAAGAATTAACCGTAGATCCAGATGATCCAAACCCACCAAAACCAGAGTATGGTGAAATCCCTGTTATCAGCCACAACTTCTCTGAAGAACGCTGGTTCCAGTTGATTAACGATGCAATTTTCCCAGGTTTAGCAATTTCTATTGATATTGGCGAAACTACAGGCAATAGCTGGTGTAATGGTGTTTTGATTGACGCAGCAAATGGCGATCCTGATGCATACGACATGGTAATTGATGCGTTTGATAATTTGACAGATGGCAATTTTAGTCAATGTTTTAATGTTGGCGACGAATTATTTACCACCGGTAACAACCGTATCGCTAAAGGTTATTGGTTGCCAGGCGGTAATCCAGATGACAAACGTCCAACGGATGATTTAGATCATTTAGCCGCATTAGCTATTTGGGGTGCAAATGACATCAACGCTGTAGCTGACTTCGACCGTACGTTTGATGAAGATGGCGGTCGTTTAGATGTTCGTCTAGAACGCCGTATTCGCATGATGCGCCATGTCTTCGAATCCGAAGGTAAGATGGAAATCAAAGCATGGTTCTACCGTTTAACGGTAAATCCAGAAGTTGTGTATGCTTTAGACAAAGCGATTCGCATGACCAAAGTGCCAATTGAACTCAATGACTTGGGTGACAACTATGGTGGTGGTTATGGTCGTCGCCGTCGCGGTCCTTCTTCATTAAGCCGTTACGTCTTAGACAGTAAAGGTGTTCGTGGCGGCGGCCGTCGCCGTCGCGATCGTGATGATGATGATCGTGACGATCGTCGTCGCTCTTCACGTTCGGGTTGGACTTCACGTCGCCGTCGCGACTAATTGATAGCGCATAGCAGAGAGGGGATTTTCCCTCTCTGCTTATGTCCTATTTTTTTGTCTTAATAGCGAGGAACGGAATATGTCGGTTTATTTAGAGGTGGTTGATCAAGACGCGAAATATGAAGCGTTGTCAAAAGAACCACTTATTGCAAACTATTTAAATGTCACTACCGTAGAGGAAAGAGAGGAGTTAAAACAAAAACTATATACGCGACATGAAGGCGATTCCTTAAACGTGATTCCAAGATGTCGCTGTGAACACTTATCCGGTACAGATAAGTACGGAATGACATGTCCAAAATGCGGTACAGTTGTTATCTCGCAATTGGAGAGACCGTTAGAATCTAGTATTTGGATAGAAACGCCTAAAAAGGTTAAAGCACTATTTAATCCTGTAGCGTGGACAATTTTATCTAACACAATGTCAACCTCTGGATTTAACTTGTTAGAGTGGTTAGTTAATCCAAATTATGCTCCCATGGCAAATCAGCCGAAGAAATTAGGTAAACTAATTGATAAGGGCGTTCCACGTGGATTAAATAACTTCATCACTAACTTTGACAACATCATGGAAGACGCGCTGGCAATTCGCGGTCTTGTTAAAGTGTATGGTCCAGAAAAAGATGATTTGCCAAAATGGATAAATCAAAATCGCAACAAAATATTTTGTCAACATTTACCATTGCCCAGTGAAACAGGCTTTGTTATTGAAGCAACCAACACGTCAATGTTTTTAGACAAAACAATTATTTTGGCATTAGATGCGTTTTGGACAATTGTATCCATCGAAAAAGGAATGCGTCCGTTATCAGAACACTGGCGACAAGTAAGAACCATAAA
>CAZQUL010000007.1:0-15914 GCA_964596525.1 uncultured Gammaproteobacteria bacterium | reverse complement strand
GATGCAATGAATTTAATGTTAGCATTAGATAATCACATGGCTAGAAACTTGTCTAGACTGGCACCCCATCATTCCGCCATGGATTTGAACGAGCCACGTCGTGTATCAAGAAATCTAGCTTTACCAAACCCACTGGTGGCAACAATCTCTAACTATTTGTACGGAGGACATTAAACAATGGCAACATTTGTCACAGGCGGCATAGCAGGTTACCGTGCCAAAAATTACGGTCGCGCAGACAAATCGGCAATTGATTATATCAATCGATCCCGTGAGAACTTCTCTAGAGGTTTAACGGATTATGGTAGACAGCTGAATGAGCGATCAGAAAGACTCTACCAACGATACGATGATTCCAAAGTTGTCAGATTGATTAGAGCAGCTAGCCGCAAAGTAGATAATTGGCATCGATCAACAGGAGTATCTTTATTATCTCAAATAGGTCATTTTCAACATGCCAACGAAATTATGCGTCGTGCAGTAATGGCAAATCCAACGGTTCGATCGTCTTATCACAGACAAGAATGTGTTGGATATGGAGATTCGTATTATGATAGAGAACCTGGAAGAATTGGTAATGATCATTCCGATTATCGCCGATTTACATCCGGTATGATGATGGAAAGAAGTGATGGTAGTACATCATCGATAACATGGTACGAAGATTCTGATGACAATGAGCGTGATGTGTTGTTTGAGGAGAAATCAGATATTTTGCTGACATGGTCTATTCTAGATCAAATGTTTGTCAAAGGCGCTGATGATCCTACAGACCCTTTTAATAGCAGCTTATAACTAACTCGGTGCTTTGGATGGTATGTATGCTATCCAAAGCACTGGAGTTTATTATGGCTAATTCGTTTCCTACGTTGAGCACCCTTGGCTGGGTGCAAGACGTATCTATTAAAGCATCGCACATTCTGTATAGTTTTTTTGTCGCTAACTATTCTCAAACCATTTTATTTAGAGGTAAAATACATTCATTACCCTATCTAATACATCGAATGTCAGATTTAACAGTATTGCGTGATAGTGTGCAAGACGCGATAACAAAACTGTTAAACAGTTATTTTGATAGCGCTGAAATCACTGTTACATTATCGCCCGTTAAATCAGAAAACGGGCAAGTGCTTAGTGAGGATAATTTAGACTTGCAAATAAAAGCCATTGTGGTTCAAGATGGCAAACGCTATAGTTTAGGTCGTTTAGTTAGTATTGCTAACAAAAACGTTGTTGATATCAGAGAGTTTAGTTAAAGGTGAGTTATGTTTACTAGAGGCAATAAATCAGGCGCAGAAATCCAACCTTATGTTACGGATTTATCCGCAATGGATTTGAAATTCAAAGTAGAGGTAAATCCAAAACACGATCCGAATAAAAAGTACGATGAAAACGATTTTGTTATCGCTGTACAAGAGCTTGTAAGTGATAAAAAAGCTACGGAAATTTTAATTTTTCCCATGGTAAAAGGCGTGGCAATTACTAGCGAACACGAACACATTGTTCATTTTGTTATTCGTTCACTACAATTGCGCAAAAGTTATTTACCCACTGCTGGTGATAAATTGTACATTCGTTTAGTTTTTGAGGATTAAAACGTGATAGATAAAAAACCAGTTATATCTACGATTGCCGATGCAATTCGCAATTTTGAAAATCCAAAATTGTCCGAAGAAGAATTTAAGCAAATTTGGCTTCCATTGTTTGCAGGTTTATCTGGCCCTCCCCCAATCGAGCGTTGGTTGTATGTGGCAGGTTCTCCGTTTATGGAGGTAGACGTTATTTCTTCGACAGGCGAAAAGTTATTTACCGTTCCACCGCTGTTAAACAACGATCCGGCAGTTGTAGAGCGTTTCAAAGAAATTAGTGTTTCAAGAGCAGTTGAAATCATTGAAGTCAATTACAATTACCATCCTCGCGTCGGTGAGCAGAAAATGGAATCGCTGTTAAATCAACGTGTTGGTAAAGGTAATCCAAAAATAGATTTTGCGGTTCGAATGAACGCCATATTGGAACGATATGGATTGCCTAAGATGGAGTTAAAGGGGATATTAAGTGCAGATCCAAGAAACTCTCAACCCGCCACTGCCGTTTTGCAAAACCAAACATTCGAAGATCTCTGATGTTCTTAACATCGCAGAGTTAAGCGATATTCACTTGGGTCATGCTAATACACCAACATCACATGTAATTGCTTGCTTGTACGATATCTTTCCAGATAACATGCTAACACAACAGCTAGATATTATTATTTTGGCAGGCGATGTATTTGACAGGCAATTACAGTTAGCTGAAGACGTGGTGTTTGAGATACATCAATGGATGTGTTCTTTTTTAGCGTTGTGTAAAAAGTATGACATTACGCTAATTGTTTTGGAAGGAACGCCATCTCACGATTGGAAGCAATCAGAGTGGTTTAATCAAATCAATTTAGAATACAACATTGGTGCTGATGTCCACTATGCAAAAACGCTAGATATTGCCTATTTTGAAAAATTCGGGATTGATATTTTGTTTATACCTGATGAATGGTCTGGTAGCTGTGAAGATACCAAACAACAAGTGATAGATTTGCTAAAGCAAAAAAATCTAACACAAGTTGACTTTACAGTTATGCATGGCGTGTTTCCGCATCAAATGCCAAAACATGTCCATAACAGAATAGACATGCATGATCCTGTTTATTACTCTCAAATAACTAAACGGATCGTGTTTGTTGGCCACGTTCACTTAACCAGTCAATGGGAAAACATTATATCTGCTGGATCAACTACTCGTCTAGCACATGGTGAAGAAGGATCTAAAGGTCATTTTAGAATTGTTTCTAGAGAGGATTCAAATCAAATTGACTTCATTGTTAATAAACGAGCAATGAAATATTTAACTGTAGATGCTACCGATAAAGCTGCTCAAGAAGTAAAAGACCTACTAAAACAAACAATAGCTCTCCTGAAAAATCAGGTAGGAGCTATAAGGGTCCTGTGTCGTTCTAACGATCCGGCAGTGGAAATAGTGTCAGCTATTAAAGAAAACACGCCGTTAATTAACTGGTCTGTAACTAAGCCAAAGAAAGAAACAAAACTAACTTTACTATCCAACGGAGGTGTAAAAGAAATACAGAAATTGGTTTTAAACAAAAATACATTGTGCGATATGCTGTTAGCACGTGTAGAGTCTAAACGTCCCGAGCTATTAGATAGATGTAGACGTTTATTGGAGGCGGAGGTATCCGAATCATGAACAATACCATGTTAATAGAGGAGAGAGTAAAAGGACAGTTTCCTATTTCGATAGCGACATCGCTAGCAATCGAAGGTCTATTAGGAATGCATCCAGATGCACCTATCCCTGTTAGACCACATTGGTTAAATTACGATACGTTATTTGTAAACGTAAGAACCGTTTACAGAAATTTGTATGGTTTATTTAAAGCAGAGCAAGCAGATGCTTTAAAAGCGTCTGAGATAGCGCCTTTTATTTTAGAGGAAATGGAGATCATTAAGAATGTTGTTAGACAGCATTCCGAAGGAAATATGGATATCATTTTCTATGCTTGCAGCTACGAAAATTTATCAGGCATTTATAAACATGGGCAGTTCAAAGAAGCTGATACAGTTAAGCAAAAAATGTATAGCGCTAAAGAATCTGCTGTTTTGGATGAGTGCTATAAAAAGCTTGGCGGTAAGAACAACGAGACATTTAAACTGTTTGATGTCACGATTGTGGGTGATTTTAAACGCACACTTTTATTTTCGCATTATCCCGTTGATTTACTCAACATCAAAAATGTAAAAAGTTTAGCTTTATTGGAATCACACACAGGTCTTGTCAAAGGTAAAAATGAATGGTACACCAAATTAAAAAATGGTAAAGATCATCCAAGAATACCTTTTGATAAAATGACCATTCAGTTGTTTGGAGATAGCGGCGGGTTATTTAAACCATACCCAAGACGACACCGTGAGAAAATGTTAGAATTGTCCAACAAATACCAGTGGTCGCAAATCACAACCAAAGAAAGAATCTTGCAATGTGTAACATTGGCGAGAGAACCTTTCTTTGAAGCCGATGTTAAGAAATTGTATTCTGGACTGTAAAAAGTAACAGTCCTTTGTAAAGATATGTTAAATAGGAGCACTATAATGGCCAAACCAAACTTTCCTAAACGGGAGAAAACCGTTTTAGATGATAACGTTTTAAAACTGTATGCTGAAAAATTGCCAGAAGGAACTGGACGCCCAGCGCTTTCTTGGTATTTTCAAAACAACAACCCACGCATTGATGTTTACACCAACATGCCAAATGATCCAGATAATGGTAAAATACGTGCTGATATTGGTATCAATGTGGCGTATGAAATTCTGTGCGAGTTAGAAGATTTGTCAGAGTCGACTACTGACGAAGAATACAATGCGCGTTGGGAAAATCATGGTCGCACTTGGAATCGCGCAGAAAATCGTTCCAATAAAGAACTTTCGCCAAAATCCAACATTGTTGTAGGTCGTGATAAGAAAGGCCGTATTTATATTGCGCTTTTATCTGTTATCGGGGATCGTCCAAAAATTCGATTCTACTTTGGCGAAAACATTTATCGCAAACTGTATATCAACGGCCAACCAGCATCAGATGCCGAATTGAGTCGTCGCGCAGTTCGCGGTTGGTTAAAATCCATTGAACATTTACTCCCAATAATTGCTGCAATTAACTGGGAAGAAAAGATCAAAGAAGAATCGAACAATAATCGTGGCGGGTACAATAACTCTGGTGGTGGCAATTATCGAAACAACAATAACAATGGTGGCGGAGGCGGTGGAAACAGTCGTTATCAACAATCTAGTAATAGCGGGGATGAGGATGACATTCCTTTCTGATCTATGAATATAGACGGTAGCTTAAAGCTACCGTCTATGCCCATTAAAAATCAAATATACAATATCTAACTGATACCAATAGATGAGGGCTAACCATGAGCGATTATTTAGAGTTCAAACTGGTGGATAAACGAAATGCAACAATTCGATATGGCGATGGTTCATTAGAGTGGGATATTAGCGGATTTGATTCCTCAAAAATAGAAAAGGTAGATGATCTCTTTAAAGAGTTTAATCAATATCTGAAATATTTGGGCAAAGATAAAAACAAAAAACTGTGGAGTCTTTACGAATCGGCACATTACTCTATCATCACTTCTAGCAATAGAAATCTGTTAGAAATCGAATTAACAGAAATCGTAAATGATATTTACAAAATCATTACTGTCGACGACGCAATACATTGGCTTTCATTGTACGGCGATGTGGTATATCCGTCAGAGTTCTTAAAAGAACACGACCCTGATGATCGGACTCCACAAGGCACTTATCTGTTACGCGACTATGTTGATTTAGCAGGTTTAGCATTAGCGCTTCGAGCAATGGTGGTTATTTGGGGCGGATATCTGTTCTTAACAAGGCGTACGGTTGGCACCGATCATAAAGAGTACGTGGCAGGGCGATTGATCACACAGTGTTCAATTATTGATAGCCGTCCTATGAACCGTTTACAACAGTACATTGAGTTTCGAATCAGTCGAGGGATTGATGAAGCACCACCTGTTGTAGACGGCCTAGGTACAGATGAGATACCCAATTGGTTTCTGGCAAACATTCTCATTCGCCGATTATCTATCGGGGAAATGAATGCATCTAAGGATGGAAATTTAATTTCCAATATCTTTGGCTTTATGAATCCAAAGGTAGAAGGAATGGCCAGAGTTTTCGGCAATGTTAGAGAAAAATACAATAACTTAGGAGATGATTTAGACGATAGAGGCAATAGCATTTTAGAAATGCTTCGTGCCAAGCAAAAACTAACTAACGATGCAATCGGTACATTTAACGAGTATTGTCGAAATGTTGTAACAATTGCAACCCATGTAGACCCTTCTATTAAATCTAATATTGATTTAATAGCAAAATGTCACATGGAGACACTTCGCTATCCAGACATGATGCTGCATAGAACTCAGGAAATTATAATCCAATGGATTATTGCAGCAACAATATCTGCATGTGCCGTGTCAGAGTTACAACGTAATGCATTGTTAAATGTAATATCAGCTTGTCAAGCATTATTGTTACATTGGGATTTACCCGATTTAGCGGTACTGCTAATTAGCGCAGCTGCATTTAAAGACCAAGACGACATTATCAACAACGTTGTCCAGTCAAAAATACCAAACGATGTCGTCGAAAAGATATTAGAAATATCTCCACACTACACCTCTAAAGACATGAGCAATCCTAGAAAATCCAACTACGCTTTACTGGCAATAAATGGATTATCAAAAGATGTTTATATGCTTAAATGGGTAGCTAGACGACATTCCACTATCACAGACAGATTAAAGGAGAATAGAATAGACGCCGGTGGTTTATACACATTGCCTTGCAATATATCCGAACAGTTAGCTAGACTAACTATTATCCTTGACAAATTAAGAAGAGAAGAGAATAATCATGGGCATGATGGGAAATAATTACGAACGTGATGATGATCGCGATTCTGATCGCGATTACGGTAGAAACACACGCGATTTACGGTTTGAGGTTGAAGAATCGTATTTCGTAGAAACAGGAACTTTTAACGACCAATGTCTGCGTTCTTATAACGCACATTTAAATGAAGACGATAAAGACAGTTACATTGACGCAGTCAGTGAATCTAGTCGTGTGGATGAGACAATTTTAACAGGCATTGCTTCACGCATTATCTCACCATCTTCAATGGCGGGTCCAACTGTTAACATTATAAATGGCTGGGGCGAACGCCGTTTCATGTTCCATATCAAGGTACGTATCGGCAATCATTTATCAGCCAAACGCTATCAATACATTTCTGGTTACACTGACCATTGCGATTCTTCTTATCGTGATACATTGGATCCAAAAATGCGGATGTACATTAACAGTGTTGTCAACGCTGATATTGGCACTAAGAACTACGGCGATGGTAGAAGTGCAAAGATCGGTCGCGTATTAGATGCATCGCATGTCATTACGTCGCCAGATGTAATTTCGGACGATCGTTATCGCGACCGCGATCGCGACTCGTACAGCGGTGTTCAGCTCATGGCGCCAAAGCATCTCATGGGCGCTATGATGGTTGAAACATCAGACTTTGATACGCGGGATCACCGCGTTGGTTTTAACGACGGCAAAGTAGAAAAAGTACGTCGCAATCGTGGCATTGCAACCACTTATTTGTCAGACGCCATTAACGGCATCTGTCGCGCAAAAGCAAAGTTAGATGAAGACGATGGTTCATCAGGTAGTTACGGTGGATTTGATGAATATAGTTCGTTTGTTACAGAGGGACAAGCGACGTTCAGTCAAGCGAGTTATCAGTGTAAAGAACCAAGTATCAGCAATGATCCGTTCATGTGTTGGCTAGAGGACAGCACTGATTACGGATTAGATCGCTATATTACTTACGGTGAGTTGTGCCGTAAATTGCCTGAGTTTGACGATTTGACCGATGTCTATACAATCGGCGCCGTCCGCAAAGAACGTTCTGATAATTACGACGTCCGTATTTCTGAACGTGGGGAATGTAATAATTGGAATGGTTCTAATGCGGAAACCGTTGTGGCAACAGCTTTTTGTTACTCTATACCAGCTATTATGATGGAGTTGATGTTAACTCGAACCGTGTTCACAATTACTAACGAACAGTTAGACGGTCGCATTCGTATGGATTTAAAGAACCACAGTACATTTGCTCAAGACGTTAGCATGGCACCTTATCTTGCACGGTTCGAAGATCGTGTAATCAACGAGGTGTTTGACGATTTAACACACGATGGCGAAATTGCACTTTGGATCGACATGGATTGTGATGTTGAATACGGCACGTTTATTAGTGTAAGTTACGATGGCGGACATGTGGAAGAATATTCATTGCCTACATTCGCCGATGGTTTGTATTCTCCCATCGTAACCAATAAACGAGAAAACTTAATTAAAGTGGCTAAAAGTGTGTCGTTCATGGCAGACCATGTTGGTCTAGGTACCGATGATAGACGCAACAGACCTACCCGCAGCAGAGGAAAAAATAATGGCAACCGCTCAAAATCTGGTCGAGTTTTATAGCCGACTTTTACGTGACGTAGGTATCTTTGAAACAGAAGATGCCAAACTATCTATTCACGATGGTGGGGAAAGCGGTGAGCTGACCCCAGTGACAATTAGTGGACTTCGGTTGGTGTTGCCGACCGAAAACATTTTGCGAAACCCAAAATGGAATGAAACTATTGCGTTTCATCCATTGTCCGAAGATGCTATCTCTGGCGAAAGTCCTGTATTTAAGCGCCTAAAGATCTACATGGATATTCGATTATCAACAACGATGATCGTTTTAATGAAAGTGTTATTGGGTGTTACAGCTGATAAATCTCGCCACGGCAATTTAGATTCGCGTGCAATCAGTTTGTTGCAGTCTTTAGATAGCGTTACTTCAAAAGCTGTCGATGATTTAGATAAACTTCGCCGGGTATTAGAAAGCGTCGGCGAAAAGAAATTGATGCACGTTCGCGTTCAACGCTCTGGTAAAGTAAAGGATAAAGGATATCGTCGTGCGACGTTAATCTCATATCCCATCTTAACTGAGTTTGACCGTGACGATGATACAGTCTTTGGCGTAAAGTTTAGTTCCAAAAAATCTAAACGAGAAATTGCATCTTTGTTCAAATGGATTTTGGATTTAGATGATAGTCCAATAGATCGTCACTCTAAAGGAAGCGATGCAAAAGTAGCGCCAGGTTTTCATTCGCTTGTCCTAGCTTACGCAAGCGTCATGACTCGTTTTGCAGAAATATTTGATATCTTCTCAAACGAGTTGGAGGCTTATAGCGATTTTAAACCCGTGTTAAATTGGGTAGACGACGCACGCGATTTATCTCCATTTAATTATAAAATCCCTGCATTAGATGGAAATGATCGCGAAGCGTTAGCTGATGGTGCGCCAAAAGAAAATGCTGTGGAAACTACCAATAAGGTAAAAAACAGTAGCGCAAGCGGTTCTAATTCAAACAGCCGTGAAGAAGTCTTTACGACATCTGTCACGGTTGTAAAAGATAAGGATAGCGATGAATTACAACCATTACCTATTAGCAAAGGCCCTGGCGGTATTACCAAAGTGCCAAGTTGGTCTAATCGCGACGATCCAGCTGAGCGTGATGAGCGCGAGCGAAATCGTCAGAAATTAAATGTGACAAAGGACGAAGAGGAGGAAGCATTCCGTAGAGCACGTGAAAATTTCAACTGGGCACAGCGAAACGGTAATAGCAGACGGGACGATCGCTACCGCGATCGCGACAGACGTGATGATCGTTACGATCGAGACAGAGATAGAGACCGCTACCGCGATAGACGCGATGACAGACGTAGTCGTTACGACGACGACGACGACGATTATTATTATCGCCGAGATCGCCGTCGCGATCGTTATGATGACGATGATGATTACGATGACGACTATCGCGACCGTGGACGCAGTCGCGATCCTCGCGATAGTCGCCGAAGCAATCGTAATGCACGCTATGGTCGTTCTATGTAACAAATAGATGGGAGGCGGGTGATTTCACCCGCTAACTGTCTACCCTTAAAATCGTCATCTCTAGCGATTTTATTTTTTCTAACAACTCTAAATCTGGCAAGAAAATTTTTAACATATCCCTAGTGTATTCTGACGGATGCGTTAGTCCATTTAAGCGCATTGTGACCCAGTGTGCGTAATAGGGTATTTGAAGTGCCAACAAAAGAGAATTAAAGTCAAATTCATTTTGATATGCCATAATGGGTTTTATATCAATCAAAGTTGATCGATTGCCTGATAACAAAAATGGAATGTGTTGTTCAAATGCAACCCTTAAGTCTTCATTATAGAAGGTGTATACACCATCACCATTCATCGATTCGTGTAGCGGAGTGCCTGCCATATTGACCTCTCATTATTAGATTAAAATTCAATGACACATTATTAAATTGGACATTACCCATCAAACAATAACGTAGGATATCATCATGTCTGATCTATCAGTTTATCGCCAAATAACACGTCGAGTTATTCAAAACGACTTAGATTCGCGTCTACTTGGTGTAATTGGATTAAACGCATACTCCATGTACATCAGCGCTTCTCGACTTGCTATGTTTTGCAGTCATATTGGACAAGCGCTTGTGGTCAAAGGTAGTACAGTAAAACGTAGTTTTACAGGTATGGAACGTGAATATGGAAAAGATGTGCATGCAATTCGGATGCCATGCAACGCTGCCATTATTAAGGTAATTGAAAAATATCCAAACCACAACATTCCTGGCAGTAAGATGGTTGGTGAAAATCCAATCACTACAATCATTTACGAAAATGAAGATTCTCCCACAAGAGAAATCGGATGTTTACATATTCCTAAATACCATTGTTTACACCAGCACTATGGATTTAGCTATGTCAAAACACCTGACTTCTATAAGACACGACTAAAGAATGCAAGAATATCTAAAGGTACTATTCTTGCAACAACACCATCAATAACCTCTAACGGAGATTACAAGTTTGGTTTAGAAGCACAAGTTGCTTTTATGTCCGTGCCAGGTGTTAATGAGGATGGCATTATTGCATCTGAATCGTTTTGTGCGCGTATGACTACAAAGGGTTATGGAAAACGTATTGTGTCATGGGGTCGCTCTATGATGCCTTTGAATATCTTTGGCGATGATAAAGTTTACAAACCTTTTCCAGATATTGGCGAACGTGTTGGAGAAAACGGTTTACTGTTTGCGTCTCGTGCCTATGATGAAACGCTTGCACCCGTCATGATGACATCAAAAGCACTTCAGCAAACGGATTATTTTGATAAACCCGTACATGCTGTCCCACATGCTAAAGTAATCGATATTCGCGTCATTCGTACAAACAAAGACAAAACCATGTTACCATCTGGCATGGATGATCAATGTAAACATTATCATGATAGAGGGCTTTACTATTATCGAGAACTTTACGATTTGTATTCGGAATTAGAACGTCGACATGGCGCTACATTAAAAACGGAGCCAAGTTTCATCAATCTAATTACAGAAGCACAAAAGGCATTGTTCTTAAAAGACAAATCGCACGTGACGCCTATTTACAACAAACAGCCTATGGATGAATGGATGGTGGAGATAACATTCGAATACGATGTTGTTCCGCGTAAAGGTTTTAAAATCACTGACATGCACGGTGGTAAAGGCATCATTGTCGCTGTATGGCCAGATGATAGAATGCCTGTAGATGAAATGGGAAATCGTGCTGAGTTAATCATGGATGGTGATAGTACAGGCAAACGCATGAATGTCTCTCGCATGTACGAACATTACATTGAGGCGTCTAGCCGTGACACGTGTGTAAAGATCAAAGACCATATTGAGCAAGGCGGCAGTTACGCAGAGGCTTGGGATTATCTCTTAGGCTTTTACGAAATTGTTTCTCCAATACATCATCAACACGTATTAAATGTTGTTCGCAGTAAAGATCACATTAAAGCGCATATCGATGATGTTATTCGAAATGGCACCTACCGTTTTCAACCAACTAACAATCCTGTTAAATACAACGAGGTAATTCGAGATTTAATGAATTATTATCCAGCATGTCGAGGACCAATTGAATACGTCCCTTCGACACGTAGGGTAAAAACAAAATCAAGTGTTTTGATTGGCGGTATGTATATCTTACTTCTTGAGAAAACAGGTTTTGATTGGTCTGGCGTAAGTTCAGCAAAATTACAACATTTTGGTATACCTGCAAGATTAAACACTGATGATAAATACAGTGCGGCGGGCAGACATCAACCTGTGCGCACAATGGGTGAATCGGAGTTGCGTTTATTAGCAGCAGTTTGCGGCGGAGATATCTGCGCTGAACTTCTAGATAGAAACAACAACCCTGCTGTTCATCGGAATATTTGTGAAAATATTCTATCAGCAGAAATGCCAACCAATATTGAACTTGCTGTTGATCGAAGCATTGTTCCGCGCGGACAAGGTCGTGTTGTAACTTTTGTTAACCATGTTTTAGAATGTGGCGGTATTCGTTTTAAACGATTAGAAGATTTTGATGAATGGGGGAATGCATTGTGAAACGTTACCATGCTAGAGATCTATTATGGCTAAGTGAAAATGACATCTGGGATATTCCAGATGGTCCCATGCTTATTGAATTTGATAATGGGGAGATCATCGAATGCACTGGCAGAGAAACACACATCTCCAGTTACGCATGGGATATCCATCGCCAATATCCACTAACGCCAATGTTGCCTGAGCACCACATTAATGGCAAACGATTCAATGCCGATACTTATTTAGACATTCTTTCATCTGCGGTTTGGTTGTGCAAAGACGTTTATGATTGCGAAATCGATATAGATGATCTTGAATTGCAAGAAACTGCGAAGTCGGTAATGGATAAATTAGGACATCGACTATCTGATATAAAACCTGTGGATATGGAGGAGATATCCGAATCCGTTTATGAAATTTGTAATCACACTTACAATGAGCTGTCCATTAAGCTAGAAGAATATCCATCTAGTTTAGATGCAACCGATTGGGTGCAAGTATTAGACCATCCACCCATTGCAGCTTTTAGAGAAAAGATGTACGAGTGTGGTGGCAAAGGTGCTTATAATCCAGATGCATTTAATGAGTTGGTTAAAACAGAACTGTTGCATTCTAAAGATTTGAATGGCAATGGCGTAGCTAATTTAACAAGAGGTAAACAAGTAAAAGCGGAATCAATGTCGCAGTGTGTAGGCTCACGTGGTCGTGCAACTGACATTACTAACGACATTTTCCCCAATCCAATTCTAGGTGGTTTTGGTACAGGTTTAGATAGCGTCGTTGATTTAGCTAAAGAAACGCGCTCTGCATCTTTATCGTCCTATTTCCAAAAGGAACCGATGAAGAAATCCGAATACTTTAATCGTAACCTACAACTATCGTCAGCTACATTAAGTAGACTTCACTATGTAGATTGCGGGTCTAGACATTACATTCCTATTTTGATTGCAAGTTCTAAAACATTGCGAGATATGAATGGCATTGCCTTTTTAGATGAGACTAAAGGTTCTGAACGAATTATTCGAAAGAACATGAAAAATCTTATTGGTAAAATGGTGAAAATTCGATCGGTGCTAACCTGTGAGCATCCGGATAGAGGCGGTGTATGTGTTAGATGTTTTGGCGAAATCGGCTACTCTATACCTAGACACACTAATGTAGGTCATGTTAGTGCGTCAGAAATGCAATCTAAGGTAGGTCAGTTACTTCTATCCAATAAACATTATCTTGCAAGCGCCATCATTGCTGCAATGCAAATCCAAGAGCACGATGCGCTGTATATTAGATTAGGTAAAGAAGATAACCACATCTATTTGACCGATAGGTTCAAAGGGTTAAAATATCACATCCTTGTAAATCACAAAGAAGCTATTAACTTAGGGGATGTTAAAGATACACCAGATGTCGATAAATTATCCCCTTTTAGAGTAAGTAGCTTAAGTGAAATTATCTTCACCTATACTGTTGACGGCATAGAACAAACCATTCGTTTAGACTGTTCATTCGGTACAAGAAATGGTGCGTTGTCATCAGAGTTTTTACATTACGTGAAGAAACAAGGCTGGCGTACAACCGATGAAGGTGACTATATTATCGAAATGGATAGTTGGGATGTAGAGCAGCCCATGTTAGAATTGCCCTTAAAGCATTTCAGTACACTGGACTACATGCTAGCCATTGAGAAATTTATTAAAGGTGGTGAAGCCAAAGAAAAAGAAAGCACCATGATTAATCAGGAGACACATGAGAAAGCCGTTACTATGCTCAGCGATTTGATTAGTATGAAATTGGAGGTAAACTTCTCTTATGTTCAAACCATTTATTTAGCCGCGCTAGTTCAGTCTAGAGCAAATCGAGATTATCGCCTGCCCATGCCACGCTATAATGGCGAACCTGCTCATTATAGACAAATCATGCGGTTACGCAGTATTGCTGCAACAATGGCATTCCAAGAGCAGACATCCGCGCTGTATGGCCTAGAGTCTTATTTAGTTAAGCTTAGACCTGTACATCCATTTGATCAACTTGTGTTTGGATAAACTATTATGTCAATCTTACTGCGTGTAGATGTGTACACACACAACTTCGTTCTAACGCAGTTTGATCGCGACTCAAAGCGAGCAATATTAGACTTTGCAAAAGATTTTGTAGAAGTCGAATTTGTTCGCTTTAAAGGCGGTCGGACATCCGTTAACAAAAAACGCGTGTTTGCAGCATCTACTGATTCTAGAAACGAATATCGTTTTCACATCCATGTGTTTGATAACTTTATCTCGCATATGAAAAGATCAGGAGTAGACATTAAAAACATGCGTATCATCACGCATGACGTTCCTGTGCCAGATGATGTGGTAATGGATGTCATGCCAACCTTTGTACCTTTTGACTACCAAGTACCGCTTATTGAACAAGGCGCTAGTTTAAACGAACGAATACAGGCATTAGTGATGGCAGGTGGTTTAGGTAAAACATCTGTTGCGTTAGTGATTGCATCGCGTTTAGGTGTGAGAACAGCCATTGTGTTAAGGGGGATGTATGTTGAACGGTGGGAGTTAGCTTTAATAGAAGAAAACCGCGTATTGGATTTAAAGGTCACTGATTTTATCATTGTCAGGGGCGCTGCTATGTTAATACGCGTTATTCGTTTAGCCAAAGAAGGGAAGTTAACAGAGAAAATATTGATTATAACCAATATGACACTGTATGCTTTCTTTCAAGCATATGAATTGTTTCCAAACGACGAATCGTTATATGGGTGTAAACCTATTGACTTATATCGTGTACTAGGTATTGGATTTAGAATTATTGATGAGGTACATCAAGACTTTCACAGTAACTTTAGACAAGACTTATATGCAAACGTCATGAAAACATTGTCATTGTCTGGTTCGCTCAAAAAGAACAGTAGCTTTATTAATCGAATGTACGAAGTCGCGTTACCCTTGCGAACACGTATTGGCAATATTAAGAAGAAACCTTATTGTGCCGTCACTGCATTGTTTTACCAAATCAAAGCAGAGTACCGAGATAAGCTACGCTATCTAAACAACAGAAATCAATATAGCCACAATGAATTTGAGCATAACATCTTAAGGGATAAAAAGCTAAAACAAAATTATTTGGACATTATTGTTAGTTGTTGGGATACGTTCTTTACTAACCGTTATGAGGATGGGATGAAAGGAATTGTGTTTGCAGGTCGTGTAGAAATGTGCGATGCTATTGTAGAACAATTTCGATTGGAATATCCCGACAAACGGGTAGAACGATATACCAGTGATGACGAATATGAAAATTTGCTAGATGCAGATATCGTTGTTAGCACTTTGCTATCGGCGGGTACTGCTGTAGACGTCAAACGTTTACGTACGGCGTTTATGACTACCGCGGTAGGTTCTATAGATGCCAACATTCAAGCATTTTGGCGCATACGTGAGCTAAAAGAATATCCCCATGTAACACCCGATTTTATTTACTTGGTATGCAGTGATATCCCACAACATCGCGAATATCATCGGATTAAAGTTGAGGAATATAAAGGATATGCGTTGTCCCACAAAATTGCAGATGTGGGAATTAAACTTTAATAACTTGCTCGCCACAATGGCGAGCATATGCCGTCGAGGAAATGAAAATGAGTAATGTAGTTGCCAAACAAATCGCTGTTAAACTTAGCTATGTTGTTTCAGCTGATTTGATTGATTATGCACAATCGCACGATTCAGATCAAGCTGAAGGTCTGTTAGATGCTGTGGAAAATAATGAAGATGC
>CAZQUL010000006.1:0-36437 GCA_964596525.1 uncultured Gammaproteobacteria bacterium | reverse complement strand
TCGGCGCGACCGACCTGCAGACCGGCCTGATGGCGCTGACGCGCGGCGTGGCCCAGCCCACCACGTTCTGAGCATTGAAGTGGCGCCCGACTTTGATGCCCTGCGCGCCCGCCGCAATGCGGCCGTGCAGGAGATGCACCAAAAGCTGGCCGACGAGTGGGGCGTGCCGCTGCAAAGCCTGCGCTCCAACTTCAACCCGGCCGCGTGCTACTGCGCATGCGGCACGGGTGGCCCC
Organism: uncultured Gammaproteobacteria bacterium; assembly: GCA_964596525.1. Taxonomy (GTDB): domain Bacteria; phylum Patescibacteriota; class Patescibacteriia; order Magasanikbacterales; family GWA2-37-8; genus CAZQUL01. The sequence continues at coordinate 36,202 of CAZQUL010000006.1, read as the reverse complement.
TGCGAACACAAGTGGGACGGCGAAGGCTGGGAGAGCGAGGACGGCTGCGCGTGGAGCGCGACATGCTCGCGCTGCGGGACTACGGCGATGAGCCACGACATGAGAAACGCCCCGTGAGCCACAAGCCGGCTAACGTAGAAGTAACAGGCAAGCCCCCGCGCGGTGCTGCCGGAGCGAGATAGCCTGCCGGGGCTTGTCCGGTTGACTGCCATGTTAGGCCCCACGGGGCCGGAGCGAGACGACGATGATTGAGCTGATGGAAGAAACCGCGAACATGCTGCGCGGCGTTTGCATGGACCCGCGCGTGCCGCAGGACACGAAAGAAGCCCTGTGGTCTCGCGTGCGCAAGCTGGATGCGGCCACGGAGGCGGCGCTTGACGACGAGGCCGGCGATTCCGACCTGCACGACATGGTGCGTTGGGCGTACAGCAAGCTGCACCACGCGAGCTACAGCAAGCAGGAAGACGCGCTGATGCTGGACCGCATGAAGCTGCTGCTGGAGCATGGGGCCTAACGTTCGAGGTGAGGCGGGCGCGAGCCAGCCCTAGAAGATGAACCTATGCCGGCACGCCTCGCCTCGACCGAGGGGTTAAGCGGCTGGTGGAGAACCGAGATGACCTTTGCGAGCGACTACTTCGAGCGCGACATTGCCGGCCACGAGATGGAGGTGATCCGCGATGACGGTGTGCACCGGCACCTGCGCTTCAAGCGGCCCGGCACGATGTGCATGCACTTCGACCTGCTAACCTGGCCGGGCTACCTCTGCTACACGGGCGACATGGGCACCTACGTGTTCCGGCGCCTGCACGACATGTTCCAGTTCTTCCGGCGCGGCGAGAGCCGCGGCCAGTACCGCATTGACCTGCGCTACTGGGCCGAGAAGCTGGAAGCCAGCGACCGCGGCGACGGCGTGCGCGAGTGGACGCCCGAGAAGTTCAGGGCCGAGGTGCGCGACTTCTTTGAGCAGTACGCCAACGACGAATGGCCGGACGAGCGCCGAGCCGCGTTGTGGCAGGAGATTGACGAACAGGTGTGCGCGGCGGCCGACGACAGCGAGCACCACGCATGGGTGGCGCTGTGGGAGTTCGAGCACGACGGATTCCGCTTCCAAGACTGGGAGCGCGACTGCAAGGTGTGGGCGCACCGCTTCCTCTGGTGCTGCCACGCGCTGGAGTGGGCCATCGACCGCTATGACAGCACGAAGCAGCCTGCGCCGGCTGCTGCCGCTTAACGTCAATTCGACCGCTGAACCTGCGGCGTAACACCGCCAGACCATGACGATCCTCCAGGCGCCACCGACATCCGCACCCGTTACGCACCGCGCCGCCGCGCTGCTGCGCACGGACGGCGCCTCACGGGCCGCCGTGGCGGTGCCTCAGCCTGGCGAGCGCGGACACCTGCAGCACGCTCTCGTCAGCGCCATCCGCACGCGCCACTACAGCCGCCGCACCGAGCAGGCCTATTGGCACTGGACACGCGCCTTCGTGCTCTGGGCCGGCAAGCGGCATCCGCTCGAGATGGGTGCGCCCGAGGTCGGGGCCTTCCTGTCGCACCTGGCGACCGAGCGCGAGGTCTCGGCGAGCACGCAGCGCCAGGCGCTGGCCGCGCTGCTGTTTCTGTATCGCGAGGCACTGCAGCTCGAGCTGCCGTGGATCGACGACATCGTGCGCGATCCGCGACGTGATGGGACACAGCTCGCTCACCGTCACCAGCCGCTACCTGCAGAGCGCCACCGAGAGCGCGCGGCGTGCGGTGGATCGGCTTCCGCGCCTGGGGTCAGCGCGGGGTCAGAAGTCAGGCGGATCGACGCCGACGAAGAGGGCTCGCCGGGCTTGATTCACCTGTGAAGTCTGGCGGAAAGGGAGGGATTCGAACCCTCGGTACGGTAAAACCGTACACCGGATTTCGAGAGCGGATGACGCACGCTGTCGCACTCGCGCCTACCGCGACAGCAAGCGTCACGAAGGCCCTGAATCTGCCTTGCCATGCCCCCGCGTGGGGTCAGATTGGGGTCGCCAGAAGTAGGGCAGCACGCCGGCGGCATCAGCCATGGTGCGCGCCGCGTCAGCCTCGGCGGCGACCCTGGCCCTGAGTGCGTCGAGTTCGGCCTGCGCTCGCCGGGCCTCACATGGCGCCGGAGGCCGCTGCACCCACAGCGTGTAGTTCGGCATGGCGACCGCCGCACAGATCACGCCACCGGCGGAACCTCGTCATCCGCCGCGCGGATCAGGCCCTTGGCCTGGCCGATGATCATGGCTGCGTCCGGCGTCGCATCGCGCTCGAGCGCCGCGACGAACAGCGGAAGCGCCGTGTGCAGCAGACGCGACACCTTGTCGTCCCGCTGATACCGAGCGCGCTCGCGCTGCATCTCCGCCAGATGCTCAGGTGTCGGATCGATGTTGCACTCCTGCGGCATCTGGGGCGGCGTGGGCGCCGGCTCTGGAGCGCCCAGAGCCTCGATCAGCCGCGAGTGCGCTTCGGCCGCCGCCTGCATGGCTGCCGTGTTGGCCTCCTGTGCCACCAGCGCAGCAGTGCGCAGCGCGATGTCGGAGACGCGCCAATCGCTGACCTGCACCAGTTCGGCCCGCTGCTGCGCCATGGCGTGCCACGCGAGGTAGTTCTGCCACTCTGCCGCAGTCGCTCCGGCCGCCGGCGCCGGTGGCGGCAGAGGCTGGGCAGGAAGGATGATCGGGTTCAGTTTCGCGTCGGCCACCATGCCGAATCTCCTGGTTCGCCCTCGTCGGGCAGTTGCTTGCGCGATGACCTTGGCGGCCGCAGTAGGTGCACCAACGGTCGTCGATCACTTCCACGAAATGTTCGCGCGCACCCACTCAACCAGGTGCCACAGCCCGACGACCATGGCGACGCCGGCGGGCACGACGACCCGCAACCTGCGTCGCGCCCAGCTGGCGCGCTCCTCGTCGCGAATCATCTTGCGCAGCATCAGCCGCTCGGCCGCCGTCAGGTCGGTATCGCCGGCGAGCGGCAGGCTGTCGGTGTCCTCGATCTGCGACATGGCAGCCTCAGTTCGGAACGTCGGCCGTCGTGCGGCTCATCTCGACCCAGTTCGTGCCGTTCCACTCGAACTCGATCGAGCGACTGAAGCCGTTGGCCGGGTTGGTCCAGGTGGCCATCTTGAAGACGGCGTTCCACGTGGCCGTTCCGAGTGCGCCCCCGCTCGTGTTGCGCAGCGTGATCTTCAACCGCTGCGACGCGCCGCCCGGCGGCTGGTTGGACGGCGCATTGATCGTGAACGCCGTGTTGTTGGTCGCCGTGATCGTCTGCGAGCTGCCGCCCTGAGCGTCTGGCGTCATCGAGGCCGAATAGGTGATCGCCGCCAGCGTGTCGTACGACACATCCGGCAGCCGACCTCCCCCGTTCTCGTTGCCGAACACGAAGACGCCCAGCCGGCGCCCACTTACAGCCTTGGTCGTGGTCTCGGAGAAGTGATTGCCCGAGATCACGCCGGACTGCGCCTCGGCGTTGAGCTCGACGAAGTAGTTCTGCGCCGCGTACCCGACGCGGTTGCCGGAGATCAGGAAGCCGCGCACGCGCCCGCCGCTGCCGCCTGACGTGCCAAGGATGATCGGCACCGACGCGACCGTGCCTGAGTAGAACGACATGCCCGTGATGGACAGCCCCAGCACCTCCTTGCCGCTCACCGGCGCGAACTCGAAGCCGCTGCCGGACCCGCCCTCGCCTCTTACGCCCTCGAGGTTGAGGCCCTGCACGGTGCCCTGCACGCGCACGGCCCTGGTCGTGCAGCCTTCCCAGTTGCAGCCGTCGAAGGTGAGGCCGTCAGTTACTGCCGTCGAGTCGACCGTCACACCGTAGGCGCCGGTGAACGTGCAGTCCTTGAAGCTGAACTGACCGCCGCCAGTGAAGCCAGGCAGGAATCGCACCGACGTGCCGCTCGTGCCGTAGCAGACCAGGCCGTCGAACTTGTTCGAGAAGCACCGCGCGCCCTCGATGTCGAGGCCGTTGGCGACCCCGAATGTGCGCACGTCGATGATCCGCACGTAGCTCGAGTTGTTGATGCGGATGCCGTTTGGCACGCCGTCCTGACTGCGGACGGTGATCCCCTCGATGGTCGAGTGCTCGACGTTGCTCGCAGACAGGCAGTTGATGTCGATGATGTACTGGCCAGCCGTGAGCGTGCCGCTGGGCGCGTACAGCGTCACGCCGTGCGGTGTTGCGCCGCGGATGCGGATGGGGCCCGTGACCGTGAGCGGCGCCGTGACCTTGTAGTAGTTCCCCGGCACCGCGGGCGGCGGGAAGTACAGTTCGCAGCGAGCCAGCTGCGCAGCGTCGATCGCCTTCTGGATGGCAACCGTGTCGTCGGTCACCGCGTCGGCCGTGGCGCCGAAGTCCATGACACTGAGCGAGTCTCCCAGCTTCGCGCGCAGCAGGCGGGCCACTGCGCCAACACCGGCCGCCAGGTGCATGACGAGCGCCGTGCCCTTGGTCGAGATGCCGTTGAGCAGATCGAGCGCCAGGGCCGTGGCGCTGTCGCCGGCGGCGCCAGCCAGCGCCACCGGATCGCCGTTGGAGTCGAAGCCGAGCAGTCGCAGCGCCCGGGCGTCAGCGGACGGGATGGAGTTGGCCTGCTCCGGGTACGGGAGCCGAAGTGCCCCGTCGATCAGCGAGCGCTGTCCCTGGAGCGCCATCCACAGCCGGTTGAAGTCCGGGTTGACGACGACGGCCTTGAAGTCGCCGAGCGTCTGGTACTCGGTCAGCCGCTGCAGCGCGATCTCGCGCGAGAGCAGCACAACCGTGTCTTCGGCCGGAAGCGTCGAGAAGGTGACGCTGCCGCCAGACGTGGCGCCGACTCCGGCAACCGTGTAGTCCGACGACGGAGACACCACGCCGTCGAGATACACCACCAGGTCGTCCGCATCGAGCACCTGGAAGGCGAAGGCGAACTCTGCCGTCGCACCGTTGGCGACGTGTTCGCTGAAAGGGGTTTGGTCGAAGACCTGCTGAGCCATCGCGGCGCCTCGCACATGCTGCGAGCAGCGCCAGCGGCTGCTCAGGCTTCGAGCGTCGCCTCGTAGACGCCCGACACTGGACGCCAATCGTCGCCGTCAACGGGGTCCAAGTTCCTGAATGAATGGCCCAGCCGCACCGGCTGATCCGTCACGGCGCCGGCGCCGGCGTCCAGCAGGTCGTCCGGCTGGTCGCGCACCGCCGGATTCCAGTCCTTCATCTGGTCCCACAGGCCGCCTTCGAGCGCGCTCACGTGCGCCCACAGCATGCCGCTGGTGATCAGCGGCTCCAGAGCCTCGAGGATGCGCGGGTTCTTGGTCTGCACCGCCTGCACCTCGACCACCGCACAGCGCGGCAGGCGCCGCTGCTTGAGCGCCATCTTCAGGAACGACGGGGCGTGCCCGCCGATGCCGTTGGTTTCCACGGTGACGCGCGGGACCTTGAACCTCTCGATCAGGTCGCACAGCTGCGCCACCTGGCCGCCGGTGATCGTCTTGCCGTCCTCGCTCGTGATCGCGATCTCACCGGTGAGCCCCTGCGCCCGGTGCCAGTAGTGCCGCCCGTGGCCGTCCTGCAGGTCGAGAACCACGCCAGACACGTCGCTCTTGGGCTTCCCGCTCGACGGATCCCAGCGCAGCGACATGCCGACGATCTGCACCTTCCCGAGCCACATCGTCAGCGTCTTGTTGGCGCGCACGAACTCCGGCTCGCAGTCGTAGGCCTGGATGCGCGCCGGGTCGAGCCTGATCTCTCCGACCGGCTTGGCCTCAAGCATGTACTGGCTATCCCACCCGTTGAGGGTGCGCGTCTGTTTGCGCCGATGCTCGATCTCCTTGCGCGTGAACCGCTCCGGCCAGGCGCACACCGAGCAGATGTCCAGCACCATGCCGGGCGGCCTCGGCAGCACGACGAAGCCGTCGACGAACTCGAAGTCGACGCCATCGCGCAGCATGCGGGCACCCTTGTGGATGCCCGCCATCACGTACAGACCATCCGGACCGACGGTGTGCCGGAAAGCGTAGCGCGTGCGGTCGTCGGTCTCGATGTACCTCACCGAGTGCGCGAAGAGCGGGATCTTCAGCACCGCGGCGCCGGCGGCGATCCGCTCGGAATAGATCGAGTCATGGGTGTGCGGTGTCCCGATGTAGGTCTTCTGCGATCCAGGGACTGCGATGTGCGTCGATTCGCTGATCCTCTGCCGCAGCTTCAGCCTCGCCTCCGGCGTCTCGATGTTCCCCGGCACTTCCACGTCGTCGAAGTCCACATCGTCGGCTCTGGCGCCTGTGGCATTCGAACTCACGCCGACGGCGCGCATGCTGGCGTTCCGCGCGTCCTTGGCCCCGTTGACCCAGAAACGCTTGGATCCTGGCTTGCTGGGCAGGATGCCCTTGCACCACGGGTGATTCCGCAGCACGTTGATCGTGTCGGCCGTCAGCATGCCGGCGGTGTCGTTGTCGGCCGACCAGACGAGCGAGCGATGCGCGCGGTTGCGCCAGAGCTTCCATGCCTTGTGCACCGCGTAGAGCGTGGACTTCGCCGCCCCGCGAAAGACCATCAGGACGCGCTCAGGCGAGCGCTCATCGGCCATCCAGGCGCACATCTCGACGTGAAGGTCTGGGACCTGCCAGCCCTGCAGCTTGGCCCAGCGCTGGAAGAAGGCCAGGAACGAAACCGAGTCAGTGCTTGGGCTTGGCATCGCGTGCGGCCCGCACTGCGCGCGCAGCCATGACCTCGGCCGCCGCCGCCTCGAAGCGCTTGACCTCGGCCTCGATCGGGTCCTCTTCCACGAGCGCCGCATCGCCCTCCGGCGGATCGGTTGGGACGACCGCTCCTCCGGTCACCGGATTCGACAGCAGTCGTTGCACCTGCATCGTGAGCGCGACCGTCTGCACCGCCAGGCCGCGGCACCACTTTGCATCCCCGCGCTCGTCGCGCGTCATGTCGACCGGCCGCTTCCCGTGGCCGGCCCAGTTCGCCGGCTCGGCGTCGATGAGCGCCACGTCGACAAGTCGATCGCGCAGCGCTTCAAGGCGGGTCAGCTGATCGGCGTTCATGGCGTCATTGTCCGACAGCGCGCGGCAGGTCGGGGGCACGCTCAGGCAGCACATCGCCAGGCTGCCACCAGTACTCCTGTCCCCAGTGCTTCTGCGCGCGCTGCGCAGCTCGAGCGGCATAGCCTGGATTCACCATCTCCTGCGCGTTGTGCAAGACCCAGTGCTCCCACGCGGCGCGCAGATACCAGATGTCCACGCCGGGCAACTGGTCGTTGATCCACTGCACCGCCCGGGCGCCGCGGTCCTTGGTCGCCTTCGCCACGTCGATGAGGCCGCCCAGCGCCCCGGCGATCGGGCCGAACATGCCGAGCTTGCCCTCGAACGAGCGCGACGGGTCATCCAGCGGCGCCAGCAGCACGTCGGCGAAGAAGCCGCCACCACCACCGGCCGCCAGCGCCTTGAGCCAGAACTTGCCCGCGTGCTCGCCGGTCATGTCGATGGGGTCCTTCCCCGCCATGACCTGGCGGCCCTGCGTCTGGATGGCGCCAAGCATGGTTGTCGTGACCATCAGCGCCGCCAGCGTCCCGATCTTCGCCCCGACCTCGCCGCCCAGCAGCGGGCTCCCGCCGCGGAAGCCCAGCGGCGCGCCGTCGAGGCCTTGCGGCGTGTCGATGATGCGCTGCCAGTGCCTCGTCACCATCGCCACCGGGAAGCTCTTGAACTGCGCCATCGAGCGCCATGCCTCGCCGGTGAACGTCCCGGCCCGAGTGGCGCCACCAGTGACGATGGCGCGCGTCGCCATGTCGGGGTTGACGACGGCGAACTGCGCCTCGTCGTGCACGAACGCCAGCCACTTGGACGCCACCTGCGCCGCCATGGGGTCACCGGTGGCGCGGATGCCGTCTGCCGTCAGGTACTGCAGCCCCCCGCGGTCGGTCGGCGCCGCGCGTGAGATCACCGCCCACTCGGCCTCGCCGATGCCCTTGCGGCCGAGCAACTGCCTGTCCCACCCGTCGAGATCGCCCCAGGCCTGCCCAAGCCGCGACGAGAAGTTGCGCATCATCGTCTGCGCGAACGCCGCGCGCAGGCCATCCGTCCATGCGTTGAGCAGCGACAGCCGCATCACCGACTTGGTGACCTGACCCGTCAGGTTGTGCGTGAAGTGGTCGCCGACCATGCGCTGCACGTCGTTCATCAGGCTCTCGGCGATGACGCCATGCGACTGCAGCCACGCGCGATTCTCGGCGTTGAACTGGCGCCCGATGTTGGCCAACATCTCGAAGTACGGCAGCCGGTTGAAGTGCAGGCTCGCCGCGATGGTCGCCATGTCGCCGAACGCCGCGAGCGGGCCAGCCGTGATCTTGGCCGCCGTCTGCACGTTGCGCAGGTCCGACCCCACGCGCGCGATCAGCCGGTTCTCGGCCGCGCCGGCGTTGCCGCTCAGAAGTTCCCAGTAGGTCTCGGGCTTGTTGCCCTGGGCGCGGTTTTTCCACGAACCGGCGCCGTCGATGCGGCGGGCGATGTCCGCCTGCACGTCGAAGGTGCGCTTCGCGTTCGGTCCGTAGGCCTCGACCAGGCCGATGTCGCGCGCCATGCGCCCGATGTGCCCCATCATCGAGTCGTACAGCGAGCCCTCGCCAAAGTCGCGCATGTAGGCGATCCACGCGTCTCCGTCCTTGAAGTGCAGCACTCGGTGATCGGAACCGCGATTCGCTCGCGCGCCCGATCCCTTGAAGTCGCCGGGCTCGTGCTTGTTCGCGCCGCCGCTGGAGATCGTCTCGTGCGCGCTGCGCAGCAGACCGACGACATCTGAGTCGTTCATCAACGAGCCGTCCGGCCGCACGTACTGCTCACGGTCGAGCAGCGGCAGCACCTTCGCGGCCCACTGCTCCGCGCCGGCATCGAGCACGCGCACGGCGTCATGCGCCTGGGTCAAGTAGCCGTACCCCAGCTTGCCGACGGCGCCGCCGGCCGCGTTGAACCGCTGCCGCATGCCCTCGATCACGTCGAGCCAGGCCTTGGCAGCCTCCTTGGCCGCTCGGTTGCCGGTTGACCCGTTGGCCTGCGCGAAGACCTCGCGCACCACGTCGGCCGTCATCTGCGGGTTGTCGAGCCCGAAGACCCGCATGCCGAGGTTGCGCAGCACGCCGGTTCCGTCGCGGCTCGACGCCGCGTCAAACAGCTTGCCCAGCAGGGCCGCAGCCTGATTGCGAATGCCGTCGATCTCGTTGTGCACGTTCTGCGCATCGCGCGCCAGCGCCTGCGACCGAGTGACCTTGTGCCCGTACTGCTGTTGGGCGATCACGCGCTCTTCGGTGTCTGCCGCGCGCAGCACTTGCAGATGAGCGCGGTACTCCTTGAGCGCCGCCTCGGCCTGCACGTCCTCCATGGCCTTGGCCGTCGCCTCGGCCATCTGCTGCTCGCGACTCAGGCTCATCCAGCGCTGCCGGTCCTGCCGCGCCAGCTCGCGCATGCTGCCGCTGATCGCGTCCTCGAGCGCCTGCATCTTGGCATCGCTGATGTCCCGACCATTGGCCGCGGCGCGGATCGTGGCAATACACTTTGGCTTCATGCTGCGCTTCCTTCGGGCGTTGCCCTACCTGTTGATCATGCTCGCCGTCGTGCCGCTGTTCGGGCTGTGCGTCACCGGGTCATGGCGCGCAGCCTGGCGCTACACGAAGGACTGGGCGCGCTCGATCTTGATCCTGGTCTCGCTCGGCCTCATCGCGATCATCGCCGCGCTCTAGCTTGCGAGGCTGCCCGCCGGCTTGAACCCGCCGCACTGGTCGCACACGCAGTAGAACGCCGTCTTCGCTGACGACACCGGCCGCAACAGGCCGTCCGGTCCGCGGACGAACATCGGCAGGAGCATGCCGGCCCCGATCATCACGTCGTCGTCGTCCGACAGGTCTGCCATGGCGCCGCGCAGCGCCAAACCGACATCGATCCCGGAGACGAGGATGTCATCCCCGTCGACGAATCGCGCCTGCGCCTCCACGACCTCGTTCGGGATGTCCTCGATGCGCCGCGAACGCCACCCAAGGCTTGGCGATTGCTCCACCACGGCGCCGAGCTCGCCATCGGCCAGCAGCGAATCGGCCGCGTCGGTCATGGAGGCCGAGGCCACCACGCCGCCGACCGTCGCCTCGGCCGTGAGCGCGTCCGATTCGTCGGCTGCCGCAAGCTCGGCGACGATCGACAGGCCGGCTGCAGCGCCCAGGCTATCGGCCGCGTCTGTGACGCTGGCCTGCGCGACCAGAGCAAGCGACCCGGACCCCGTGAGCGAGTCGGCCGTGTCGACCAGCGCGGCGGCCGCAGACACGACGAGCACCGATTCCGCGCTCAGGCTGTCCGCGGCATCCGTGACTGCCAGGTCTACCGTCAGCCCGCCGAGAGAGCCGACGGCCGCAAGTGAGTCTGCAGCATCGGTGATCGCAGCATCGGCGACGATCGAGAGCGCGCCGGATCCGGAAAGCGAGTCCGCTGCGTCGGAGACTGCCGCCTGCGCGGCAATGGCCAGGGATCCACTGGCAGACAGCGAATCAGCGGCGTCTGTCAGGTCCAGCGAGGCGGTGATGCCTCCGCCCGCTGCCTCGACGCCAAGCCACTGGCGGCGGGGAGCGCCCTGGTCATAGATCGCCCACGGGTTGCGAACGTACTCTGCGACCTCTTGCGGGCGCAGCGCACGCCTCCACGTGTCGATGCCCCATATGCGCGAGTCGTTGCAATAGAAGGCGGTCAGCAGCGCCAGGCGCGTGCCGCCGTACCAAGGGAAGCCGCCGTCATTGCCGGTCGCAACCGGCCTGTGGTCAAAGTAAAGGACGTACCCGACATTGTTGATGTTGGTCAGCGTCACCCGCGTTGCGCGGCCGGGGACAAGAGCCTCCGACGAGGTTGAGAGCACCCCGAAGGCCGGGATCAAGAACTCGATGTAGCCGGTTGTCGTCACCCGCAACATCGGCTTGTAGGTCTGGTCCTCACCAGCGATGAGGATCGAGATGAACGGCGGCAGCGTGCTCAACTTGACGCCCATCGAGAGCGTCCAGCCATCGCGCGCAACGCTCGTCCACGGGAGGGCGCTGCCGGCCGAGTCGCCGACGAACATGTCGACGCCATTGGCGCCTGCCCCCTGGTTGGAGACGCGCATCTCCATGCCGGACGCGCCGGGTACCCAGTTCTCGCCCCATACGCCGTTGCCAGAGCCGAACGGGACCTTCTCTCCCGTCAGCGCATCTACGAGGAACTGGCCGCCCGTGTACGCGCCAAGCGCACGGTGCAGGCCCCGCGCCAGCGGGTTCGCACTCGCGATGCGCGGGCGGCCGACCGGCTGCACCAGCGAGCCGGCTGGCCGCGTCGGAATCAACAGCATGGCTCAGGCCGACGTGTAGTCGAGCGGCTTGTACGAGACCGTCGAGCCGCTGGCCGCGACGGCCGCGCCCGTGCAGGTGCGGAACGCGAGCGACCAGCCGTCCGGCACGTAGCCGAGAAGGGCCGCGATGCTGCCCTGCCAGTTGAGCCGCTGCTGCGCGACCTTGTACGGGAGCGACACCACGCGCATCGAGTTCGGGTCGCTGATGCTGGCGGTCCCCTCGGAACCGGTGGGGAGAGTCGTGGTCCCGAAGTTGGCGCCGGCGATCCAACTCGTGCCGTCGTGATACCACGGGATCAAGTACAGGTAGCCCGCCTGGTCGTTGGCCGGCGACGTGTTGGCCATCACGATGTCGAGCGCGACCTCGTAGTCGAGCGCCTTGGTAGTGCGGTTGTCAACGCGCGCCGACTGCCACGAGCTGAAGGGGTCCGTCGCGTCGTTGGCGAGCGAATGGAGGTTCGTCACCGTCATGGCGACGTGCGTACCATAGCCGAGCGCGTAAGTCGTCATTGCTCTCCCCTACCCATCAGATGCGCAGCGCGTCGCTGACGTCCTGGGCAGAGATCGAGCCCTGGAACGTCAGCACCCGAGCGGTCGTGCTTCCCGTGGTGTCGCTCCCCTGCGAGGCTGCGGCGAAGACCAGCTCTCCGCGGGTTGCCGCCCGCGTGCAGGCCGCGAGCGTCGTCGCGCCGTTCGCGCCACCGGGAGACGTCGCGGCACCGCTCGCCCCGCTCGGGACTTGGATCACTGCATCGCGCAGACCGCCGCGCATGTTCGGCGGCGCGGAGTTGAAAAGCTGCTGGCCTTGCAGGAAGAGCTGCAGGTTCATCTGCTTCACCTGGATCTCCAGCAGCCATCCGATCTTGCGCGAGAGCGCCGGGTCGGTGTCGCCACTCGCCACCTTGTCGTTCGGCGTGTAGGAAGCCCAGTTGATCGAGTTGATGATCTCGGAGATCGGCACGTTGGTGCGCCACGCGAGCGTCGCCGTCGCCGCGTTGAAGAAGGCGGCCATCGCTGGCTCGTCGTTGGCTTGGCGCGCAGCGGCAAACGTGGGATCGGTCTCCGCCAGGATCGCTGACTTGAGCGTGACGAGTTGGGTGCTGGTAAGGCTCATGGGGGCCTCCTATCTCTCAGGCGTTGCCGCGGGTTATGGTGAAGGTGGAGACGGTCACGGTCTGACCGACCGAGATCGACGTGTTGTCGACGGTCATGTCGCCACCGCCGCCGGTCGCCGTCACGCTGCCCTGCATGTGGCACGTCGTGCCGCCGCTGTCCTTGATGCGGAAGTGACCGATCGTGCCGGCATTGGAGCCCGTGCCGCTCCATGTGCCGGTCTTGGCCTTGGCGCCGCTGCTCGACGCCGACATCCAGTCGGACGGCAGCGTGAGTTCAGCCAGCAGCGTCCCGCTGTCGGCCGTGGCGCAGTTGGCCGGCGCGGATCCGCTCCGCAGCTGCAGCTTGGCCGCCGTGCCGACGGTGCTCTCGAATTGGTCGTTCTGCGCGTCGCGCACTGCGACCGAGTACTGGTGTGCCATGGTGAGGAATGCTCCTAGGTGGGTGAAAGAGCGCAGTCGGCGGCGACGCGCAGAAGGTCGGCGTCCAGCGCGCCGAGTTCGGTGTCCGTGCCGAGCATTGCCTCCTGGCGCACGCGCGCCAGTTCGTCGGCCACGGTGATGGGGTTGCCGTCGGCGTCGAGCCCGATCGGCATGTCGGGCCTCGTGCTCTCGATCGCCTGCACGCGGTCGGTCACGGAGCGCATCAGCGTTTCGGTGCCGCCCTTGGGCTGCTCGGGATCGATGCCGGCCAGCTGCTGGTCGGTGATCGTGCGCATGCGCTCGACGGCATCGACTGCGATCTCGGCTGCCTGCGGCGTCGCGGCGCCGGCGTCCAGCAGCGAGGACTGACGCGGATCTCCCATGGTGTCGACCGAGCGCACCAGCTGGCGCACCATCTCGGCCACGCGGCGCTGCGAGCGTGCGTTCTCGCGCAGGCCAATCAGCAGGTTGTTGATCTCGGGCGGCAGCGAGTCCAGCAGCGACCCCTGCGCCAAGAACTGATCGACCGTCAGGCCATCGGAGCGGATGCGCGAGAACTCGCGGACGGCTCGCGCCACGCTGGCGGCTACGTCGATTGGCTGCCGGGCGCCGGCGTCGATCAGGTCTCGCAGGCGGGCCACGTCTGGCGCAGCGCGCATCAGGCCGGCCAGGATGTTGCGCACGTTCGAGTCGGTCGACTCGGTGAGCGCGGCGAGCAGCGACGAGTCGCCGTAGGCTCGAGCGAACACCGCGGATCGGATGCGCTGCGCTCCGGTCTGCGAGAGTTGCCCGTCGGCCTGCATCAGCGCACCGCGCTCGGTTGGCGACACGCGCTGCATGAACTGCCTCAGGAACGCGCGCGAACCGCTGACGCTGATCGTTCCATCTTCGTTGGTGGCGAGGCCCGATAGGTCGGTGATGCGCGCGGCGTCCGCCTTCGCCTGCTCGGCCGGAGAGAGTGCCGCGATGGGCGACTCGTTGGCCTGGCGGGCGAACTCGGCCCTGTCGATCGTGCCAAGCCGCTCACGCACGAGCACGGGCCGCCTCATGCCGGCCACGTCCTCGGCCGCGAGGCCGAATCGCCCAGCGTTCGCTTCGAGCCATGCCCGGTAGGCGTCGGCCCGCCCTGTCTCGTAGGCCCTGCGCAGCGCGATCGTTCGCGCGTTGCCGGACTCGACCACCGCGTCGGGCCCGATGATCGGGGCGCCGTCGCTCGCCTTGACCGACTCGCCCAGCAGTTCGGGCCGGATTCCGGCTTCCATGCGGGCGATCTGGTCGACGCTCGCGGCGCGCGTGCGGTCGCGCGGCTGCAGCTCGACCGGGAATGCTGCGTTCGGCACCAGGTCGTCGCCGTGCGATGTCACCAGGTCGCCGGCCTCGACCAGCCGATACCGCACTGGGGCGGTCAGGCCGCTTTCGGTCGTCACTGTGGAGCCGACGCCAGACGGAGCCGCCGCGACCGCCGCGGACTCGACCGCCGGCGTGTCGGCCGCAGCGCGCGCACGCGCGGCCGCAGCATCGGCCTGCAGAGTCAGGTTGTGGACCATCGCCGCGTCGACCACATCACGCGACACAGAGCCCGCAGGAGGCGCGACCGGCTCGGATGGGGGAGATGTGCCAGCCGCCCCCGGTTCGGGCCGAAGCGGGGCTCCGGCAGGCCGCGGCGAGGCGTTGCGCACGTTGCGCACTGCGCCATGCGCTGCGAACGGCAGCGGCACCAGCGCCGACAGCGCCAGCCCCACCGGGTCGAGCGGGTCGTACTGCCGCGCGATCTCGACATAGTTCGCGCGCTCGAGGATCGCCCGGGTGGCCGCCTGCTGCGCCACGAACCCTCCCGGGCCGCTCGCCAGATACAGCCCGGCTTTTGCCTTGAGCGTCGGGCCCGACATCGGCATCAGCACCGACGCCACTCCGACGGCGCCAGCCACGCCGGCCGCCTTCATCGCCGTCCCGGAGTCGACACCATGCGCACGCAGGTCCTCGAACGACGTGTCGGCCTCGCTCGCGCCGAAGAGCATCGCGCCTCCGACCGGGCCCAGCGCCAGCGTCGAGCCCACGGCCTTGGTGAGTCCATGCGCCAGGCCGAAAACCACGTTCTCGGCCATGCTCGCGGTCGTCGGGTCAGGCCGCAGCTCGTGCGCCACACCACGGAACGACCGTCCGACCTCGGTCTCGAAGTCGCCGCTGTCGATTCGCTCCCGGCCACCAGCAGCGCCGGCGCGCGCCGCCTCGGCGCCGACAGCCGAGCGGGCCAGAGGGTTCGCCTCGTCGGCCACCGCCTGGGCGGCACCGTAGGCCGTCACCACCTTGCCGAGCGTCGCCATCGTCTCCGCTGCGCCGGCCTTGGTCGCGTCCCACGCGGCAGCCCACAGCCCGCGGCCTGCCTTCTTCGGCAACTCCGGCGGCAGAGCCGCCAGCGCGCGCACCTGCTCGGTGTGGTCGAAGTTCACGGCCTCACCCTCACCACGATCGGCACGCCGGCCGCGTTTACCACTGGGCGCCCGCCGACCAGCACCGCGAACTCACCCGGCCGCACCGGCATGAGCGGCGCCGCCGGAAGCGACTGCACGAACTGCGCGACCGGCACCTCGACGCCGCCGGCGCGGACGGTCGCCTTGCTCAGATCGGACGGCTGACCGTCGGCGCGCGGCACCACGGTCTGCCGGGCGATCTCGTCTGCCGCGACCGAGGAGAGACGCTTCTCCAGCATGCCGGCGTCGATGCCGGCCGGCAGCGGGATCTTCCGGCCGTTGTGCTCCACCAGCGTGCCACCGATCGCCAGCCGCACGGCGCGGTCCATGTCGTCTCGCGAGAGACGGCCGCCGCCCTCGGAAGCCATGCCGTGCATGATCAGCTCGGCCGCGTCGCGAACCTGGGCCGTGAACGCGGCATTGCCGAAGACGCCATCGAGTTCGGCCGCGGCGTGCGCCCTCCAGCCGGCCGCCTTTACTTCGGGCTCCTTCTGGCCCTTCGTGCTCGTGCCGTCGGCCTTTGCCTGCTGGCCGCGCAGGATCAGCTCCGACGTGAAGCGGCCCTCCGTGGTCTGCGCGCCGGCAGTGGCGAAGGCCAGACCCAGCGCCTTGTCCTTGGGATCCATCTGCCTGGCGAGACCCTGCGCCTGCTGCGGTCCGATGGCAGAGGCCAGGCCGGCGACAAGCACCGACCGCTCCTTGACCGGCAGCACGTCGAGCTGCGCCTTCACCGTGGCGGCCTCGTCTGCCGTCAGCGGAGACACCGGCTGCCCGGCCCACCGCTGCACCCGCTGCGCCGCATCGACGCGCCCGGCGAGTTGCGCCACGAGCCCCTGCACTCCGCCGGCCATGTTCAGGGGCGGCAGTGCATCGATCACGCCTCGCTCGAGCCCCGCGCGCAACGGGTCGCGCTCCCGATCGCCGATGCTGCCGCGCACCACCTTCTCGATCTGCTCCTTGCGCTTGTCCAGCGCCGGAGAGCGCCCGCGCTGCGCGATCTCGGCATTGATCCGGTCGAGCGCCGCCTGCTGCGCCGCGATCGGCTGTGCCGCCAGGCCGCCGTTCGCTCGCGCCTGCTCGGCCAGAGCGCGAATCGCCGCCTGATATGGCGTGCCGGCCGTCGCCTGTGCCACCCTGTCGATGTACGCCGGGTCGAGCATCGTGCCCTTGTCGGCCATGGCCTGGAACGCATTGAACTCGTGTTCTGCGCGCTTGAGCACCCGATCGCGCTCGCGCTCGGCGCGCTGTGCACCAAGCTCCCGCCGCTGGTCGATCGCCAGTCGGTACGCCGCGGCCCGGTCCATGAGCTGCGCGCGCCGCTGCGGGTCGATGTCGGGCAGCGCACGGATCAGAGACTCGGCCCGATCCAGCGCCTTCGGATCGTCACGCCCGGCGCTGATCGCTTCGTACCCGGACGTGAACTGCGTCACCTCGCGCCAGGCCTGCTTGCGCCTGGCGATGTCGTCGGCCCCGAGCCCAGCGGCCGGACCCAGAGAGTCGATCGTGCCGGCCATCAGCTTCTCGGCGCCCACCGGGTCGCTCGCGTAGAGCCGCTGGGCGTACTCCATCGTCTGGTCGATGCCGCCGCGCGCCTCGTCCCGGTTGCGCTGGCGCAGCGCGCCGCCGATCTTGGTGCGGCCCAGCAGCGCCGAGCGATGCTCGAGGTCGTGCATCACCGCGGCGCGGTGCACCTCCGGCACGTCGGCCAACGCCTCGGTGATCTTCGTGCGCGACCGGGTCCCCCAATCCTCTGCGGCCTTGCCCTTGTCGATGCTTCCGCCGAGGATGCCCTGCCCGAAGTCATCGGCATCGAGCGTCAGCGCGTCAGCGGCGCGCTGCATCACCGTAAGCGCCTGCGCCTTGTCCGCGGCTTTTCGCTCAGCCTCTTCCTGCGCGAGCAGGCGCCGCGTCTCGGCGTCGGCGATGGCCTTCTGGCGCTTCGCCTCTGCGGCCGCCTGCGCCTCCGCCTGAGCCTCCGCACTCGCCATGTTGGCCCCCACGCTCTGCACGGCCTGGCCGAACGACGCGCCGAACGCATCGTGAGGCGTCTGCGTCTCGTTGAAGTTGGCCGGCCGCGCCACCCGCTGACCGAGGTCCTGCGCGCCAGGGATCAGCGCCATCTCACGCACCCCCTCGGTTCGTGCCGGCCGGGTCCTTGGCGCCGCGCCACTTCCCGAGCGAGTCGGACGCCTGGAACAGCGATGCGCCCATCTTCACGTAACCCGAGGCGCGCTGCATCTTGGCGCCGATCTCGAGCCCCCGCGCGCGCCGCTCTCCGCTCAGGATCTCCATGGCCGCGTCGGTCTCGCCAGCCGCCAGGATCTCCTGCTCGTTGGCGAGGCTCGACGCGTCGATGCGCGTGCCGCTGGCCGCCGTCGCAGCGCGCGCAGATGCGCGCACCCGCTCCGTCTGTCGAAGGATCAGCTTGGCCTGCTGCGACGAAGCGTCGCGCTGGCCAGCGGCGTCCGTCTTCAGTTGCTGCGCCTGGGCATCTGCGTACAGCATGCCCGCCAGCCCGCCGCCGATTTGCCCGGCCGCCATCATCGTGGCCGCGGAAACGCACATGCTCAGACCCTCTCCATGACGACGCCGGCGCGGCGCCAGCCCAGCCGCTCGCACATCGCGACCGTCTGTTCCACGTGGACCCCCGACATCACGCCGAACAGCGTGAGCTTCGAGCCGTGCTTGCTCGCCCAGTAGGCGTAAGCGTTCAGCAGCCGAGCCGCCGCGATCGTCCCGCGACACTCCGGCGTCATGAACAGCGCCAGGTCGCAGGCCGTCAGGTCGGGGCTGAACCAGTGCGGCGTCAGAAGCGCGACCATGCCGCCGGTCAACTTGCCGTCGATGTCCACCACCTGCGCGAAGTGATGATCGATCGCCAGGCGCAGCGTCGCCGCCAGGCGTTCGGCATCGAACTGCAGCCGGCCGAAGCGCTCGCTCTCGGCATGCATCGCGCGGCCGAGATCCACCAGCGCGGGCACGTCGTCGAGCGTGGCGGCGCGGATCACTCGTTCACCCCTGGTTGACCGTCAGACCGCGGATGACCGAGAGTACGGTCCACGGGTACGGCAGGTCCTGCGTCAGCTCGACAGGAGACTCACCGATCTCCCAGCCGGCCTCGGTCATGCGCTTGATGCCGCTGAACAGTTCCGGAGGCCGATCGAGCAGCGGACCGTCGAACTGCTGGAACGCCACCGGCTGTCCGTTGATCGTGCATCCGGCCGTCTCGAGGAAGCGCACCGCAACGTCGTGCGTCGACATGGCCTGCCCCTGGGCCGTGCCAGTGCCGGTGCCCACCTCCGGCGCCTGCAGCTTGATCTTCGCGATGTACGGCAGACCGGCCGAGACCGTTGATGCCTCTCGCGGCAGTTCGATCTCGCCGCCGCTCACGACCGCAGAGCCGACGTGGATACCGTCTGCCAGCACCGCGACCGTCTTGCCTTCCAGATGGTCGAAGCCGGCCCACACCGTCGCGGCCGCACCGCTCACCTGCTTGCGGCAGTCCTGCCCGGGCGGCGCGGTCCAGTTGAACCGCTCGAGATAGCGTTTCGTCGAACCGTCGATCGTGCGCCGCACCAGCGCGAACGTCACGTCGTTGGCTCCGGATGGCACCGTCGCAAGCCACTCGACAGCGCCGTCGGTGTCGCCGCTGGCGTAGCCGGCCGTCTGCTGCTCGCGGTAGTAGGTCAGCGCCAGGATCTCGCCGGCGCCGGTCGCGTGCCAGAGCACCGACTCGGGATTCTGCTCGTAGGACATCGAGACGATGCCGTCGGCCAGCAGGTGCGCCGAGAAGATCGACACCTCGTTTGACGTGAAGCCCTCGAGGTCATTCTTCTCCATCACGCGCACGCCGCGCGAGCCGCGCACGACGAACGCCATGTCGGTGCCCATGCCCTCGGGTCGGCACGCCGCGGCGCCCCAGCGACTGCGGCGCGTGATCTGCGCGTTCAGCTGCGTGATCGGCTTCTCGATGCCGCCGCGCAGATCGAACTCGTTGCCGAAGGTCAGCACCAGCAGCAGACCCCAGCCGCTCGCCAGGTACTGGATCGCGCTGTTCTCGTCGGCGTCGACCGTCTTGTAGACCGCCGAGTCGTCGAGCGTCCCAGGCAGGAAGTCGAAGTACAGCCCGCTGCGCGAGCCCCAAACCGACAGCGGAGCCGTGCGCGTGCCGCCCAGCCATAGGCGCTGCTGCAGCAGGGTTCCGGTGCGCGGATAGCCGTCGATCGAGTTGAAAGCGGAGTTCTTGAGCACCCAGCCGTCGGCCGGAGCTGCCGTCGTCCCGGTGAGCTCGCGCACGATCACGCCGTCGGCGATGACGTCGGAGGTCAGTCCCGTGATGCGCACCACGCCGCCGTTGATCTCGACGTATCCGCCGGCCTCGTCGTGCCAGCCGGCGATCCCCAGCGTCAGCGTGACGACGGCGCCCGCTGGGCCGGCAGCACTTGGCGTGCACGTTGTCTGCGGAGAGCCCTGCAGCTTCCACGACCCGACGACAAGCACCGTGCCGGTGAAGGCTGCCGTGATGCTGCCCGTCACCTCAGTCGAGGACGTGTAGCCCGTGACCAAGAAGACGCCGGCCGCAGAGGTCAGCGTGCGGCCGACATCGGCCGGCTTGAAGAACCCAGCGCTGGAAGTTGCGGTGCGCCCCGTTCCGACGGTTGCGGCCGAGAGCGTCATCGACACCGAGGCCGGAGCGTGGCCCGCTTCGTACAGCGGCGGAGGGTCCAGCGGTGCGGCGTCCATCACCCAGTTGGTCGCCGAGAAGCGCCGCAGCCTCTGCGTGGGCACGTCCTCGTGGAACAGCAGCAGCGTGTCGCCGCCCTGGGTGAAGTCGAGGCCTGCCAACTGCGAGGAGGCGTAGGGCGTCACGACCTCGAGCGGCACCCCTGGAGATGTCTCGACCGGCAGGCCGTCCGGCGTCCAGGCGCGCAGGTAGAAGTCGCCCAGCTCGAGCACGAACGCGTCGTCGCGCGAGTACACGAAGGGGATGGGCCGCGTGACGTTGGCGCTGGCCTTGACCTCTCCGCAGAAGTCGAGCGAAGGCCTGATCGTCGCGCCGCCCTGCCGCAACACAACCACGTTGCGCAGCAGCTCGGCGCTGGCGTTGTACTTCTCCAGGTCGACACGCCCGCGCAGCCGCGGGCTGAACTCGCCGGCGGTGAAGTTGGTCGTGATCGTCTGGACGCGCGGCATCGCGGGGGCCTCAGGCGCTCATGCCGCCGCGCGCCGACAGGAACGGACTGTCGCTCCACTCCTCGGGCGGGTTCTCCTGCCCGTCCACCGCGCGCGCGCGCTTGAACGCCAGCTCGTACTCGCGCGCCTTGACATCGGCCAGGCTTGCGCTCTTGGTGATCGGATAGGCCAGGTCGCGGACCATGCGCTTGATCATCACGTCGACCAGGTTCGCATCCCAGTATCCCTCACCTAGCGCCTGCTGATAGCGCAGGCGCAGCGTGCTCGATCGAGCCTTGATGCGGTTCTGCTCGAGCACGTACTCCTCTGGCGCATCGTCGTAACCGACCGCCAGCACGCGCAGGCAGTCGCCGGGGATCTGGAACTGGTAACCCCACTCGAACTCCGGCGCGCTCGACATCGGCGAGAGCACGACCCGCTTCGTGAGGCAGTTCCACGGGTGCGCGCGCAGCAGGTCGGCCTTGGCCAGCGTGTAGATGCTCGAGCACAGCGTCGCGCGCCGGTTGTTCGGCTCGCTCAGGCTGGAGATCGGCACGTCGCCGAGCAGCGCCAGCGCCGCGGAGCAGATCGAGACATCAGTCGCCATGCCTACCCTTCACGGAACGACGGGGCCGCAGTGGGCCCCGTCAGGAGTCGAGCGAAGGCGCCCACCGGGGGCGCCGCTCAGTCGTACTGCAGGTAATGGATCTCGAAGCGGATCTGCTTGTTGTCGGTCGGGTTCGCGCCGGTGAGCGTCGCGTACACCTCCGACTCCTCGGTCGTGACGGACTCGACGCCGGCGGCGACCAGCGCGCCGTTGTTGAGCGCCGTGCGGCCGGCGGAGGCGATCGCCACCGATGCGCAGATGCCGTCCGCGTCGATCGCCGTCTTGGTGGCGAAGTTGCGGATGCCCACGTCGACCGTCACCGAGGTCGCGAAGTCCTCGTGCGACGCGAACGAGGAGGCGAGGAAGCGCACGTTCTTGGGCAGCTTGATGCCGCTCGCGATCGTGTCGTTCTGCGCCCACGCGGCAGTGGCCGGGCTCGTGAAGACCAGCACGCGCAGTTTGCCCTGCGAGTAGGCCGGCACCTTGGAGCCCGCGGCGATCAGCGCAGCCTGGCGGGAGTTGAATTCAGCCATGGTTCAGTTCTCCTGTTCGGTGCGAGATCACTGGAACGCGATCTCGACGACCTTCTTCTCGTCCTGGCGGCCGGCGCCATAGGAGGCGCCCATCGAGACCTGCCAGGCGTCCTTCTTGTCGCCGCGCCGGGTCACGTTGCCTTCCTCATACCCGCGCCCGAAGTGCAGGCCCGACTTGGCCCAGGCGATGGGGTAGTACGTCGATGCCGACAGCGTGATGCCGTTGAACGGGATCCAGTTGAACCCCATCCACTTACGCGCGACATCGCCCTCCTGGAGCATCTTCACGCTCAGGAAGTCGGCCGAGGTCAGCGTCGTGTCGGTGAGGATGTCCTCCAGCATCTCGTCGTTGAAGACGATGTAGAGCTCCTCGCCGGCCTCCTTGTCGGCCTCGTTGCGGCGGAAGATCTTGCGCGCCGTGATCAGCTTGGCCTTCGTGAAGCCGGTGCTGCCGTGGGCGATCTTCTGCGTCGACGGCAGCGCGATGGTCGACGCGTCTTTCATGGTCACCGAGCCGCGGGCGGCCTGGTAAATGATGTCGTCGATGCGGCGGTTCCGGCGCGCCACCAGGTTGCGCATGTAGTCGCCGCCCGTCACCGGGTTGACGAGCATGCGCGGGATGTCGTTGCGGTCGAGCGGGACGGCGCGGTAGAAGTCCTGCATGTTGACCACGACGGAGCTCTGCGTCTCGAGCGACCACTCGGTGTCTCCGTGGCGCACGTTGTTGGCGTCGAGCAGCGCGCCGTCGTCGGCAAGGCGGTTGATCGTGAAGGACTCGCCGGTGATCGAGCCGCGATCGGTCACGGCCGCCATGAGGCGCGAATCCTTCTGCGAGACCTCGGTACGGACGGCGGTGTCCCACTGCGTCACGAACCACTGAGGGATGGTGGACATTGCTGAAGCTCCAGAGGTTGAACGGTCCAGCCTTGGGGTTCAGGTTGTCCGGGCGAGCCGGGCCTGGAGCTACGGCAGCGACGACCGGCGTGTCACGTCGCGCTGCGCGGGCACTCGATCGGGTTATCTGCGCGCCACCGCAGGCCCTGCGAATGGGCGCAGTGTTGCGGCGGCGCTTCTCAAGTTCCTGAATGGATCACTGCGCCGGCGCCTCGCCGTAGCGCTGCCGGAAGTGCTGCTGCACCTGCTGGCTCACGCGCTGGTGATCCGGGTGCCGCGGGTTGCGGTACGCCTCGGACGCCATCAGCTGATCGGCGGCCGCCGGAGCGGCAGGCGCTGCAGCGGCCGGCGGCCGATCCTCGGCGAGTTGGCGGCCGTAGTGCGCCGCGAACTGCCAGAACAGCGGGTCGGTGCCGTACCGCTCCTTGAGCTGCTGGCGCATGGCCTCGGGAACCAGCGACACGGCGCGCTCGGCCGCGTTCATGCCGGCTTCAAGGTCGGCAGTGGTCGACCACACCTTGGACAGTTCCGCGCGAGCCGACTCGGCGCTGTGCGCGGCCTTGGCGTTGAGCAGCGAGGGCACCAGCTCGAAATACTCGCCCATGACGAAGGCGAACTGGTCTTGCGAGAGCCCGGCCTTGTGTGCGCGCTCGCGAAAGGACTTGCTCAGGCCCTCGTCGAGCGGAACGTCCTTGAACGCCTCGGGCGCCTGGAACGAGTAGGCGTCCGGGTTCTCGGGCGCGCTGGCGGTGGTGCCGATGCGCTTTTCGGCCGCCGCGTAGCCATCGCCGAGCTTCTTGCTGCTGGCGGCAAGGTCGAGTTGGCCGTCGGCTCCGACGACGCGGAACTTGGCCGGCAGCCATGCCAGCTCATCGGCCTGCGCAGGCGCGGCCGCCGGCGCAGCGCCAGGCGCTGGAGCGGTAGCCGGCGGTTCGGCGCGAAACAGCGACTCGGGAGCGGGAGCGGGAGCGGAGGCGGCCGGCGCCGGCGCTGCCGCAGGAGCGGCGGCAGGTGCGGCGGACGGTTCGGCTGACGGAGCGGGTGCGGCGGAGGGATCGGTCATAGGGTCCTCGGGTCGGTCTGCTCGGGCCCCTGCTGCGGCTCGTCGACGACGCCGCGGGCCCGGTTGCAGCGCGTCACGATGAACTCGATGACCTCGCGATGCGCGGCGTCCCGGTAGGTCTTCAGCACCGCGTCGATGCCGCCGTCGGTGTGCACCTTGGCGCTGCCGGCGAATCGGCGGTACAGCACTTCGAAGACCTCGGCGCCCCGGCGGTCGACCTCGAAGATGTCGAGGAAGAGCTGATCGACCCGCGAGCGCTCCGCGGCGTCCTGCCCCTCAGGAGTCGTCGGCAGGTTCTGCGTCACGCGGCCTTGGCCATCCGCTGCGCCATCGCGTCCTGCATCTGCACGACGCCGGCCTGCTGCGTCTGCTGCTGCTGCTGCGCGGCCTGCGCCTTGAGCCTCGCGACGCGCACCTGGTCGGTCTGCTTGCGGTCGCGGATCAGGCTGTTCGGCACGCCGAGCAGCTTGCCGCGCTCGCGCGCCGCGCCTTCCATGTCGTACACGTCGACGATGCCAGGGTCGATCTGCGACTCGGCCACCAGCGCCTGCTCGAACCGATCCATCGCGGCGACCTCATCGAGACGCTGCGCACGCGCCATCGGCGACAGGTAGCGCACCGCGAAGTTCCTGCCGCGCAGCGTCTCTGGCGGCTCGCCCAGCAGACGCCAGCCGCTGCGCTCGTTCGCGCGCCACGTGATCCCGAACGTGCGCTCGATCAGCGCTTGCAGGAACTCGGTCTCGAAGCGGGCGAACAGCGGGCCCAGCATGCGGCGCATCTGGTCGACGCGCACGCTCCACTCGTAGGCCGTGCGCACCGGGCCGTCCATCGGCGGCAGTTGGTCGGCGAGCAGGATCTTGCGCACCGTGGCCTGCAGCCGTTCGGCCGTGAGGATCCCGGTCTCCACCTTCGCGCCGGTGATCAGCGGCTTGATCGAGTCGACGCTGTTGGCGACGATGATCTTGCGCGGCCCCATGCGGATGTTCTTGGGGTTCAGCACCCCATCGTCCTCGGCCACCATGGGCGGCGCGATGGCGGTCTCGGCTCCCATCAACGTGAAGCGAACGACCTCGTTGAGCGTGCGCACGTCGGGCAGCGCATCGGACATCGGCCCGGTCGCGTAGGCGCTTCCGGGCAGCCTGGCCCAGCGCGGCACCATGCACGGGAACTCGTGGTAGCCGCTCTCGCGCAGCAGGTGCATGTCCTGCATCTCGTAGTGGCACGAGGAGAACTTCAGCTCGCGCGCCATGCGACTGCCGACGACGTACAGGTCGCGCGGCTCGATCGCGTGCAGCAGCTTGACCTTGGTGTCGAGCCGGCCGGCATCGAAGTGCTCGCGTGTGCGCGCCGACACCGCATCGAGCCCGTACTCGGCCACGACCTGCGAGACCGACCACTCCCACTCGCGGAACACCGTGTCGACGACCGACCCGCTGCGGCTCGAGGCGATCTTGCACTGGCCGATCGGCCAGAGCTCGAAGTAGAACCCGCCGTCCTTGTCCTCGTCCTCGTAGAGCACGAACCAGCCGGCCCACATCGCATCGATCAGAGCATCCAGCGCCTCGGCGTTGAAGTTGGACGAGTGCAGGTTCAGCCACATGAATTTGGCACAGTCGTCGAGCCAGCGCTGCTCTTCGTCGCTCGCCTTGCCGATGTCCAACCCGAACCACTGCGCGCTGGCCGGAATCATCGCGCCCATGATCGTGGCGGCTCCGACCTTGCAAGAGTCGGGAGCCGTCGAGTCGTAGATCAGCGCCTTGCGCTGCTGCGCATCGGCCGCGGTCACGATCTGGTTGTCGAGGCCGTCGGCCCGGGCCGGGAACGTGTAGTCGGCGCAATCGCGCCACACCTGGGTGTGCAGCTGCTTGGCGCCGCTCAGCGCGTCACTGCGGCGCTTGACCTGCTGCGGGTCTCGGGCCATCAGCCCACCCCGAGCGTCGTGCGGCCTGCGTCGGCTCCGCCGCCGGTGAAGAGCGAGTTCTTGGCGAGAGCCCGGCGGGCCATCTGCGTCTGAGCGCTGGCCCGCTGCGCGGCCTCGGTCTCGGCCTTGATGCGGTCGCTCGCGATGCGATTGCGCTCGACCTTGGCGTCGTGCCTGGCCTCCTGGCCCTGGTACACGCCGACGGCTGCCGATGCGGCTCCGGCGTATGCTGCGAGCTCGAGCCCCGTGCACATGGCGTGCGCCCCGCGGATCAGCGCTTGATCGCGACGTTCGCCGGGTCGCCGTAGTTCAGCGGCACGACGTAGCCCTGCTTGCTCAGCGTCGGGCTCTTGATCTTCGCCGGGTCGATCTCGGTCTGGTCCGGCAGATCGGCCTCCGGGTTCGGCTTCGCGGCGGGCGACGACGCGCGACTCACCGCGGCGGCGCCCTGGGCCGCGGCCCGGTTGAGCATCGCCTGCAGCTCGTCCTTGGTCATCGTGACCGTGACCTTGCCGGTCATCTTCGCCTTCGATGCGCCGGCGCCGCGAGCCGCCGGCTGATCGCTGCCGATGTCCTCGCCGTCGGCCGGGCCGTCGATCAGGTCCGGCGCCGCCGCGGTGGCAGCGTCCGCGTCGACATCGCCGCCGTCGTTCGTCGAGACGCTCGAGACGCCAGGGGTTGCGACGGGGGCGGCTGGACGGGGCATGCGGCTGTCTCCTGGGGTTGCGACGGGGGCGGCGGCATCCTGCCCGCGCCCGCCCCCAACTTCCTGAATCAATCGAGCGTCGGAGCCCGCTGCGCCTGGCAGCGCTCTTGCCACAGCCCCAGCAGCTGCATCCCCACGTCGAACCGAGGCTCTGTCCCGGGGATCGACTTGAGGTTGTTCACGGTCGCGGCGCTGCGCCCGATCGCGTCCCCGATCTGCGCCTGGGTGAGCCCCGAGCGCTCGAGGTCCGAGACCACGCGGAACCAGTCCACCGCGCCGGCCATCAGCAGCGCGTCCTCTGGCCGTAGTGCGCCAGCAGCAGCGCGTCAGCCCGGTTGTGGTGCTTCGCCAGCCTCAGCCGGTCGACGACCAGCGGATAGAGCGCCCTGGCCTTCTCCAGCCCGTCGCCCTTGTCCTTGCCGATGAGGCCGAACCAGCGCTTCCAGGCCGCCGGCTGCACGGCCAGCACCTCGAAGCGCGCCAGTTCGAGCACGGCCTCCACGCGGCCGCGACTGTCCGCGATCGACGTGCGGGCCACCGAGCCAGGCCCGATGCCGGCATGCACGTCCTCGATCAACGCGATCCCGACCTCCCCGGCAGGCACCATCTGCCGCACCAGCCGCATGAGACTTTGCACATCGACGCGGCGCTTCACGAGCCGATTCCCGGGAATCGGGATGGTCGGGATGTCCTCGATCGCGCACGTGCCGCGCGAGTCGACAGCTGCCACAGCGCCGGTGACGCCGACATCGACGCCGAGCACGATCATGCGGCCCCCAAAGACGCGCGCGCGCGTGGCACATCTGGGACGTCGTGATTCACGCGCTCCGGTATGCGCTCAGCACCTGACGCAGCCCATGCCCAGATGCTGGCAAGTTGCAAAGGAGCCCCGTTGGCGACGCGCGGCTCGTCGCAGTCGGCCCGCTTGCCAGCCCTGTCGACGCTCCATGCCTCGCGAGCGAGGCCATGGCACACGACGCAGGTAGAGCCGTGGACGAAGCGCAGGCCGCCGTGCCCCTTGCGGCAATCGTTGCCGAGGTAGGTCGTAGCGCCGGCCTCGAAGGCGATGCTGCGAGCTGTGCCGAGCCCGGCGCGAGGTTTGGATGGCATCAGGCTGGCTCCCCGGTCGAGAGCGGTCCATCGAGCTTTGGGTTGGCCGCCACGAAGTCGGTAGCCCACCGCAGGTTGTGCCGGTCGACGGTTCGTCCTGCGGCGTGGTTCTCGATGATCCGCACGGCGCAGCGGCGGGTGAGCTCGACGCGCTCGGCTGGAGCGTTTGGCATGCCGGCCACCCATCCGGCGAACCTCGGGTCCCCCGCCAGCTTCTGGGCGTGGGCCGCGGTCTTCTCTTCGAGCGTCCTCGACGCTTCCCCGGCGTGAAGGTCGCGCCCCTTCAGGGGGGCGTGAACGTCACGTCGCGCTTGGACTGATACGTCACGAGTGACGCACTGCTGTGTCACCCCCGTGACAGCGTGACATTCACCCGAAGGGTGCGTGCGCGCGCGCGAGGATCCGTCACGCTCGTCCGTCACGCTGTTTGTAAGTTGCGTCACGCTTCATGCCCCCTGTTGTGTCACGATCACGATGCCTTGCGCGATCTCGAAAAAGCCCTTCGCGATGGCCCACTTGCGGGCCCGGAAGTAGGCCTGGCGCCGGCTGTCGGCGTCCGGCACGTCGCACTCGTCGTAGAAGCCCTTGCGCAGTTCGGACTCCTTCATCCCGCTGTGGGCGATGGAGAGGATCAGCCGGTTGTGCCCTCCTCGCCCGGCCTTGTGCTCCGAAGCCATGGCCTCCTGCACCTCGTCGCTGCTGCTCAGGTGTCGCGCCACCAGCTGGCTCACCGGGTCGCCGTCGGCGTCGGTGCCGAGGGTCTGCGGCGCGAGTTGGAATATGGCGTCATCGAAGCCCTGGCCTTCCTTCTGGTGCACGCACGTGAGGGTGGCCAACATCTCCTTCTCGTCGCGATAGGCGCCGAGCAAGAAGCTCGTGTTCGCCTGGATTGCCGATGAGCCCCGCGGTCGCTCGGTCTGGCTGTGGCCGCTGTGGTGCAGCACGAGCACCGTGCAGCGCCAGAGCGCGCGCAGGCGGTTGCCCAGCTCGCCGAGGTAGCCTGCCACGTCCTGGGCGCTGTTCTCCTCGCCGCGGAAGGTCTGGCTCAGGGTGTCGACGACGACGAGCGCCGGCGTGATCCCGGCCATCTGGGCGGCATCGACGACGCGCCAGGCATCCGCGCGCAGGTCCAGAGCGGCCGGTACGACGCGCAAACGGTCTGGTGAAGGGGGACGTAGCCTGCGAGCCCTGTGCCACGCTTCCAGGCGCCCGAAGAGGCCCGTGCCGCCCTCCGCGGCGATGTAGAGCACCGGGCCGGCCTTGGTGCGCCTGCCGAGCCAACGCAGTCCGTGCGCGACGTGCATGGCAAGGTCGACGGCGAGATAGGTTTTGAACGTCCCGCTGGCGCCGAAGAGGATGCCCACGGCGTCGGACTGGATCGCGCCCTTGACCAGCCATTCGACGGCCTGGGCCTGCTCGCGCATCTCGTCGTAGCCCAGCAGCGGCAGCGTGCGGCGGCCCGGCGTCTGGGTCGCCAGCGCCCGCAGGCTGGCGAATCCCTCCTCGACCACATCGGCCGCCGGCCGTCCGTTGGAGCGGTATGCGACGGTGGCGATGTTGTCGGCCGCGGCGATGAGTCTTCGCAGCGTGGACTTCTCGCGCACGATCTCGGCGTAGCGCGCGGCACCCGAGGCGCCTGGCACGCACTGCACGAGCGCGTTGAGGTACGGCAGGCCGCCGAAGTTCTCCGCACTGCCGGCGGTCTGCTCGAGCCGGTCGAATACCGTGATGACATCGAAGGCAACGCCGTCGCGCACGAGGCTCGCCATCGCGGAGAAGATGAGGCGGTGCTCGAAGGCGTAGAGGTCATCCTCGGAGATCACCTCGACGACCTGGCCCCAGGCGCGAGAGTCGTTGAGCAGCGCGCCGAGCACGGACTCTTCGGCCTCGCGAGAGTGCGGCGGGATGCGGAGCCCGGATTCGGGCTCTGCGGCCGGTGGCATCTTCACGACTGCGCCCATGGCTCCCCTTGTCCCCCTTCAGGGTGTTTCGGAAAGTGGCGGCGTGGCATCGGTCTTGCCGAGCGGAAGGCGATGGAGGGGCGGCGGATTGCGCCGCGCCGGTCGGCCGAGCACAGTGCGTTGCATGTCATTTGCCGAGCACTCCCGGACCGCTTTGCACGAAGTCGTCGCCGGCCACGCGCAGGATCGCGATGGCCTCGCGCTGCTGCTGCTCGCACCAGCCTTCGAGGATCTGCACGATCAGCTCCCACCGGTTCAGGCGCCTGGCGCTGCTCACTGCGTCGAGCACGTCCACCACGGTGCGCGCGGTCTGGCCGCGCAGCTCGACGAATGGTTCGCGGTCGGCTGCCACCCGTCACCCCCGCGGCTCGATCTTCGACACGCAAGACCACGTGCCGTCTGGGCTCCTGACGGCCGGCGCGTCGATGTGCGGGCCATTGCCCTGCCGGGCCACGCTGAGTGCGTGGCGCCTGCACGTCGTGCAGATCGGCAGCGAGACGCCGCGGACCATGATGATCCTGCCGCTGCATGCGTTGTTGTCTTGGGGCAAGGTCAGGCCGCGGCGGACTGTTTGCGAATGACATCCTGCTGCGAGGCGCGATCGGTGAGCGGCAAGTCGCTCAGCGCGAGCGCGCCGCTGGCCATCGCCACGAGAGCGTCGGCAAAGCCGAGCTCGATGCGCTTGTTGCCATACGCCACCTGTATCAGCGTGCCGACGGTCGTTCCGGCGCTCGCGGCGTACTTCGCCCGTTCGGGAGGCGCCATGCCGAAGAAGAACTCGCGGAATCCCATGGACGGGGACTTTACCGCTCGGTCAAGTTTCTTGCAAGACCCCTCGGTAATCGACCTGACGGTAAAACCCCCCTCCATGGGAGCGGCAGAAGTTCGTCGCGAGAACCTGGAAGGCCTGGGCCAAGGTGCAGGCCAAGCTCGACGGCGTTACAGCGCCCGCTCCGGAAGTGGCACTTCCAGAAGGCCCGCAGTAACGGCAGTGCTGGTATCATTGGGGCCCTTGTGTAGTCACTTGGAGCCCACGATGACAACCCGACAGAAGCCCGGCATTGCCGGCATCCCCGAGTCCGCCACCGATGTGGCGCTGATCGACGTGCGGGCCTGCGCCGCAATCGGCAGCATGTCCGTGAGCTGGTGGCATGCCGAAGTCTCGGCCGGCCGCGCGCCGTCGCCTGTGATCCGGGAGCCGCGCTGCACTCGGTGGCGCTTGGCCGACGTGCGCCGCTATTGGTTCGAGCGCGCTGACCGGGGGTCCAATCCGGCAGCCGTTGATGCCGTGCTCGCCAAGGCGGGCGCAGCCAGTGCGAAGGCGAGCGAACTGCGCGCGGCGCAGGGGGCATGACCCGTGGTGTCGCCTCATCACGTCGGGGCCGCAGCCCCGGGTCAGGTCACGCCCGCTGAAAGTGACGACGCCCCCGAGCTGGCAGGCTGCGGAGGCGTCAAGGGGCAGTCGGGAGAGGAGAGCCCCGATTGTGCCTGACTCGCCGGGCATCCTGAAAATCTTTACCTCCCGGTCTTGACATTGCGATTACCGGCCGGTAAAGTCTCCCCATGCGCTGCACGGTGCGGCGCGAGGGGATGAAGGATGGACCACGTTGCAGTCTTCCCGCAGGTAAGGCCCCGCGCCGGTGAGGCGCCGCGTCTGCCGGTGCATCACATCGTCGTGCCGAGCGCCGACGTGGATCGCCTGAACCGAGAGATCGGCCGGCTGACCGCTGAGCTGCGCAAGGCGCGAGACGAGCTCGCGGCGATCAAGACCCCGGAGCACCAGCTCGAGGTGGGCGAGTTCGCGATCTCGGTGACCTACGACGGCGCCACGCTGCCGGCCATTGCGTTCTGGGACTGCGACTGCCGGTGCGCCGGGGTGTCGATGGTCTCGATCAACGGCGCATGGGTGGCCACGGACGGTTTCGACGCCGACGTGCGCGAGAGCTGGAACGAGGATGCCGACATCCAGCGGCGAGCGCAACAAGAGGACGAGCGGCGCGACTGGGACGAGAGCCGGGCCGAGATGCTGGCGCTCGACCGTGCGTGCGGGGACTGACGCCATGCCGCGCCCCCGCTTTCTCGACCAGCCGGTCTACTGGACGCGCACGCCGCGCAGTTCGCGCAGCCGCGCCGAAGAGGCCGACCCGATCGAGCGCTTCGAGGCGTCGGAGCGCCGGCACACAGCGGCCGGCCGCGCAGTGCTGGTGCTGGTCGTGGTCGCAGTTGTCCTCATCGCCTTGGGGGTGATCTGATGACGCACTCCGATTACGCCGCGCTGCCCGGCATCAACTGGTCGACGCTCAAGGCGATGCGCGAGAGCCCGAAGGCGTATCTGCACGCGGCCAACAACCCGCGGCCGGATACCCTCCCCTTCATGCTCGGGCGTGCTCTGCACGCCCAGGTATTCGAGCCCCACACGTTCGGCCAGCACTTCGCGGTCTGGAGCGACGGCGACCGACGCGGCGCGAAGTGGAAGGAGTTCGCCGAGCAGCACGCAGGCCGCACCATCCTCAAGGCCGACGAGTTCGCGCTCGTCAACGCCATGGCCGAGGCCGTGCTCTCCGATCCTGTCGCAGCAGCGTACCTCGACGGAGGTACGCACGAGCGCCCCATCACGTGGACGGATCCGCGCACGGGACTGGCCTGCAAGGCCCGTCCCGACACCGTGATCCAGTCGCGCAAGCGCCTCGTCGACCTGAAGAGCACCCGCAGCATCGACCCGCGCCGCTTTGGCAACGAATGCGCCCGCCTCGGCTATCACACGCAGATGGCGCACTACGAGTCGGGGTGCGTGCAGCACTACGGATGGCGCCCTCTCGACGTGGCTCTGATCGCCGTCGAGAAGGAGCCTCCGCACGACGTTGGCGTGTTCCAGATCATGCCGGCCGACCGCGAGACGGCCGCCGATGAAGTCGCCATCCTGCTCGAGCGCGTGCGCGAGTGCAGGGAGGCCAACCGCTGGCCGGGTCGCTTCGACTCGACCCAACTCCTCAAACTGCCCGCCTACATCGAGGGCGAACTGGAGATCGAATTCGTATGAACGTGACCGTGGAAGACCTGCGCCCGACCATCATCCCGAAGTCGGACCAGCTGAACGCCGACCAGCTGATCGGCGGCCCCGTGACGATCACCGTGCGCGAAGTGCGCGTGAGCACCAGCGACGAGCAGCCCGTCGTCGTGCACTACGACGGCGACAACGGCCGGCCGTACAAGCCCTGCAAGACGATGCGCAAACTTCTGGTTGCGGCGTGGGGAGCGGACGGTCGCGAGTGGGTCGGGCGCGCGATGACGGTCTACAACGACCCGGCCGTGAAGTTCGGCGGTGCCGACGTGGGCGGCATCCGAATCAGCCACCTGTCCGACATCGAGCGGGACATCCGGGTGTCGCTGACCAGCACCAAGGGCAAGAAGGCGCTTCACGAAGTCAAGCGCATGGCGCGCCCGAGTGGTGTCGACCATCTTGGCTTGATCCGCGCCGCAACGACGCTTGACGACCTCAAGGCGGCGTTCGAGGGCGCGACGCGCAGCACGAAGGATGCGGCGGCGCGCGCTCGGTACACCGAGGCCAAGGACAAGCGCAAGTCCGAACTGGCGGCCGAACCAACGCCAGATGTCGACGACGGCCCAACGTTCGGCGACGACACGCAAGGAGCCTGATCCATGGCGCAGCCTACCCGCGTCTACCGAGTGAAAGGAGTCATTCCCATGCGAAACCAGTTCGCCATCGAGCAGATGGCCAAGGTCACCGTCACCAACGTCAAAGTACGTTCCGAGACGCACGGCGACGAGCACGTGCCGGCGGTCGACATCAGCGTCAAGCTCAGCACGTCAAACCTCATCCTGTCGGAATTCGACGCGGCGCTGCGCGGCATGCTGTACCAGAAGCCTGCCAAGGGTGCCGAGGCGCCGCAGGCCACGCTTGAGGGTGTCGAGGCGATCACCGATCTGCCCATGCTGCGCAGCACGATGATCAAGATGCCGCTCGCGCTCAAGCACGAGTTTGTCGGCTACACGCTCACGGTCGACTACGGCCTCGGCGGCAGCGCGAACATCGTCGTCGGCGAGTGCGAGGTGAACAAGTTCGGCGTCGACTGCAAGGAAGGCGGCACCGTCGACCTGGCCATGCGGATCCAGGCCGCGAAGCTGACCGGCGATGTCATCGGCAAGTTGGCCACGCTCATCGGCTGCGAGACGAGCATCACGCTCACGCCGCCCGAGGAGAAGCAGGCGCCCATCGACGGCACCGTGCGGGCCTTCAACCGCGACGTGGCCAAGAAGGGCGGCGGCGAGAAGAACGACCCGCCCGCCGGCGGCGGCAAGAAGGGCGCGCCGGCGAAGGACGCGACGGCCGCGTTCCTCGAGACCCAGGGCGCCGACGCGGGTGCCGGGCCGGGAGCCGCGGCGTGAGCACGGAGCCCGAGCGCGGACCCGGCGCGACCTTCCTGACGATCGCGGGCCGCGCCCTGGCCGAGATTGACGAGGCATTGGGCCTGCCTTCTTGTGACGACACGACGAAGCCCGCTGTTGCGGGTCCGCTCGACCTACCTGTTGGGCGGCCGGTGGAAGATGAGTCAGTGCAGGCATGCGCGCACCCTAACAAGGTCGAGAGGCACTTCACCTACGGATACCGCTGGCACTGCCCGGACTGCAAGGCTGGCGGCGAAGACTGGTGGGACTGATGAACAACCACGATCCGCTGATCGTCGGCGCCCTCCTCATGGTTGCCACTACACGGCTCATGTCAGCGCTGCATGTCGAGCGCATCTGCGAGACGGAGCGCGACAAGGCCGCCGACGACATGGTGCCGGTCTTCGAGACGGCGCTGGAGGTGGCCCACGAGCATACCGCTACGGCTTGGCGCGAATGCGTCGCGGCTGTTGGCGCGTGGACCGAGATGCGCATGAGGCTGACGCCCAACGTTTGAATTGAGGCGCAGCCGAAGGCTGTCGCCTCGAATGAAGGGTTGTGCTTCACCCATCCGAAGCGCGAGACAGGAGCCAAACAATGGAACTGCATGGCCTGGACACCGAACGCGAGGTGTTCTTCTACGAGCAAGACTTCTACGTGCTGAGCAACTTCAGCGCGTTCAACCTGCAATGGAACGGGCACACCTACCAGACCAGCGAGCACGCTTATCAGGCGGCCAAGTTCACCGGGCACCGAGACGACATCGCTGCGCTGATCGCTCGCGCACCGAGCGCTCACGAAGCGTTCAAGATCGCCGAACGTCACAAGGAAGACCGCCGGCCGACATGGGACCGCATCAAGGTGATGACGATGGGTTTCATCCTCCGCGCGAAGGTCGAGCAGCATGAGTACGTGCGGCGCAAGCTTCTGGAGACCGGCGACCGCACGCTGATCGAGAACTCGTGGCGTGACGACTTCTGGGGCTGGGGACCGAACCGCGACGGGAAGAACATGCTGGGCAGGCTTTGGATGGAAGTACGCGCCGAGCTGCGCGGGCAAGTTGTCCCGCAGGCCGCGTGAAGCACAACGCCAGGTTAACCGCGCCCGACACGGCGCAGAGGAGCAACGATGAACGAACAGAAGCAGCCCGCCGTGGCGGGTCAAGTTGAACCGAAAGTTAGGCATCTTTTCCGGCGGACCTACTGCTCGCAGTGCGGCGGTGAGTTTGGCCCCAGCGACGCTGGTTTCTCGCATTGCAGCGACCACACGCCGAAAGTGCAACGCAAGTGCGAAGGCGACTGCGATGAGCACAAGACAGAAACGAGACAAGTCCGCGTCCGAGACACCACGAGCGGAACGGATTGGGGCCTGTTCTGGTACTGCGACGCAGCGATCAGAGAAGACCAGCGACGTGGACTAAGTGTTGAAGATGCCTAACGTGTTTTAGGCATCACGCATGCGAACTGCCAACACAAACCGCAGCCGCGCCAGCGGACGGTCAGCTTGAGTGACGGGTTAGGCCCGCGTAACCGAAGGCAAAAGATGCTGACGACCGAAGAATTGAAGGCGCTTGCTTATCAAGCAGCCGAAAGCGAAACCGGAAAGCGTGAGTTCACCGCAGACCTTGCATGGCTGGTGGCGTTTGCGCGCTTGGTTGAGGCCGCAGAGCGCGAGCGGTGCGCGAAGCTGTGCGAAAGCCTGAAAGGCGGGGTTTGGACGGACGCTGCGCAAACCTGCGCGAACGCAATCCGTGATTTGCGGGCCTAACGTCGAAGGTAACCGGCTGCCCGCCTCTGGCGCGGCCAAACAAGGAGACAAGGCATGAGCAACGAAGAAGCGCAAACGAACGCTGCTGGCGGGCAGTCCGTGTTGACCGACGGGTTAGCGCCCACGACGCTATGCTGGAACTGCAACATGGCATACCCGATGGAAACACACCAATGCCCCGGCTGCTGCGCGACCAACGCCAACAAAGACATGGAGTCCGCGCAGGAGGAAATGCAGGACAAGAGCCTGATTGACCACGATTGGAAGTGGGTAAGCGATTGGTACGGAGACCCTGACGTGGTGAACGGAACCGCCGATTGCTCGCACTGGGAATGC
Organism: uncultured Gammaproteobacteria bacterium; assembly: GCA_964596525.1. Lineage (GTDB taxonomy): Bacteria > Patescibacteriota > Patescibacteriia > Magasanikbacterales > GWA2-37-8 > CAZQUL01. The sequence goes on along the minus strand of CAZQUL010000006.1, from coordinate 370 downwards.
AGACGATGCGGATCGGAGGACTGCGAAGACGATCCGCCAGAGCCTTACGATGACTACTGACATGGGCGCTAACGATCGAATTCAGCCGCGCCGTTAGGCGTCGGCTGGAATGAGGGGTTAGCCGGCTCCCCCGAAAAGCGGCACAACGTAGGAACGACATGGAAACTTTTGTGCAACCGAAGATCACCGGCTACCGCCAACTGAACGAGGCGGAAGCTGCGCTGATGAACGAGATCAAGGCCGAGGGCGTGAAGCTCGGCGAACTGGTGGCGAAGCTGCGCGGCACCGAGGGCCTGGATCAGCGGTGGGTGAGCATCGGCGCGACCGACCTGCAGACCGGCCTGATGGCGCTGACGCGCGGCGTGGCCCA
>CAZQUL010000005.1:0-42682 GCA_964596525.1 uncultured Gammaproteobacteria bacterium | reverse complement strand
GCAATTTTTCTCTTTGAGGCTGCCTGTGACTGTAACCCTTCATATCCTGTCGGGACATAAGGGACTTGGCCGCTCGACCTCATCAATGGTGTGCCGCTGGTAGCCATATTAACCCCACTTTCCAATAGCTGCACCACCGAGTTTACCTAGTCCACCAAGCAGTGATCCGAAACTTTGCATCTTCGCATTATAAGCATCCAATTGCGCATTATACTGATCGTTCGTGGCGGCGTAGATCGGAGCCGGAGCTATCTGTGCACCCGTAGCTACATCTCCAAACTGAGGCATTGAAACCTGATTACCCGTCCTCAGTGCATTGAGCATGTTCAGCGGCTGGTTCTTGAAGTAATCCGCCTCTTGCAATGCTTGCTGACGTGCTTGGTTGTTCATCTGGCTGCTCGCAAGCCCTTGCCCGAACGTGGCTTCCGCGGCCTTATTGGCAAAGTCTCCTTGCTGCGCTGCTTCGCCAAAGCCCTGTTGGCGAATGTCCATAGCGTCTTCAAACAGCCTCTGCTGTTCCTGACTACCCGCAAGCACGGCGGCGAGCCGCTGGTCATTGACGCCTCGGTTGAAGGTATCCTCATCCCAATTGCGAGCTTGGCTGCCGATGTTCAATCCCTGATTAGCAAGCTTGTTATCTAGTGCCGCGCGATCTCTATCAATATAGGGCTGTATCCGAGCCATCAACGCTTCTGTAACCTGATCCCTCTGCGCGGCGAAGTCACTGCTCGAGGGCATAGCACCCAGACCGCTAAGATCATACTGGCTCTGAAATTGCGTAGCTCCAGGCGCACCTGAAAGCTGCGGCGCGCCGTTGATATTCGTCGGCGTAGCACTCGCCTGATCTACATACCCAATCCCCCTCTGCGCAAGATCATTCAGCGCAGTCGAGATCTGGTTGTTCTGATCGTAAAGTCGTTGCTGCGCTGGACTTAGTGTCGTGGTCGCAGTCGTACGCGGGATGATCGTTCCGTCAGGAAGTCTGTTTCCACCAGCGTAATCATAGCTAAAGCTAAGACTCCCATCCGGCCCTACTTGATTAGGCTGGTTGAGATAATTCGTCGCCAGAGCGCTGTTGAGATTAGCCTCACCCTGAGCCTGCGCGGCTGCGGCGTAATCTGGTGGTTTAGGAGCCTTCGGTTTTCCCATTATCTTGCCCCAAAATTAAGATTGGCAAACTCGCCATAATAAAATTGTAGAGCATACCATTTATGCTGAGAGAGTTCAGCGAAATCGTCTTCATCAACGATTGCGAACTTACCTCTAGTAAGTGGGATCAGCCTGTCTGCCACGATATTTTCCCTTCAAGTCTAGCCATCTACAAGCCAATCTATCCATCGTATAGATTAGCAAATCCCCTTTCGGGCTGGCGTGCTTGAGGGTAGCCTCGACGCTAAAGCCAATGTGTTCTATGAACTTTCTACACTGGCTGTTGGTGCTCTCCACCGGAGAGATGATTTTTCTAACTTCTAACTCTTCAAACGGGTAGTGGAAGGTATACCACAAGAACTCTCTGTTGAGCCACTTTTTACCTTCCCCTGCACAGTGGAGCATGACACTGGCTCCGTTATAGTCGCTGAACAAGCATCCCGCCACGACTCGATTATCATCCAATAATCCGATTGTGCTTCCTCGTCCGTTAACCCACTGACCATCTGTTTGCTCCATGATCCAAGGGCCGATGATATGATCTGCCCCAGTGATTACGTGCTTCACAAAATCCCCGCCCGCCTCACGGCAAAGTCAGTAGAAGTCCATGAGAACCTAGCAGTGCTTGTGGTTAATTGCAAGCGCAAAGAATGAAGATACCCAAGATCGTTGGGGACGGTAACCCACTTGGACTCGACAGCGGAAAGCCCAGAGTCCCAGACACCAGTGCCCCAGAGGCTGGTGTCCCACAAAGCCCCGCTACCCATAGGCGCGTAGGAGACTGTGGTGCTTCCACCGAAGACCTTGTAATCCGCGTCGAGAGCCATGACCAATTGCGCGGAGCCTGCTACAGCTATATTCGGGCGAGTGAGCACGACATTGGTCTGGCCCTTAATACCGAGGTTGTTATACGCCTGCGCGACTTGACCAGTGATCGGCGTCGAGCCATCGGCTGTGCCTGCCCAAGCCTTGGCTACTAGGTTTCCGCCGGCGAAGTAGATATTGTCGCCCATGATTGCCCAAGCAGTCGCGTTCCATCCGAAGAACCGACACCAGGCTTTAGTGATATCATTCATCACATATTGATAAGACAACGTATCGGCGGAAACTGGCACATTTACTATCAGTGCATTGATCTCTGGATAAGGTATAATAGACCAGCCGAAGATATTTCCATAGGTAGTTGTAGCGTCGAGAAATGCTCCGTCGATCTTGAAACTAAGTCTCGCGGATCGGTCAACTACTGTGGATTGGAGAAACTTCGACAACGGCGTCAAACCCTGCTGGCTGAGATACAACAAATCCCCGCCATACTTCACCAGACACTTCTTCCCGATCGGATGGCCGATGTAGTAGACTCCCACTAGCGCCCAAGTAGCACTGCTCGCGGGATCAGTGCCTTTATAGACAGCCAGTTCGCCTTCAGAAGTCACTGCTACGAAATAGTCGTCCGAGCCACTGCCGCTATCAACAGTCCAGCTGTTGAAGGATACTAGATACCCGCCACGATTAAAAAGCTGACCGATAGGGAACGCCGTCAACGCTCCTGACATAGCATCTGTCGGCAGATACCAAAGGTTCATTGAGTTCTTTTCAATGAACCACACTCGGCGCTTGAATAGCATGATATTTGAAAGCGACGTGGTGGCTAGTCCTGTAATGGCATTGGCGCTTACACCAGTCACATTCACCCAAGTTGTGCCGTCATAATTGCGGAGATTATCCACGCCGTTGACTGCCAGCAGGTAGGAAGTTCCCGCCGCATTGGTGAAATTGACTGACTCCCACTTACCGTCCGTGCAAGCATTCACAGCTGCTCCGCACACTCCCGCGCTTGTAGCATCATAAATGCCGGAGTTCGTCGATACGAATAGCTTCTGGCCTGTCAAGTAATTATACGGCAACAAGCTCTTAGCATTTGCTGGTATTGCTGTAAGCCAGTCGACATATCCCGGTCGCAAGGACACATCGCTCGTCCCCGGAAAGATATTATCCAGCACCACAGCGTCTAAAGGGTTCATTGCCGCGAGCGAGTCTCGCGCGTTCCAACCGCCTACCGGAGCAGGCACAGTCACCGTCTGTGCAGTGGCTTCGTTCTGCGGGATTGGCTTAGCAAGTGCCCGCATACTCATGGCTCGCGGGCCTCTCATACAGGATAATTCCCACGAGGCACGAAGATCCCCGGCTGAAGATCCAGCTGATGGCCGAACTCCATATTGTAAGGACGTTTGACTTTATCCCTTGCAATGTAGTTATTCACCAGCGACCAGTAAGCTATCTCATCCGCCTGATAAGGCAATCCCTTGATCTGCTTCCACCTGAACATAATCCCCTTGCGTAGGATCTTATCAGGGAATTTGCAAGTATCATCATCGGCGTCGAAACGAGCCTTTGCCGTTCCACCCGAACTCTCAACCGCATAGCTGCTTGCATACTCAAATGCGATAGTGCTGAAAGGTGTCGTAGGCGCGGGGTTCAGGAAGATATGATCATTCCAGATGCGGAATTTGTAAAAAGGACCAGGGTTCGGAATGGCCTTGATAGCTTGCCACTCCTGCTCCGTCAACGGGCCATAGAGAGGGCGGCGGAGAGTCCGATCATAGAAGGTCTGCGGGTAGGCCCACAAGTATCCCTCTACGCCAGCGATTGCTGTAATCGCTCCCTGATCCTCCGCCGCGATACTCGTAAAAGTAGCCTCGCGGGTAATAGCTTGAAATTTCGACTGATCTACCAGATCTTCCAAAACCTCATTAGCAATCCCGTAAAGCTGCTGGACAGTCGTGTCTGTGCTCCCTGTGATCGAAGTCGGGATGTTAAGCGCATGGATGCGACAATGGTCTTGGATCACAGACAGGAGTGTCATTTAAGCGTCCTCTTTTACTTTCGCCATAGCGTCGAGGCGATTGGTGAGATCTTTGATCTGTTGGTCGCGGGCTTCGTCGCGCTTCTTCAGGTTCTCGTTTTCCTTGCGCAGCGCAGCGAGTTCACTAGCCACCTTGCCGGTGTCGTTGACAGTATCCAACCAAGCTTGCGCTTGCTGCTTAAATGCCCTTCCGCCAATGCCAATCCGCGTCAGCGTGGCTTCATTCGCGGCTGCAAGATCTTCCACTGTCCTTACATCTGCGTCGATGATCGTGCGAACTTGTGCAGGGGAAAGCGGCGGCCAAGTAAGAATAGGCGTGCCATCCTCCGGAAGTTCTTTGCCTTCCAAAAAGGCCTTGTAGCCTGCTTTGTAACCTTCCGCCCATTGCGCCGGGAAGCGTTCTTCACGAACCGCTGCTTCAATATCCTTGAGCCATTCCGTCGCAATTTTCTCCAGACGATCCTTCGACCCTGAAGGTGTGATAATAGCATAATGAACATCCTTAGCCACGTAGTGTCCTGCCTCAATCGAGGCGTCACGATCTTCGACTTGTCGGGTTTCGAAGGTCACATATGGTGGGCGGGCTTCTTGACTCATGGGGCAGTCCTTTCAAATGGTGTCTCGGCGGGGCACAGGGAGAAACCCCGCCGAGACTGGTCGCTCGCTTAGGTGATAGCACCCTGCGCGAAAGGCCGGTTGAGGTGCGCGACGTTGTAATAAACCGTCGCGTTGTTGTAGGTCGCAGTCACCGAGCCATTGACGGCTGCTGTGGTATTGGCGCTCAGGGTCACTACTGTGCCTGAAGGGTCGATATCCGTAACAGTCGTTGAAGCTGCGATGCCGGTGCCGGAGAGGTAAACTCCGCAGAACCAACCATCTGCGTTCGGCACGATCAAGCGGTTTGTGCCGCTGTTCGCAACGCAATTGGCCTTGACCACAGTCGTAGCACCAGCAGCAATGATACGTGCATTGAGCACTTGCTTACCGGCACTGTTGGCACCACCTTGACCCGCGGCTGCGATACCGAAGGTCGTGTCGGCGGCCACCGAGGCTTGGCAATTAACTGGCGTAATTCCCGAGATCTGAACCCAGATGAACTGACCCGAGGTCGCAACCATTGTTGCCACACCGAGCGTTCTTCCGAGGTTCGCGGTATTCGGAACTTCCGTCGCGTCATAGCGCCAAGCGCCTGAGGCTACTGTTGGAGTAATCACCACCAGACCATTCTGGCGGATCGAGCCATTGGCGCGGCAGTAGATGAATTCACCGCCTCCCCAATAGTTGTCAACAGCATCGACAATAAGCCCAGGCTGTTGACGGTTGGTTGAGTCGGGAAGCCCGAACAGCGCAAGCTGCTGGGTTCCGACCAAGCCTGTAGTTACTGAATAAGGCATTTCAATTCCTTTCTAATTCGATCGGTTTTGCAAAAAGCAATCCGATCTATTATGCCTTCATAACCAGCTGAAGCCGACGATTTGTGCAGGACAAGTTGCCCATCCACAAGACCGGAATAACCGTAGCGTCTTGGTTGTAGGGCTTCATATCCTCTTGGATCGAGAGATCAGCGTCGGAGTGGACGACGAGTTCCATGTAATCCGTCATGAGGAAATACATATGAGCCGCCGGGATGCCAGAACCACCGTCGAAGATCACATCGGCGTTCTTATACTTCAGCGAGGTGAAACCACCCTGCGCTTCACCTGCTGTGGTGTAGCGCTTAATAGCAACCTGCGACTGCTCATAGAACGTGAAGTAGTCATTCGAGGAGATGATGATATCCGGCTTGTCATCGCCACGGACTTGGTTCAACCAAGCACCGAGCATGAGGCTTTCAATCGTAGTGGCGCTTGGGGTAATCGCGCCGCCGCCCTGCAACGGAGCAGCTGCGGACTGAACCGCATTCTGCCAGAAGTTCCAGGTTGACGAGTCGATACCTCCCACAGTGCCGGTGCCAGCGTCGGCGACAAGAGCCTGCAACCCGTTGATCTGATTAGGCAAAGTGCCGTCACCGTAGAGATCGAACGAGAAGTTGTTCTTGAATGTCCGCATGGCGTTTTTGATGCGAGCCTTTGCGAGGCTAACAATCTTATTATCGCCATTGTTGATGCGCAGTTCGAGGCCGGAAGCCACGACGTTAAGCGCAATCTGCCGCCACTGGTATTCAGCCGCTGTGATCACGTCGCTCTGCTGGATGTTCAGAACATCGTAGCCAGAGTAACGCTGATACGTGCCGTTCGCGTTGTAGTCAAGCGGGGTTGTAATCGTGAGACCGCCGCTTTCCTTGCGCGTGTTGCCCTTCGAGGAAATCCACTTATAAAGTGCATTGTTCCGCGAAAGGTTGTCCTTCACATCTTTCGAGTGGTTCCGCCATGTGGTAGAGACCAGCTCGGTGAAGGTTGACGATGGAGTTGCCATTGATTAACCTTTCTGAGTTATCCCTGAGCGCGGATGCGTTCAAGGGTTTCGTTGAGCGTGTCATCTATGCTTCCAACGGCGATCGTCCCATCGCGCGACTTTGCTATAGAGGTCACATTTGCGCCTGTGGCTTTGGCTACTTTGTCTGCGCGAGCTTTCGCCGCAGCTTCGGCAGCAGAGACTTTTTCCGCCGTCAAGCGGTCGATCTCTTTCTGCCGAGTTACCGGGTTGGCGTAGACAGCCTTGTCATAGGCATCTTGGAGGGAGACAGCCACTCCGCTGGTCAGAAGCTGCGCAATGTCGTTGGCAACTTCGGAATAGTAGATGTTTGCCGGATCGGAGGCAAAGGCCTCGACGGTCGCGGAAATTTGCTGGTAGCGAGCTTGCTGCTCAGATTGGTCGCGGGATTGAAGGCCAGATTTAATCTGGTTCAGTTCGTCCTGAAGCGCCTTGACCTGCGGGTCAACCGTTGGGATGCCAGCCATGCGTTCGAGCAAAGCCTCCATCGGCACACCGTAGTGCGAGAGCATCGAGGCAGCTAATTCTATCTTCTGCTCTGGAGTGCCGCGAGACAGCAGATAGTGATTACCCGCGAAAGCCTGGAACAATCCTACCGGATCAATCTGCTCAGCAGCCAAGGCCGCGCGATAAGGCTCTACAACTGCGTCATACTTTGAACCAAGGTCTGCTCTCTCCCGATACTGCTCCAAGCCTCGGAACATGTCCTCTTCGCGCTTTAGAATCTCTTGCTTCGCGCGTTCAGGTATCGTAGCCCATTCCTTGATTGCATCGGCCGTCCAAGTTTTCGGTGCACCGATCGCTTGCACTTCTTCCGAGTTCTCAACAGCTGGATCACCTCCTTCCGTGGTTATAGCAGGCGGAGTCTCAACAGCAGAAGTGGATGAAGTTTCCGCCGGAGTCTCCGCCTGCTGTTCAGTCTCTTTACCGCCTTCCGTGGTCTCCTGCCCGAACAAGTCCGCGGAAATCTCAGCCAAAGCTGCTTCGGTATCAAGGTTCTGAACCTCGGTTTCTACAATCTCTTCATCCGTGGGCATTTCTATTTCCTTTCAATAGCAAGATCGACGCCACTTTCGAGCTCATTGGCGATCTTCTCTCGCTTATCTGATGGCATTGACCAGAAGTTTTTTTCTACTGTCTGGTCAACACTTTTTTCAAATGCTGCTTCCTGTTCCGCGATACGCTTCTGCGCTAGTTCCTTTTCGCCCGACTCGAAGACCCGACAATCTTGCTGGCGGAGATTTTCCTCATGAGCTTTCTTCGAGCCGATATACTTTCCAGTAACCGGACAGGTGTAGCCGACCTGCTCGACACTGAACATAGGCGCAGATATGACGCGGGTAGCGGGCATGAGGCAAGAGCAAAGTTGGGTAACTTCAAAATCGGCCAGTTTTACCATGCGCTCGAACTTATGCCCATCGACGCAGCGGAAGTCGTAAAGAGGCATCAGGCGGACTCCTTCTCTTTTTCCTTAGCTTCATGAGACTTCTGCTTCGCAGCTTCCATCTTCTGTGCATGGGTCTGAGCCTGAAGCTCCGCCTTCAATTTAAGTTGCTTGATTGCCAGTTCTTGCTTGGCAACCTCCATTTCCATTGCCATCAGCTGCTTGCGTTGTTCGAACTCCTGCTGGCTAAGCTGCATTTCCTGCTGAGCCTTTTGCGTTTCCGCCTGCATCTTAACCTTTTCAGCCTCGATCTTCATCTGCTCATTGGGATCGGGCTTTTCCTCTGGCGGCGGAGGAGTTTGCATGGATTGGAGGCTATCCTCCAATTCCGAGCCGAAAGTATATCGGCGGGAAATCGTCAACAACATCGACTTGGCAATATCGAACGGCATAACTCCCTTTTCCATCAACGGCGCGATGCCATTGAGGAACTGGCTAAGCGCATTGAGCAATTCAGCAATGTCTTGCTTGTCTTGTGAAGCTTCCGCATCAATCGTGCTGTTGGTTTCGATATCAACCTTATACCCACGCAGTTTGTCGTTCTGAAGGAGCGTCATAATCTCCTCCCACGTGGGCATTTGCAAAGCCTTTTGAATGCTATCTGGCAAGGGTTCTGGCTGAGTTCCCACCTGCTGGGCACTTTGCATGACCATCTGCTGTTGCTGAGTGATCTGTTGCTTGACCTGCTCGGTCAGGAACGGAAGCCCCGTCATTTGAGCAATGGTCTCAATATCGAACTTCGTAACCGCGATCTCAAGCATGATCCGCAGATTATCCCTACAGAACCTCTGAACTTCCTTCTGCAATTTCTTCAGTCGCAGAGAACCCCATTGGTTCTTAATCTGCTGAGCGGTGGCGGTTTCCGATGCTTGGCTTGCACCGCGCAGAATGTCACTGATCCCAGTGATCTCATAGATGACTCGTTTGACCTGCTCTCGCTGTTGGTGGAGTGCCAGTGCAGTATTCGCAAGCATGTCAACTGGCATGATCCAGATCATCTTATCGACCCCGGTGCCATCGGGCATCGAAGGATTTTCCACCGGGACTAGCGTGTTGTCTTCGGACTCGAGAACCTTCTCAATCCCTTCAACCGTGGAATTGTAAAACCCCCGAACCTTCAGCGCGCGGATCATGGCCTTCAACCGGCGGGTAAGCTCGTTCAATTCCGCTGCTTGACTCTTATACTGCTCGTAAAGTGGCGTCGGAGTCAGCGTGGTGATCTTCCGCATGAAGTTCAGAGGCTTCGCCACAGGGAAGAAGTTCGCCAATTCCAGCGGATCATCAACTGCTTTCAGCGGCCCTTCTTTATAAGCCTGTGAGAAGAACATAACCTTTCTGGATTGCTTGTCCCAGATCTCGTAGACCTTTGCCAGCTTCACACCTGTAAGCTGGTCTTTCGTCTCCGCCGTTCTATTCTCATTATCATCCTGTGGCTCCACCAGCTTCGAAAAGTCAATCTTCTCTGAAACCTCAGGAAAGTTCTTCTGCATTTCCTCCTTGGTCATGTCCCATTCGAAGCCGAGCCACGGAACTTTCTTCCAAGTCCGCGCGTAACCATGGAACATCTTATCCCAGCGGACACTTTCACCATAGACAGCCTCGGAATAATCCCCACCATCTTCATACTTGAACCGTGTAAGCCCACGATTAGTTACAAGCGTATCCAGCACCGCAGCCGAGGTCAGCTCATCATAGGAGTCACAATCCTCACTCTCTGCCTCGATTAGAAACTTCAGCAATCTTGTGGAGACTTCAGCAGCAGCTTTTCCAACCGGATCAGGGTCTTTAAATCGTCTCGTAACGACTGGAATAGGCCGGGCATTATACACACTAGGAGCGAGGACCTCGGTGTTTGAATAAAGAATATTAAACGGTATCTGGTCAGGGTTCTTGGCTTCATAGATATCCACACACTTCGCAGCTAGCTTGCGATAGTTCTTCTCGCGCTTAAGCGCGTCCTCGATCCGCAGCATCCAGGCTTTGTAGATGCCGACAAGCTTTTCTGGCGATGGAGTTTCAGTAGGCATTTTCTAATTCCCGGCGTATGCGGTTGGACTTATTACGGTCAACCAGTTGGTTAAATGTCATTTGAGATGGATGCAAGGGGTATTTGATGCGCTCGGGAACCAGCGGAGGTGCGGGTTTCCAAGGGCGGGACATTACCGCGTAGCGGGTCTCGTCTGCGGCGTGATCTTCGCCGTCGGTGTCGAGGTCTTCGGTGTCCTTGTCGTCGTGTTGTAAAGTTGGCAACGTGCGGATAGTGTCCTCACAACAATCAAGGAAGTAGATCATCGGAAGGCGGACTTGCTCGCCTGTAGGTAGTTGAAATAAGTCACCGACGAGTCTTTGTCGAAGAGCTTCCCACCCCGGTTGGCGCTTGTTGTCCGCCCGTCTCCAACGGCATCTTGCCATGGTCTCTGCGATCGAAGGCCCTCCATTTCGGATAAAGATCGAGGGGTCAGCAACAGCATACCTAATCCTTTCATCTCTTTCCATCTGCAAGATCTCTTCTTGCACCTCTCTCGCAGTCATCTTCAGCCCAACATTCGGAGCGCTCGCGCCATACCACTCACGATACTTAATAAGAGCTCCCCGAGGAAAATCACCCCAAAGCCCATCAGCAATAGCATACCAGCCAACACTAAAGGGGCGAGAAGAGCCCCAATCGAAAGCCCGAAAGCGAATTGTCTGAGGGGTAGCTGCTTTAATAAGACTCGCAGGCCTGACATGATCTTCCTCCGTGAACTCATCAAAGAACGCGCCATCGACGATATCCCAATTGCCCTCGAGCCACGCTTTAACCAGTGCTTCTGAACCCGACTGACGAAGGCGAAGCACATAGGTCGGGTCATTTCGCATTAAGAGCACATTGTCACCAAGTTTTGACGGTATGAAAACCCGCTGCAATGAGACCTTTTGCACTTCGCCTTCTATCTCGATATCGCATTCTTCCGTGATCACCTGAAACCCTGTTTTGCAAGGGTCTATATACCGCTTCTTAACCCAATTGTGTCCAGGACCTCCAGGATTACCAGTGAGACGCATGCCCACAGGCACGCCAGAGCCAGAACGTAGAGTAGCCCGTAGCTTATCAATAGGACCAGGCGAAGGAAAGTTTGTAACTTCCTCCACATATACTCTGGTGTAATTGTGGCCCTGATACTCCTCAGCATCTGAGTCACGCTCCAGATAAACAAACTTAAGACGCGCCCCATTGGCCATTCGCCATTCAGCTTTTTGCTCATTATATCTTGCTCCTAGTTTCGGGAATATTTGCTTGGTTCGCGCGATGACTTCAGCAAGCTGCTTGAATTTGCGCCGGACGAAAATACCGATGGCTTGCTCGCCGTAGAGCGATGAGTGCTGTAGCCAGTCGCCGATGGAGCTTTCTGTTTTTCCGCCGCCTCGAGCGCCGCCGTAGAATACCTCGAAAATCGGGCACTCCAATAGTGCTCGCTGAGGGCCTTCTTGCGGCGACCAAAGAACAGTTGGTTCGAGCATTAGTAAGCCGTAACCTCGCGCCAGACAATAGTAAAACCAGCAACATAGGTTAAAGACGCTGGACCTGCGTGAGTTGTGCGGATAACGAAACCTTCTTGGTTGGCGAGGATCAAAGGCGGGCCACCAGCGGAAGCATCCATAAGCGGCTGTGGTGGGATGAGAGTTGTGTTAGTGCCAAGAGCTGTGAGTGCCGCAGTGCCGACGCCGCCAATACATTGACCTATGGCGTTGGCGTCGAGGGTCTTCGTTCCTGCTGTGAGTGCGCCTGTTGTGGCGATACCAAGGTCGTTGACTTGGGAGTTTGGCTCTGAAGTTTCCATCTGAAGGTTGTCGCCGGTCATGGCAATTCTTGTTCCGCCAGAACCGGCGGCTGTCCAGGCTCGCGCGACTGTGGCCATAAAACCAAGCGGTCCTGCGGCTGTGGCTGCGGCTACAACAGCTGAGCCGTCGAATAGGATCTTATCGACGATGCAGTAGGTCTTCGCCCCTGATACGAACCGGAATTGCAAAACTTCACTGTTCGCTGCAAGTGCCGCGCCGATGGTGCCTGTGAACCCTGCGTAGCGATAAGCATTGCCGCCTTGTGTCATCAGAGCAACTTGTAGAGGATTGCGGGCTTCTTCCTTTCCCGCGATTACAAGCCCACCTGCGCTTAATAGTTGTATGCCTGCCATGTTCTAACTCCAAAGCCAATTGACCGTGTAAAGACCGAAATGCCGATTGGCATTGGTGGTGAAGCCGTAAATTGTAAACCCTGTTCCGGCGATGATATCTGCTGCGATTACTCTTGGTGGATCGACTACGTGATCCATTACTGAGTGATCTGCGGTAGCCGCAGGCCAAATCCAAGCATGAACCTTTGATCCAGCGAGAATAGCTGTTTGACCAGTAATGGCAATGGAAGTGTCAGTCGAACCGGGAAAAGCCCCAAAATCTAGAGTTGTCGAGCCAGAGTTAATCCTCAGTCCTGCATCGATTGTCCAAACTGCTCCGCCGCCGGAAACAGTTATATCGCCCTTGTCGCCGTCAGTAACTCCCCCACCACCTGCGAAGGGGGTTACAACATTACCTTTTAGATAATACGGCGTGTCTGTAAGCGTATCGACGATGATAGGCGTGCCTTGGCCCTCAGTGCCGCTGAAAGCAACTACTGGCGGGGTGCCGCTATAGCTAAGAACCCAACGGATACTCACGGAGCCAGCCTGATCTTATTGACAAAGTCAATGTAGCTAAAGCCAGAGCCGCTGTAGGCGATATATATTCGACCGAAGGTATTCATATCGCCGAACACTCCGTTGATAATATCTCCATTACCATTGGGATTGGCACTGGCCACTTGAACCCAAGTTGCGCAATTGTCTATGCTTATATAGATGCCGTAAACACTGCTGATGGTGGCCTCGACGATGATAGTCGGATAGCTGCTTCCCGGAGCGGCTTTTCCGAAGTCGAAACACCTACAAGCAAACACATTGGCTACGGGGTTCCAAGTTACACCAGAGTCGGTGGAGTATTTCAAGCGTCCGTTGGCATAATCTCTTCCCGGCGTGTAATACATCTTGCCCGCTTGATTGGGCATACATTTCAAAATCCCATGCCAAGCATCTGACGACCCGCCTTCAGAGTCCAGCACATTGGCGTAAATGCGAGTCCAAGTATCGCCTTCATCCGTGGTCTTCCACAATCCCCGCATGGCAGTGTCTAGCGAGCCTGAAGGTTGGTTGTAGGAATTGACTATGGTGTAGAAAGTTCCAGGATTAGCTTTGTCCGCGCAGAGTGTGTAACGGCGCGTATAAAAGGCGTTGATCCAATTGCCAAAGCCGCTTGCGTAGCCGGGGAAGGCGAGATATCTCCATGGATCCGTAATCGCGTCGGTGGACTTACGATAGACAGCTTTGCCGTTGTTCCCCGGCGTCCAGATGACGTTGACACCGCCACCAGCGCCTTTCGCGCCTACTGCGCAGTTTCCGCCCACAAGCACACCGTCAGGATGTTGGTTGTTGAACTTTGTCCACGTAAGCCCTCGATCAGTAGAATAGGCCATACGGTTGTTCTGAAAGACATTAACAGCGACGAGGAAATTGGGATCTCCGATTGCGTAGTCTATGCACCAAGTATGGCACAAGCCAGCCCCCGAAGGCCCACGATAGGTAGGCGCGTAAGCATCGAGATTGCTGTCCACCCACATCATCTTGTCCATAGTGCCAAAGATAGGATCGGTTGTGTTGCCGCCAGCGTGGTTTAAGGCATAGACTCCGACGAGGTTCTCCATGCCTTGAGTGAGATCAGTCCAAGTCCATTTGCTGAAACCTGCGGGAGGCGTGGACGAACAAACTCCAACGCCGTGGGCACAATAGAGTTTATTGGTCTGCGATGGGTCAAAACAGATAGTTGACGGAAAGCCAAGACCAACTCCGACTTGCAACCAAGGTATTTGATTAGCATTGATTTGCCGCCCAACTGGCGCGGGGTAGTTATCGAACCAAGGTGAACTTCCAATCCACGTGGCTCCACCATCGGTGGATCTTTGAAAATAGCCATCCACGTCAGTTATAGCGATGTTGTTGGCGTTTCCAGGCTCGATTGCAATGGCGGAAAACTGCCTCGCAGAGCAAGTAGTATTCTGCGTCCAAGTAGTGCCGTTATACTTCCATATATTCTGCGTGGCTGTGGTGTCCAAGACCCAGAGATTGCCATTCGGATCGCAGACCATAGAAATTGGATTAACAGGACTGCTTGCGATGAGGTTATAGGTCCCCAAAGGTCCGTTGGTGGATTTGTAAATTCCAGTGCCATACTTGGAAATATACCAAATCTGCTTCTGGCCGCCAGTGACTGTTGACGCGGGATCGCAAGCAACCAAATGTGGTGAGTCGAAGCCATTAACAGTGGCTCCCGCCGTGATGCCGGTGACGGCTGTGGGAGTAGTGGCTAGCTTATCCGTGGTAACGTAAATGCCATCTCCCATAGTGCCGAGCATAGCGACCGAGGCATTTTGGGGATCGACAGCCATCTTGTAGCCCCAGAGACGTTGCGCGCCGGAATTAGACAGCATTCTTTTAGCCGCAAGCGCGCTGCGAGTAAAGCTAGTGCCGGTGTCGCTTGAGACATACCAATAGGCGTTGTAAGTAGCATAGATAACTGTGCTGTCATTTGGGGCAACTGCGGAAGCATAACAACCCGCCGCATCGGTTAGAAGTGCACTGTTTGAAATCTTCGCCTCGTTCGCGGGCAATGACGCAATGGTCATAAGAGGCGACCAAGAGCCTACAGTGGACTTAAAAACATAACACTGAAAGACGTCAATTCCGCAGACCTTTGTAAGTCCGTCGTTGGAAATGGTTAAGTGCGTAGTGAAACCGCCTCCGCCGATCTTGCGGACTTTATTAACCATTGTGCCATGCGGCTGGCCAGTGTTGTCTCTCATATAATTCGACCTTGTAGATAGCCACCATAGGTGGTGAGTTCTGCGATTTCTGAACTGTTCAAGACAGCTGTGTGGAATGAAGCACCGTAAACATCGCCGTCGAGGAAGTCTTCCGCCGTGGTGCGGAGGAAAGCTCCTAGGGCGAAACGATCCCAGCCAGTGGAAGTTCCGCGAGTGTAGCTGAATGAGGTATAAGCTATGCCGTTAACATAGACGGTAAGAGAACTACCAGTGTCAGTCAAGATAATCACAACATCTGTAGCGTTTTGAATTGCTTCATCCGCGAGCGTTGGACTGTTGACTACGATAGTGCCGGCGTTGTCCTTAACGAATGCGCCGAGGTCGTTGTTGTCGTTATTCAAGCGCAAGATCTCATACGCCGGATTGCTGGCGGAAGATAGGCCTTCGGAGGCAAAACACTGCTTCACGCCCGGTGTGGTGTCCATCTTCACTGAGAACATCATTGTGCAGCCAGCGGCGGCGTAGAGGCCTAATGA
The DNA here is from genome assembly GCA_964596525.1 of uncultured Gammaproteobacteria bacterium. Classification (GTDB taxonomy): domain Bacteria; phylum Patescibacteriota; class Patescibacteriia; order Magasanikbacterales; family GWA2-37-8; genus CAZQUL01. The sequence goes on along the minus strand of CAZQUL010000005.1, from coordinate 27,368 downwards.
GGCTGCTCTATATAGATACTGCGAGCTGACTCGATCGAAACGGACAACAGGGTAAGTTCCAGTATTTTGCAGCGTCGGACGAGTAGTGTTATTGGCCGGTGCAGTGAGGTCAAATCCGGTGCCGTTCTTGTCCCTCCAAGTGCCGATAGGGTCTCCATCAGCAGTCGCGGCAGTGGCAGCGGTGATGAGCTGGAATAGGTTGGCGCTATCAGAGGCTTCAAACTGCGCTACGCGACTTCCAGTTGCAGGATAGCTTGGCGCGCCTGCGGTAGAGATCTTCCAAGTATCCGAGCCACCACCTATGGTTACAATCGTAGTAATAACCGCGCCGCTTGACGCAGAAGATGTGGCTTGCAGCTGCACAGTATCACCGTTGGAAACAGTCCCTGCGCCGGAGGTATAAGCCGCGCCGTTCTTGGAATAAGTCCCGCCAGTGATTGTGATAGGCACTGTAGTGCCAAGGCCTGCGACTGTGTAGGTTTCCGCCGAAGTGGCTAGTGTGCTGGCAGTGACTCCGGGGATATCAGTAAACACCCCGCTAAGCCCTGTTGGTGTTTCCGCGAGGTCATTGACAGTGACTGCTATACTTTGATTAGTAGCATTGCCTGCATAGTCGGTCGCGGTGACTTGCACGTCGTAGACATTATTCGTCCCGGAGTCGTCAGGGATTTCATAATCCTTTGTGCCGTTATTCAGCCAACGAAGGGTGGTTCCGGCTATTTCGAAGTCTCCGCTGTCAAGCCCGCCAGTGATGGCCCAAGAGTAGATAGACTCATTGGCGGTGAGAGTGTGCGCGAGAACTGTGTTCTCATTGTTATTGATTGCGGCGGAAGATGTAATGGTCGGAGCAGTTACATCTCCGTGAAGGCAGATATTCGACCAATTGCTGTTGCCTGCGGCGTGCTCGCCTCGGGCGCGGAACCAAGTAACAGTTGGGGAGATGATGCTGGATAGTAGCGCGCCGTAAGATATACTACCTGCGAGAACTTCCGCATTGGTAATAACATGCGCGTCGTCGATTATCAATGTGCCGAAGCTTATATCCGCGCAGCTTTGCAGCCGAATAGTGTCACCGGTGATCCAAGTAACATCCAGCGCCGCGTCAATTTGCGGCGGATAGACATTGCCCGCGACTGCAAGGGACAAAACTGGCGGAGTGAGATTAGTGTCGATGCCCGAGCCGCCCCCTGCGCCAGCTACAGTCCCATCATCGGTGGACTTGCCTCTTACCCCTCTGGCCAGAAGAGTCCCCGGCGCGAGTTGCGTAACATTTTCCATTAGATTTCCGCCAGCTTCATACTAGAGGGCTGCTCCAGCGGATTTCTGGTCGCTGTGGAGCTGAAATTCTGGTGTTCGATTACTTGTCCGTTTCCGCCGCCGTAATTCTTGGCCCAATCTTCCGCGGACTCGGCTTTCTGTGGCATCTGGACTATGAAGTTGTTCTGCACCTGACCTCCGCGATCGCGCGCGCCAAATCCGAGCGCTTTCGACGCAATATCGAGGCTTTTCAGCGCAATATCGGCGTTATTGGTGTCTTCCAACTTCTTCGAAATCACATCAATCGAGTGCATTGCGAGGCCTTTAAGCCTTTCCTCGATTGTTGCTACGAGAAAAGGGTTGGTGATATCCTCCCTCCGCTTCGCCAGAGCCCCTTGAAACGCGTCGGAGCCGATTATCCGCGAGATCCAGGCAGGACGGACGTCAAAACGCTCTGCAAGTTCATTCTGCTTGATCATCGGGTCTGCAATGATCATGTCAATCATGGCTTCGTGGCTATAGCGCACCTTTTGGATACGAGAATAGTCCTGCGAATAGCCTTTCGCAGCCGCCAGCCCCTGATACTTCGGATGATCGGGCGGATAGAGGATTTGATGAATATCCTCCCGGAGCTTGTCTGTTTCTGCGTCCATTTCCAGATCCCTTATTTTTGGGCGGCGGGCGGAAAAGTCCTCCATGCCCGAAATTTCTGTCCTATCTATGCGTGGAGGCTGGCGCGCAGTCAAGCTGTTATGGGTAAGTTTCCGCCCGACTAGGCGACAGCTAATCCGATCTATTCCACCTTTGCAAATCCGATCTATTCATAATGGGGCTTTTTTGATCTGGATTGGGGGAAGGGGACACGCAGAAGGATCGGTGTGCAGGGAAGTGGATGCGCAACGACTAGATATGCCCATAAACACCCCGCAACACCCTACCCGCCTTCGACAAGACCCACCCCCCTTGATCGGTGGCAGGGAGAGCGAAAATGGCGCGAAAACAATGGATTAGAGCCGGGACTGGCGCGCAGAATAGGGCAGGTAGGGGTATGGGCTAGATGTGTGTGGATGAGTTAGGGATCAATGCAGATTGGGCATTTTGGCATGTGTGTGGGTGTAACATCTGTAACCTTAGTAACTCCAAAATTTTTTTTTCAAATGGAGGGACTCTAGGGCATACAGTCAATCACCGTATTGATACGCTAGGACACAGGGAAAAAGGTGTCATCCGCATTGATTCTAGGCGCAATGGGACACAGTATAGGGATATGACTAGATGCACGGTATAGGGATACGAATAGGGATGGATAGGTGGCAGGGGTGGATAGCAGGGGGGCAGGGGGCGCAATAGGGCCATAGGCTAGCGGAAACAGGGGCAGGGGCGCGGCTACGCCGAAATAGCGGGTTAGGGTAGCCGCCAGCCTGATCAGCGCGCTACGGGGCGGACATAATGGGAACAAATAAATCGATTGAACGGGCGGCGATCAGGCAAAAAAAAACCCGGCACAATGGCCGGGTTCAGTGTTAGGGGCAATTGGCTATTCGCCGGACTAACCGTCGATGTATTCGTCCCATAGCAGCTTTGCAATGAATGCCAGTTGAATTGCGATTAGGACTCCGAATAGATAGGCAATGATTGCGGTTGGATTGATGATATTCATATTACAGTATCCTTCGGACGAATAGCGGACACGGCAAATTGGCTATCGCCTATTTGTTCGCCATTTTGCCATGTTGATAAGATAATTTGACCGTTCGGCTGGATTGTAACCAAAATTTGCCAGTCTCCGATCATATGAATGTTAACAGTTTGTTGAGAAACTTTAACAGGATAGTCAATGCCAGTCATGGTTATTACTCCAAAGAAAATAGGGGGCAGGCAAATTATCAACCTCCCTGCCCCTAAAGGTTCAGCCCAATTCGGCCAACAGCGCGTCAGTATCAATAACCGTGTTGTTGGTCTGACGTTCAGATTTAATGCGTTCAATAACCTTGGCAATTTCGGGATTAGTCCGCAATGCCAATTGATCGGCGCGCGATTTTGCATCGTACTTCGCGCGCAGGTCATCATCGCTGACAGTCTTTTTAGCTTTGGCCGCCAGTGATTGCATAACCTCGCGGTAGGCCATCCAGATCAAACCCTGAACTGGCGCGCCAGTTTCGCCAGCGGGTTTGTTCCAATTGCCAGCGATCAGCCGATCAGCAACGGCTTTCATCGCCTGGAATTTATCGCTAGGTGTTGCGTCTTTGCCTAGTGCAGCGGCATCGCTGACTTTCTGAACAATGCCATGGATAATTGCGCGACTGGTAACTTCACTAGCCAATGATGCCAGATCAATATCAATCGTGCCGACTCCATCGACAACGAATGCAATTGATTGTTCCGTTGTTTCCACCGAAACGATTGCGTTTTTACGTGCCATGATAATTAGACTCCATTTGCGCCGACTCGGCAGAATTGCGTCACCGGCAATCGCTAATCTAATGGTAGTGGCGATAGTGTCAAGTCCCCTGGGAAAAAAAATCTACAATCAATGCAATCTGCCCGCCGACGTGCAGCGGCGGTCTAAACAAACTTCGCAATTCAATCCTATGCTGATTGCCAAGAATTATCCCCATGCGATTTATTGGGAAAAAGTTGGAATGATCCGGAGGCTTTCGGGATTTGAATTTGAAGTAATAGATCGGATTTGCGCTTGATTATCCGATCGCATAATCCAAGCCCCTAGATTTCCGCCCGTTTGGCATTATATACTTCGCGCCTGAGCGCACGCGCGCGTAGATCGACAGTAATCCGTTGTCAATAGACTTTCGTGAGCCGGAATGCAATTAGCCGTTGCTGGTGCTTGCAGACTCCAATTGACACTATCCCCGCATTGATACAATATCAATCGTCGATTAACGACAATTCACCTTAGGAGATACTAATGGAACATAAAGCAGACAGCGAACCCCAGGCTCACCAGCCAGACATTCAAGCCACCACTGGCTTCATGGTCGCAGTGGCGAACTATGACACAGACACCTTGCGAGTTATCGGCATCTATAGTTCCGAAGCAGCTGCTGACCCTATCTTCGCCGGGATAGCACCGGCGGATGGCCAAGCAACATTGTTGATACCAGTATTGCGAGTTAATTAACCTCCCGTCAGTGCGCAGCACTGATCCCAACCGACTTAACCCCCCATGCTGCGCACTGACAATTCCAAGGATGAACAGAATGAAACCAATCACACAAGAGAATAGAATATACCTAGCCATATGGCGGAAGGCGTTGAAAACCGGCGGAAAGATAGAATTGAAAATGGCCGATGCGTCATTGGCGCTTTCGACAAGAATGGCCATGTATCGTGCGATAAGGCCTTATCGCGAAGGAAAGGAGATTGATCTGGAATTGATTGAGGCGGCGGAAAGATATGTTATTACTTATCAGAAGTCTCCGCCGATGCTGGCTCTTGTTCCGCGCCGGTCACTTTCCGCCGCCGAGGCCATGATGGCCGACCTAGGTCTCGATGCAGACGATCTGCTCACTCCTGAAGAACTTGACCAACGTATGCGAATGCTAGAAATCCAAGACGAAGCAACTCCCAATCACATAGAAACTCCTTTCTATTCGCGGGAGGGTTAAATGGCTTTTCATTTCAAACAACCGGCGTCCTTTCAACCTCAATACAAATCGGCAATGTTGTATGCGAAAGTCTATGGCCAACGAATATTGCATTTTCAATCCGAAGCCCAGGCCCAATCATGGATGGAATATTTCCGCTACTTTCGTTGGTGTTGCCGCCAGTCTATGTCAACGGATATTGAATTGCGCTTAATCGAAGATCACTATTCCATCCGCGCAAAGTTATCCCGCGATAACACCGTTAAACTGGTTTGCAAACCAAAACGTTTGTCAATACTGATTGAGTTAAATCCATGGATTGATCGCCTACCTATGGAAACCATTTGACTTGCGCGCTCGCATAATCCATAACATCTAGGTGGCTGGCAAACCTGCCTTGCTCCACTGATGACAACACTATATGAAGGAATTATCAAATGGCTGAAGTAGCAGTTAAAACTCCCGTCACTATGGAAGACGGTCGCGTGGTTGAATTCTCGACCAAGCAGAAGTTGAACAAAACCTCCACAATTGAAGATGGCGTGGTTTCTACCCGCTTTGATTTCCGCAACGGAGCCGTTCGCACCTTTACCGTGCCTCCTGAGCTCCTCCTGCGCTTTGCTGCACACGGCGTCGAACAGAAGCTCGGTGACTCGATCGCAGGTGAAAGCGATGTTGACGATGCAGTTGCTTCCATGGACGACCTCATCGCCCGCCTGAATGCTGGTGAATGGACGATCAAGCGTGCTGCTGGCGAATTCGCCGGGACTTCTATCCTGATGAAGGCGCTGATCGAAGTCAGCGGAAAGCCCGCCGAAGCCATCAAGGCCTACCTGTCTACCAAGACCGCAGGCGAAAAGCTGGCTCTGCGCCGTTCCGCGCAGCTGCGGCCTACCATCGAGCGGCTCGAAGCCGAGAAGGCCTCCAAGTCCAAGAACGTGGTCGATACTGACTCGTTGCTTGCAGAATTGGGTGATCTCGGCGCTGGTGCCACTGATAGTGCGAAAAAGAGCAAGTGATCTAAGTCCCCCAGATCACCTCGCTCTTAGACTGGCGGGTGTAGACTCCCCTCACCAGTCCGAATTACCCCCGATGCTTACGACGGTTTGCATCGGGGGTTTTTTGTAAGCGATGAGCATTTGAATGTTGCAATTTAGATCGTTTTAGCCTATGTTAATCAGATCGCGATATTGCGATGCTTAAAGGAGTCTAAGAAATGCCACGATCAGTAATGACAATTGCCAAGGAGATAGCGCTCGATTGGACGACTGTCACACCTTATGCGCTGCCATATCTACAAGCCATGTTTACAATGCGCGATGTTGAAAGTCCTTACTATGCAGACAGCGGAAAGTCGGTTATACTTTACTTCCTAGCCAATGCTGCTTCATGGCGCGGTGAAACTGCCCGGCGGATCAAGGCTGAACTGAAGGAGATGGTGAAGTGAGAATGCAACTAGAAGCAACACATCTCTCCGGGCGCACTTATGCAGTGCGCCCGAAAGGTGCTCTTGGAACTTGCGGATGGGCTCCAGAACCTTGGACTGTTCAATATGTTAAGGCATCTTCGAAAGCTGAAGCTATTAGAAAGGCGGGTGTAAGATGACCGACGATCTCGACTTCCTCGACCAATTAGATGCAGAAATCTCTAAGGTCACCACCAAAGCTAAACTCGAAGCGCAGAAGAAAGCCGCCCTTCGCATCACCAACAACTACCGCGCGGCATCACCCTTGCGCCAGAAAGCAAAGGAGGAGCTGGTAGAGATCGAAGCCCTCCTCGCCGCCATCATCTGGGAGCCTGTTGCCGCCGTCGCACTGTTCGCTGAGCAAACCTGCTCCTATTGCGCATCCAAGCACCGCATGTTCCTCCAACACATGCAGAAGGAGACCAGCGGCAAAGTATCTCCCACTACTCGCTGGCGGCGAGTTAACCGCCCGGAACCTTCCCTCCCGCGCGAGGTTCTCATCCAAAAGTCCACCACCCACATGTGCGTTGATTGTTGCTCAGACTTCGACTTCTCATTCCCTTCGGGTGAAGTGAAGTTCCTAGACGAGTCACCATTCACCATCAGTGCAACTTACCACCAGGAGGAAGTCGATGGCCCGCTTGAAGAAGATTGACCGCCCGTTTCATTTGCAAGTGCGCATACCCGAGTCACTTGCAATGAAAGTAGATCTAGAACTCTACAGCGAATTGGAAGGTCGTGTGCCCTATGGCAAGCGATCTGAGCTAATTGCTGATCTGCTAACTGAATGGCTGCAAGCCAGGGGGATAATTGTATGACAGAGAAACGGATGACTTATAAGGATTACATGCCGCGAACCTCGCGCCTTGATCCGCGCACAGGCAAGCCAGTGTGGCCGCTTCGGATTATTGAAGAACGAAAGGAGCAATCCCGTGGATGACTATAGCTATTGGAGCCAGGCGGAAACTGGCAGGATGACTTGGAGAGAGTTCTTTCGACTGCTGGTGAAGGGGTTGTGGAAATGACCAAGACACCAGCAGAGGTGGCGGCGGGGCTGACGAATGCGCAGCGAGCCGCCTTCAAGTGGCTGAAAGAGCATGGCGGCGATGCCTGTTTTGACAAACACGGAGTAGCACTCGCGCAAGGTGAGACGGCAGAGACTGCGCGTAAGACATGGAATGCCCTACGAGATTTAGGGTATGTAGAGTTTTACGGAGGCAAGGCGCAAGGCTTCAAGGGATTTGGCCGCCTAAGACTGACCGAAGCAGGAAAGACCCGTGAGATTGGATATTCACGAGGCTTCATCCCCCCGCATATCACAGACAAATTTGGAGCGGCGTCATGAGCTACGACGCTTGGGGCGATGATGGCGCTGGCGATTATGACCACTTGCTCGACGCGGGCTGGTGGCCGTCTGAACAGGCCGAGGAAATGGTTGGGGCTATCAATGCCCTTTTTGCCGAGCCAATTTATGAAGACGGCGAGAAGGCCAATGGTATTTCCGTTCGCTTTCTCATGCGGATGCAAATGCTGAAAGACGCCGCTTGCATGGCAGAACCCAATGACCCTTTCGTTGCAGAAGCCCGCGTGCGACTTTCTCTGCCCCTTTGCCGAAATGGGAGAAGCAGCATGACAACCTTTTTCAGCCGCATCCCCGGTTCATGCGGTAAAAAACACGGACGGATGGCTGGTTTTCGCGAGATGTCCAAGAAAAATCAAACAGGAGAAATGGCATGAACTTTGTGCAGCGCATTCGCTGGAGCGATAACGATAGATATTGGGGACCGTTCACCTATGCCAGCGGCGACTATAAGTGCTTGGCAATCATGCTCGATTCCGGTGATGGCGACGATTATCCCGGCTGCCGGCTTAGATTCAGCATATTCCGCCGCACCCTGCTTTGCGCGCTCCCGCCGATCATCAAACCGTGGCGCGAATGGGTGGAAATCCGAACACAGCCAACGCGCGACAAGATGATCGCAGAAGGTCGAAAGCCCGGCTATTGGGATATGCACCGCCGCGAGTATGGATTCACTCTTTCCGAAGGCTCTCTGCATCTCCACTATGGCGCCCAGACGCACGACAACACGACTGATAAGGTGAAGGTGTGGTTTCTTCCGTGGCGTAGTTGGAGGCATGTCAGGCGCAGCCTCTACGACCTGAACGGCGATCACTTCTTTACGTTTCCCGAAAGGACTGCCTCTCGGCTTGGTTTAACCGCCGGACGCAATTCATGGGAGGCTGAAAAGGCAGTGGAAGACGCTTGCCCGAAAGCCAGCTTCGATTTTGACGATTATGACGGCGAACGGATTGTTGCTGTCACTCGGATTGAGGAGCGCGAATGGCGTCTTGGCGAAGGCCGATTCAAATGGTTTTCGTTCTTCCGTCGCCCAAATATCAGCCGCTCGCTTGATATAAGCTTCTCGAAGGAAACCGGAAATCGCAAAGGTTCATGGAAGGGTGGTACTATAGGCCACAGCATCGCCATGCTCCCCGGTGAACTGCACGAGGCCGCGTTCCGCCGATACTGCGCAGAGCATCAAATGACGTTCGTTGGCAAGAATGTTGAACCAGCATGACCACACCAGCGCGCAGCTTTGGCGAAGGAGAAAGCAAATGACCAAGACACCAGCAAAGATAGCTGCGGGGCTGACATGACGCACGACGAGGCCATCAATGCACTTTGCGACTGTGCGTCAACAGTTACCGTCTTGTCCTATCAGGAAGCCATTGAAGGCTATTTCAAACTGCGGGGCATGGACTGGAACCAGCGCACAGCCAAGACCTATGAACAGGGGCTGGAGGATGCTGCGCGGGTGGCAGTCGATAAGCTGAAATGGCTTGGCGACAATACGGAGGCGGATATTGTTTTCGCCGCCATCCGCTCGCTGGCTAAGGGAGATGTGTGATGACGCGAGGCTGGCAAATTAAGTTGAAAATGCTTTGGTTGTATCTACCCAATGTCCGCGATTGGTATCTCGACGTCTGGCAGCAAGACGCTTACGCCCGCATGTGTTGCAACGGCTACGAGTGCTGCTGTGGCGGCTCGTGTTACGAGGAGATGTGGGAATTTCACTGGAGAACGCGGAGGGCCAAGCGATGACCCCCCTCGTCGAGACTGTTGCGCGGGCGATCAGCCGGAAGGTTGATAGCTGGGGAGACACGGAGCGGGTTGAACAACAGCGCGTCTCTCTTGAATGGCCGCGCTACCGTGAACACGCTCAAGCAGCAATCGCCGCCGTGTTTGATGCAGACCCCCGCATCACAGCACTCCAGGCTGAGAACGAAAAACTGAGAGAGGCTTTGCTCGCGCACAAAGAGGTCGCCAAGGATTATGCTGACGAGGCTTTGAGATTGCGGGAGGCTTTGGAAGCGGCTTTGCGGGAGATTGATGGTTTAGAGCCTATGTGGTCAATGAGTGCAGGCGACAATCTCGAAAGGGCATGTCGGATAGCCCGTGCCGCGCTTGGGAAGTGATATGATCTCCATGACCTATCCGCAATTCCTCCGCGATGAGGTTACCTACTGCGGCGAGGTCATGGTTTTCCCCCACCACCAAACCTTATTCATATCCCTGCTCCTTATGCGCCCGAACACTGTTATCCCCTATTCCGACTTCATCGAATACATCTGGCCCGATCCTGACCTCGAACCCATGTATGTCCTCAACATGATACAGCTATATAAAATTCGCATACTTCGAAGGATGCCTCTGCTTTCGATTACTACCTACATTCGAAGAGGCTATTTCTACAACCGGCGATAAGCCAACAATCCGAAAGGAAACTCTAATGCCCGAATTCATTGCCACGCCTGATCAAGCCCAAGCTTTATCCATGATGACTGAATGGTTAGGTTCCAAGCCCACGCATGACAACCCTTACTTCCTATTGAAGGGCTACGCTGGCACCGGCAAGTCCTTCTGTTCTACGGAGTTGTCCAAAAATGGCCCTTTCCGCCCAGAGCAAATCTGCTTTACCGCGCCTACTAACAAGGCTGTAAAAGTCCTGCGCAATTACCTTGACGGCGAAGGCTTGCAATCAGTTCCTACAAAAACTATTTACAGTCTCCTCGGCTTGTCTCTACAAGCAAACGGCGAAGTGAGAGAAATCACCAAGCCGGAAGAACCAGTCGATCTATCATCGTTCAAAGTCATCATCGTTGACGAAGCTTCTATGGTCAACAAGTTCCTAATGTCCGCGATCGAAGACGCTTTCCTCGACTGGAATGTCCCCTTCATCTTCATGGGCGATCCCGCGCAGCTGCCTCCTGTGGGTGAATTGCGATCTCCTGTCTTCGATATCCCCAACGGCTTCGAACTAACAAAGGTCTTACGCTATGGCAACTCCATGCTTGATCTCGCTACTGCTATCCGCAAGGTTGTGGATCATCCTTTTCCGTCCATCAAGATTGAAAGTGCCCCTCCTGTTTATAAGTGTTCTCGCGGTGAGTGGCTTGATGCGATATTGGTGAACCTGGAGCTGTTGAAATCCGGGGATGCGAAGATCATTTCATGGCGCAATGTCACTGTTGATAAGTATAACGCCTATGTCCGCGAGCATATCTTCGGCAAGCCTGACGCTCGCGCCAACACATGGCTCCCGACCGAGCAGATCGTAGCCACTGCGATGGTCAAGGATCTCGAAGGCAACATCATCATGCGAACGGATGAAGAAGCTACGATCCTCGAAATAGCCCTTGGCCAACATCCGCAATACAAGGAGTTCGAGATCTACAACCTGCTTGTTAAGAACGAGGTAGGGAAGAAGCTAACCCTGCGGACACTCACCTCTACTGGCCAGTTCCAAGTCTCCAATCACCTAAACGAACTATCAATGGAAGCCAAATCAGGAAAGAAGTGGAAGTGGCGGGAGTTCTGGGAATTGAAAGAAGCTTTTGCGGAGGTGCGGCACAGCTACGCTATCACCAGTCATCGAAGCCAGGGTTCTAGCTATTTGAAAACTTTTGTTGATCTAGAGGACTTGATGCTCAACCGCAATCGACAGGAAGCTTTCCGCTCGCTATATGTATCCTGCACTCGCCAGCGAGAGGAATTGTATATCGCTTAGACTACCAATTGACAGCGATATCCGATCGCATTATCTATAGCAAATCCGATCACAAAAAAGGAACCTCCATGACAGTATCCTTAGAAATCCAGCAAAAGGTCGCCGACTGGCGAGAGAAGGCTCGCGCGGGAACTCTATCCCTCGACGAGATGAAAGATGCTATAGCCTACCTCCGCGCGGAACGCCTAGCAATGCCTCCGCCGAAGTCCAAGTCCAAACCCACCGTCAACGTCGATGACTTATTTTCTGAACTCGACAACCTCTAGAAAGGAACTACCTAATGTTTGATGTAAAACAAATAACCACCTCAGATCTCGAAGCCTGCGTTAATGAGCTAATGTTTAGAATGGCAGACTCGATTGATATTATTCTTGGAGACAGCAAAAAGTCTAACAGTGTGTCTATCAGCTTCAATCGGTATTATGACAAAGAAGTTAGGATAATCCATCGAGTATCTATTGGCGACACGGCACTTAACGGCGGCTCTGTGTCCACTATGCTACAAGGCGCTCTTGCGGCCCACAATCTTACACAATCCTGCCCAGAGATTGTCAGAGCATTGGCAGCACCTCCTGTGCAACCTCAAATTGAAGCTGAAGATGCAACCTTTACCGAAGTGGATGATTCTGATGTCACATTCTGATCTTCTCTTCCCGCCCGCCCTCGACTCAACCACTCTCGCCGCCTTCCGCTCCTGCCCACAAAAAGCCTATCGCACCTATTTCCAACACTACAAACCCCAATCCGACTCCGTTCACCTAATCGCAGGAGGTGCCTTTGCAGATGGTATCGAAGCAGCTAGACGAGCTTATTTCGAGCGAGGAGAGACTCGCGAAATTGCTGTCGCTATTGGTCTCAAAGCTCTTATTGACCGATATGGCGATTTCGAGTGCCCTCCTGAGTCTGCAAAGTCTCTCGAGCGAACAGCTGGAGCGCTTGAATTCTATTTCGACAATTATCCTCTCGGCGCAGATGGAGCTGAGCCTTTGTCATTTCCTGACGGAAGACGGGGAATTGAATTTTCTTTCGCCCAGCCACTTCCAATCAACCATCCAATAACCGGAGATCCGATACTATACACAGGCCGCTCGGATATGATTGCAACCTTCGCCGGAGGAGTTTATATTTATGATGAAAAGACCACGAGTCAACTTGGAGCTTCATGGGGACGGCAATGGGAGATGCGAAGCCAGTTTACTGGCTATTGCTGGGCTGCTCGTGAGTTTGGCCTTAACCCGGCGGGTGTCATCGTCAGAGGTGTTTCGATCCTCAAGACTAAATACGACACTTTGCAAGTCCCAACATATCGTAGTCCCTACGAGATCGACAGGTGGGTCGATCAAACTTGTCGTGACGTTGAAAGGATGATCCGATGCTGGCGCGAGGGCTATTGGGACTACGACCTTGATCACGCTTGCGCGGAATACGGCGGGTGTTCATTGGTCCAAGTCTGTAAATCATCCGACCCACAATCTTGGCTCGACACCCATTTCACCCGTCGCGTCTGGGATCCCTTGACCCGCGAGGAGAAAACAGTCGAGCAATACAACGCCGATCTTCGCGAGATGATGGGCCTCCCTGTTGCCTGACGTCACGCGCCTTTACTTCATCGGCGAGGATTATCTCGGCTACGAGACTCTCCCGCCGGTGCATTCAGCAGATACTTGTCGGCTAATTCACTGCCGCAAGTGCGGCCATGTATACGGGCGGATAATCGTTATCAACCTTTCTGCCCGCGCAAATACATGGTCCTCTAGGGGAGGCCTGTGCATGGAGTGCTCACCTGACCTCAACTGCCCGTATGTGGATGAGATACCGGGAGGCCTCCCCTTTTTTCACAATATCAAGAACCCTCCTTTCGACCTTCTACGTTATCAACTTTTAAGAGAATTGGACTATTTCTATGAAACCCACTCCGCCATTTATCCTCCCCGGCGTAAACGTCCTTCTAATGGGGCCAGCGGGGACTGGCAAGACACACTCAATCGGCACTCTAGTGGACTCGGGCGTGGAGACATTCTACCTAGCTCTGGAGTCGGGCATGGAGTCACTCCTAGGCTATTGGACAGATCGTGGAAAGCCTATTCCTGAGAACCTCCACTGGCATAAGCTAGCCGCGCCGAAGGCAGGCTTCAAGGACATGATCGAGAACGCTACGAAGATCAACACCCTGAATCTCGATTCGCTAGCGAAGATGACCGATCCGAACAAGTCCAAGCACAATCGGTTCATATCGCTGCTGCAAGCACTGAATAATTTCCACGACGATCGCACTGGCCAAGATTTCGGCGACGTGACCGAATGGGATCAGTCCAGGGCTTTGGTCATCGACGGCATGACTGGGCTTGCCGACTGTGCGATGGCACTTGTGGTCGGCGGAAAGGCAGTTAAGAACCAAAGCGATTGGGGCATCGCGCAGGATCAGCTGGTGAAGCTAGTCGGCCAGATCACCAATAGCTGCAACTGCCACTTTGTCCTGATTGCTCATGTTGAGCGTGAAACCGACATGGTTCTCGGGGGTGTAAAGTTGATGGTATCGACCCTCGGCAAGGCTATTGCACCAAAGCTCCCTTCTATGTTTTCCGACGTCATCCTTGCTGTGCGCAATAGTGATAAGTGGGTTTGGGATACGGCAAGTTCCCTAGCTGATGTAAAATCCCGAAATTTGCCTATAGCTTCGACAAACCCCGCTGACTTCAAATTGATCATTGACAAATGGACGACAAGAAATTACTCACCTAACAATGGCGAAAATGCGAACAATTTGGACAAGTCTCAGACAACGCTGTGACAACCCCAATTCTCCAAGTTATCCAAATTATGGAGGTCGTGGGATTTCTTATGACCCTCGCTGGAAGAGTTTTAAGAACTTTTTAGAAGACGTAGGCAAACCTCCAGAACGTAATTTAACACTCGGGCGCATCGACAATGACGGTAATTATTGTAAAGAGAATTGTCGATGGGAGAATTACTCTCAACAAAATCGTAATAGAAGAAAGTTCCAAACCAATACTTCAGGGATTGAAGGAGTCTGTTGGGACTCTCATATGAAATTCTGGAAAGCCCGAGGTTACATCAATGGTTCTTCTAAAATTCTTTACTATGGCCAAGATTTTTTTGAAGCTTGTTGCGCTAGAAAATCTTGGGAAAACTGGAGAAAAACCCAATAGCCAGCTCGAGGCACTGGCCATAGACATTGCATCTCGCGTGTCTTTCCGCCTCATCATCAACACTCACAATGAAAGTCTACTATCATGTCTTTTGATCCAACAACATTCCTCAACGCAACCACCGACGACGCACTCGAAACCAAAGTCCTGCCCTGTCCTGAAGGCGAATACCTCGCTATCGCCGAAAAAGTGGATGTAAAGTCTTGGGCTTCGAAGGACGGTTCATCGTCCGGTTTGAAGATCGAGATTGTCTGGGATATCCAAGACGAGGATGCCAAGGCAGCTGTTAACCGCGACACCTTGCGTGTCCGCCAGCAGCAGATGCTCGACCTTACCGAAACCGGACAGCTGGATACGTCCAAGGGCAAGAACGTCGGTCTCGGTCGTATTCGGGAAGCCCTGGACCTCAACACGCCGGGAGAGCCGTTCTCCCTCAGCATGATCCAAGGTCGGATGGCCAAGGTCAAGGTATCTCACCGCATCAATGGTGAAGATATCTATGACGAAGTCAAGGCGCTTGTCAAGGCGTAACTAGCGCCGAAACTCTGGCGGCGGGTGGTTGCTTCCCCCGCTCTTTCCCGCCGCCACTTTTCTAGGATATTCAGATGCTCGATAAATCCCAGATGGAGCTTGCGAAATTCGCGCTCAACAATCTACAAACTTCAATCTACCAAGCCAACGTAAAAGCTGGTTGGTATAAAGACCCTCGCACAGGTCGGCAACTCAACCGCAATGTGATGGAAATGCTTATGCTCATCACCACGGAAGTGGCTGAAGCTGCCGAGGGCTGGCGGAAGAAGCTGAATGACAATCACCTTCCAGAATATCCGATGATTGTTGTAGAGCTGGCGGACACTCTAATCCGCTGCTTCGACCTCGCGGGGTATTTGGAAACACTTCTGCCCGAAGCCAAAACCTCCATCGGCGACGCCTTCGTCTCCAAGCTAGTCTACAACTCCCTTCGCGCGGATCATCAGCTATCCGAACGCGCGAAGCCAGGCGGGAAATCATGCTAATGACAAACTCAATCCACTATGATCTCATATCAATCTCTCCCGATCGCCAGCGGCAAGAGTTCGAACCTGAGTCCATCACAGACCTAGCGAACAGCATTTCCGCGATAGGTCTGTTGCATCCGCCTGTCATGCGGGAAACGCCCGATGGTCTAGTCCTAGTCGCTGGTGAGCGCCGTCTGCGCGCGATGGAGCAACTGTGGATCATGAATGAACCCGTCCGCCACAATGGCGTCATTCACCCCCCCTATCACGTCCCGTATGCCACCCTTGGCGAGCTATCTGAAACCGACGCCGAGGAAGCCGAACTCGACGAGAACCTCAAGCGCCGCGACCTCACATGGCAGGAACAATCTGCCGCCATTGCGCGGCTCCACGCTCTCCGCCTGAAGCAAGCCGCACTGCTCGGTGAGTCTCACTCCGTCGCGGACACCATGACCGAGCTACCTTCTTCCACTTCCGTTCCCGGCCTATCCACCTCCCGCCACGATGACGTGCGCAAATCCATTCTCCTCGCCGACCACCTGTCCAACCCCGACGTGGCTAAGTCCAAGTCCGTCAAGGAAGCTTTCAAAATCCTGCAAAAACAAGAGGCTCAGAAAACCCATGCGGAACTCGCTGAAAGAGTTGGAAAGAATTTTAATTCTTCTGTGCATAAGCTTATTAACACTGATTGTCTTGAATGGCTTGCACAGTGCCCTGATAACTCATTCGACGTCATCTTAACCGATCCGCCCTATGGCATGGACGCGCAGAACTTCGGAGACGGCGCGGGGACGATGGGCAATGCAGAGCATCACTACGACGACAGTCAAGACTCTTGGATCACCATGATGGCGCAGCTATGCCCGCTGCTCTACCGTGTGTCCAAGCCCCAGGCTCACGCCTATATCTTCTGCGACTTCGATCGCTTCCACCACCTAAAGCAAGAAATGCAGAAAGCAGGATGGTATGTCTTTCGCACACCGCTCGTTAACTATAAACCTCGCTCCGGAAGAATTCCTCTACCTGAGCACGGCCCTAAGAGACAATATGAACTTATCCTCTACGCTATCAAGGGCCGTAAACCAGTTACCGCCATCTACTCAGACGTTATCTCGACAGTCTTGGAAGAAAACCTTACTCACGGAGCTCAAAAGCCTGTCGAGTTATACGTCGATCTTCTTCGTCGATCTGTCAAACCCGGAGACTCTGTCCTTGACGCCTTTGCGGGAACTGGAACTATTTTTCCCGCTGCTCACCAATTAAAGTGTCGCGCCACCGGATTGGAACAATCCTTGGAATACTACGGCATAGCCATCAAGCGTCTCAACTCCGTCGACGCCGAGCCAGCTCTGATCTAATCCTATGGGGGACTTCCATGCTACTGCCTTCCGGGCCTTCCGACGCCCGCTTAATGATCGTCCAAGACTGTCCCGGCTATGAGGAGATACGCAATAATGATTGGTTCCAAGGTTCCGCCGGAAAAGAACTCAACCGGATGCTGGAAGAGGCCGGAACGTCCCGCTATCAATGCTTCATTACGGGACTTCTACGCGACCACACGCCCTTCAATGACGCGGAGCGCTTGTTCGCTCGATCGCGGCGGGAGGAAACCCCAGCCCATAAACCGCTCCATAACAAAATGGTCTTGGGGCCTATCATCGAGGGCCTGCGCAAGCTAGAAGCCGACATCGACCTCGTCCGTCCGCGCGTCATCGTCGTAACCAACAACGCCGCGCTCTTCGCCCTCACTGGCAAATGGGGCATTAAGTCCTGGCGCGCATCTCACATTCCCTACACCTCTCCCAAAGGTCACCACTGCTATGTCATGCCGACTTATTCCCCGTCTTACATCATGACTGTTTGGAAAGACCGCCAGATCGTTGTTAACGACTTCAGAAAGTTTCTATCCGTCGCCCTCATGGATAGCCTTCCTGGCCCACCCGAATATAACTTTACTATTCGACCGAATTTCTCAACAGCTGTCTCTATACTACGGACTCTCCTACGCCGATGCGAGGCAGAACCTACTCGACTATCTGTTGACATTGAGACTCGAGGAGGCCACATTGCTTGCACGGGAATTGGCTGGTCTAAGCTCGACGCAATTTGCATCCCGCACTTACGCGTTGGGGAAGGAGATCGAGTTAATTACTGGCTGGAGGCTGAAGAAGCAGTCATAGTACATTTGCTCTACAAGCTCTTCACCCACCCTAACGCCGAGATCATCGGGCAGAACTTTATCTACGACGCGCAATACTTCTATCGCTGGTTTCACTTTGTGCCCAATTTCCGCCGCGATACAATGATCGCTCAGCACTGCCTGTTCAATTCCATGCCCAAGGGTCTAGATTTCCTATCATCCATCCACACCTCCCACCACGTCTATTGGAAAGACGAGTCCAAGAATTGGGATCCGAAACTCGGCGAAGAGCAGCTCTGGATTTATAATTGCAAGGACTGCGTAGTCACCTTCGAAGTCGATGAGTCACAACAGGCGGCGATCAAGGCCTTCACCCCCTCATGGCCCTCTCTCCCCGCCGTGCACGACTTCCAACAATCTCTTTTCCACCCCGTCCTCTCAACCATGAACAAAGGTCTGAAAGTCAATGGGCAATCCAAAACACAACTTGCGGAAAAACTCTCTGCGGCAATCCGTCAACGCGAGAAATACTTGGCTGAAGCAGTCGGCCACCCACTCAACATCAAGTCCCCCAAGCAAATGTGTGACTTCTTCTACCGAGAGCTCGCCCAAAAAGAAATCAAAAGCCGAAAAACTGGCAATCCAACTTGCGACGACTCTGCGTTGGAAACCATCGGTTCCCGCGAGCCTCTATTGCTCCCTTTGCTTAAAGTCATTTCCGAACTACGCAGCCTCGGTGTCTTTCTGTCCACATTCATCGAAGCGCCGGTCGATACGGACGAACGGATGCGCTGCTCGTTCAATATCGCGGGCACTTCGACGTATCGCTTCAGCAGCAGCGAGAACGCATTTGGATCAGGAATGAACCTTCAGAATATACCTAGCGGCGATGAAGAGCATGAACTGCCGAATGTCCGCGAGCTGTTTCTCCCCGACGATGAGATGGAATTCTTCGACATTGATCTTGACTCCGCCGACCTCCGCATCGTCGTTTGGGAGTCCGACTGCACTGAGATGAAACAGATGTTCGCGGAAGGCCTGAAGCCCTACGTCGAAGTTGCAAAGGAGTATTATCGTGACCCCTCCATCACCAAGAACCACCCATCCTATAAGCTGTTCAAAGCCCTATGCCACGGCACCAATTATCTTGGCACCCCTTCTGGCCTATCATCCCGCATCGGACTGGTCACTCACGAGGTTGATCGCATTCAAAAATGGTATTATAGCAAATTCCCGCAGATTAAAACTTGGCAAGACGATATCTGCTTTCATCTGCGCTCTAAACGATATGTTGAGAACGTCTTCGGCTATAGAATGTGGTGGTTTGATCGTATTGAAGGAACGATATTTAATCAAGCGGTTGCAGCAATTCCACAATCTACGGTTGCCTGCCTTATCAATCGGGGCTATAAAAATATCCATAACCGAGGAGACTCCACCAAGGTTCTCCTTCAAGTTCATGACAGTCTTGGAGGACAATTCCCAATCGCTTTACGAGAGCAGGCTCTCGCCAATATCCGTGCTGACTGTGCTGTTGCCCTTCCTTATCCAGAACCGCTGATCATCCCAGTAGGTATCAAGACCTCTAGAGAGTCTTGGGGGGCTTGCGAATGAACGTAGTATCACTATTCGACGAGAGTGGTAATGCTCTGCGCCCGTGGGCTTCCGCCGGGTATACTTGCTGGGCTTTCGACATACTAAACGACGGACGTGCGGAGTATATTGGCGATGGTGTAATCCACTACATCGAAGCCGACCTTACCGACCCCGATTGGATTGACAACATCGTCAGCCTCAACCCTGTTTTCGTCATGGGCTTCCCGCCCTGCACCGATATGGCTGTTTCAGGTTCTAGTCATTTTGAAAAGAAAATGCGCGATAATTTATTTTTCCAAGCCGAAGCTACGGCACTCGCGCGCACAGTCGAGACCGTTGGCAATCTATGCAAATGTCCTTGGTTTGCGGAGAACCCTGTGTCAACTCTTGCTACTTCATGGCGGAAACCTGATGAAGTTTTTGACCCCTGTGACTACGGCGGCTATCTTCCCGCCGATGATATCCACCCTCGATGGCCGGAGTATATAACCCCGCGCGATGCTTATCCGAAAAAGACTTGTCTCTGGACTGGCGGTGGTTTTCGCATGCCTTTGAAACTGCCTGTGCCAGTAGCTCCTGGATATTCTAAGCAGCATAAACTGCTGGGCGGCAAATCTGCCAAGACCAAGCAAATCCGCTCTGAAACTCCCCGAGGCTTTGCCCAAGCTGTGTTCGAGACCCATGCGTAGACACTTTTCCAATTGGATCTCCGCCTACATGGATTACTCATCCCATTCCGAAGCCCCGAAGCACATGCACTTCTGGGTCGCGGTCTCGACTCTCGCAGGTGCCCTGCGTCGTCGCGTCTGGCTTGACATGGCCTACTTCCGCTGGCATCCGAACTTCTATATCATCCTAGTCGCGCCTCCCGGTATTGTGTCCAAGTCCACCACCGCTGGCATCGGCATGTCACTGCTTAAGAAAGTCCCCGACATTAAATTCGGCCCCGACGTTGTCACTTGGCAAGCTCTAGTCGGCGCGTTCGCTGAGTCCACAATGACCTTCCAATACCAAGGAGATTATCATGAAATGTCTGCGCTTACGATCGAAAGTTCGGAGTTCGGAAATCTACTCAATCCTCAGGACAAAGAGATGGTCGATCTACTTGTATCTCTGTGGGACGGCAAACCAGGAGCTTTCGAAAAACGAACGAAAGGAAGCGGCACTGATCTTGTCGTCAATCCCTGGATCAACCTTATTGCTTGCACTACCCCGGCTTGGATTGCTGGTAATTTCCCGGAATACATGATCGGCGGCGGGTTCACCTCCCGCTGCGTATTCGTCTACGCGGAGAAGAAAGCCAAATACGTCGCTTACCCCGGTATGCACGTTCCGAAAGATCTCGCGCGCAAGGCCCAGATGCTGATCGAAGACCTCACCGAAATCTCCAACATGGCGGGCGAATACCTCCTAACCCCCGATGCATATCAATGGGGTGAAGCCTGGTATACCAAACATTATTCGGAAAAAAACCTCGACCTCGACGACGATCGCTTCGGCGGATACCTCGCGCGGAAACAAACTCACATCCACAAGCTGGCAATGATCCTCGCAGCGGCGGAAAGCGACAACCTATTCATAACCGCCGAACACCTTGCCACTGCCAATTCTATGGTTTCCGACCTCGAGCCCGACATGCAATTTGTCTTTTCCAAGATCGGCAAGACCGAGGACTCGCTCTACATC
Organism: uncultured Gammaproteobacteria bacterium; assembly: GCA_964596525.1. Classification (GTDB taxonomy): domain Bacteria; phylum Patescibacteriota; class Patescibacteriia; order Magasanikbacterales; family GWA2-37-8; genus CAZQUL01. Next base: position 6,382 of record CAZQUL010000005.1, on the reverse strand, counting down.
GAGCGCCTGATCTGGTATGTCCACAAGCGTGGCGGATGCAAATGGGACGAGGCTTATCGCTTCGTCCACACACAATTTCCTAAACTGTCAGATTTCGAGGGAGTAATCACCGGCGCAATTCGCGCGGGGTATCTCGTTCTTAAGCCCGAAGGCTCCACCATGATGCTACTGCCGGGAGTGACGCTGCCATCAACCTCCCGGCCCGACTCGCTCTAAGCCGCCGCGTAGTAAGCCACATTGATCTTCGCACTAGCAGTTTGCTCAATAAACTTCAACCTGCTCATCTGCTTTGCTGTGTAGATCAAAGTCTGCCCCACTGCCAGCGGCATACCGACCGAAGCCGTAGGATCAGTCCCATCATCGCGCCACCTCACCGCTTGGCTTTCCGGTATCACCATAATCATGCTTGTCCCCGCAGGTAGATTACTCAACGCCGTGGCTCCCGCCAGCGAAGTCAGCTGCTCCTGCAAGATCGCACGTTCTGCTATAAATCCACCTTGCATTTTAAGTCCTTTCTAAACCGATCGGATTATCTGTTGCAATACCGATCTATTTTCAATTTCAGCTTTTTGTCAACTCTTGCAATTCACCATGCAGCTGATCACTCTTCGCCATCGCTGCTGCCAGTGCAGATTGGAGTTCCGCCTGCTCGTGCGGCGCAAAAAGGCTCACGACTTCATCAAACAACTGTTTGAAGCCCTGCGCGCTATTTCCGACCGTCTGAACGATCTGTAAGATCTTACCAAAGTCCATGTTAAAATCCTTTCACCAGAGTAACCATTGCACTAATCGCTGAGCGCGCGTCACCAGCCGCTTCCAAATAAGATTTCGCATTCCCGGCTTTGTAAGCAGTCCGCACCAGCACAACTGCATTGTAAGCCATCGTGTCGGCATCCTGAACTTCCTTCATCCTATCCTGCGGCACTAGACCTGCTTTGATCGCCGTCACCGCAGACAATGCGGCGGCTTGATAAGCCAGTTCCATCCCTAGGGCAATCCGCTCATCGAGCGTAGTCTGCTCCGTCACTTCCTTCGGACTATTCGGTATGCCTGCTAGTCCTGTTAGAACACTACATCCACTAAGCATCGCAGCTGCTAATATCACCAAAATCTTCTTCATGACGTTGTCTCCTTATTCTGCCTTTCAATCGACCGAATTGCACTATCAGCCACTTTCCTGCCCGTAGCTGTTGATCCATACTCTGACTGCACTACGGCGGAACCCCAGCCAAAGACCACACCTAGCGCCAACAGTAATGGCTCTTTATTTCCTTCAGGTATCTCAATAACATAAAGCCCTGCGAACCCTAGGAAACTTCCTAAGATACAAATCATGCCTATGGTTCCGCGGAACCAAGCACTCTCATGCCGTGGAGTTTCTCCCATGTTACTTCACCAAGCCTGGCATATAAACCGTCGTCATCCGCCCGAACATATTGCGCTTTCTTTCCGCCGTCAAGATCCGTCCGCGCAGCTTCGCTGTCGGCAATGAACAATGAACCCAGCCGCTATAAGGATCGCCCTTGACATGGAATTCTAAAATCAACTGTCCGAATTGCTTGATGTTCTTCGAACACCACAGTGCAAGTTCATAATTGCTAACCCCCGGCACCTCAAAGTCCACGGCTTCCCCTGCCATGTGCTGTGACGTTCTGGATGCACCCCTAGTCACTGCATTGAGCGCGGGCGATCTATAGCCACTAGTCGGGCTAATCGGCACCCCATAATGCGCCCTAACGGGTTCCAATATCGTTACCGCGACCCGTTGCAACCGCGCGATGATCTTTGCATCTGTCGGCACATTGTTAATGCCCCTACGCGCCGCAGTGTCGCTAACGCACAGTTCCGCGAGCGTGAAATGTTCTGACAATTGCCGACTCATAATTTAACCCCTTTCGCCACCAGATACAAGAATGCCGCAGCAAAGGCCCATAACAGCATTTGCCAAACAGTCTTAATAACCCCACTGCCTACATCACGGCGGAAGCGCTCCGTCACCCGACGCTCAAGAGCCTCAGCAATAGCTTCCACATCATTATCCGTCAAGGTGCGACCTTCGTGCATTGGCATCTCCGCGTGAGAGAAAATATCTTGTTTCATAGATTAGGCTTTCATGATGTAGCAAAGCGCATAATATGGCGGCAGATTGGCGTTCGTTGCGCTGCTGCCTTGAGTGTTCGAACCCGCAGTAATGCCTGTGGTGTTGGAGACGTTTGCTACAGTAATACCTGTCGAAGCCGCAGCTGACGTGCCATTCGACGCCGTGGAGTTAACACCCAACTGCGTCTGAATAGTCCCTCCGCTGGAAGTTCCGCCGGGAAGTTGATGCGTGTGCGTCGGATCGGTAACATTCGCAGTGTGAGTATGGCCGGGATCGGTGATAGTAATCGTATGGCTATGGCTTACCAGCGTCGCATTAGCCGAGCCGCCAGTGGCACCTACCGCGTAAGTAGATCCCGCGCCGACTACGAACTTATCTCTAAGATCCGGCGTCCCACTAGCACCGTTGCAAAGCAGCCAGCCAGAAGGTATCGCGCCGCTTGACCCTGACCAGATCATAATTACGCCAGCAGGGAGCGCGGCTAGAATTGCCGCCGTGACAAAAGCCGTTGTCGCGAGACTCGTGTCATTGTCCCCTGGACTTGGCGTCGGTGCAGTCGGGTTGCCGGTGAAGGCTGGACTCGCAAGCGGCGCGTAACCATTAGCAGTCAATTGGTTCTGCACAAATGCCGTGGTAGCAAGCTGCGTAGTGCTCGTCCCATTAGCTGCTGTGGGAGCTGCCGGCACACCCGTAAACGTCGGGCTTGCAAGGACAGCTACTCCCGCACCGCCAAGGGTTATCGTCGTCGCGGCGATGTTGGTTATATTGCCAGTCGTAGCAGCAAGCGTCCCTACGTTCGTAAGATTCTGCGCATTCCAATCAATCGGACCGGAAGGCTTCCCCTGCCCGTCTCGCGTAATGCACAAGGACAACCCACTCGCAATGTCATTAATCACCGCGTTGTAGTAAGTCGCACTTATAACCGCACCCCCGACCGCCGGAAAGTTCGGCGCGGGAGAGGGCGTATAATTGCCTGAACCATCATAAGGCATTTATTTATCCTTCGAATTATTAGTGCGAGATTTGGCTATCAAAGCTTGAGTTATGGAGTCAGCTGCGGGTCGAGCATATTTACCACGATTGCCTGTGAGCAACTTCTGCGTTCCGCGCTTCAACCACGGTATATAAGCAGCTCCAGCCCCTGCCGCACCCAAAGCAGCAACCGGCGGGCTCAGCACCGAGCCTCCTGTAACCACACCAGTCGCAGCAAGCGTAGGCCAGAACCCAACCTTCGTCGGGGTCTTGCCGCCTAGGATCTTCTTTGCAGCTTCTGCATATTCTTGATCAAGCCCACGACCTTCTGAAATCGCCTTCTTCCGCGGAGATCCGTCCAATTGCTTAATAGCATTCCAATACTGGGGAGCACCATAAATGCCATCTTCCGCTGCGCTGCTTGCCGAGGCCAATTCAATCCGCATCAACCGCGCCCATGAAGCATCAGTAGCTTTCAAAGCCGCCGCCATTTGCGGGCTATGACGCATGCCAAGTTCGTGTAAATTGTCCCGTAGTTTGGAAGCTACTTGGCCGAGATCCCTGACTTCTTCGTCCGAGGAGGCTCCCCATTTACTGGCCAATTCTCGTAACTTCACACTAGCGCTTTTGAAAGCCTTTCCATCGAAGTCGCCAGCAGAGTCAAACAGTTCTCTTTCCGTAATCGAGCGAAGATTGGCTACTTTAGCTGCAAGATCAGGATTGCGCAATTGTGGCGTAGCTCTTCCACTGGCGGGGAAATACAAAGGCTCCCAAATCTTCTGCAAGCCATCAAGATAAGGCGTATCGGCCGAACCATTGATATTTGGAAGTATCTTATCATAATTGTCACTCAGCAGTTGTGAAGCTGCTAGATTACTATCCGCTCCTGGCTTTGTGCCCGCAGGCAGCTTCAAAGTCTCACCCGTCACCGGATCGTGTGCAAGCTTCAGTGCTCGGTTCATATTGTCTTGATTAAAGCTGACTTCTGCCTTCGATCTCGCGCCGCGAACACCGGGAATGCCGGTAAGCGCTTCTTCAGTCGAAGCTGCTCGATCGCCCAATCGTTGCATGGTGGTGAGATCAACATTCTTCAGCTGCGCCAGTGCGTCTTGACTTCCCTGCGATTGCAGCGGCGACAGCCCCTTGCCAAGCCCCTGGCCTACAATCGAAAACCCACCACCAATAGTTGCGCCTAAAAGCGCGGCTTTCACCGGATCATCCTGAGCTTCGTTTCCGAAGAGCGCGCCACCATAAGTAGCATCCCGCGCGAACATTCTTCCGGCTGCTCCGCGTGTCCCACCTTTCATCAGCCACGGAGCAACCTTCCTCGCAAGCGCCCCGCCAGCCACGCCAAGACCTTCTGCCCCAACAACCCCGCCGAGCATATTGCCGAGAAACGAAGTTCCTGGATTAGCTTCTTCCATTGAATTGAGTTTCCGACTAAAGTCCTCATTCAACGACGGCGCGCCCATAAGCGCGCTATTGGCAAATGCCCCAAGTATGGCTCCGAAAGGCTCTTGAGCTTTTGCATTCATCTGCTGCTGTGCTGGAGTCAATTCTGTCGTCGGCCCTGGGACTCGACGGTCAATGCTCTCTCTCGGATCGTTATACTTTGCCCCAAACTCAAGCATCTTTTTGACATATTCTGGATCAGGCTCTCCATAGCCATATTGCTTATTCAAGCCCGTCATGAAATTAAGATAATCTTGCGGGTCAAGCTTCCCACGAGGATGCTCATCAAAATATTTATTCACCGCGTCTTGAAACTCTTTTGGAACCGGCAACTCGGCCATGCGTCCTGTGGGATCGGCAAGTTTCGGCACGCCCATGAAGTCGTTGCCAACCTTGGTCGATACCTGAAAGCCACCTTCGCGCATGAGGTCTTGCAGTTCCGCCTGAGCCTTGTTACGCAGCAATCGAGTTTCCTCAATTGTCGCTCCCGGCTTGGGAAGATAGCTTTCAACATAACGCTGATACTCTGGCGTGTCGCCGATATCGCCCTTGTCGGAGATAGCAGCACCTGACCTCGCGCGAGCGATAGCATCAATCAGCCGCTTTTCCGCCGAGTCTGCTAATATCCGCTTTTCTGTATTCCCGCTAAGATTCTCCGGCAATTGGTTCATCAGCCACGGAGCCCATCTATTCCCCTGAGCTTGAAACCAATTGCGCGGGGCTTGATCGAGAGCATTAAGCTCTTGCAATGCTCGCGCACCAGAGTTGCCGAAGATTCTCATCTTCGTCGGATTTTCTTCCGTCGGAAGTCCACTCATGGCTTGCTGGCGCTTAATTTCCGCCAGCTTCTTTTGAAGCTCCGCTTCCTGCAAAGCATTGATCACACCAAGATGCGCGACCTCATTCGCCTTAAGCTGTCCAGTCAGAATATCATTATTCGTCCCAACTTCCGTTCGACGAATGTCCGCTGTCTTTCCTTGCGTAACTATCGGATCAGAAGGAATATTAGGTCGCGATACTCCGCCGTTGAGAATTGCTAAGTCTCGAGGGTCTGTGATCTTACCCATTATTTGCCCTCCGGATTATCATACCATTCACCATTAACTTTATAAGCCATGCGACCGTCAGGGAGCTTTTTAACCTCCTGTGTTCCAGCTGCGTTGACTTCGAACCGAGGTGCAAGCTTCGGATTGCTGAGAACAGTCTCTGGCCCCTTTGTCCAGCTATCCATTAGGGACTGTGGAGCCATCTGCACTGGTGGTTGTTGGCCCATCAATGCTCCCACGACTGGATTGGGTGCTTGCCCTTGCGGAGCATACTTAGTAATATCCGGAAAAGTCCCTGTAGGATTTCCGGGGTCAGTCGGCAAGCCAGTAGCTGCGCGGACAGAAGCCACTTTCGCAGCATTAACTACCGAATTTCCTTGCGGGTCAATCAATACATCAGCAGAGCGATTTTGTGGCAAGACTGTTCCTGGCCTTGTGCCACGCATGTCAGTGGCTACTCCATTGATATTCTCCAACGGATGATCGTCTTGCTTCAGCCTCTCCTGCAACAAGGGCACACCACCATACTTCAGGCTAAGCTCACTCCAAGTCATACCATTGGCTTTGTCAGCTTCATAAGCCTGATTAGCCACAACCGCTGCTTGCATTTGTCGCTGACGGACTTGCTCATCCAGCTTATCAGCATCTTTCTGTAAGGATTTCCCCGCCCAAGCATCTGCCATAGAACCAAGAACTTCCGCCCACGAACGCGCACTGTTACCCGGCCCGGCAAGTCCCTGTGCTAACAGTGCTTCTGCAATTTTTCTCTTTGAGGCTGCCTGTGACTGTAACCCTTCATATCCTGTCGGGA
>CAZQUL010000004.1:0-57301 GCA_964596525.1 uncultured Gammaproteobacteria bacterium | reverse complement strand
CTCGAGGGGTGATTCCTCGATATATGTTTGTGATGTTTTCTGGTAGCGTGATGATTCCTGAAGGAGTGATTTCTTATCATAGGTATATCATTCGTAGAAGAACAAATTTTGATATTGATCCTCGATTTGAGATATAGTTGCTGCGGTAAGAAGCTTGTAGGATTTGTATATATTCAGTTCTTTTTTTAGGGTTGTTTCCTGTTCCTTAAAGAGTTCTTGAAGCTCCGATGGTGAGTGGGTTCTTGGCGAAAGAATATCTGGGTCAAAAAAACAATTGAGCCCTTTATACTTGAATTGATATGGTCAGGTATTGTGTAAGGGCTCATAGCATGGCGTTTTATGTATCTGGGAAGAGTAGTTTTTTATTAGCATTTACTTGGTCGTCATACAGTACCTTTGATGGTTTTTGAATTCTGAGGTGGGGCTGGAAGTGTTGTAATGTTGATTGTTGGTTCGATAGTTGTGGGTGATTCCATGATTGCCTGTTTTTTATTCAGAGCTATACGGATGTTATTTATCGAAGTACGGGAAAGAAATGGACTCAGGTTATTTGCAATATACTCGAGACACTGTGCTTTATTATACTGAAGCTGTTTTGCTTCTGTGAGAAGCGATAAATATATAGACTCATTGATAGTAAATCATTCGATGAGTGTGATGTGGAGATCATGTGCGTATTTGAACATGTATGCATTATAATCATATTGTTTAATAAATCAATAAGATTGTTATAAATAATATTAGAAATACGATATTATAAATACCTTGAGGGGGGATTCAAATTTGAAAAATACGTGCTATGCGGAAAAGCTATATTCCAAACGCGCGCGCCCCTCTATGGCTGATACCCCCCTCGAGGCATGATACCGTATATCTATTATTATATATACGGTATAGGATTCGAGGGGCATCCCGTCAAAAAATATCCCCTCTCGAATGGTAGGAGGGAGGGGCTTGAGGGGGGAAATTTAATAATAAAATTATATATTTTGCCTGTTGTTGGCTTCCCGTTCTTTTCTTGAAAAGAATCGAGGGGGGAAAGCTGAATAAATAATTGAATCAACTTTGTATATATAATTTTTTATACATGTATTTTGTATGAATTTTTATTTTTCTATACACTTAGATATATAATTATTTACAATATATATATTTATTATATAATATATATATGTATATATTATTATTTTTGTATAAAAAAAAAATTATATATATAATATACATATATAAATAATTATATATACATTCTTGTATAAAATAAGTGTACAAAATCCCCCCTCAAACATTAATAAATTCAAAAAATAAAACTTATAAAACCGCTATGCAAAGCCAATACATTAAAAAAGAATAAGATTATTATTCTTTTTTATTGACTCAAAATGGAAAAGTGCTATACTGTTCGTACACTCACAACAAGTAACACGTGAATCTTTACTTCTTCATCCTTTACCCATATGGAAAATATTCACCCTACTTTTCACAAGTACTTCATTTTCTGATTAAAAGACTTTCAGAAAACAGCCGAAAAAGTCCGCCCCTATAATCCCCGTTCTATTCAATATGCCGAACTTCTTCCTGACTTCATATCTGTACTCGATGACGTGGATATATACACTATCTTATATGCTACAAAACGTGACTATTATTTTTCACACTGTGTACAACAATCAAGCATCGAAACGCCAAAGGCTCTAGCAAAATCATGCCATACCTTTATCAACGGGATCACTTTTGAATACCACATTCAGCAATTTCAAAGACTCAACCTCACACGCTCACAAGCTATACAATGCGCAAAGCGTTTTTATATAGAGAACTATGATGCCATTAATAAAAAAATGGGTGAACTCCTCGAGGAAACACTCGCGCAAACTCCGCTCGCGTCTTCTTACTTTATCGATTAACCATATCATATATGAAAACTCTTAGGCAATTCTTTTTAGAAAATGGATATACAATATCCAAGCCATGAAAATATTTATCATCTAGCGTTATACGTAGGAAAAAAGATAATTGTTATAGACTAGATATATCAGACAACCAACTTGACAGACCTTTTATAGATGCTTTTGATACCATGTTAATCGTCGCACTCAGAGAAAAAAGAGAGTCAGAGAAATATCAAGAAATTAAAAATATAAAAACGTCCGCCCTTATATCTTCATACTTATCAGAATATGGATATTAATACTCTCATTCACAACATCATATATTTATATATCCCCGTCATGATTATCCCTCTCTCGATATATAAAATCTACCGTCTCACCCATTCGATGAATCGTGCCACGAAAACCAATTCCCACTTTTTATTTCCTATCAGATAGTCTATATATGAAAACTAAAATCCAACTGGTTCTCGAACATCTCGAAACGCTCAACACGTCCGACATTATACATATACATAATCAGTATTGTCAAAATCATAACTATTCCGATGATGAAATCTATTGAAATGATGAAGACTTTTTCGAGACATTCTTCCCTAATAACTCATACGAAGTGGCACGAGCTACATTCTATGGTGATTATAATTTTTCGCACGAGTATGTTCGCTTTAACTGATATGGAAATCTCGAATCACTTGACTCCTTCAGTACGTCAGACTTTGTAGAGTCCACAGAAAAAATTGCCGAGGATATCATAGAGAACCCCTCCGACTATTCACACGCTATCGACCTCGATGATATCGAAGACTTCGATGATGCCCCAGATACCGAAACAGAATAATTTTATCCACTAGACGAACCCGAAATGTTCTAACGTCTTTACTTCTTCATCCTTTCTTCATATGTCATACCATATATACTATAAAAAATGTATCATCGAACTTCCCGACAATACCGTCATCCCTCTTTTCCTTTCAGGTGATAACAACGTATGGTCATCCGATAAAAAGCGCTCTCGCTCATGGTCATCCTATTCATTTTTCAATACGAATAAAGCGCCAACAGATACACCCGAGAATATCCGCGCGAACGTGCGAGCATACATAGAGAAATACTATCTCGAACAGCTAAGAAAGGACTTCGATTATAAATCCTTTGCAGATTTTCTGAATGCATCCGCGCAATACTGGTTCTCATCTCGAATCCCGTGAGGGGATACAGTAAAGTCTATGTTATCATGGTTCTCGAATCCAACCGTCACGATAGGTGAACTCTTCGAGCATATCCGCTCGATACATCTCATGAAGTATAGCAAAGACAATACAGAATATAAAACAGCCACCACCCCCGAGGAACTTATCGAGTACATGAATGCATGATATACAATCTATGAATCAGAGGGATCACTCGAGCCTGTACTCCGTATGATAGCAAGAAAAAAAAGACTATCAGCACCACCAAAAAAACAAACTACCACCGAGCGAGCCTATAATATTTCATACAATGGGTACTCACTCACATCATATCGAGGCGGAGCATTCCGATATGGATATGGAAACGGGAAACTCTTCAAGACAGAGGCACAAGCGCGCAAGGTTCTCGAGTCTATCTCAAAACGTCAGCGCCCCGATGTCGTCAAGTCTCTACAGGTCAACACTCTTATAGGTACATTTACTTTTTAATCATCACCCCATATGAAATCAACTAAAAAAATGCTCGAGGATAGAGCAAAGGCAATCCAAGAACTCCGCGAAATTCTCAAAGACTGAAAAATCTTTATCAACATGACTCACGTATCACGCTCGTGAATGATGAGGCGCATGAAGGTATACGATTCTACTATGCGAAACATCACCGACTTAGTATCGACAGCGATTGCATGGTCACAGAATCACCAAGGTATAAAGGTCGATGGGTGCGGTATGGACATGACTTTCCATCTCGCATACGTTCTCACTCACGAACTCTATACACGTGAGGAAATCGCAAACGACAGCGCCAAGTATAATCTCACAGGTAACTGAAGTGGGTGTCTAAATTTCCGTGTTATCTAATCTTTACTTTTTCATCTTTTCTTTTTATGTCTCAAACTCTTCTCACTAACGGTTCATCCGTATTCATTCACGACACTACTACCAATCGCGTATACTCTACCAAGCGACCGACTCCATCACAGTTTATCACCGACAAGATACTCTTCACAGCTACCGAAGCACGAGTGGAAACGCTCAAGCAGATGGGTACATTCCAACCTTTTACTTTTGCTAAATAATTTTCTCTATATGTCTTGAAACTATAACACAGTTATCTGTCAACAGAAACGAGAAGAAGAAATCTCATACGAGATGCTTTGATCATACCAAGGTGAGTGGGTACTCTTCACTTATGCAAATGGGAAATACTTTTTCCGTGAAGGTGGCTATGGTTCTTGCTCATGATGCGACAACTATGAATCAACATTCAACTATGATGAACCAGTGATTGATTCCAAGAAAACAATCGACTTTGTAGAAGAGTATAAGCCAAGCAAAGAGTTTACTGGAAAGGAACTCAAACAATTTGCTACATCGAATGAACTTCTCTATGGTTTTATACCAGTATCAACTCACTCATACCACGAGGAAGACTATGATAAAGCTATCATCGAATGACTCAAGGCTTGTCTCGCTCACTATGAGAAGACCGATATCGAAAAAGATATACAGAAAGTATACTCTATCTTCACGCTCAATGTAGGTGATAAGTTTACACTTGCACAAGTACGGGAAGCATGATGCAAAATTGAAGTAGATACAGACGATGGTGAGATAATACTCATCTGACCAAACGGGAAAGACTTATATAACATACAGCAATCGAACACGCTCATCGATGGAGAACTTGCCTATGATATTCTTCTTGTATTTCTTAACTAATATCTATGTCCCGACAACTCGCACAACATCTCATCACACTCATGGATAAGCTCGGGGTAGATAGGTACGGACGTATTATCTGAACCGACTACAAACTTACTGACGATGGGTACTATGATACAACGTATAAAATCATGGATGATTATGATGAACTTATATCGAGTCAAGACTTTTGGTGATGGTATGCTACCAGACATATGCGAAAGCTCAAGGCTCGAGCAGAACAAGCATACCAAATCAATGAGGTAAATAAACTCATCGAACGTGACACACTCGAGTATCTATCCAAGGAATCCGAATTGCAAGAAGCAATCGATGACTACAAACTTATCCTCGAATACAAGGAAAAGATACAAGAGATTGTACAAAAGTGGAACGGTAAATTTACTTCTATTTTCTCATCATAATATCATGACTATCGATCAACTCATACATCTCGCACGGAACTGAAGGGGTACAGGTGATACCATACTCATCGACAAAGCCAACATGGAAATGAATAGGCTCACCGCTGAAGCATACGATATGCACCTCGTCACATGTCCGCAGTGTGGACAGATACATTCATTCATTCCTGAATCGCAAGATGACGAACACACATGTACGTGTGGTACATCCTTCACCGCACACGAAGCTCCTGATTTATTTTTCTAATGTCTACTATCTGAATAACAATGGGTCGTCACAAGACAGCCTTCACTCAATACCTACTCGCCTCGAAGATATGAGACGTACTCTATACGAATCTCTCTGATAAAACAATCACCAATATCACGACACGATATAGTGTATGAGTGAAGACTCGCAGACTCATCGCTCTACATCCTCGGACTAAAGAAGTCATTGACCTTACTGAAGTCACTCTTATTTCCTATACTAAATAATTCTTATGTCACATTTTACAGTACTCGTCATCGGTGATGACGTTGAATGAGCACTCGCTCCATATGATGAACAACTCGAGCAAGCACCATACGTAGAATACACACGTGAACAGCTCATACAAAAATCAAAGGACGAAATCGAATCATATAGGCTATGAATCTATGCTGAATATCTAAAGGATATAGAAGCATACAAAGCAAAGGTTATCGATAATCCGAAACATCTCGCATACCTCGAGCAAGAATTTCCGAAGATGCTATTATGGTCTGATGAAGAACACTATCAAGATCAGATTAAATGGTACGATAAAGAATCTATCGGGGCTAATGGTGAAGTATACTCAACAAGCAACCCGAATGGGTACTGGGATTGGTATCAAATAGGTGGAAGATGGGCAGGACAAATCACTGTGAAACCATGAACAACTTTTGATACTCCAAACTTTTCATGGTGATGGTCTGAAGAAGAGAAACAGAAGGCGATGCAATCACTACGCACTGACTCTGCTCTCCTCAAGGATATCGACTTTGACGTAATGAATGCGGATAATATCAAGGATTATAAGGAACGATATGCTCTCCTTCAACAATGGAATACACTTGATAATCGTACACGATTCGATAGATTCTTTGGTAGTAATGAGGAAATAGAATTCATGACGACAGGTGAACCAAAGACTCTCGAGGAATACATGGATAACTTTATGCCTCATCCCCTCTCTGCATATGCATATATCTACAAAGGTATCTGGAATTCTCTAGGACGTATGGGATGGTGGGGGTGCTCACATGATGAAATGGATAGGGCTACATGGAACAGAGAGTTCTCAAAATTTATATCCTCCCTCGAGCCTGATACTCGTATCACGTTTGTAGATTGTCATGTATAATCTCTATGATTAAAATCATCAAAGCATTCACGCTTCCTGACTTAGAAGAGAAAGTAAACCTCTTCACTACCACTCGAGATGATATCAATGGATATCAGTATCAACACTTTGTAGATACAGAAACCAATATGAATATCTTCTCGTGTGCTATCACATACAACTTATAATACAAATATGAGAATCATTCTCACTATCATACTCATAACATTCTCGACACAGGCATACTCAAATCATCCATACAATGTACCGCCACGCATTCTTTCGTACTGCGAGCAAGGGTATATCGGATATGAGTATTCCCCCCTCAAGGAACGCAGATGTCGCAAGCTCTGGGGTATGTTCACACGTGAATATCTCCTCGAGGAAAGCCAATACTTTACTTCATTATGATATTAATCGACATGAAACGATAAACCAATATACTACATATGCGATAACATTAAAGAGAGATTTGCAATTAAGGGCATTTACTCGGGGTTGTTATCGCAAATCTCCGCCCCGAGTAAGTGTCTTTTATTTTATATATGGACAAACTTCAATGGAAAAAATGGTATCGGAACTACAGGCTTTCACAGAAAGAAGTATGGAAAGATATACCATGATATGAGTGAGCCTATCTCATATCAAACTTAGGGAATATAAAAACAAGTACATGATTATATATCAAGACTCTTAACGAAAGATATATACGTGTCAATCTATGGAAGAAAAATAAAGCAAAAAGGTTTTATGTTCATCGATTGGTAGCTACAGTTTTTATATGACAATCAACTCTACACGTCAATCATAAGGATTGAAACAAGTATAATAATCATGTACATAATCTCGAGTGGGTAACACGATCAGAGAATATGATACACGCTGTCAAGAAATTATGATTATCAAATACGGAAGCATTGAAAAAAATCCGTAGAAAAATCTGACAGTATAGTAAGTCATGAGAACTTATACAAACTTTTGATTCTATTACTGATTGAGCTAGACATATCAATAAACATCCTGCGACAATCGCATCAGTATTATGCAACCATACTTATACTGCATGATGATACTACTGGAAATATTTATAATTTAACTTTTACTACCATGGGCACAAGACACTTGAGTATAATTAAGAAAGACAATGAAATTAAACTTTGTCAATACTGACAATGGGACTGATACCCATCATGACAGGGTGTAAACATTCTCGCAATCCTCCATCGTATCGACATCCCTACACTCATGGATAATGTAGATACACTCATACCCACATCCGACACTCACGTAGATACACTCACTCGTGCATCGACACATTGGGAAAAGAAATATCCACAGTTCTCTAGGGATACATGAACGAACATCATTCAGCTAATTCATGATACACCGAATCTAAAAATATTTGATCCAAAAAGAGCATGAGTCCTAGATGATATGCAGCCGAACTTTTACATCGAGTACTCATACCTTGTCGACCTCGACAATGATAGGCTCGAGCTATATGTAGGGACACCGCTCGATAAAGACGGGAACGAAAGAAAGCCTGACTACTCATGCGACCTACATAATCTCCCAGATACGGAAGCGTTTCTATTAGCTACTAATCATCTATAACATGAATACCATAACCGTAAACGGGAAAACATATGTCGGTCGATCTATTAATATCAGTCAATGACGAGTCGTCATTGATGGTGTAGATGCAACCGATGATGCAAAGAATATATCTATCATCGTCAATGGTAATCTTGATATACTTCACTGCGATGCATGTAATACTATTAGTGTTACATGAGATGCTGGTAAGGTAGATACTATGTCTGGTGATGTCGATATAAAATGACAGGTATCTGGTAGTGTGAAAACTATGTCGGGTGATGTCACGTGCTGAACAGTCGGTGGTAGTGTGACTACTATGTCTTGAGATATTAATCATAACTAATTTTCTATGTTCGTACTCTACAACATCCTCATCCTCGCAAATACACTTGCGAATATACTATTCTTTTTCTTTCTCGGTAGGATTATATATCTCTACTTCACAGGAAAATATAGTACTGATAAAGTATTGTATACAATCATGATCGTATCTGCTCTCATAATGATATTCACCCCAGAGCATTGTTACCTTCAGGAAATCATGCAACTTGAATACAATTCTTGTACAAATAAATAATTTTCTTGTTGATTTTTCAAAAGAAATTCATATACTGGATAACAGAGAAAGCGTGAAGAACTTTCTCAATCTCTCAATTTCATATAGAAAGGACAGAGAAGTAAAGACCCCCCTCTATTCGTAGAGAGGGTGAGTATGTGGGCGAATAGCTGCGATACAAAGCCGACCCTTATAAAACAAGATGCCTCTCATGCATGGAGGATTGGGCGATTAAGCAAGCGAGGTGACAGCACCATTGAAATCCTCGCCATACTCACTCTCTTTACGAGAAACATTTATTTTTTTATCTTATAGTCTATGGCTAATAGTACACAGGATTTATTTGATCAGGGTGAAGACATTCAGTCTTCATGGATGAAGTTTGAAACGGTAGGTGATTCGATTATCGGAACACTCGTGGATAAATTTCATAAGGATGGTGATGGAGGATTCGCTGGACAGGAAGTGTACACTCTCAATAACTGTATAGTTAACGGGGTAGAACAACCTGCTGAGGATCAATGGAATGTTGGTATCAAAGAAACGAATAACTATATCAACTCTCGTGTTGGTAAACTTCCAGTCGGTTCTGATATCGGGTTCAAGTATGAGAAAGATATCCCACCTACACAGAAAGGATATCAACCTGCAAAGTCAATCAATGTAAAACGCTTTGCAAAACCTCTCCATTCTGCACCAGTATCATCACTGAAAGCAAGTGATGTAGATGCTGCATTCTGACCTGATGCTGACATCCCATTCAACTAACATCTGTATAAACTTTTTGAACAATTAAGCTATCTGCTTTATGAATTATATAATTGACTTAATTAAGTAATCTATATAATGTAAATGCTGTCACATTAAAAGAGTTTGCTATTAAGGGCATTTACTCGGAGGTTGTGACAGCAAACTCTGCCTCCGAGTAAGTGTCTTTTTATTGTATGGAAAAAGAAATATGGAAAGACATACCATGATTTATAGGATTATATCAGGCAAGTTCATTAGGAAATATTCGTAGTATGAATTATCGACGAAAATGATATATACATATACTGAAATATTATATTAATGAATCATGATACTACCGTATATCTATAAATAAAAAAACATACCTTGTTCATCGATTAATATGATTGACATTTTTATGATATAGTAATTTAACTATCAATCATATTGATGGTAATAAGCTCAATAATAGATTAGATAATATAGAATATTTGACTCGATCAGAGAATATCATACATGCGTATAAACTCTGATTATTGAGATGAAGACGTGGTATAAAGTGGAAGTGAGAAAATCACTACGCATGTAAACATGTTGTTGCAATAGACATCAAAACATGATTAGAGTATAACTTCACTTCTATTAAAGAAGCATCAATGAATACAAAACTTCATTCATCTACTATATCAAACTGTATCGCATGACGAATTAAAACTGCATGAAATTATTATTGGAATTATTATGAATCAAATTCTATTTCTCGACATCGAAACAGCACGTGACTCATCAATACCAGATGAATTATATAATGCTGCTATCCTAAAACATGAGAATCAATATATGTTTCTCCCAGCGTATAATAAAATTATCGCTCTCTGTATTGGATGAATCAATAAAGAATGAGTATTCTCTGTCAAGTCTCTCGAGTGAGATGAAAGAGAAATGCTTCAGAAATTCTTTTCATTCATCGATCGATATGTCATCATTGGATATAATGTCCTTCAGTTTGATCTTCCGTTTATCGTTCATCGAGCGATGCACTACTGACTCCGTATACCTGATTGTCTTCGTACTTTCTGAAAGAAACCATGGGAAATAAATAACGTCATTGACCTTATGCATGTATCAAAGTCATTTGGTCTACGATACTATTCACTTAATGACATGTGTCTCCTACTTGGTATTGCTTCTCCGAAAGATGGAATGGATGGTTCACAAGTACAGCAAGCCTATGAAGATGGTAAAATAGAGGATATCGTACACTATTGTATGGCTGATGTAGTCGCTACAAAGAACCTATTCGATAAGTTTGTAACACTCAATTTACTTCCTCCTACTTCTTAATTCTTTTTATATGACACTTACTATCCCTGCGGATACCCGTTATGGAAGTGCAACATCTCTGAACTTCTCGAGCCTCGCTCGATTCGTATCTTACGATAAGTATGGTACACCAACATACAATCTCAATGCATTTCTTAATGCTCCCGAGATGAAGATGACTGAGGCAATTCTGATTGGTACTATCTGTGATGAAGTACTTACTGAATGAGTAGACTTCGACCTGAATTATTACACGAAATGAAAGGAAAAAACAGTCGATGACTATAAGGCAGAACTTGTTGATGAGGCAAAGACTCGATCTCTTGCTACCAGTAAATGGAAGAAAGATGATTGGAAAGCTTTCTATGAGGAAGTATACTGACCAGAACCAGTGGATACTCGTATCGAATTACCACAGTCTACATATGATATTTGTAAGACAGTACTCTCATCACATGAGAACTATCAATATGATGCAACTCGTACTATCCTCGAATTCTGGAACACATGTACGAAGCAGAAAGTCATCGAAGCAAATGGAAAGAAATGAAAGCTCGACTTTCATCAGGAGGAAGAACTTATCATTGGTGATCTCAAAGTAGTATGATCCCTCGAGGTATTCCTATCAGACTTTTCTTATCAAGGTTACTTCAGTATCCATCATCGATATCTCCGACAACTTGCATTCTATAATGATATCCTTTGAGGTGAGCATCGATGACAACTCTATGTAACAGACCATAATGGAAATCATATCACGATTGATATTCCAAATGAAGTACTCAAGATGTCACATGAACTTAATGAAAGAGATATAGCAAAACTCACTACGATGCTTGCATCTCCTACATTCTTTGCGACATTCCGCCTACCAGAACCACCAGCGAAAACTACAGCAGGTGAATCAGACCCTTTTAATTAATCACTCTTATATAACTATGGCTATCAGAAAAGATGCACTCAATGCAATAGCACAGCAAATGGCAAATAGACTTGGGCAGACACCAGTAGCTGAGCCTGCGAATGAAGCTCTTCTGAGTGAAGCAGTGTATGCCAATGATGTAGTAGCTGAAGATGAGGTAGAGATGTGACCTATCAAAATCTATCAGACTACTGAAGGAAATTATATTGTCCAGACACCTGATGGATCAATCACTCGCCTCGATGGACTCGGGAAACCGTTCAATGGAACAGATGAACAGTTTGGTCTTCAATCAAAGAGACTCCGTTCAGGATCACAGATGTATGACCGTATCTATAAAGTCATGGAAGATGACAAGAAGAAAAAAGAAAAGCTTGTCTTCGTAGATCAGATTCGTGGATTTACTGTCTACATGAATACAGATGCTTCGTACAGCGACAAGAGAACTCGAGCGTATCAAAGTCGAGCTGACTCCAAATGAAATGGGGTACAAACTCGGTGATAGAGTTATGCTTTACTGACCTACTGGTACTGGTAAAACATTCGAGTTTCTTCAGACAGCTAATGCGATGAAAACAGCAGGCGAGCTGGATGACTTTGATATTGTCACTGTCACCGATGGATTCGAGGATATAGACTTTCTTGCACATATCGTACCGACAGAGAATGGTATCACCTATGTTGAGAATAAGATTGTCACTCTTCTTCGTGATGCTTCACAATGAAAGAGAGTAGCTATCCTTATCGATGAGCTGAATCGTGGTTCAAAATCACTTCTCAATCTCATCCTGAAACTTCTTGATCCAGTCGATGGCTCTACCTACGTTCTCAATAACTTTGTGAAGAATGAGACTATCGTAATACCAATGGCGAATATTATGTTCTTCGCTACGATGAACCTAGGTGGTAAGTACGTTGGTACGAATGTGCTTGATGAAGCCCTCTTCGATCGTTTCAATATCGTTCAATACAAAGGATATTCAGAACCAGTAGAAGATCAGATGCTTAATGCATTCGGTGCATATAAAGCACAGGTAAAAGAAATCGTACAGTATGTCCGTGTCGAGCTTCATAAAGAAGGTGAGATACGTGCTCCGATATCTACTCGAGGTGTGAAGATGTGGGCTGAAGCATTTGTCAATTCTGGATGTGAACGACAGGATGTACTCGCTACATTCAATCGTGTACTTCTTCACCGTCTCATATCAGTTGATGACTACGGTAATCCAAATGATGAAGAGGTTGGGCTTATCCTGAATAAATTTAGATCATTATCTCTTATGTAATTATGGCATGGTACGGATGAACATCATACTACGACAGGTGGTCATCTTACTGAGATGACTGGTGGTCAAAGTTCGCAACATCATATAGTAGTGCTTCCGAAAAGCGTGAGTTCAAAAAGAAAATCTCTGAGCTATCAAAAGAAAGATACCTTCCGACACAGACGAAGGTAACAAGTATGAAGACTTATTTTCTGAAAAAACGAAAACTGGAAATCAATATAAAAAATGATGAGCTGAAACATTTCAAGGGGAAGGAAGAACAGATTATGAATCTGTATGATAAGCTTCCATATAATTCGGACATCATGGATTCCAATGCTCTCGCATTTTATGTTGGAAAATATCAACCACCTGAACTTGACCACTTACTTACAGAAGAAGCTCACGACAGTGGTAGATGGTGAGACGTAATACGATGATATTTTCAAGGTATGATTCCATACCAAGAATATAGAAAGATTTTCCGTGTCATCGATCACTCGAATCAGCAGAAGGATGAAGATGAGGAAACACCAATTGCTGATGAATCATTCGAGGGTTGAGGTGAGGTAGGTGACTATCAGAAGTTTTGTGATAATGAAGCTTATAATAAGGTACTCAAAACTATCCGATCAAAGATTCGTATGCGTGACATTACTACTTCAGAAGCAAGTCTTCGAAAGTGATCACGTATCAATCGATGATTTATCCAGAAGACTTCATATAAACCTCTAATGCAGAAGACTATTGAGTCAACGAAGAAAAAGAAAATCATGTTCATTGTAGATTGTAGTGGTAGTATGGGGTACGCTTCATACCAAAACAATGCTGCATACAAAGGAATGAGTTTCGTAGCATGAGTCGTAAACTCTTGAGTCTTCGATGTGAGTCATGTCATTATGCATTCTTCAGGATGATGGGAGAATATTGCAAAGCGTATTAAGAAGGGGGAACTCTTTTCTTATACTGGTGGATGAGAAGGTTTTGAATCAGTAGATGATAATCTTGATGCTGATATGCTACTAGGTGTAGACTATATCATTACAATCACTGATTTATGTATATGTGATTCTGCACAGCAAGGTCTCTATGATTACCTCAAGAAAGGGAAGAAGCACCTCGTGCTTTCATTCCAAGAGTCATGAAACCTGAAATGAATGAATGTTCGAACTATCGAGAAAATCTCTGATATGACGAATGCTCTCGTAACTATCACATGATAATTTGCTCACTGATATGTGGTTTCCACATGTCAGGAAGTGATTTACCATCACGCTTTATTTCTTTATTTTTTTATATATGATTTCTTTTGATATCGTTACAGCTAATGAAGCTGATAAGGATGGTGATTGGGGACTTAAACTTATTATTACTGACTTTGATCGTAATGAACTTCCTCAGTTCTCTGTACCATCATTCACTGCTAAGAACGGTTGGACCGTTAAAACAAAGAAGACAGTAGAAATTGAGCGAGCAGATAAGGTAGTATATCTTGCTGGTCTTATGTCTGATGTTGCATTACTTGGTACTGTTACAAATTCGGCTCGTGCTGACTATCCTACTAGGGATGCTATGCTTACTGCTAAGATGGAAATCATCGAGGCGATCACTGAGTGGGCTAAGTCTGGTGGGTTTAAGCAAAATGTTTCTCGCGATTCTTTTTCACTCTAAAATATCATGGCTAATTTCTTTGCCGAAAATACAGGTACTTACATTCACGTCTCATGTTTCGAGAAGTATAGACAAACCTATACACTAAGAAATCTCAAGAAACAAAATATGATCCGTCTATGAAATATCTGGTCGGCAAAGAAGATGCCTGATTTTATTAAGTGCTATACTGAACTTCCAACATGATTTGTAAAAGTCCCTGCATGAATTCGATCATACCTCCCTCAAAGCTTTATTGAGACATACGATAATGATGTTATAAAACATCCAGAACTCTCTCGTGAATGCTTCGAATATCAAGAGAATGCTGTTACACAACTCCTTTCTCGGAGCACATGACTACTTCATGCAAGTACTGGATCAGGGAAGACACAGATGATTTGTGAAATTACCAATCGTCTCAATAGAAGAACTTTGATTGTCGTCCAGAATCTTACCCAGATGACACAGATGGTCGATGATATACAGACGATTCTTGGAATAATACCAACTCAAGTATCATGACAGAAATATTCGAAGAAGGCACAAGCCTCATGGTATCCACACATCACCGTATGTTCTATCGACTCTCGAGATAAGGTTGATCCAAAAGATTATGGACTTATACTTCTCGATGAAGCTGATACATATCTCGGGTCAGATGATAGACGTGAATGGGTAGGTTGATTATCTCCTGAATACATGTATGCATTGACTGGTACGATAAAAATTAATCATGTTGATGATTCTGTATTTAAGCTTTACTATGGATATAAAACTGAACTCAAGCTCCATCATCATACACCACTGTACCGACAAGTATATTCAGAATTTGAGTACTACATCGATGATATGAAGCAGTTCCATGAGATGAAAGAAGCTCTCTATACCGCAGAGGATAGAAACAAACTGATTGTTGATACCGTTATGTCCAGCATTAAGGGTCGTAAGTGTGTTGTATTTACTGAATATATTGAGCATGCAAATCGTCTTGCAGAAACCTTCAAACAAAAATGAATCAAGACATATGTTCTCATTGGCGAGGTCTCCAAAGACGAGCGAGAACGCATACGTCAAGAAGCAAAAGCATATGAAGGTGAGGTGATCATAGTAGGTTCTGTGAAGATACTTGGTCGATGATTCGACTTGCCGGAACTTTCACTATGAGTACTCACGACTTGTGAAAAATTTGATTCGAATATACTGCAATATATTGGTCGCATTATTCGACACTATGAATGAAAGCCCGATCCTGTTTTTATTGATATTGTTGACCATATGTCACCGATGCTATTCAATCAATCAAACACTCGTATGCGCAACTATCGTAGAGCATTCCCAGATGGTGTAATTTCTAATATTCAATAACTATGTTTAATCTTGCTGGTATATCCTGAAAAGAACTATCTGACTCTGTATTCAAATCAGAGAATATTACTGAGATGTACTGGCATTATCGCAAGAAACCTTGGTTTTGAAATCTTCCATTTTCTGGTACTATAGAATTTTCGAAATGATGAACCGAGTGAAAGCAAAGATTCCAAGATACTACTTTCGATTGACTCATGAAACAAATGGAAACCTTTATATCCTCACTGTAATATATGTCACTTTATTCCATGCTGAACCCCGAAATTCGAGGCGAAACAATCTTAATGCTTCCTATGTTGGGGATGTGACCAGCAGATAAATATCCTCGATTCCGCGACTGCTTCCTCGGAGAAGTTCATAGAGATTTCAGAACGACGGATGGCTTTTGAATGCCAACATTAGGAGCTGACAAACAACTCTGTATTACAGTCTATATGCGTATCGGTGGATGAAACCGAGATGACTATATGAAGGAGATAAACTATATGCGAGCTTCACCATATTATCTTAAAGACTATGATGATGAGTTCGATTCCACGTATTCCATGTTTGTCTTTTCTATCCCTCACCAATTTCTTCCAGACTATAACTACCTGACAGCATGACAGTTTGATCGTACATCTCCTATGTATCATCATCTCGTAACTCAATGCTATCCAGATTTATTTGATAATATTCTTGAATAATATGCAATCTACTATAGCTGACATTACCCCCCTCTGATCTCTTTCTGTTATCGAGAAAGTCGAGATGCTGAATACTACCGCATCATGAATCGTACTTACCGATGATACAAAGGACAAAAATAGGAACTTTTATACTGTTCTAAAATGTGGACCAGAAGTAACTATTATTAAGGAATGAGATATAATTGTCATCGCAGAACATTCGGGTGATGTATTCAAACTTTCATGAGATAAGGAATACAAAATCATCAATGAGCATCAAATACTTTGAATCATCAATAAATAATGCACAAACTTTCTAAAGAACAATACATCCATATACCCCCCTCGAGGCGACAATCCATAGAGATTCGAGAAGCCCTCAATAGACGAATAATGTCTGGTATTCCAGTCATCGAAGAAGATGGTTGGAAGTATGCACGAACCGATCGGGAGATGCGAGAATTTTTAGCTACTAAGAAAAAATAATATGTTCACTTTCCCAAACATCCGTGTAGCGACTATCGATGGACAGTCACTCTATCCATACGATGTAGTATCATTTGATCATGCCACTGCAAAAGATTTGAAACTTTATTATATGGTATACTATGATGAGCGCATGTTCGCCTTCAATCTTGTACCACTTAGCGGTGCTGCATTTCCTATACTACCTCTGGACTATATTGATTCATCCATTCATCCTGATATGGACTGGGAATATCATTGACCAGCAGATGAGTTTACAGAACTTACACTTGCCTGACCTCATGATACTTTTATAGAAAATCTCATTCACTATCTAAAACTTCATTTCGCATATGCGCAATAAAACTAAGATGTCTCACCTCGAGGTAAACGCTCGTATCGATTTCCTAAATGCTTATGAGCATATTGTAAAATCTATTCAGAATCGATATGTTGCATTTCCTGACTATACGATGGTAGATATGTGCATACACCATGCTGAATTTAATCGTGCTCTGAATCAAAAATGATTCGATGGTAACTGGTTTTATCTCGAGAAGCACTTAAAAATCTCATGACCCAACATGTTTGCAAGAATGAAGAATACAAAGTTTGTTCAGATAGAAGATTTTTCTTATGAAAACTTTCTCCTCTCATTCTTTCCAGCAGCTCAATATGAGATTCGTTCTCAAAAAATTAATCTCCCGAAACATGCACATCTTATCAAGATTCTTGTTCCAGAAGAATTAGTTCCAGAAGAACGTCAAGATACGATTTATAACTCTGATTGGATTTAATTAAGATTCTTACTAAAATACCATCATTTAACGCAGGCTAATATATGGCATACAAGAACAAAACCCACCTCCATGTTCGACCAGATCTGAATGGATGGTTCATGTTTGCAAAGCACAAGTATCGGGTACAACTCTGTGGTGACTCAAGTAAATGAGGATTCTGGCTTGTACAATATGCTAACAGACTCGGCAAGAAACAATTCATGAAAGACTTCACGGAGATAATAAAACTCATGTCGGAAGAATGAGTAGCACCCTTTACCCTTTATGAACTTTCTGAGAAATGAAACAACAAATCTGATACACTCTCTCACCAAAAGCCTCAGTCGTAGAGTTTGATGCTCAAATATTTCAAGAACAGATTCATATTACATGAGCAGAAGGGTTCGAGTTTCGGCAAGATTTTGACCGAAATGAAATCGTAGCATATCGAACCTGTATTCTGACAGATATATCTGAAGAACGTCTTGCAGAAGTAGAAAAACTTTACGATCTTGTACCGACCGAAATCCGTACAAAGAATGATGGACAGAGACAATACATATTCGAAACTGTTAAGCCCCTCTCGAAGACCAGAATGGTACGTCTCGCAAAGAATCTATCTGAGATTTATTTTTGCGACTTTCAATTCTATATGGCATACGAACCACAGTGTGCAAAGATTGAGAGTTCTGGAAAAAAGATTTTTGATAATGTGATTCTCGGGATTACTGACCAAAAACCAATTGCTGACTCTGTGAATCTTGATGTAGAGCAATATGTGAATGATACTATCGATGTCTCACAAGTTCTCTATAAGCTTCATAAGAGTTATCCATTCGACCCAAAACTCAATATTGTCGTAGGATATGGGAAACCATTTGCGTTTGTCGCTCGTGAACTCGGATCAATAGAAGTTGCCTATAGATTTTTTAATGAGCATTTTGATGCTTGATTCAAGGTAACAGTCGATGATATATCTGAGTATCTACAGCTTGGTATTCCTCTCAAGGGAGCTTCGCTGATAGAGAATGATGGATGATACTGGGTAGAGAAAAGCGGAAAAGAATGAGGACTGACAATGATTACTGACTTTACGATTCGTGTACACTATCAAGTGCAACGAGCGAATGAACTCGTATATATTGTCACACTCGTATCTCGCCTCGGGAAAGAAGTACCCCATATTGAATGGAAGAATACCGTATCAGAGACTACAATGTCTGACTTCATTCTGAAGCATTGACCATATCACCTTTCTGCAAATAAGATGCATCTCAAGATTCTTCATGAGATGATCTCCAATACCAAAGTCCCGACTATCCATACCTATCAACAGTACTGACTAAACGAGTATAAGGGCGGTAAGATTATGATTCTCCCTGATGCAGTGTATGACTTTGAAAATGAGCGATTCTTCCCGAAACATGAGTCACTTGATTTCTACTTCCTCGGTGGGAATGATGGTATAGCAGTAGATGGATGAGATGTAGACCTCAATAATGTTCCAAGATTTTCCCGAAGTGAGGAGTCTGGATATGATGACTACTTCGCAATCACTGATAAACTATACGAGAAGAATATGAAACATATTCCTCTTATGATAGCTTGTGGTATTGCATGAGCGGCATGTTATGAAACAGGTATAGAGAAACCACATTACTATATCACAGGTACTACAGGATCAGGTAAAAGTACAATGTCGGATTTGATTGCTTCTATGTTTGGCGTAAAGACCGTGATAGATATGTACAATACCACACTCTATCCACTCCGTGTCGTTGCATCTTCGGTGAAGCGCCTCCCTCTATTCTTCCAAGAGTATCGTACATCCATGCCATATGCAAAAGAAAAGGATGGCATTATACGTCTTGTATTTGATGAGGGGTCATTCCAGAGAGGTACAAAGAGTGGAACTATACTCAAGTATCAATATCAAGCACAGATGTGTCTCGAGGGAGAAGATACTTCAAATTCTGGTTCTATCAGAAGTCGATGTATACTCATTACGATAAATAAGTCTCATAAGAACTCTGCACTCCAATGAGCCAGCAAAGTAATATCAGATGCAAAAATTCAACTTGCATGATTCTTTGGTTCATTTGCGAGAAAGACTCTTCATGCAGATTATATCATGCACCTCGAGGATGGACTCAAACTTTTCAATGGGAAATGAGCGCCACATCGTATTGTCAGTAATCTTGCACTCATGTATGCTGGATGTATGACATATGCCCCAGAGAAAAAAGAAATCTTTATATGAATCCTGAGTGATATACTCGCAGAACAGATTCATGATTTTAATACCAATGGGGAATGAGCGATGTTTTTGAAGATTGTCGGTGAATATCTTTCGACTCGATATGCCAAGGTATATATTCAACAATGATATGTATACCTCGAATATAATGAGATCGTACAGCATATTCTCAAGACAAGAAAAAAGATGGACCTCTCTATTGAGTCATATGTCGGTCATCTTGTAGAACAAGGATTTGAAAGTGGTTTCTATGAAGTGGAAGAGAAATGAGAATGGCAAGCACATGCAGAATATCGCATGATAGAATGATGCCGTATACCAGTCCTCGATGCACCAACTCGTTTACTTACTCACACTAAAATTTATGCCGCCTTTCAAGAAGCTAAAAAAAGAAAGTAATGCTGAGAAGGAAGAGAGGGAAAAAAGATTAATTGATGCATTTAATAAGTTTGCTTGTAAAATAAAGGATATGCATGGTGAGCCATTCTATTATTTAGATGGTACTCAGATAACTCAAAATTTCAGATGCACACTGGATGCAAAGTATGTATTGGATAAATTTCGTGAACAGAATAAATAATTTTCTTATTGATTTTTTTGGTGATTTCTGCTATAATGGTATGTGTTTACTTCTTAATTCTTTTTCTATGAGCAAACTTTCTCTTCAGGAAGAACTTCATATTATCGGGGCTCGGTGATGCTGACTAACCTATGAGCAAATCAAAACTGATTTACATCATGGAGAGTCTACCATAGCTCGAGTCCTCGAACGGGATAATCTGATCAAGGTAATTATGCAACTTGTCATCAAGGTTAACTTCCGAATCGATATGCTTCAGCTCGATGCAGACCACTACAAGCGTATGTTCTATATCTCCTTTGGATGTCTGATACTACAAGCTGTAGCTAATGTTATCCTCTTTATTCTCTAAAAACAAATATGAATTCAAAAAATATACTTATCACGGTCTCCGTATTTCTCGTTACACTGTTCTTTATACATAATTGGTACTACTCACCGAGCAAGGTCTCGGAGAGAGAAATGAAAGCGTACCAAGAGAAAGTATCTACACTTTCTGGAACACTCAATCAGAAGCGAATAGAACGAACAAAAAACAAACAGGACTTCGAAGCAAAAGATGCCACTCTCTCTGGTCAGATAAATGACATAAAGAAGCAAATGGAACTGCTCGAGAACTGTATCAAGGCAAATGCTTTCCCATGTGAAAAAGCAGATCAGAAAGCAATATCATATCTCATTAACTCAGCATATGCATGAGAGGTTGTCTCCGAACCCCCCTCGACATCAACTGGCATAATCAATTTCCGAAACGACTTCGCTTGTGATAAGCGACTCAAGACTACCGCTATTGAATATCATTTTACCGCAGAAAACTATGACTCACAGGATACGAATGAAAAGAAACTACTTGCGATATGGCGCGCACATACTTCTCCCAATGGTAAAATCCAAGGGGATTGAATTGGATACCACTATGTCATCACAAAAGATGGTTCCATATACTCGACACGGAACAAAGACTGTCGTGCGATTGCGGATGCATGATTTGAGAAAGCGCTCATGTCTAATGAGAATACAGAGCATATTCACATCTCATTCATTGGCGATGATAAGCCTACTGAAGCTCAGACGAAGTCAATGATTTCTCTCGGACAGTCACTTATTAACGAGTATGGACTTACTCGTGAAGACATCACCTCTCATGCAGAGAATGCAGCTAAGTCACTCAAAGAAAGTATCAAGTGGTGGTATGGGTCCAAAGAAAACTTCGTGAAGAACTTTACGGATGCGAAAGATAGGAAGGTATTGGTTCTTAGAAACGGTGTAGTCAACGATGCTGCTACCTACGCATGGAACACCTATAAGGATATGGACTTCATGCTCACGATTGATCAAGAATCCTCGTGGGATTATGCAACGATTGGTGATAACGGTCATGCAAAGTGATACTGTCAGTTCAATGATATATGGCATGCTGATAAGATAAAAATCTCAGATGCTATGTCTACTCGAGGCAGAGTCGATTACTGCCGACAGTGGTATGTGACTTGGCAGAAAGATGGAGTACTTCCAAAAATGCTCCATGGTTGGGAAAATCGAATGTCTCGTTCTAAAAATCTAACCTTTCAGTAGTTATGCTGTATAGAATTATCGAAATCAACTGAACTCGTGTAAGATTAAATGCTAACGTGCCACTATATGCCTATGGATATCACAACGGCTTACTAATTGATGCTGTGTCAAAAGATGATCCAGATACAGTATATATTAGTCTAGAAATGATATCAAAATTTAAGCTTACAGTATGATCACAGATATGTATTGATCCTGCATGAGCACGTAGACCTAGCACAGAATCTGAGTCTGAATCAGCTCTTCGTTACAACGAGTGAAATCCACAGTGGAGCTTAGTAGACTTTGACTCTCTCGAGCCTATGGTTCGAGTCCTAGAATTTGGTGCAAAAAAATATGCACCTGACAACTGGAAAAAGCCGATGGATAGAAAGAAAATACTCGACTCTCTCATGAGACACCTTGTCAGAATAAATGCTTGAGAAGAAATTGATCCAGAATCATGACTTCCTCATATTTGACATCTACTATGTAATGCTTTATTCTACTCATATCATGCGAGAAATTCTACAGAACATCCTGATACATCCTGACAGCTATAAGAAGTGACAAATCGAGAAGGACTTCGAAGCCGATATATTTCGATTCCTCCGAAAGTTCTGATACTTCTGCTACCACGTCCAAGACATCGGTCTATGACAGAAACTCCTTGATGGAATATGTATCGACCTCGAGGGGAAAGTATTCTTCATTGAGTTCAAGAAGACTGATTGATATACCTATAATATGTCACAGTTCGAACCATCACAGATACGACTCCTCGAGATGATGCTACTGAGATGAACCGAGGTATACATCATGATTTATTCACAGAAAACAAAAACATATTGGGTGGGTACATACGAGTATCTTAAATCACAGGCAAACTCGGTCTGATGAATAAAACTTTTTCAGTAATATGGATCACCTAGAATTTACGAAACACATAGCAGAAGTACATGATAGATTGCTCAAGATTGCAAATGATAATAATATACCCCTACTACTTACTACAGACGTATGAGATCCTTTGATCGGATCATACACATCAGTCACGACAAATCTAGATGCAGATAGTACAGCTACTGCTGTCGGAAATATCACTCGCTTCGTTCTCAAAAAAGCTACTTCTTAATTTTCAAATTATGTTTCTTCTTAATCCAGAACATATCGTTAGTATTACTGTATCCCCCCTCAAGGAAAATACATCATATACTATTGTCCCAGCTCATACCGTCACTACATGATTTTGGTTATGGAAAAAAACTACTGAAATTCCAGAATCAGTTAGGTCTGTATGGTTTTCATATGATATTCCTATCGATCAGTTTCAGGAATCATATAAAGAACAAATGATAATTGATGGAAAGGTATATGATAAACCATTCATAGCAGTATATATGGTCAATCAAGATTATCGAAAAAAATACTATGATAATGAAGAACTGCAAATGAAACGAGATATAGAATCTCTTTCTGCTCATTTAACACTAATCACTTTCTAGTATGAAAAAACATGCATGACTCATCTTAGGAATCAGTCTCTTTATAGTACTGGTTGCCGACTTCAATTTGCTTACAATCGGTTTACATTGGATGAATAATCATCCAGTTGTAGGGCTTCTTCTCCTCGGGGGTGGAGTTATCGTAAACTACTTTTATTTCTTTTTATTTTTTCACACATGGAAAATAACTCATTCTTCGGTTGGATCATCGGAATCGTCTCCCTCATCGTCATCGCCTTCCTCGTCAACACCTTCGTCTCCTCAAAAGTCCCAGCTGGCTACGAAGCTATCCTCGTCAACTCATATGGACAGCAAGGAGTCCAAGATACCCCACTCGTTACAGGTCGAGTCTACTACAACCCCTTCACGCAAGACCTCGTCAAGTATCCCGTCTTCGTCCAAACGAAAGACTACGAACCGTTCGAAGTAACAGCGAAAGATGGAAGTAAGTTCACGGTTGATCCTACTATCTCCTATCGTATCGATGCAGGTTCTACCCCTATCATCTATCAGAAGTATCGTAAGGATATCGATCAAATCACCGATGTTATCATGCTTCAGTTTATCAAAGACACATTCCGTGTCGTACTCAATAAGTACACGACTGATGATATGATTTCTAAGGCAGGTGAAATCGATATGGAACTCTTCAAGACATTTGCTGAATCTGCTAAGGCTGATCACATCTCTATCGAACGACTTACATCAGGTCTCAAGTATCCACAGGCACTCACTGATGCTATCGCTCTCAAGAGTAAGGCAGTCCAAGATGCACAGCGTGTAGAGAATGAACTCCGAATCGCTGAGGCTCAAGCTCGTATTCAAAAACAGAATGCTGAGGCAAGTGCTGCTGCGAAGGTAGCAGAAGCTGAAGGTAATGCGAAAGCAAAACTCATCGAGTCTGAAGCGAATGCAAAGGCGATCGAGATTCAGTCTAAGGCTATCCAAGCTCAAGGTGGTGATGACTATGTTCGTCTCCAATGGATTGAAAAAGTCGGAGCGAAGTGGTCAGGGAATCTCCCATCTACTACTCTCGGAAACGACATGAATATGTTCCTGAATATGGCGAAGTAATTCGTTGAATATCCACGCTCTTTTCTCCCTATAAATCAAACTCCCTGCACGAGTATAACTGACAGCATTACTTCGCGGTTCACAATCATCCGCAGATACTATACGAAAAGTGAATAGTTTGTATCTCACAGAGCCACAGTCTGCTTGCAAATAAGCTATAGACACAGGACATTGAAGAATGAAAAGCTACCGAGAATTTGCTCTCCGAAAATCCATGCTTGCCGCTATGCAAGAGCCTCTGATGTAAGTAGCTGAGCAGAGCAGTCATTAGCATTTCATCTCCTGTAGATGTAAAACAACAGGTCTTGTGGATTCTATCCTGTAAAATATAACTCAGTTGGTAAGAGTTCGGTAGTCGTCCTACTAGAGGCGAAGGTTCGAGTCCTTCTATTTTACAGGCGGGAGTCCATAAGAATATTTATTTTTTTACTTTTAGATGTATGCCAGAATCAACCACCCCTATGTGACTTGCTCCACAAAAAAAGCAAGATGTAAAAGCAATATGAGAATTTATTGCAAGTCTATCTGACGATAGAATATCTAGTGTTCAAATATATGGTAACAATGTTCAAGTAACATATTCTATATAACCCTACATTATTGTAGGTGACAGGCGAATGGCGGAATAGGTAGACGCAACGCATTGCAGGTAACAGTCTGGATTTAAACAAATGTTACTAAGGTCTCGCGGTGCTCCAGCATGAAGGCATAAGCGGGCTATGCCATGCAAGGTGCAAATCCTTGCTCGCCTGTCTTTTATAATAATAACCAAAGGAAATATGCTATACAAAATATTCTGTTTTATAATCATAAGTTATCTCGATAAAAAATTTATTGACGCAAATTTTTGAAATAAAACTAAGGCAAATTGATATACAAAAGCCAAATTTAAAAAAATAGAGTTTTGGAGGTATAAAAACTATATTTCTATTTGAAATAAGGTTTATGATTACTGAAACTTCTACAAATGCGATTGTGTGGAAGTAGAGTTTTTATGAAAAACCATGACTTTTGTAGACTGAGTAAAAATTCCATGAAACTGAATGGATGCCATAGAAAAGTATCTATGAAATGAATGACTTGCGAAATACGCTCGGTATATTTGGCAAGACATAGACACAAGAAATAAAAAAGCAAGAAATCAATAACCCCCCTCCCTATGACAACATTTACTCCAACTCAAATTGAAATAATAAAAAAGTTCTGAAGGAAAGAGCTGACGGAAGGGTGCTATATATCATATATGGAATCTTGAGAACAAGAAATACTAATGCTAGATAGTTGAAATCAATACTCAAATTGAAAAATATCTTGTTATCTTGATGTAATGTGATACGTGCCAGATATAACAGACTTTGAAATCCTATGACACGAACCTCATCTTGAAGATGTGTTTAGAGTAGCAAAAGAGAAAAATATAAATTTATCCATAAATTCATATGATGATAACAAATTGTTAACTATACGGTACATAAATAATAATTGACATGAGATATTTATACATTTGCCATACAACCCATCTATCCCCCTCATCGACCAACCAGACTCCACCCTTGAACAACTTCTTAATCTTAAATAACTATGCTAACTCTACTATTTTTTGTTTGATGGCTAAAACGATGACAATCATTAGAAAGTCTATGATTTTGACTTGCTTGAATCTGAATGCTTGATGTCATATGTATTTGACTTATTATATCATCACTTAAATAACTATGGATGACCTTATATCAAGAGAAGCCCTTGCACCAAATTGACATCCAAGAAGGATGACTATAGACCTTCTATCTCCCGAGGAAAAAGCAATACGAGATGCTCTTATACTCGTTGAAAAACTCCCATGAAGTAGGAAGCTAACAAGAGTATCAACAATGCTTGTCCATGCACAGGATTTACTTGCAGATTGTATAGAATGAATAAATACTGATTCTGACTTATCATGGAGATACGACCCACATCCAAAATCCTCTCTCGATTCTATCCCTTCAGTCAATAACTGGATCTCAGTAGAAGAAAAACTTCCCGAATATTGAGTAGAGGTACTTTGATATGATTGAACATACCAAGAAATAGTGGAACTATGGAAACATGATGATTGAGATTACTTCGTAGATTGTACAGAAAACATGGAGAAAAAAGTCACTCACTGGCAACCATTACCCAATCTACCAACTAAATAACTCACTATGTACGCAATGACTTGAACTGTTTGTCCGAAATGCTGACAACCTCACATGGTTCCATTAAATTGGATGGCAATAACTCCACCTCCTGTTTCATGCTGATGTGTTAAAACAGTAAGCACGACCCGTACAGGATTTTCTAATGTTAACTAACTCACTATGCTTATAAAACTTGAAGATGCTGTAAATATAGCATTTAATCAAATCCCTGTTTACGATAATCTTAACTTGGTTATTGTTGAGAAATTAAAATCTCTCCCCACCTATCCCGAACCAATATCCGAGATAGAGAAAATGATAGAGGAACTAAAAGCAAAAGACAATCTCCTCATGAATAATGTAATACAGCCACAACTAAGTGCCATCAAAGAACTCCGCAACCGTCTATATCCTAAACAATAACAGTATGAAGAAAGAACAAAAGCAATTCTTTGAAGTGGTATACAATATTTTTAATGAATCTATTGCACGCCTTGACCACCCATCTCACAGGTGAGAAAATATTCATCTCGTAAAAAGAATGATAACAGTACAACAACAGTTAAAGGATGATTATCTCTCTAACCCCCTTTAGGAATATGAAGAAAAAAATAACACTTAATACATACCGCGTAGCCCCAACAAATAACTGGAATAATGTTACCAATTTTTCAGAAATGTGGTGACACCTTCCATGAGAACCATGAATATTTGAATGATTATCTGAACAAGATAAAGATAGACTCATAGGATTATGTCTTGATACTATATGGAGAAAAACGGATGATTTACAGTATTCAATTTATATTGAAAAAATTCAAGATGAACTTATGAAAGCTCCAAGAATCAAAAAGTATATTGAAACATGAGACTCCTCTCTAACTACTAAAGATTTATAACCCATGAAACTCACACTCACTCTCCTCACTCTTATAACTTATTATGACTAGACTCGTAACATCTGAAGGATTCCAGATTACATCTATGCGCTGGTACTCAGGTATACGATGACCATCCATCGGTATTATAGGATGAGTAAACCAATCTGGAGAACAGAAATTTTATATCGGTACTTGTGCTATGCACTGATCTGAAGAGGCAGATGCTCTTCATATTGCAGAGTGGTGAGCACCATTTAATCCAGAATTTTATGTCAAATAACTACTACATCCTCGATGAAAACCTTAATGTTGTAGAAGCCAAAGATGTTATGGAATGGGCAAAATATTTTGAATCCGCATCTCGCAGAGTAGCTGAAACTACTATCGGTACAAAGTGGATATCAACAGTATTTCTCTGACTCGATCATTCATTTCGATCTGATACATTACAGGTATTTGAAACCATGATTTTTGATACGGAAACCGAGCGATGGGAAGATTACCAGACTCGGTGTGCTACCTACCAAGAAGCAGAGAAGATGCATTTAGATGCGGTAAATTTTGTACAATGAGGAAAGCAGTAATCGTAGACATCGATGGAACTCTCTGTGAACTCACAGATAATCCATACATCCATACTGGGGATGAAGTCATGAAGGAAATAATATGGGGTGAGATAGTATTCAATTGGCTTAGTCCGATTGAACAAGATAAACCTGATGTCATACTTCTTACTGGTAGATGACGTGATAAGTATGAGGATATGACTCGAGGGTGGCTCGATGCGAATGGAATTATCTATGATCAGCTCATAATGAATATGGACTGAGCACCAGAGAAAAATCATATTTTCAAAAAGCGTGCTCTTCGTATACTGATGCAGATATACGATATTCAAATGGTATATGATGATAACCCACAGATAATTCCTATATGCAAAAAATTAAAACTCCCCCTCCGATTCGTAGACTCTTCATCGGAGATGTCCACTGACAAGCGATGATGACTCGCAGAACTTACAGTTCCTCGGAAAAAACTTATTCCTATTAAACGCCCAGAATGGTAAAACCACAGTTCAAAGACATCATGAGAAGTGTAAAGATTCTCACGAATGAGGCGATTAGAGATGAAACTCCTATCGATATCCCCCCTCAATTCCTCCTCAGAAGTGCAGTACCATATGACATTCTTACTGATAATGAGATACGGTCACTTATTTTCCAGAAAAGAAAAGAACTCGAATATCCAGTAAAAGTTGAAGAAGTATGGTATGAAGGTGAACCATTTGAACAATTCTTTGCCGCACGATTTAAAATGGAAGAGAGCGAAGTGAAGGAGATCATGTTCTGATTTTTTGAGAAAAAACAGAATGATCCTATAAGAAATTGTATTCGTAAACTCGAGTATGAACTAAGGAATCGAATGAATCCTGAAAGGAAAAATACTAAGGAAGACCTCGAGCGGAAGAAAGCTGAGGTAGCAATTCGAGATGTAGTTGAGAGATATGTACAGATGCCCCATCGGGCACGTCCATGAAGTCTGATACCGTGTCCGTTCCCAGAGCACCAAGATAAGACATCATCATTCATGATATACGATAAAACGAATACTTGTAAATGTTTCTGATGCAATAAGGGAGGAAGCGCAATAGATTTTATCATGCATATGGAGTGATGTTCACTCCGAGATGCAATCCAAAAGTTTCTTAATTTCTAGAATATGGATACAATAGAGAAGCGGATCAATGAAGAGTATGAAGAAGCCCTCAGAAAACTTCAAGAGAGATGAGAAGTCTCTGATGAAGAATATGAAAATCTTCGAAGTACTTGGATTATGAAGCTCATAGAGCACAATATTATTTCATTACTTTAATTTTATGATAAATTCAAATCTGTTCGAAGAGATACCAGCTGATACAAAACATACCCAGCTCGATGTATTTTTCAATGGAGAGTATTTTGGATACTGCCCCATGACTGCACTAAAACTCCCTCAGAAAAAGTACTATGCTGTATTTTTCGTAGTAGATTTTCTGTTCAATCAATGTATGGATGAGACATCAAAAGATATGCTCATCGAGTCATGACTTGGTTGACTCATAAAATTAATGTCGGGGGAGGTAGGGGGTGATGCCACAGAGGATTGGATTAAGCAATCCGAGATGATGAGTCACTTTACAGTAAAAGAATCATTTGGGT
This sequence comes from uncultured Gammaproteobacteria bacterium, assembly GCA_964596525.1. Taxonomy (GTDB): domain Bacteria; phylum Patescibacteriota; class Patescibacteriia; order Magasanikbacterales; family GWA2-37-8; genus CAZQUL01. The sequence goes on along the minus strand of CAZQUL010000004.1, from coordinate 27,206 downwards.
TCTCTGGATTGGGTTCTGAAATTATTACATAACATATTTTATAATGTCAATATATCTATTATGCTCTATATAAAGAGTTTACGATAAAAATGATATAGTATTCGCTACGCATCAAACTCTATCCTATCTGAAAATTTATAGGCATAGAATTGATATATTGATTTTTTATAAAATTTCATATAATTGAAATGCTAAACGTATTAAATGAGTGGCTTTTATATTCCATTGGATACTGTAGGTTACGTTTAGCCACTCAGCCTACAGTATTCAGTGGATTATTTCTTTATATGAAACGAACATGATATTATCGACTTTCATCTATATATAACACTTCTGATTTTTGTAGTTATTGTTGAGTAGAATTAGAACCATGGGAAAAAGTAATCGATCATTTTTATCCTGTATCATGATGATGATGAAATAGTAAACATAATCTATTTGTATCGTGTAGAGAGTGTAATGCCATAAAATCAAATTTTATTTTTGATACGTTATCGGAAGCTAGAAATTATATTCTGCCAAAGAAAAAGATTAGAAAAGTAGTAGATGATCACATGAATGTTCTGGAAGATGAGGATGCATATGAGCCTGATGAGATTCACCATAGTCCTTATTTAGAATTAAAGGTTTTACAAAAATATCATAATTGTGTTTATGTACACTGAATATGAAATATAGATTTTAAGCGGAGAGATCTAATCAAAAAGTACTTACTCTATAAGTTTGTTCCATTATTAGATGATTCTGTATTATCAGAGATATTGACAGAATCAAAGAGAAAAATTCTTATTGTATATCGTAATAAATCATTATGCTAAAGATTCCTCCAAGGATGAGACAAGGATCATGGGAATATAAAGCATTGAGTCAATTCGAGCCGATACTCACACGACATATGATTCAGAGATTCGGGCAAAGATATTGTCCAGAAACTTTCAAGCCGTGATATATCGTTATCCAAAATACGAATGTGAAATTTAATAAACCATGACATTGGATTCCCCCCTCAATTTTACCAAAACTCATCAAAGATATAAAACTCTCTTTGTTCTCCACGACATACTACATCGAGTGAAAATGATTGATCACCGAATGAGAGTATGGATTCTATATAATTTCCCCGTTCTGTGAGATAATTACATTCTATCGAGAGATGGAAAAAGATTATAAGAAGGCTGCAAAAAATGTAGACTTCACATTCCGAGCAAATTATATCATGCAGTCACCATACCTCGAGGCTCAGAAGAGAGAACTCCTCGATCGGACATGTAGTTTCAAAACTTTCAGAAATAGAAAAACCCCCCTCTAGGCACGACGGGGGGATTTTATTAATCTATACTTGTTGCTCACTGACACCATTCTCGGATACGAAATGATTGTAGATCATTTGCATATCACATACCTCGAAGGACATCTAATACAGCATACCATGCTGAAAAATTTTCGAGAGTAAGTTCTTTAGAATCTTCACCAGCAAGACCAAAATCTTTGGCATATGCAAGTGGATACTCTTGGAAAAATGTACGAAGCCTACCATTCACATGTATTGTAAAATGTAGGCGAATAGTACGTTGACGTGGAACTCAATTTTCATTCTGAGACTCTACGCCTCATGATTGACAAGCTCATGTAAAATAGCCATATCAACCGACAATAGTTAGATTGTCTGACTCATAAAAGATTTGTGACATACCTTAAAAAAGAAAAAATAATAAAGGAATTTGTCGTGCTCCTTTATTATATATTTTTTCCTGAGAATGCAAATGGTAGCAGTAATAGGATTCGAACCTATGACCTGATGCTTATGAGGCATCCGAGCTGACCGCTGCTCTATACTGCTATGGTACGGTAGAATAGATTTGAACTATTGACCTCGCCCTTATCAGAGGCGTGCTCTAACCAACTGAGCTACTACCGTATATGGTACTCCCCCTAGGACTTGAACCTAGAACTACGACCTTATAAGAGCCGCTGTCTGACCGTTGACGATAGAGGAGTATGGAGCAGTGGATGGGACTCGAACCCACATCAACTAGTTTTGAAGACCAGCAACTTATTCCAATTAGCTGACCACTGCATGGCTGTAGAGGTGGGACTCGAACCCACAGCGGTCACGTTAACAGCGTGATGCTCTACCATTGAGCTACTCTACAATATGGTTGGAAAGGAAGGATTCGAACCTTCGATCTGCTGGGTCAAAGCCAGTTGATTTGCCACTAATCTACTTTCCAAAAAAATAGCACCTATGATGGTGCTATTGTATAAAGACGTTCTAAAAAGTTAGACACAACAATAACACCCACGGAGTGGATTTCATTGTATAATCTGCATAGATGCAAAAAGTGTCTTGAACATGGATATAAGTATATGGAAATTGACTAAAAAAGCAAGTAAATTATTATTTTCCATCACGGATAAGTACAACTTTGAGCTTACTGTTGCGCTTACTTTTTTTGAGTGCTTTGTCGAAATGAAGTTTCTGAAGTGCTTTTAGTGCCTCGAGTTTTACAGCATCATTTTTTACATACTGTACCTCATCGTCTATAATCACTGGCTTGGTAGCATTTTGTGCCATGTACCATATGCCAGCGACTACAGCCATTTTAGTTGCTCAGACAGAATCAGCGACAACACTTGGATCATCTTCATCTTCTATCTCTTCAACATCTCACTCAAACTGACGACTTTCTTCTGGGGTGTGGTTGGTACTTTGTAGTACGTGTCTTTCAGGTCCTTCGGTTTGACCTTCTTCTTGTTGTCAGGAAGGATTCATCATTCAGGTATCTGTATCGGTGATGTCGAGAGATTCATTCATCATGCGTTTTTAGGAGTAGATGTAGGTATTCTATAATTTTCTTGTGAATTTGCAATACCATCTGTCGGTACATCCTCCCCTCGAACCCCGAGTCATCGCACGATATATTCTTTGATATATGGGAATGTCTTAGTGATGAGGGCATCCTTGAGTTTTCAAGCTTTTGCAATTGCTTCAAATGCGGACATCATATCAAAGGTATTGAGTGATGCAGCATCAAGATGATTCCCAGTATAGTTCGAGTTTTTAGAGAGGAATTCGAGATACTTATTAATCGTACCAAGCTTATCTTTTACCTGAGTTTCACTCATACCTGCTACCTGTGATCCGAGGATTTCCATAGCTTTGAATGCCTGATTCATCGCAGATGTCGTAAGGCTACGTTCCTCGAAGTAATCTGCAATAGCCTGATCAGAAATAGATGCAGAGTCTCGATACTTTCCTTTGATTCCTTTCAGATATTCGGCAGCAGCTGGATTATCTGGAACAAGTGAACCTCATTTCTTTTGGGTATATGAGCTGAAATCAAAGTCTACACCATTTGCCTTTCGTGCATGTTCAGCTTGCTGAAACTCTGCCATCCATGAAATGAAGTCATTGAATCATTTTGGATTATCCTTATGAAGTTCTTGAAGACGAGTCATCAGAGTTGGTGATGTAATCGCACGAGGATCAAATGGAGTATTGATTTCTTTCTCGACTGTATCATTCTTTTTATAGATAGTATCCAGACGATTATTCAGTTCGGCATGTACGAATTTTGCAAACTTTGGATCAATATCGAGACGTTGGAGAAAGTTTCTCATGGCAACGACACTATCCTTATTATCGACTTCTTTATCCTGAAGAGCAGTAAGTACATCATAAGTAGATTGCTTTGTAAGCATACGCTCACCGACTGTAGTCTGAGAACGAGCATCACTAGAACCAGCACCGACACGATCTTCCACAAAACCAGAAACAAGTGAGCCAATTGTAGAATCTTGCCAATTCTTGAGTATCTGCGCATCACGGAATGCCTTGAGGGGGGATGCAGAATTTACCATACCTGAAGCAAGAGATTGATCGACAGGGCTTGTAATCTTCTCTGGGTCTCGGAGGAGATTGGTGATGATAGGATCATTCCAGAATCCACCAAGCTTCATAATACGTTCCATACGAGTATCGATTCTGTTTCATGAATCCATACCATAGTCAGTTGAGAATTCGAGGTTTGTAGTACCAAGTTTTTCAGAAAGCATTTCCTGACCAGATTTACCAGTAGCAACTCATACCGCATCTGATAGGTCTCGCATAGGAGAGAATGCCTTACGAGAGTCATCTAGCATTTTTCCAAAAAGAGCCCTGAGTGTAGCCTTCTGGTCATAACTCATATCTTTCCCCTCGAGCCATATATTCGCAGCATCATATCATACCTTCATTAGCTGAGATAGCTTCTCTACTGGTACAGAATCGAGCATACTTGCACCGAATGATGCCATATCCTGAAAACTATTTGACCAGATACGGTTCTGCCAATTAGTAGCAATAGCATCTTTGATTTTTTTATCCATATCATCAGGAAGAGATTCTACTATTCCAGCATAGAGTATTGCTGGGTATATGAAATTCTGCGCTGTACGATAGAGTGCCTTAGTAAACTGTTCTCCGTTGGTAGTTCCATCTCGAAATGGATGAGTCATGCCATCTACAATACGTCTTGCATCATTTACCGCTCGAGAAACGAGACCAGTCTGGAATGTTTTAATCGGACCAAGTAGTCTTTGTGCACCAAGGAATCATGCTCGCGCCTGACGAGACATATCACCAAACATAAGACTGTCATTATAGACATTGTTTCGTTCGTATACGTATTGTTGTGGTTTCTCAGCTTTGAATTTTGCCCAATTATCTATGATAGATGTTGCTTCTCCTGTATCTTTATACCCATTATCAAGAAGAACTCTTCGCATATTACGAAGAACGGCATCAGTTTTTGCGGCATTTTCCTGACGAGCACCTGATACTGTAGCGATATAATCAGTACCGACAGTACCTTCACCTACTTCATATCCAGAAATGAATCCTTCATTATAGAGAGATTGCTGTACTCTCTGATTCGCTTGAGCAGTTTCTGGGGCAAGAAGTTTCTTAGAGCTACCACCCATGTTTGCACGACCGACACCAAGGAGTGTTCATGGGGTAGCTTTAATTGCACCTCCAATATCGAGAGCGGCTGCCTTAACACGACCTTTTCATAGATTTATGATAGCAGAACCAAACGCATCAGCAAGATTCTTTGCTGTAGAAGAGAGTGATGACTGAATATATGTTGGAATACCGAGAGCGGTAGCAGATGTATATGAAGCTGCCTTTCCAAAAAGGCTATTACTTTTTGCTTCACCTTCAAGACCAAGAAGTCTCGCCTCGAGTGTGTCACCAAAGACGTTGTTGCGGATATCATCGATATATTTTCATACATTTTTATCTCATGCCATGGCATTAAGTTCTTTCGCTGTATGAGTATCTGCATAGAGTTCACCAACATTCTTGATATATGAAAGCATTGATGGGATAGCACCATGTATACGGTATGGGTCAACTTGTGCACCACCTTGATCCTTAGAGAGTGATGAAATTGCTTCCATGTCTGGTGTAAGATTTTTACCACGTGCTCGCTCGAGACGGACAAATGACTGTGCTTTTTCAATATTATCAAAAGTACGAACTGTTCCATCAGAAAGAGTAATCTTAATAGGCTCACGCATATCTTTTGGTATACGCTTGTAGTTATCATAGGTCATTACCTTACGTTGGTAATCTGGATTTTGATGATCCTTTGAAAATATCTGGTCCTCAACCATCTTGGATGATACAGCACCCTGCTGATTTTTCACATTTGCCTCAAGATTCTCAAGTGTAGCCTGTTGTTCTTTCGTAAAATATTTATCGAGAGCTGATTGATCACCTCGAAGAAGAGCATAAATGTGAGATGCACGTGACATATTCTCGATATCCTTTGCTGAAAATCCCTCGAGTGATACCTTACCTGCAAGTGACTTAATATTATTATATGTTTCACGAAATATCTTTACATTCTGCGGGGTAATTTCTACTCACTCTGGTGAAGTTTTACCGATGAAATCTGAATCATTCCACTTCCCCTTGAATTTCAGTACCGATGCAAGTGCATCACGAGTATATCCTGCAAATTCCTGAATATTTTTCTGTGTCGAATTAGCAATATTTTTCCATGACTGATCGAGATAATTACCCTGATCTACAACACGACCATCAGGAAGAACACGATTTACATTATCGAGACTTACACGATCAGAAACCTGTTTACCAGCCTGACCAGTCAGACCAAGCATACGACCGAGCTTTAGTGTATATGAAGTAGCTGGTGCTTCCGCAGCCATAGTTATATCCTGTTTTGAATTGAAGTCATTATTCATCGAATATTGAGACTTACTATCCTTCACAAAATCTATATTCTCAGCCTTTGGCTTTTCAATGAGTACTTTGGATAATGCTTTTGGTTTTTTTCCTCATTTTCATTTTATTGGCTTGATTGCTACCTCAACAGGTGTAGAAACATCAGCATCTGATTTCATAAAATTCTCTACTGGTATAGTAGTCTGCTCACCAGTTTTTCATTTCAGGGATACTGGCATTGGAATAGCTGATGCAAATGCATTCGATATGAGAGCTTTAGCTGATTCTTTTACTCCATCTGGATTATTTGCTGAATCGATAATGCTATAAATAGCAGCAGGTGCTGTCTGGATTCCGCCAGATATTGCTGCATTTTTGGCATTATGGCGAATCACATCCATCATAGTAAGAGAAGCTGGATTAACTCATTTCATCCCTGCTACTTCAATCTTATTTCCTACACGCATACCATATCGCATGGCAAGTGCTTGTGCTGCAAGATCGATTCATTCAATGGTATTCTCAGCATATCTTTGTGCCTCTACTGGATCGACTCACCATGAAACAAGCTGATTGGTAAGTTTTTCTTTACCAACTCACTTTTCCTTAGCAATAAAGTCTGATGCTCATGTAGCATTGAGACCTCATCAAATCGCTGATGCACCAATAGCGGTAGCCATTCGAGTGAATGGTAGAGCTCATAGTGCGGCAAATCATGTATCGATTACACCTCATGCGATATCTCATTTCTTGAACTTTTCTACAGCACTTCATGATTTTCCAATCACATTACCATAAATATCAAGTCATCCAGCGGCTCACTCGAGAAACTTTTGAGTCTTACTATTTTCTGGAAGAAGAAGTCATGAGAGTTTTGCGATAGGCTTCGCTGAAATAGTCTCAGATAGATTTTGTGCTCACTCTTGTATAGCCTTTCCATCACCAGACTTCACTCACTCATAAACCTGAACTCATCCAGCTCAGGCTTTCGTAACTACATTTGCAAGATTTTTAGCGAATCATTGGTCTTTTCCAGATTGCATAGCATCGAAAGCTTCTGATCCTGCTTGCTGTCATGCGGCATTCCAGTTCTCGAGAAACTTTCATTGCTTCACATCCTTTCAAACCGTAACAGCAGCATCAACTGTACTACGTGCTCATGATTCAATAGCACTTCATACGGTATCGAGTCATTTCTTGAATGATGAAAGAATAGATGATAGAGACATATTTTTTATACATTAACTTTTATTCCTGAGCCAGATGATGAACCAGTTTTGTTTGCTCGAACCATAGATGCATTTGCCGTGATAAGTTTAGCATTAGAATCCTGAAGCTCAATTTGAGCCTTGAGAAGAGCAGCTTTTTGTGCAGCACTAAGGTTGGCGGCAACTGATTTTGATATTTCTGAATTTGGATCAGAAAGCATATTAGCAATGGCTTGTACTTGCTGAGGTCAATATCCATTTGTATCAATAAGCTTGAGAATTGGAGCAATCTGTGACCCAGATAAACCAAGAGTAGATGCCATATTTGTAACGGCATTGACTCGCTGAGTAGAATCCTGACGAGCTTGTTGGTCTTTTGTTGTCGCAATAGCAAAAATCTGTGATGATGCATTCTGATCGGCAGATAGTTTTGCAGCCTCAGCCTGAGAGTTTATACTCGCAATATTTTTTGCATACGTTTTTTCACTGAGGGCTTTAGCATTACGAAGCTCATTGAGTTTTGCGAGCGCATTTTGTTTCGCATTCTCAATCTTCGCCTTTGCTGCATCACGTGCATCAGCAATATCCATAAATGCTTTTGCACCCTGTTCACCTGAAAGAGCAACGATTTGCTCAGGAGAAAGTTTAGAAATATCTACACCTCGTTGTGCAAGGACCTGTATGATATTTCCACGAACTTGATTCAGACGATTTGTCTCTGTATCTTTTAGACGAGCTTCTTCATTCGCAACATACTCATCTCGAAGAGCAGAAATTTCACTAGTCTGCTGGTCGATATTTGCTTTATCTAATGCAAGTGCATCTTCTTCAGCTTGCTTTTGACGAGCAACTTCAGCATCATAGTACTCTTGAGTTTTCTTTTTCTCTTCCTCAAGAGCCTTCTGACGATTATCATAAATATCTATAGGCTTCAGCTTACCTTGCTTATCTGCCACATCAAACATACGATCAGCAATTTTCTTTTGTTGCTTTGTAAGAGTATCATAATTGATAGTTTTATTATAGTCATCTCGAGTAGATGACTTTCCTAATGCATCCTTAAAAGAAGATACATACCTTCATATCTGAACTCGAGGGGTATTTGATTTTCATGTGTTAGTAGAATTTCATCATCATAATATAATTGATGTACCAACTGGTTCTTTTGCCGTAAATGAAATTGTTTTATTGATTCCTCAGCTATCTCAAGATCATGAATATACTCATGTTCATGTATTGGTTACACCATTGTATGTACTACCATCTGGTGCTGTAAATGTTCTATAAGGATCAAGACCAGTACGTGCATAATCACGAGCTAATTGCTGAGATTGAGATAGATTCCCACCAGTTAGTTCCATGTAATATGGCAGGGATCATGCTGTATATTTCGATGATTGACCACCAATTACGACTCATGATGATGGATCAGTATATACATTCTTATTTACATTTCATGCAGATCCAGATGATGATGTAGAAGTAGATGGTGCTGATGATGCACTTGATGTAGAAGCATTTACTGCTGTGTTCTGTGCAAGTACTTGTGATAGACTTGGTGGTGCAAGCGTAGTCGTAGTAGATTTAGAGCTAGAAGTAGATGTAGCCATAAAAAATAAGCTAAAGAATATACCAATATTATATAGAAAATTCATAGAATGAAAAATAAAAAAATACCCATCACTGGATGGGATATTATTTCAGAGGAGTAATAAGTGCAAGTCATGATGCAATTCATTCTGCTGCCTTTGTCCAGACTTTATTTCTATCTCATTCGTTGGAAATAAATCCCATCTCAAGGAGAAATGCAAGACACTTAGTATCTCTCACAAATCAGAGACGACCCCAACGATTAGTAGTATCTCATTTTACTCATCTACCCTTGATGCCAGTTGCTCGTGTATATTCTTGTTGGAATGTTCGAGCCTTATCCTCGGCATACTTCGATCAAGTCATGAAATAAGTCGTACATCCTTCCGCTTGTGGGGCGGCTGAATCCATATGAATCTCAATACACATATCCCCATCGACTGCATTTTTATTTATATATGCAACCCTCTGAGAAAGGTTGAGTCCTTCTGGTACGATTACATATGATGTACCATTCTCTGCTGGAAACTTTTTTACAATTTCTGAAGAAATTTTTCGAGAGTATTGATACTCAGTATTGAGAACACCGTTAATGGTCGCAGTAGCACCTTGATCCTTATAAAGAGAAAGTGTAGAATTGCGAGCATTATTATGTCAGCAAGAGATAAAGATTTTCATTATTTGAAAGTGTTAATAGGATAGGTCTGACCACGTTCTACATCTTGAAAAAGTCTTGATCTCCGCTCACAAATAGTTTCTTGCTCTTCAGCAGCAAGAAGAATATTCATTGCCTTTTCGACAGCGAGTTGTCTTTGATGAGCGAGGATTGCATGAGGGACTGTATCATCGTCCATCTCATTACATTTTTCTATAGACATATAATTATAGTTTAGAAAGTACTTCTTGAACCTTATCCCACACAGTTTCTTCTACTTCACGAATCTGCTCTGAGGATAATTCAGGATAGTGTATTTCACTAATACCATCAGAATGAGGAACTGTCTCAAATCAATATTTGAGTTCTCGTTTTAAATCTGAGTAAATTATAAGTGTGCAGCGCATTAAAAGAATGAAGCAAAAGATGTATATGTAGGATAAAGCATAAGTGTTATACCTATCCAAAATGGACCTCAGAGGAAAAACCCTCTACCAAACCAACCTATTTTATGTATCCAAAACTTGGACCTGTATCAACGGAATAAATCATAAAGTCTCATTATAGTATTTTAGGAATAAAAGTCTATATGGCTTATATGTGCGAAGGACATTCCATGATCCCATGGAGGGCGGTATAGCGACGAAACTATACACTTTTTCGCATTACCTCTTCGCCATTAGCAGTGATGGATTTCTATCCAACGAATACCTTTTCTAACCCTCGAGGGGGGACAAGATCTAGTAGAGATTTATCCTACAAGATTGACTAATAGTCACATATATTATAACCCTTTTGATTTTCGAATCAAGTTCCATGTATACCAAGAACCACATTTTAATCACAGGAAAAGGATTCCTGCTTTTAACATAGACATACCACAGACTATTAAAATTTCATGGAAAATTTCATCGGCTCTTTGCAATGTATAATTTTTTTGTTCGCTATAGATAAAATCATGAACTAGTGAAGCTATTATACCATCTGTCTCCATAGGATCAGCAAACCACCAAAAAATCCGAGGAATACTCATACCATTAAATATAAATCATTTCGGTATTGTTATCTGCTCGGAGCTTCATTTATAACCAATATAATAGGTAAAGTCTTCTAGTAAAATCCAGTTTCCATAATTATCGAATGGGGATAGTTTCACTCGAGCATATAATCATGAAAGCAACTGGATATTATCTTGCATACTAGAGACGGTTAAGGCGTTCTTGACGAATATGATAGTTAAGAACTATGGTGCCAGAGATAAAAAAAAGTATTCCCCATGACATCTGACTACAGAATATGAGAGTTGTTCCTGTAAAATAAAATGTGAGGTAAGCAAAATGCTGAATACTATGTTCATAAGATCAGTTAATATACTCATGTCTCTCGAGTCCTCGGAGAACTTTTATTAATTCGACAAGAAATTGTACAAATAACACGCCTAGTGCTAAGTAGAAGAGAGGTGACATGGATTATTTTGAGTTGTTAGAATGTAATTTATCCTTGAGTATTCGGTCTACTGCCTTCTTCCATAAATCCTTCTCCATTACATATATGAGAATCAGAAACATTCCAACTGATGAAACAGTATTTCAAAACTGTTCACTCAGACCATAAATAAATGGAAGATAATTCTTTACTGCTGCTGAGAATAGATATCAGCTCAGAGTAGAACCAACAAGTATTAAGGAAAAATCTTTCACTCCACGCCATTTACTTCATGTCATCATCAATATGACGGTCAGTAGAACTGCTGCAAGGAAGAAATCTAAAAACTGAGAAAGTTTCTGAACGTGAGTAATGATGAATTGATACATAATAGATGTCGTATAGAGTGAGTAGATGTATACATATTATATTCATCACTCTATTATGGACAAGTCTTTTTTATGAATAAGTATATGTCGCACGGTCATCCCATTTGTGTACAAAATCTGCCTTGGAATTTGCATAACAAATTTGCCCTGTAGACTTATCTACTCGTTGTATGCTCCACTTTGAGTCAGTAAGAATTGTACCAACTTCTGCATAACCAAGATAGACATAATTTCCAGAAACTTCCCAGAAAAAAGTATGTTGATTATCGAGATGTGTAGATTTGAAAGTCTGCATTTATCGAAGTGGTAAAATAATTTTTCCTGTATTCAGTAAAGAATCGGTTATTTTTATAGAATCAGAGAGTTGTTGTGCTTGCTCAGGAGTCAGTCATCAACTAGTAGTAAGCGAGCGAATGCTATATTCCCATACTGCCTGTGCAAGTGCATTATAGTCTACTCCTCATGACGCTGCTGAATTAAGTTTTGCCCCCATACTTCCTGTGATATTGTTATCTGTAGCAAGAGAAGACCAGACAGCAAAACGTATACCTTCTGGGGTAAGTCACTCAGGGAATCAGTCTTTCATTACCATATTCCCCAATCCACCAAGTTGAACTGTCTCGCCAATAATTACATTGTCTTGAAGTTGTATACCAACAATTGCTCCTCCAAATACTGTTTCAGATGTACTTACCGTATCTTGCAATACGAGGAGGAGTGTCCCAGATATTGCTCATGATTCAGATGTTGTTACAGTGTCTGTTGCGTATATTGAGACAATCAGTCAGAGTGCGGCTGTCTCAGAGGTGCTGACAATATCAATGGCGGTACTATAGTATCAAAGGTTCCCAATAACTGATTCTGTGGTAGTGATGTCATGTCCATAGAAAGAGAGTCAGCCATCTTTGATTGGCATAGATGGAGTATATGGTGGGCGTACTCCGCTCGTTCTTACCCAATTCTTTGGAATATATTTATAGATCTGTTTATGACCCATGGTATTATATCCAAAAGCATGATTTCAAGTACCACCGACAAGTGTGCCGATGGTATTATTGAGTCGAGAAAGATTTCAGAGTGTTGCCATAGATTATCACCATACGGTTTTTATAGACCCCCACATAGTAGAAGAAGCTGCTGTTGCACCATTTGGACAGAATATCCAAGCTAGATATGCGTCATCTGGTACATCAGGAAGTGAAGGAAAGTCTACTGCTAGATTGTTCTGGTATAGGATACCTGATGTAGTTACCTCGATTTCCGCAAGTGGCTTGGCGAGTACGAGTGAGGCAAATCCTGCGGAACCAGATGCGAATGAGAGTTGCACTGATTCCACAGACCTTACACCTCAATCTTCTCATTGAAGAGGAAGAAATGGTTGGAAGTTATTTGCTGCGATTCCAGTATGAGAAATATGTCATACTATTGCTGACACTGTTAATGATACGACTGCTCCAAGATTACGAGATGCCACTCAGAGTTCATTCGTATAATTCATTACGAAGTTGTGAGCGGTAGCACCTGTAGCTGTGGTTGTTACAAGGTATGCTTGCACATCTTCTCATGTGGTATAGCGAGGAATTGTATTTGTATTGTTAAGGGTTTGTAATGATGCACTATTCATATCAATTCTCGGATAACATCCAAGAACGTCTACTAATATATATGTCCCCACTGCTGCCGAAAAAGGAGTCTTCGCTGCGACATACGAAAGATGTTTTTTATAAGTAGGTTCTACATTCCCACCATGGTATATTCCACCTTGGTTAGTAGAGTATCTATATGGGGTAAATCGACGTTGAGCGATCACTTGTACATTATCTATAGTTCCACCTGCTGTTGATGCAGCGGCAATAGACAAGACTTGTCCTGTGGTTGGCGTAATTGTTTCGGTATATGTACCATTAGCTGCACGCCCTGTTCCAGCTACACTTCATAGAGTAACAGTAAAGTTCCCTGTTCCAGAATACGATGCTAATGTCCATATGACCGTATATGCTACCCCTGCCTCCAGCGTGAGTATAGTTTGGTCAATTGAACCTGCTGAACCTGCTGTATGAGTAACGAGGTTCGTACCAATTGTCCATGCCCATCCTCATCCAAGAGTCCAGTTAGTGGATCATCCATTGAATTGCCCATTCATTACAAGATTACCCCAATCATTCATCATTGGGGAACCATCAAGCATAGATAGGTCATAGCATCTTCCTGCTGTATACGCGACAGAACCAGTGACTTTATTCCACTGTGTGTGCTTTTTTCGTCATGCTCCAAGAGACTGGAGGAGTGAGTCATATGAAGTTATCATAAATTATTGGAGATTAAGGGCTATAAGAATTTGTTCACGAAGAAATCAATTGAAATTTGCTTCCACGATTCCACGGGCAATAGACTTAGAGATGCACGTTGCTTGAATCAGAATTTTGGTATCTTGATCTTCAAGAGATGCAAGTTCAGGGTATAGTTCTTCAAATGTTGGTGCCATATTATTGAGAAAGGATTATAGTTTTAAGACTTCATGTAAACGCCAGTCATGATATGGAGCCATTTGGTGCGGCTATCATGGAGAGATATGTTTCATCAGGAATCTCTGGGAGATCTCCATCTGAAAGAAGTATATTCTTTTCGTGTCATGCCGCAAGTTCAAGTAGCTTTGTTTCTGTAAGTGGCTTGAATAATACGAGTGCTGCAAGTCATCCTATCGGGGCATTGAATTGGATTTTTTCTACGATCTGTATTCCTGTGTCTCCTGATCGAAGCGGTATAAACCAATAGTTATTTACTCAAACTGCGCCCTGTCCGTGAATAATCGAAGCAATATTTACTGGTGTGCTACTCGTATTAACCGCTATAGACTCTCTTCCTGATACTCATTTTTGATTCCGATAAGTAATTTTAAACTTAGTAAATCATGTTCCTCCAACTGGAGTTTGCGCTACGAGGTATGCCATAACTCATTCTCAATCATTCGCTGATTGAACGGTTATGGTGTTGTCGAGGATTTGTTCGTCAATACTATCACAATCAATATACGAATAGAAGCCCATAACTGCCCCCACAATAAATGTACATGGAAGTCATGTGGCAGAAGAGGCTTTTATGTTGATTTCTTTGAGGTATTTTTTACTCGGGGCAACACTATCGCCATGCCATAGCCCATTTCTCCAGTTCATAATTCCTGCTGATAGGTCTGTTCCTGTATAAAAATTCAGTCATGGAGTACCTGATGCCATCGTTAAATCGCAAAAAGTCCCCGCAACTGTCGTTTGCGAAGGGATTTTTCTGAAAAGCGAGTACCGCTTCTTTCATTTTTTATGTGCATCAACATACTGTTTGATGAATGGTTCCATGTATTATGGTGTTATATCTAGATCGATATCTCCTGCGGCAATCTGCGGAGTAATATTCTGTGTGATTGGGAGGCTGGTAACAAGAGCGTTATGCTGAATGATTTGCCCTGCTCATGATGAGAGTCTACCAATTGACCAATGAGTTGCTGTAGCAGAACCTGCATCTGTTCGTGTTCCGAACTGAAGCAGTGTAGCATTTGTCACTGTCGAACCAGCAACTGTCCATCCTACTCCAGACCGTACAACAGGAATACGAGCATACCCTGTATATGAGATCTCATTAGTTGACTGCGTCCCACTGGCTCATGGTGAAGCAGTATGAAGTGCAAGGTACCAGTCGGTGTCTGCCATGAATGCAGGAGTGGTATCTGTATACAGCATTTGCTGTATATCATTTTTTGTAGCAGAAGAGTAAGGCATAGTATGTAATTATAGATTACGATTATGATTATAATTATATGGGTATTCCGAAAAAACTCAAAAGTTTTGTCATGCCTCTTTGATTGCCAAGATTGTAGTTACTGCTGATGTTTCGGAATAGTTATATTAGATATTGATGTATAAAAATATTGTACTCAAGAATAAAAAATCCCCAATATTGGGGATAATTTTACTATACCTGTGTAACGATAGATATTCATGTTGTTCCAGTTGATCATGCTGTGCCACTTGATCATCAGTTTATTCATGTGCCAAATGTTCATCAGGCTCCACCTGTAGTAGTAATTGTCCATGGTGTTCATGTCCTATATACAAGAAATACAACGCCACCGTTACCACCTCCACCTCCACCTCCACCTCATCATTGATTTGTTCAGCTACCATTTGTGCCATTTCATCAGGTTCATCATAGCGCCTCAATAGTTCAACTTCAGGAAATGGTTTGTGCAAAAATCAAAATAATTCCTCAATTTCATCAAGATCATCATCAATTTCATCATTGTCATGATGCTACTCATCATCATCATCATCATGACCCACTTGATGCAAGTCAGCCATATTGAGTATATGGCAATAAAGATCTTGATGGAATAGCTATCCTTTGCAATGATATAGGTAATGTAAATATCTTATTATATAGTGATCATTGTGTATGCGTTGCAGATGTTCATCAGCTTCATCATGGATTACTACCAGCTCATCAAGCTCATCAAGCTGCCGAACTTCCTGTAGTTTTATATGAAGTTGCCACCGAAACTCCATTCGTACCATTTGTTCAAGCTACTCAAAATCCACCACCACCTCAATTTACGCCTCATAAGCATGGTCAACATGTTCAAGTTGCTAATGCGGCTCATCAAATAACTCATGACGCAGCATTCCCATTTCTTGCAATCTTTGCAGTTCATGTAAGCGTAAGTGTTCCAAGTACATAGATTGCATATCATGCAGGATCAAGAGTTACCCCTGTATTTACGGTAAGGTTATTATAATACATATCTCTCGAAAGAGATGTGTTCACTGAAATTGTAACATCTCCATCGCTACCATCTCAAAAATAATAAATATCAGATAAATTCCTTGGCGATAAAGAAAGAATGGCTCATGATCATCATATATTAGATCAATTTGCTGCCTCAAGCGATGTAGATCACTCTACTTTTCAAGATACAGTAGTAGTAGCATCAGGAACTGAAATGCTTTGCCATGATACATTCGTTCCATCTGTACCAAGAAATTTTCATGCATTCCCTCATTGTGATGGTAGTGCTCCAGTAAGAGCGACAGTAAAATCGATATATGATTCTTTTGCAGTACGATATGTGATACCTGAAATAACTCAAGATGAAGTGATAACTTGTGCTTTAATATTTCATGAATTCACTGTGTCTACGGAAAAAGTATTTGTCGGATAATCATACTTAATATAGTTTGTTGCATTATTTGCAAGTACTAAATTCGTATCTGGAACAGATATAGGTGATCCATTATAGTATACATATCCTCACCATATACGTACATTTAACCCTCCTGTTTTCTCAACATAAAATGCCTGAGAAATCATATCAGAAAATGTGTTGAAGATTTCTGCAACATCATTCATCTTAACTACCTCAGTAACAGCATGTGCTTTTGGGAAAAATCTATTATCTCATCGTACATATATTCTATTTCATATAACATCATGATAATACATAATTTCTCGTAGAGATGAGTTATCAGGCGATATAATAATAAACCCATTTGAATAGGTTGGTGGTGATGCAACTGTAAAATTACAATCACCAGTATCTGGGATTCAACCAGCTTCAGTCACTGTAGTGTTATACAGATTTTGTACTTTGAGAGTTGGCATAATTATTGAGTGTTAGAAGGATCAAAGTATTCTTTCGGAGGCATAGAAGCGATTTTTAGGTCCATCTGTGACATATAAAAAACACTACCATTTTTTCATGAGATACGAATCTTGAAAATATTTACAGGATCAGCAGCATATTGTATATGTTTCATGATTGGTACAGATATTATACCCAACATTCACGAACTTCAAAATTGACTTGACCCAATATTTGATTGACCCAGTGTTCCAACATCGAGAGGGATTTCTACAATTGAGAAATCTTGTCTGAGACGTTTTGCATTCTCAAAATTAATAGCCACATAAGTCTCTACGGTAACATCTTGTGTATAGTTTTCAAAAAGAAGAAATAATTCTTGAAGAGTCTTTGGTGTAAATACATCATTCAGGTCTACTTCTTTGAGTGCAAAATATTGACTGAAAGTACTGGTATTAGCATTTCCAAGAATCACATCAGTTACTACAGTTGATGAAAATGAACGGACAATATCTGAGTTATTATCAGACATATATAGAGTTCCCTGTTCCATAACGATAGATTTCGGAGATAGACCAGTGTAAACTGACCAAAATTTATAGAGAGTATCAAGAACACATATTGTCCCTTGGACTCAAGCTACAGATTCTCAGTACATATATAGCCTTCGACCATCAAAACCAAATGCAAAATTGTATCTGAATGTATTCGTATAGTTTGTAACTTCTTGACCGACAGTAGTATTTACTCATACTACGCCATTGATAGTTTCATTAAGAGATATAATGTCTCATTGATTTGTAAGTAGGTATACATCCTCTCACGTATTGATATACGCATCTCTTAGTCCACCAAATGATGTGACATGTCGATCGATAATCAATGTACTTGGTACACTAAATACAAAACTTGTACCGATAGTGACAAGGCGAGTTTTATATTGAAAAATATCAAGGATTGTCCCGTTACTTCCAGTACTTAGGCTTGTAGTAAAATTGAAAAAAAACGGATTTCATGGGAATCCTCATGTATAATAGAGCACTGAACCAATAAAAGTCCAAACTTGATTATTAAAACCTACCAGCTTTGAAACAGTCTGGGTTGAAGTTAATGCTGCTACTTGTTGTAATGATGCTGTAACATATCCATCAAAATGTGATAGTGAGAGTATACCATCATAAAATGTTTCATTCAGAGCAGCACTTCATCTACAAATACATAGTGCATCTGATACAAAATCAAATAATTTATAGGTAGTAGTAGCTGGCGGAGCGGTAATTGCACCAGATCATCCAAGGGTATACTCAGAATTTACGGTATCATATGCAATAATTGAGGCATAACATCCCTTATATACCCCATTTGTAATCATAAGAATCTTTCCGACATTATTGTTTGCATTAAGTGCATCACCTGCTGCTTTTTTTATTTTTTCTGCACCAGAAGATGCTGCTGCTACTGTATATTGAGTAGGATCAGTACTAGAAACAGCCCAATATGTGGCATTTGGTGGAGTTTGGTTCGTATGTCAAAGGATACAGTTATATATCACCCCAGAAAGTGTGACACGATCACCGACAACATATGTTTTTGTACTACTCCAAGGCAGTATATTGAGCATTGGTACACGCTGAGTAGAGAATTCGACATCAGTCGTACCAAGAGCACTGAGAAGTGTCCATGTGGAATCATTGAGATAGTAAAGATTATTGTTGAAAGCACGGTATGCACGTCTTTGACCTTGACGATCAGTGTAAAAGAAGAGTTTTGAACTACCACCTGTAAAAACATCCCAGTATGTAGCATTTGGGGGGGTCTGATTTGTATGTGCAGACTTACATCGGTACATTATACCTGATAAAACTACTACATCTCATACCGAATATGCGGTTACAGATGACCAATCAGTAGCTAAAGCACTTCAAATACGAACTGTACCCCTTCGAGGCTTCAGCATAGGTCTATCTACTTCAATTAATCAGCTATCTGACTTACGATTTGACAGGTCACAGTTAACAAACTCATCGAAATATCATGAGTATTTTTTATTAAATCGTACTTGGATGACTTGTGAAGCATCTTCTACTGGCATTATATTCGGTGATTAGATCATAAACGAGGTTTCTGTCTCGGAGTAGGATTTGTAATTCTTTGAGCGAGTAATGCGAGTTCATTATTTGCCTGAGAAATTTTTGCACCTGATTTATCGTAGAGTTTTAGGTCCTTGAATCCATAATGAATCGCAATATCTGTAAGAACAGGTCAAAACTGAGGTGGAATATCTATATTATCAGTCGTAGATGTAACTGTCGTAGGCATGCAGACATACATAATCTGATATGTTCCTATTGATTCAGCGATAAAAGTATCACCATCAACACAAACAGACCAATCTCGTAACGATGGAAAGAACCAATCAGCCTCAGAGATGATACGAATAGTAGGATCTCCATTCACACCTATAGTTTTTACACAATAATCAATAGTCGCAGCGATTCATGGTGTCGTATACGTGATTGTCTGTGTTTTAATAAGGAATGGAAAGTCTCGAAAAGAGGCTATATAGTTCAGTCAAGAATTTATATATCGATAAATATCAGAATCAGTGTGGGCTTCTGTAGAGAAAACCGATCCAAGTTCTTTCTTTATTGCATCGATAATTGGCTGTTTTGCAATCATAAAATATCCGCAATTAGTATGCAGATATTATAATACTTTTTGTGAATATTCAAACTATTATTTGATGTACCCCTTATCAGTAAGGAATGTAATCATACCAACCTTAGTTTTCTTAGCATCGGTAAGGTCAATATTGTTACTGGTAGCAAACTGCTCAAGTTGGTCAACAGTAAGAAGTTCAGCAAATGTAGTTACGAGGACTGGGCGTTCCACAATTTTCTCAACTTCAATAGTTTCTTTACGAATTTTATCCATCGGATCAGTAGTAGAAATCATGAACATATTCGTATTTCATCTAATTTGGAATGGATGACCATCATTAATATCTGGGAATTGGAGAGCACCACCAGAATTATATATTTTTAACCACTCAGCTTGTACACTACCCTCTGGTACAGTGACTTTACCATCCATGAAAATAACATCATAAGAGCTATCACGGTCATCCTCTGCTTTAGTACGACCTTTAATAACTGCTGCTTTTGGGAAATATACTGGTGTTTCACGAATGGCAAGTTCTCCGTCGAGACGAGTCAGATAAAATGTAATGAGTTTCACTTCAGCCATATAAATTAGAATTAATAATAAACTTATGCAATATACTATATTCAAATTTATAAAGAATGCAAAAGATTTTTATTAATAAAAAAGAACCCCATTTCTGAGGTTCTTTATGAGATTGACTAGACAATCTTGAATGCTCCACATGCGTTTGCGTTCTTATTCTTGAAACCAAGATAAGTAACCCAATCACCACGGTTAAGAGCAAAGTTTGTATCAGCGTTGTTCATCACAAACTTAGTCTTACCATTGAACTTATTTCCATTCATATCAGTACCTGAAGGGTAACATGCGATGAATTGAGTAGGATCAACGATGACTGCATATCCAGAGTAACCAGAAGCCGTATCCATAAATGGATGGTCAACGAGGTAAAGTTTACCACCGTTCATATCCATGTAAGAGAACTTGAGGTTTACTGTCTCGTTATCCTCTGTACGGATTCGAGTTTCGAATGCGTTACGGATAGCAGGACGAGCATCACGACCACAGATAGCAATCTTTACAGAGCTTCCGTAAGCGAATGGACGAGCGAATTCTTTTTCAAGAGTTACACCATTGAGTGATCCAGAGAGGTCACCAGTCCAACCACGAAGAGCTGTTTGAAGAGCACCTTCAGTAGATGAGACATTACGACCTGAAGAGTCAGTAGTAAGCCTCTTTTGACCGAAGATTGCTGCATACTCGAGATCACGACCATGCTTAATGAGACGTTCCTGTACTTGAGATTCAACAAACTTAGTTGTCACTTTATTGGACATCATGTTTTCATCGTTGATTTCAACTGTTTCAACAAACTTTTGAATGTAGTTTGTACGATCGACAGCAGCTGATCCGTATGATGTACGAGATGCAACACCTGATGCGATAGAGTTGAAGATGAAAATCATGTTCTGTGCACTCGACATAGCTTGTGCAGCGATAGTACCGTATGCACGAGATACTGTTACCTGAGTACCGTTAACAACAGTGTTGATACGAACGTGCTCATTTGTAACTGTATTACGAAGAACATCACCTTCTTGAAGACCTACAGTAGTGTTGAGAGTAAGAGTAGTATCACCTACAATTGCAGAAGCACCCATTGTGAATACACGAAGAATGTCATCAACTTCCTTAAAGGTAATAGTTGGGTAGTTTGTAATCACTTCCTCAGAGAGTCCATGATTGTCGAACTGTCCACCAGCAAGCTGTTTAGCGAGAGGAAGAAGAGTTGCGAGGAAAGAGTTGACACCAACTCCACCCATACCTACATAAGTCATATCAATTTCTTGATTGTTATATACGGCAAGTGAAGCGGCTGTTGCTGCGGCAGTAGACTGCACGACAGGCGATGTAGCTGTAGTAGATGGTAATCCACTTACATAACCATTGGTTTGAGACATAGGTTAAAAAAGATGAGAATGTAAATTAGACTCAGTGCCGAGATAGTAATCATTTTACCAGTCGGTCTTGAGCGGTTTCCTGCTTAATTTCTTTTTGTGGAACAGCAGGTGTTGTAGTGACATCTGGTACTTTTACTTTTCATGCAGCTTCTCGAATGAGTTTTGGAAGATCAACTTCGCCTCCATCAAGAAGTTTCTGTACGAGCGGTCAAAGATAAGGATGTGATTCTACATTTTTCCATTTTTCAGGGTTGTATTGAGCTGGTACTTCATCAAACTGTCATGCAGCAATCTTATCAGCAAGCTCAGTTCACAGGAAGGCAGTGACATTTCAGTATGCTCACTTTACACTTTCGACAAATGTCTCGAGTTCAGCGGCTTTTTTAATGGCTTCTTCCTTCTCTTTTGCAAGAGTATCTGCTTTTTGTTGAGATTCTGTATACTGTTCAACGACTACTTCGAGAGCCTTTACATCATCAGCGACATCATCTGTCTTTTTTGGGAAGAATGTAGGTTCGGTTACCTCTCAGGAGGGGATGTCTTTTAACATCTCAGCAACGATGGCTTCGACCTCTGCTTCCGAAAGTTCAGGTTCTGCTGGTTCTGCTGGCTTCTCCTCTGTAGCAGGAGTTGCTTCAGTTACTGGAAGTGTTTCCGAAGGTGTATCAGTTGTAACTGCCTCTTGAGGAGTTTCTGGTACAGCGACTTCTGCGACAGGAGCTTCCGTTGAAGCTGTTTGAGCTTGATCCGACATAATGAATATGGGTTAAAATCTTAATTGAGCTTGCTCCATGCTCGTAATCTTATGAATAATATATTTGTACGACAAATTATGTCAATAAAAAAACTGATTATTCATCAGTTTTCTTTTTATACATGGTTTCTAATCGTCACCGTACCTCTATTACGCCATCAATCCTTCCTTGAATGATACGCATTTCAGTATCTTTTGTTGTAGGACTTGAAAGCGTACTAACATATCCCGATACAAGTTGATCACATAATTTGATCATAAGACGTATTGGGTCTTTTGCCTGAGATAACATTTCTTCATCATCTTTCGTAAAGTTAATACGACTTCATATCGTAATACTTGTGAACTGCATAGATTGAAATGCCTTTCGAAGAATATAATATCTCCACCCGAGGAAGGAGATACCAATAGTAAGTAATGTAATTATCGTCCAAGTCATTTGAGAATTTTTTCAATTATAGCTTGAGCAGGATTTGATTCTGTTTTAGTTACCTCAACAGCAACGGCAGCAGGTTTTTCTTTTTCTTCCATAGTATGGTCTTTCGTCTCAGCATCTTTTTCAGATGAAGTTTCAGTTCACTCTTCACCACAGCATTTTACGATAGCTGGGTCTTCTTTTACTGATTTTATAGTATCCTCTGAGCAACCAAGCTTTGTAAGAACACTGATAAGCATGTCTACAACTTTTGAGTCCATAATATAAGAGTTAGAATATATGCATAGTATATGCTTTGAATCTACTGAGTCAAGATTTGTTTTGTGAAAGCTGGTGTGCTATGTAGGAGTTCAGGATTAATTTTTCCTTCGATATCATTGAGGTCTTGAAGTGGATTTCCAGTCCCATCTGGATAGGTAATAGGCTCACTATAATGTAGGTCTTTCTTGATTTTATCGAGGACTCATGATGAAACCCCAAGTTTGCGACAAATATCCAGTACAGACTGGATAGTATTATCTTGAAATGGGGTTTTAGGATGTGTGTCTACTGTCATTGTCATTGGTTTCAAAGGTCAACATTAGGAGTAACAGCCTGTGCTATGTCGTATCATTCTATCTGTGCATCAGTAAGGTCAGGATTGATTCATTCTGGTGGTACAATAGGTGGAGTTGGCTCAGTAACTTTTGGTGCAGAATCTGGAACAAATCGTTTTGGATCGTATCATTGAAGTTTGAATATTTCACGGATAACTTCATCCTCATTAATGAGACCAGTTCCTTTAGTTTGAGTATAAACCTCGAGAATTTTTTTATAAGCAAAGTCTTTGATAGCCGCAAACATCGAATCAGTATTGAGAGTGATTGATGTCAGCCCAACGAGGTCTTTATTCTTGAGAGTACGACCATTCTGGTCTCAGGCAATAGCAACAAATTTCTCAACAGTCCAATACTCACGCATCAGATGTAGCCATATGAATGCGATTCGAGATATAACAGCTACATAGGTCTCGAGGAATGGTGATAATCTCTTTTGAGATGACTGTGTAACTGCCTGTGCACCACTTGCAGTACGTTCACGAGCGGCAATACCAAGGTTATATTCAGAGATACCAGTGAGTTGTGATGCTATTTTGATGACAATCTCAAGGATATTATAGTCTGATACAACTCATTTATCCATAGCTTGTACACCAGTAGTACCAATATCCTGCTCTGAGAATAGAACTCCTCAAGGTTCAAGATTTTCAAGAGCATCTTCATCGGAGAACAACCCCTTACGAACGATATATGTCTTAGTAGCAGTAGCTTTGACATTATCAAGATAGTTATTCATGTAAGAATTGAGGGTTTTTTCCATACCAGAAAGGAGATATGGTATACCTTCACATCCAATTACACGCTTTTCATCGGTAGTACTTGAAAGAACGAATGGGATAAATCCATATGGGTTCGGACCGATATATACTGGGTAGTTATTTGCATGAATGACGATGTTATTCGTCTCAGCATAGAACCGATATTCGATAAGTCATTCAGTAACCTCTGGGTCTTGATCTTGTGAAGCTCAGATTCGAGGGGGAGCATTATCGATATTTGAAAATATATCGGGAAACGCATCCTCAACAGAGAAATCATAGTTCACTTGCTGATGAATCTGGTCCTTAATGACTGCATAGTCCTTAAAATCTGCACCATTCTGATTTTCTTTACTAGTAAGTAGTGGAACAATATCCTTGAATGGTGATCTATTTTCAGTATCAGAGATAAGTATATCAAAATTCTGGATAAATCCCTCGATAGATGTGACTTGTCTCCATGTACAATGGCGCATTGTACCATTATAGACATCTGGAAACACATTGAATACATCAAGTGCTTTTGCATATGGGAATAATCCAATCTGATTTTGATATTTAATCTTTTCAACTGGATTTGCTTGGTCATTGGTAGCTACTTCCATTTCCTTTTTCTTGGAATCTGGTAGCATACCAACATAAAATGCAAATGTACCAGTCTTGAGACCTTCTTTCATCGCATAACGTGACTCTTTTTGGAATCAGGTAGCATCAGCAGTAGCTGCAAGTGCATACTTAATACTGTCAGCATTCTGAATTCCTATTTCATCAAGACCATATACACTAAATGTGATTGGTCTTTCTGTCAGAGTCGATACAAACACATCAATAAACGAACGAATAAGACCCCAAGCGATGTTTGATTGCCATGTCTTGAGGACTTTTTGTCGGTCATGAGTCGATAAATGATATGCTTTGTACGCATATTTCCAGATGTACACGTACTTCTGGTGTATCCAAGACTTTGATGACTCATAGTTCTTGGTTGCTCTATCGACAAGTGCTTGATCCTCGGACTTGAGAGAAAGATAAACCTTCTCACGCTTATTCCGTTGGTCAATTTTTGTGTATGTATACGAATTTTTCGCCATTATTTAATATTAAGAAGACGTTCAATCTCGAGGATATGAGTTTCTATTTGAGAATAGAGGGGAGATGTAGCTGCAAAATCACGAAGAGACGTGAAATCGTATACAACAGGAACAAGATTAACATCTTGAGTCTCTTCTACAGGAGTTGATGCCTTAGTAGCCATAGGAAAAATGTTAGAAAGTATTTGGAACACGGGTATATTATATTCGGAAGATGAATCGTTGCAAACTTTTTACCAGTTTCCTGATGACTTTTTTGGTCTACTTGATGGTTGCTTATAGAGCTTCATCTCTGCTCGAAAAAGATCATTATTTTTTTGTGCTTCTGTTTTCTCCATCGATGTTCTATAGAGACATCGATTCTTTTTTGATATGTATGCCATTATCATGACTGTATTTATGATATCGTCAAAAAACTTAGACTCGAGGGAAAGTGTTCAAAATCTATTTTCTCCTATCGAGGCATACTGAATTTCATCTTTCAGTTGAGTATTTGTCTCTGCGATAATCGTAATTTGTCCTGCTTCTATCATATCCAAAAGGTTATTCAGGAGAACGTGCTTAGAAACATGATAGTATCACGGCATTTTTTCTGATTCTGTCGAGCCAGATGTATATCGTATCTGGTCTGTAATCTGAAATCCACTATCTCGGTAGATTGTAGCAACGGCATCACCGACTCATGTTACGTCCATAACTGATGAGTATGACTTGAAGGTCTTCTTGAAGGATGCTGCAAGGTTATTGTTATACTGAGCCTGTACTGCCCAGTCTTTTTTCAGATGCTCTGGTACTTCTCATGATACAAAAATTGTTAAATGATTGTTCAAAGCATGTCAAAAAGCATAGGCTGAGCGGTCTTTCTGTCGAGCTGGGTCGATAGCATGAATGATATGACCTTGTGGATCAAGCATCGGGAGCTGTGCTTGTGGGACGAATTTCGGATTGAAACCAGAATCATCTCATTTACCCCAACGGTTAAAATATTGGCGCTGAATAGATGGCTTATCACGGTTATCGTATATTTCTTTACGCTCGAGGGGGTGAATCAGAGGATTATCATCAGCTGAAACTTTGATGTGTCGTGCAGTCTTCTGTCATGCATTATTATATTTCTGACCTTTCTCGATATCGATAATAGTCTCGTACATATATGAGTTTGTATCCTCAATAGCAGTACCGATAAGGATAAGTCGCCCCCCTGTAGTCGTCATCGTTGGCTTGAGAACTTCGTCAAATACCGATGATGCTACTTGTTGAGCTTCATCAATGACAATAAGACGAAGTGTAAGACCGAGAACATTCTTACCTTCATCGGAAAGTGTACGAAAATGTATCTTTGTTCCCGATGCATTATTCTGAATATATCCATCTTTTTTATATACCGTAAAATCATCCTCAGAAAAGTTCGTGAGAAATTTTCTCATGTAGTTGAGGATGGCATTGGTAGTTTTCTGTAAGAAAGCTGCGACCAGTATATCAGCTCATAGGACAAATGACTCTTCAATAAGAAGCTCAGAGATTCAAAAAGATTTTCCCATCTGACGTGATCCATCGATGACCAGAATATTCGATTGGTCAGTAAGCATTTCTTCCTGCCATACTATTTTTTGAGGACGTGGATGCCATGGAAGCTGTACGGTATAGGAATAATTCGTGAGATTACGAATCGATTGTGTAGAAATTCCTATGTATGCCTGCTTTGAATTTTGCTGGAATATGAAATTCAGTAGTTCTTCTTCCTGTTCCTCTGTTTGATGTGTCTCGAGGGGTGATTCCTCGATATATGTTTGTGATGTTTTCTGGTAGCGTGATGAT
>CAZQUL010000003.1:52072-58310 GCA_964596525.1 uncultured Gammaproteobacteria bacterium | reverse complement strand
TGATGGGCGAACTGCAACTCGCCCTCAACGAAACCTGCAACCAGTACCACATGGACGGCCATGCGGATCGGGTGAAGGAGCAGTACGGGCTTGAGATGCAGGAGGTGGCCGCATGAGCGCCAACGAAGCACTCGCCGCGCGTCTGCGCGCATCAGCAGTAGGCCTGCGAACGCTCCAGCAAAGCAAGCACTGCATGTACGAGTTCGACACGGAAATCCACGCGCTTGAGGCTGGCGCTGCGGCCCTTGAAGCCAAGCGGGCTGCAATGGCTGTGCCGATGGACGATGGCCGGATCGACGCCATCGCCGACCTGATCGTCAAGGGCATGCCCGATGGCATCAAAGGCTTCTGCACTACATGGGGCTGGCGCCAGTTTGCTCGGGCTCTGCTGGACGACTGCGCCGGGTACTACCGCGAGGCTGGTGCTGCTGAGGCAAGGAGCGCCGCATGAGCGCCATCCCCACCCGCCCCGGCCTGCTGGCCCGCTTCTGGCGCTGGTTCCACGATCACGGCGAAATCCACGCCATGCAGTGCAGGCGCGTGTCGCTGGCCGACCTGGACGAGTCGCTGTTTGAGCGCATCCAGGAGCTGAAGTCCGTGCAGTTCCTCGGCTCCCCCGAGGCATCCGCCGAAGCCGCCCGCGAGATCAGGCGCCTGGGCGACAAGCGGGATGAAGTCCACGCAGAAGACCTCCGACTGCGCCACAAGCTGGCGCTGCTGGGCGCCTGACCACCAAGGAAGACCATGACCGCAGAAACCACCCAAGAGCGCGCCGCCGTTGAAGTGGCGGACGAAGTGCTCGACCGCGCCGAGATTGCCAACGGCAAGGCCATCGTGTCCTACAGCCGCACCGAGGCGGCCCTGGCTTTGCTGGCCGAGAAGTACGCCGGCAAGACCTACGACCTCACCACAACCGCAGGCGACAAGGAAGCCCGCGCCGCCCGGCTGGAGCTGGTGACGCTGCGCACCAGCCTGGAAGCCAAGCGCAAAGAGTTCAAGGCCCCGGCCCTGGAGTTCGGCAAGCTCATCGACGCCGAGGCTGCGCGCATCACCGGCCAGATCAAGGCCCTGGAAGACCCCATCGACGCGCAGATCAAGGCCGACGAAGCCCGCCGCGAGGCGGAGCGCGAAGCCCAGCGCAAGGCCGAAGCCGCGCGCATCGCTGCGCATGAGGCCGGCATTGCCGACATCCGGGCCTTTGTCACCCGCTGCGCCAACGAACCCAGCAGCCGCATCGCCGCTGCCATGGACGTGCTGGACCGCATCGCCACCACCGAAGCCGATTTCGAGGAGTTCGCCATCACGGCGACCCGCGCCAAGGCCGAGACGTTGGCCAAGCTGGGTGAACTGCACGACGCCGCCGCTGCGCGGGAAGCCGAAGCCGCCCGCCTTGCTGCCGAGCGCGAAGCCCAGCGCATTGAAGCCGAGCGACTGGCCGCCGAACGCGCGGCCCTTGAAGCCCAACAAGCCGAGATGCGCCGCCTTCAGGGCGAGATTGAGCGGCAGCAACGCGACATGGCAGCCGCCCGCGAAGAAGAACGTCGGCAAGCCGAACAACGGGCCGCGCAGCAGGCCGAACGCGACGCCCTGGCGGCCAAGGCCTTGGAATCCCAGCCCATCCTTGAAGTGCTGGAGGCGAACCAGCCCTACCGCCCGAGCGATTGGGTGGAACCCGAAGCGCCCGCCGCACCGGCCACCCAGCCCCCGAGCCTGAAGCTCGGCGAGATCAACACCCGCCTGGGATTCACCCTGACCGCCGACTTCCTCGCGTCCCTGGGCTTCACCGCCACCGTGGACCGCAACGCCCGCCTGTTCAGCGAATCCGATTGGCCCGCCATCAAGGCCGCGCTGATCGCCCACATCGAGAAAGCCTGACATGAACGCCACCGCCACCCAGGAACGCGCCGTGCTGGAACTGGAGCCCGTTGCCAGCGCGCTCCCGGCCCCCCAGCCGCAGCAGTCCCTCGCCCTGGCCAGCAACAGCCCGGCCGCCATGATGCTCGCAGCGATGGAGCGCGGCGCCACGCTGGAGCAAGTCGAGAAGATGATGGACTTGCAGGAGCGCTTCGAGCGCCGCGAGGCAGAAAAAGCCTTCTTCGCCGCCCTCTCCGGCCTGCGCTCCGAAGCCATCGAGGTTGTCAAGCGCAAGCGCGTTTTCTTCACCAGCCAGAAGGGCACCACCGACTACAAGCACGCCGAGCTGTCGGATGTCATCGAAGCCGCGCAGCCGGCCATGGCCAAGCACGGGATTTCGCACCGATGGGATGTCAAGCAGGAAGGCAAGCGCATCACCGTCACCTGCATCGTGTCCCACTCAATGGGCCACAGCATCAGCGTTGCCCTGACCGCCGACCCGGACGAAACCGGCAACAAGAACAGCATCCAGCAGGTGGCCAGCACCATCACCTACCTGGAGCGCCACACGCTCAAGGCCGCCCTGGGCTTGAGCGAGAAGGGTGACGACAGCGACGGCAATGCGGGGCGCAAGCCGGGCAATCAGCAGGTGGGCCAGCAGCAAGCCGCGCCCGACGAAGCCCTGTTGCAAGCCGGCCGCGACGCATCGCTTGAAGGCTCTGCGGCACTGACCGCGTGGTGGGGCAAGCTCACCGAGCCCCAGCGCAAGACCATGACGCCCGAGTTCAAGGGCCTGCGTGAAGCTGCGCGCAAGGCAGACGGGAACAAGGCATGAGCGACCTCATCCGCATCGCCTGCGCCCAGGGCTCGCCCGAGTGGCTTTCCGCCCGCGCTGGTGCCTGCACCGCCTCGCGTTTTGGCCTCGCCCGTGGTGTTCTCAGCCGCGCCAGCAATGGCCGCCCCGCAGGCGAGCCCACCGAGGCGGCCCTGAAGTACGCCCAGCTCCTGGCCATCGAACGCATCAGCGGCGAGCCCCAAGACGACACATTCCAGACCTGGGCCATGCGTCGGGGTCAGGAACTGGAGCCCAAGGCCCGCGAGCTGTACCAAGCCCGTACCGGCTACATCGTGGACGAGGCCGGTGTCGTTCTGACGCCGGATCGCTGGTTCGGCTACTCGACCGATGGCGAGGTGTACGGCCAGCCGGGCGGGGTCGAGATCAAGTGCCCGGCAGCAGCCGAGAAGGTGGCCGGTGTCTGGCTGGACCCTGAGCCTGTCATCGCCGAGTACCAAGACCAGATCGACGGCGGCATGTGGCTCATGGGCTGGCAGTGGATTGATCTTGTGGTCTACACGCCCTGGCTCGCCAGCGTGGGCCGCGAGTTGTTCATCCAGCGCATCCACCGCGACGAGGGCCGCATCGAGTCCTTGGAGCGCGACCTGTCGCGGTTCATCCGCATCGTCAACGACTACGAGCGGCGACTGCGTGCGCCGCAAGAAATGGCGCTGGCCGCCTGACCAATTACCCCGCCGCATCCATCCCTCGCGCCCTTACCTCCCTGGGGCTTGATCCAAAGCGATTGGATGGTGTCCTGAAAGGAGCGGCGCTTTTTCTTCTGGAGTGAGCAATGAACCAAGACAACGCCAAGGCCACCGGCCAGGGAGAGACGGCATGACCCTCCCACCCCTGCCCGAGCCCGCCATCCGCGCCCTGAGCGCAAAGGAGCAAGCATGAACACCGAACAGAAGCTGGCCGAGGCGCTGCCCAAGGCATCGCAATTCGACTGCGCCACAGAGCAAGAGCGCGCCCAGTTCTTCAAGTGGTTTGACTACGCCTTTGACCCCGAGGCGGAGGAAATCGTGCTTAACGCCTTTGCCGCTGGCATGCGTTACGCCCTCGCCGCCTACGAGGCCGTCAAGGCGGAGCCCACGCACGCAGACTGGCGCGCAGCCCTCGACCCCTTGATGCCCTTGGACTTCAAGGACTGGTGGCAGAACTCCCCGGCAGAACTCCCCGGCGTCGCTGCGGCTGTTATCCGGTCGCAGCGAGAGGACCGCGACCTGGGGTGGGAACAAGCGGCCCACAAGGCCAGCACGGTGGTAACCGTGAATGAATCGAGAATCTGGCGTCACGCGGCGCTGGGAGACTTCACGACGTTGGACCCTGGCGATGAGCCCGGCTGGGTGTGCTTCGTTCGGGCCGAGGCCAAGGCGGGGGATTCGGAGCCGGTGGGCGGCTTGTACCAGCACTGCGAAACGGGTCGCACCCGCATCGTTTTGCGCGGCGAGGTGGCCGACTGCGATGCGCGGTGGTTCAGGGTCGGGGACTTGGTGCTCGCCGCCACCCCCGCAGCGCCTGCTCCTGCGCGGGAGCTGAAGCCGCTGACGGACGAGCAGATTAGGAATGCGATTGATGCACGACTGTCGTGGGGACTGCAAAACGACATTGACGAGCCGTTTTCCCTGCTCGCCGCCCGCGCAATCGAGCGTGCCCACGGCATCACCGGAGACAAACATGAATGACCTGACCAAAGAGCGCGAGGCGCTGATCGCCGATCTCCGGCGGCTTCGGCGCGAGCTTGAGCTGGAGTTCCATGTCGATGTGCTGGATCGAGCGATTGCAGCCCTCTCCCAGCCCGCCACGGTGGCGGTGCCTCCCGGCATGAAGCTGGTGCCGGTGGAGCCGACGCGGGAGATGACTGAAGACGGAGCGCAACGTCTCGTGTCGTGGGAAGACGGCTGCACTTGGCCGGATTCTTGGAGCGGGCTGCAAGTGGCGGCAGCTCGCAACGAGGCCGAGCGTGTGTGGCGCTCCATGTGGCTCGCCGCCACCCCGCCCACCGAGCAGCCGGCAGCAGGGGCTGTGGTGGACCCGACGCAGGTGATCTGCCCAAACTGCGCCCACCAGTTCCGAGCCATTCCGCAGGACGTTCAACGGCTGATGCTTGATGCTGGGTTTGAGCCGCCGTTCACCCAGCCGGCAGAGCCGACCCCCGAGCAGCGGCCCGCCGAGCCCTTCGCCTACATCCACAAACGCGGCACGGATGAGGAAGAGTTTGTTCACGCGGAAGCTGTTAACGGGCCTTGTCTGGAATGCGAACCGCTGTTCCTGGGCGCAGCGCCTGCCACGGCGCCGCTGGCGGATGAACGGATCATTGACCTGTTCAATGAGTCTTGCCGCGAGCATTTCAACGGCATCGAGCGCATGCGTCATTTCGCCCGCGCCATCGAACGCGCACACGGCATCGGGGCGGCCAGCAAGGGAGACAAGTCATGAAGTCGCGCATGCTGATCGCGTCGATGCTCGCCATGACGGGCGCAGACGCCCTGCTGCCAGAGCCCAAGCCCCAGCGCCTTTACACCGACGCGGACCAGCAGCGCCGAGAGAAAGCGGAAGCCAAGCGACAGCGCAAAGCCGCCAAGCGGCGGGCACAGCAGGAGGGGAAGTGATGGCTGAGCCCGAAATCATTCTCACCCAGGCCGAACTCGTGCATCTGACCGGCCTGCGCCGCCCGGCTGACCAGCTGGTTGCCCTGCACGCCGCTGGCTATGTGCGCGCCCGCCGTGCCCCAACCGGCAGGGTCATCCTGGAACGCGCCCACTTCCTGGCCGTGTGCCAGGGGCAGATGCATGCCGCGCAGCCTCGGCCGAAGCTGCGGGCTGCGTAACGCATGAGTTCAGCGGCTGGCGGCATTATCGCCAGTCCGCTGGAACGACGGGTTCGACAACATAACTTACGGAGAAAGAAATGAACGAGTACCACAAGATTCAAACGCTGTTCAAGCGCGACATGGAACGCAACGGAAAGACGTTGCTTGAAGGGCAATGGACGCTGCCCGAGTTCGAGTTTCTGGCTGGGAATACTTGGGTCTTCACCGAGAAGGTGGACGGCACGAATATTCGCGTGATGCTCAAGGACGGTGGCGTTACGTTCGGCGGAAAGACCGACTCGGCGCAGATTCCGGCGCAGTTGGTGGCGCGGCTGAATGAACGGTTCTTGCCGCTGGCGGAGAAGATGCAAGAAGTGTTTGGCTGCGATGCCTGCCTTTACGGAGAGGGCTACGGCGCGAAGATTCAGAAGGGCGGAGGGAACTACCGACAAGACCAAGATTTTGTGCTGTTCGATTGCAAGGTTGGCGACTGGTGGCTGCAACGCGCCGACGTTGAGGACGTGGCGCAGAAGCTCGGTCTGGACGTGGTGCCGATCATCGGAGAGGGAACGCTGCACGATGCCATTGCGGCGGCCAAGGATGGCATTACCTCGACATGGGGTGCCTTCCAAGCGGAAGGGATAGTGGCACGACCGAAGGTCGAACTGAAAACGCGCAACGGTCATCGGATCATCACCAAGATCAAGTGCCGCGACTTTGTGGGGTCGAACGTT
>CAZQUL010000003.1:0-51972 GCA_964596525.1 uncultured Gammaproteobacteria bacterium | reverse complement strand
CGGTCATCGGATCATCACCAAGATCAAGTGCCGCGACTTTGTGGGGTCGAACGTTTTGGTAACCGGCACGCCGAAGGCGGGTCCGGTTGACCTGTAGTTAGGCATCACTGCAAAGAGGAACACGATGAAGGTAAAAGACTGGCACGCGCCACGAGAACAGATGTGCTCACTTGGCCGTCACTCATGGAGCGTGCCGCGCTTGTTCGAGCTTGCGCGCGAATTGCCCGTGATGGAAGTTCCGCTTGACCACCTGAGTCTGTATTACATCTACGAGAAGTTGACGCTTCGGGAAATGGTGATGCACATGAAGGCGGTGCAGGCGGCTGACCTTGCAAAGCCGATCATCTTGGATGAGGACGGCGAGTTGCTGGACGGGCGGCACCGGCTGATGAAAGCGATGCTGCAAGGTGAGAAAAGCATCAAGGCGGTCAGATTCGATGAGAACCCATCGCCCGACCGCGTGAGTGATGCCTAACGACGGCGTTAACGGGCCGAGCCGGCTTGCCGGCGAAGGTCCGCGTTGAACAACCTGTTAGGCCTGGTGGCCGGAGATGAAACCGATGAACACGATGACTGATGCCGAACGGCTGGACGAAGCCCGCCGCCTGGTGCTGAAGGAACGCCGAGCCAGTGTTTCGATGGTGCAGCGCGTGCTGCGCATTGGCTACAACGCCGCCGCCCGGCTGATGGATGAGTTGGAGAAGGAAGGCACTGTCAGCCCGATGAACACCACTGGCGTGCGCCGTGTTTTGAAGGCCTAACGTGTTGTAGGGCGACAGCCGCTGTCGCCCTAATGCATGGCCCCCGCTTGCAAGCCCTTGTCATGCGCTGGTCATGCACATAAAACATCGGCAAAAGCGGCGCGTTGTTACAGAGGACAAGCCATGGTCAAGCCCTACCCCCCCGGCGTCTTCGTCAGGTCAGGCCGCTACTACCGCGTCAGGGCCGATGGCACGCGCCGCATCTGGATCGGGCTGTCCCGCGTGGCCGAGGGCCTGCCTGCGCTTTACCGCGCCCTGGCCGACCTCGAAATGCAGGCCCTGCCAGGCGACCGCATGCCCGCCCTGGTGGCAGACTGGCAGCGCGACGTGATGAGCCGCCATGCCGCCAAGACCCAGATCGACGAAAAACGCCGCTGCGCACAGATTGCCGCCCGCTTCGCCGATTTCCGCGCCGACCAAGTGCAGGCCCCCGACATAGCCGAGTACCTGCTGCCCTTCCGCAGTCAGCCGCGCACCCACAACCTGAACCGCGCCATGCTGCGCGAGCTGATGCGCTACGCCATCGAGCGCGGCTACCGCACCGACAACCCGGTGGCTGCCATCCGCACCATGAGCGAAAAGGCGCGCACCCGCTACCTCACGGACAGCGAAGTCCGCCGCATCAAGGTCGGCGGCATTTACGGCGACGACGGCAAGCGCACCCGCAGCGGCCTGATGCTCGCCGCGCTGATCGACATGGCCTATCTGACCGGCCAGCGCGTGGGTGACCTGCTGGCCCTGCGCTGGGAGCGCGACCCACGCCGGCCCGACGAGCCGCATATTTCCGCCGAGGGCCTGCGTTTTCGGCCGGCAAAGACGCGCGGCAGCACCGGGGCCGCCGTGCTCATTGAGTGGACCCCGCGACTGGCCGCTGTCGTCGAGCGCCTGCGCTCCATGCGCGCCGCCCGCATGCTCAAGACCCGCGCAGAGCAGCGCGTCGTGTGCGGCGCGGTGTTCACAACGCAGAGCGGAACGCCCTTGAGCTACACGGCCCTGGCCAGCGCCTGGAAGCGCGCCGGCCGCCGCGCCCAGGTGAACGACGCCCATTTTCACGATTTGCGCGCAAAGGCCCTCACGGACAAAGAGCGCAACGAGGGCATGCAGGCCGCTCGCACTATGGGCGCGCACAGTACCGAGCAGCAAACGGCGGACTACGTTCGGGCGCGCTCAGGGCGGCGGACGAAGGCGACCCGTTAGCAGGCTTCGCAGGGCGTTAGAAAACGGCACCGCCGCATGAAACGCCTAAGCCTTTGATTTGTAATGGTCGGGGCGAGAGGATTCGAACCTCCGACCCTCTGCTCCCAAAGCTGCCATGGAATCCAGCAGCGATAGGGACTTATGGGCATTGGCTCTAACGCGGTCCCGAAGTCAAGCCCCTATTCTGCCCTACGGTGCGCGGCGCGCCGTTAGAAGTCAGCGCCGCTTCGCCACCAGCTCAAGGCGCACCGGCCTCTTGCAGTCGATCAGCCAGGTCTTCGAGTCGCTGCGCACGCTCTTGCGTGAGCCGCAGCAGATCGAGCCACAGACCTGGAGGGACGGGGTTGGCACCGCTCCTCCAGCGGCGCACGGTGACTGGCAGCGAACCGATGAATTAAATCAAGCGCTTGTGGCTTGCGTGCGGGATTGGAGCTGGTAGGATTGGCCCCGCTTTACTTTCGAGTTGCACGGCCCCGGCCCACCAGGGGTAATCTGGTGGGGCTTTCAAGTCTGCCGCTGATGTACGGCCATCTACCACCCATCCGGGAAACCAGGGCGGCAGTCTTGAGAGCGCGACGCGGTTCCGGTTCGATTCCGGTTCATTGTGGGCAAAGCCGCTGGCTAGCATAGGCAAGTCGCCCTGGGCCAAAGCACGCGAAGGCCAAGCGTGCAGCGGCGCTCTCAACTTTCAAGTCTGCGGCAGGGGCAACCCTCCGAGAATGGCGGATCACTGAGGCGTGAAAGTCCGTCGCGCGGTCACGACGCCGCAGTCTTGAGGGTCGCACAACCCACCCCAGCGGCGCCGGGAGAACCCAGCGTGCGCAGGGCCGCGCAACGTCAGGCTAGGCCAGCCTGAGCCCTCATCACTTCGGCCACGCCGCCACCAACGCCCGATGCTTTGCGCGGCAGTCAGCCGCAGCGGCTTCACGCTTCCCAACGATGTCCAGCACGTCCGCAAGGCGGGCGCCACCGACTGGGTAGTCAGGCCCCGCCTCGCACCTCACGGCCAGATCGGCGGGTGGCGGGTCAATCCGGGTCATCGGCGCCTGCACGGCGCAAGCGGTCAAGAGCTGCGGCAGGCAAAGGCAAGTCAGCAAGCGATAGTTCATTGGGCGCATCCTTCGGGCAAGCGATGGTTTCGAGCGCGGCATTCAGGTCTGCGCGCAGGGATTGGACAGCCTTGGCACGCTTCCCAGCCTGGGCCTGATAGCTGGAGCTGGCATCGTGCGCGCGGCGGCGCTGTGCGGCTTCCTGGGCCTGCTGGGCTCGCTCGCGGGCCACGGTGTCGGCATCCCATCGGGCTTGCACGCTGTCGGCCCCGGTGCTGCGGCCGTGCCACCAGACCCCGGCCAGCAGCGCGACCACGCCCGCCAGCTTTGCCCAGGCCAGCGGGGTCATGGCGTCACAGGCCTTTCTTGCACAGCTTCATTTCGGCAATGCGGCGGTTGTGCAGGCCCTGGACGAAGCGCATTTCGGGGCGGCCGTCCGGGAGCGCTTTGCCCGTCCTCACTTGCGACCAGTTCGGCTTGCCGTCCGGCGTGTAGGCCAACAGATCGCAGCCCCGCAGCCACTCGCCGCGCCCCCACGCCTGCATCGCCGTGCTCGCGCACGTCGCACCCACCCCGAAGTTGTGCGCGTGGCTGCTGGCTGCGTCAAACACCGATTGCGGCGGCTTCTTTTCGAAGCACTCGACCAGCCGGTCCTGCGTGGCGTCCAGCACTGCGCCGAACTCTTCGGCGCACTCCTGTTCGCTCCACGCATCGCCCACATAGACCGGGCGCGACGTGACGGAACTGGTCATGCCGTAGCACGTCGTGGGCAAGCCGTTGGCAAGCCGGTCAGCGTAGGCGACGCGAATCGGCGCTCCACCATCCTCCCACTTGTGCAGGAAGGCCACGAGATCGGGGCTCGCCGTCACCAGCCCGCCCACGGTGCCAGCCGCCGCCAGCCAGGCCGCCGCCCGCTTGCCGCGTGGCACGCGCTTCGGGGGGTCAGTCGGCGCCATGAATTTTCGGCTGCGCAACGATGCGCGCCACCGCAGCGGCCAGGCTCGACAGAGCGGCGGCCATCGCAAACACGGGCGTCGGTCGCGTCGCCGCGAGAAGCTGCACGGCGATCTCGATTGACCCCAACACGGCGGACAGCAATGCGAGTCGCACGCTCCAGGCCTTGCGCGCGATGCGCTTCCAGTCAGGCAGCAGCATCATCATCATTGCCCGGCCGCGACATGCGCGATTCGTGCTCACGGCGAATCATGTTGTGCTCGATCAGCCTCAATGCGTACTCTCGCCGCTTGAAATGAATCTGAACGAACAAACCCACAACGCCCAGAATCAGGCCGCCAATCATGGCGATGTCGTTGCTTGTCCAGCCGCCCCAGGTCAAGGCCGCCCCACCCGCCAAAGTGCCCTTGAGGCCAACGCTTGCGGCTTGGGCGGCGGCATCAGCGCTTTCGATCCTCACGCTCAAGCCCCGATCAACGGCAGGGCCTGATGCAACAGCACCAGCGCACCGCCAGCCATGGTTGCCAGCGCATCAGCGGGTTCAGGGGCGCCGGTCTTGCGCACGCGGTCCAACACCTCTTTGCCGATGGCAAAGGCCGCGCACAAGACAGCCCCGGCCAGCAGGGAATGGAACTGGCCCAGGCAGGCCAGCAGGGCGCCATAGGCCAGGTGGTTTGCCTTGTCGTGGGGCAACATGGGGAGGTTCATTGGTCTTCTCCGTTGTCGTGGGTCTTTTCTTGGTGGCAGCGCCACAGCCACCACAGCGCCACGGCCACCGTGATGAATCCGCCCATGAGCTTGACGATGGTTTCCATCACAGAACCATCCAGCTTTCCATGGGGCTGATGCCGCGCTTTTCCAGGCGCCAGCGCAGCCGGCCACCAGCAGCCAGGGATGCCTCCAGAAGCTCAGAGCAGTACCAGCGGGCGGGGTTGTCCCAGGCCGTGCGCCAGGGAACGCCGATCACGGCGAGGTAGTCGTACCCTTTGCCCAACTGCGCGCGGGCGAAGGACAGGGCCGATTCCGCGTCGGGGCAAGCGATGTTCACCGCCTCCCAGCTCGGGTAGCGCAGCATCCAATGGGCCAGGGGCCTCTCCACCACGCCCTTGAACATCAGGGCCTCGATGACAACGCCGCGCTGCTTGTCCAGGATGCCGCAATGACTCCACCTTGCTCCGCCCGTGAAGAAGCGGGCGATGAAGCTCGGGAGGCTGGTGCGACGGCTGAAGACGGCGGAGAGGGTGCCCATGCCAATCATTCTTCTGGGCTGCCGCGCTATGTCGTGTGGGCGCGGCTTCTACTGGCATGGCTCAGGCGTAAAAAAACCCGCTTGGGCGGGTTGATTGGGGGGTGCAGTGGGTCAAACCGCGCTCGTTCCTGTGGTGAAGCCAACAGGCCATGAGGCTGTGCCGATGTTGGAATGAGCCAGGCCGGTTGCTCCTACTGCGCCGATGAACTTGTTTGCCGCAGCGCACTCCATCTCGTTCATGTAGCAGCGACTGTTTGTGGTCGTCGCGTCGAACTGGACCTGCTCCAGAGCGTTGGTCACGTTGTCGTTGACTGCTTTGTTCCCACTAACCAGCGTCCGGTCAGCAGTTCCGCGAACCCAAATGGCGCGGCCTCGGGGACCAGTGGCCTCGTAGTTGTCCATGAACTGGTTGTCGCAAATCATGGCGTCGTCCGTGTCGTAGATCATGACGCCGTGACCCAGGTTGCCCCGCATCAGGTTGCCAACGATCTGAAGCGACTTTGTGCGGTTGCTGGCCGGGTCAATCATGCTGATGGCCGCGCAAGGGTTGACAGCCGTCACGCCGTTGTTGATGAATGCGTTGCTGTTGATCTGAAGAGCGATGTGCGCCCCAGCCTGAATCAGCAGCGCGGCGCGCTGAGATGCGTCGCCGTGATTGTCGAAGAACGTGTTGTTGTTGATGGAGCAGCCCACCAGTGCGTCGGTGCTGTTGTTGCCAACAGTCAGCGCCATACCGAGGCCACGGCGAACAATGTTCCCCTCAACGCGGCAAGCAGTCATGGAACCAAGCGCAATGCCGGTCAGCGTGCTTTCGCTGATGGTGTTGTTTGCGATCAGTGCGTTGGTCAGGTTGTTGCCAGTGCGGATGCCGTTTTCGCACGCAGTTATGCGGTTGCCGGTGACCACGATTTCCCGCGCGATGGATGTCACGCCGGGGCCGGTGCCGGTGATTTCGATGCCGCACCCCGGATCGTCCTTGACCGTGTTGCCCCGGCAGGAGATGCGATAGGAAGACCCAAGCGCGATAAAGATGCCGCCGTTGGTGGTGTTGTCGCTTGCTTGCCCGTTGCTGTAGCAGTCGTTCTCATCAAACGAGCAGTCTGTGATGTCGTTGCCGGCCCCATCGGTGCCGTTGAAGTGCATCGCGCGATAGCCGCAGTTGTAGATGCGGTTCCTGCGCATATTGATGCGCCGGCAGCCATCGACAGCGAACATGCCGTGATAGATCGCGGAGTGACTGACGCAGTTCTCAACAGTCACATCCACGCAGTCCAACAGTCGAATGTTCGAGCCTGCGATGCCGTCTTGGGACGATGCAAAGGCAGGACTGGTAAACGCGGCGCGGTTGCCGTCAATCGTCAATCCTTCGATGCGAATGTTGCTGACGTTCTCGCCAAACAGAACATGCCCGCCCCAACCGTTCGGCTGCGCTGAGGAAGCTAGCTTGATGCTCGTCTGTCCGGGCACGCCGCGCAGGTTCACGTTGCTTTTTAGTTGAATTGCAACGTATCGCGTTCCATCCTGAATAGCTGCAAGCTCGAAGTCGCCCGCCAAATCAACCGTACCTCCGCCCAACGAACTAACGGCGTCGATAGCCGCTTGGATGTTGATCCGATCAGTTGCGGTTGATCCGTTGGCGATCACTGTGTGGACGCCGCCCACCAGCGCCCCAGTAGTGGGGTCTTGGTAGCTCGGAGCCAGCCAAGCCGAACCATTGCTGAACTGCAATGCGTTCAGGTCCGTGCGCCAGATGATCTTGCCCTTCCACCCCAAAGGCGGCGGCAAGGTGGCCGCATCGAACTCCGCAAGCTCTCGCTCGCCCATGGCAATCCCCTTCTATCAAGTTCCGGGGATTCTCAAAAGCCGATCACTCCCTCCGTGTGGGCGCGTTCTCGTTCAGCAGCCAGTCCAGCACCCAGACCACAGCGACATACCCCAGCAGGGCCAAGAGCCCGAGGCCGCCCGTCACCAGCACAAAGCCGATGAGGGCTGCCAGAAGCCAGCCTTCTGGCAGCTTCACAGGCCCAGCCCCGCGCGCAGTTCCTTGGGTGCGGCCCGCTCGAAGCGATCCGCCCGGGTGGACTGCATCTCGCGCAGACGGCGCAGCACTTGGGCGTTCGTGATGGCGATGCGGCTTTCCGGGTTGGTCTGGTTCCACTCCAGCAGTTCTTGCCGGGCTTCCTGCACCATGTCCGGGTCGCGCTCCCGCAAGCCTTGAGCCCACAGGTCGGCGATCTGCGACTCGACGTTGCGGGTGAGCTGCACGCGGCGGCGCTCGCGGTTGAGGTTGGAACTCTCGCGGGCGATCTCGGCGGGTTGGAAGCCCAGGAACTTCATGGCCCCGTCCATCTCGTCGGCGTCCATCACCTTGCGGCCCTTGGTGTCTCGGTACTCGCCGGTCATCCAAATGTCCATGCCCTTGGCCATGTTCGCCAAGCCCACGGGGAGAACCGCCTTCACCGCGCCGGCTGCGTCACCCGAGAGGGCTTTCTGGCCGGCGTCCTTCGCCTGGCCCAGCAGGGAGCCGAAC
The DNA here is from genome assembly GCA_964596525.1 of uncultured Gammaproteobacteria bacterium. Lineage (GTDB taxonomy): Bacteria > Patescibacteriota > Patescibacteriia > Magasanikbacterales > GWA2-37-8 > CAZQUL01. Next base: position 44,232 of record CAZQUL010000003.1, on the reverse strand, counting down.
GGACCGGCCAACTCCAGCACGTCGCGCGAAACATCGGTGTTGGAGCGCAGCAGCATCCCAGTTCCAGGGAGCAGGTTGCCCATGCCCATGCGCATGCTCACGTCCAAGGGGATGCCCGGGATGGCGGAGAACCCGCGCATCACCGAGTCGGCCGCCTCGTCGCCCATGCCGAGGGTGTTGGCCAGGAAGTCCCGCTTCCAGCCCTTGGCCGAAGTCGTGATGCCCGCCGCCTGCAGGAAGGTGTCGAACAGGTCGTTCAGGTCTTCCATGAACGGCAAGCCCTCAACCCCACCCGCCATCAGCAGCAGGGCCAGGGCGAACAGCACCGCCTTTCGTCCAGCGGCGCGCTCGGGGCTTCCAGCCGCCCCGGTGTTCCACATGCGCTTGAGCCATTCGAGGTAGTGGATGCTGTACTGCTTGAACGTCAGCGCCACGGCCCCCACGGGGTTGCGCGCCCAGTTGGGGGCGTTGCCCTTGTTGTAGAGGCCCTGCGTCTCGATCACCGCCTTCTCGGCGAACGCGAACGGGTCCGGGATGTTCTCGGCCTTGGCGGTCTGGTAGGCCGCCAGGAAGCTCACGCGCCGGTTGAACTGCTCGGCCAGGGAGAAGGGCGAGGCCCACAGGAACGCCGCGCGCTTCAGCACCGGGTTGCGCCCGAGGGTGCCCATGGCTTCAGCGGTCAGGTGGTGGATCTCTTGCGGGCTCACGATGCCGTCTTGCTCGGCGCGGCGCAGAGCCGCTGCCATCTCCTTGTCGGCGATCTTGCCCCCGGCTGCGATGCGGGCTGCGGCCAACAACCGGGCCGACGCCTTGGTCATCCCGCCCCATTGACTGAGGTAGGGCGTGGTCATCATCACCGGCTGGGTGACGTTGACCAGGGCCGACGCGATGGAGCCGCCGATGAAGTGCGCGAACATCAGCCCACGCACCGGCCCCGCCGTCTCGACCGGGTTCTCCACGGCCTCGATCAGCTTGACGGCCTCGTCCTTGGTGTCGCCTTCCTTGATGTCCTGCGCCATCTCGCGGGCTTGGCCCAGGTTGATCGTCCCGGCCGCCATGCGGGCGTTGCTGGTGACGAAGGAAGCCAGAACGCGCGTCACGTCCTCATTGAAGCCGGCAATGCCCTTGCGCTGGATGAGCCGCTTCAGGGCGCTGCGGTTGTTCTTCGCCAGGCGCAGGTACTCCTGAAACACCTCGGACTGCTCGGCGCCGATGGCCTCGGCGAACATTTCCAGGGACTCCAGCGGCACGGCGTTGAACAGCTTGTACTGCTCCTGGGACATGGTGGACTGCTCCACCCGGCCCCGGAACTCGGCCACGCCCTCAAGCTCCCGCGCCATGCGGTTGGCCTCGGCCGGCGTCTCGTAGAGGCCGAAGAAGTCCATTTCGTCGCCCTCGCCGCGCACCGACACGGCGTAGCGGCCAAAGCGCATCAGCGGCGCGTAGCCCCGGGCCTTGAGGCGGTCCACCTTGGTGTACTTGTCCTCCAGGTCCGCCTTGAGGTTCACCAGGGCTTGCACGTCTTCGGGCTTGCCACCAGCTTCGATGCGGGCGGTCAAGATCCGGTCCACCGCCGCGCGGAACGCATCGCGGTCGCCCACGGCGGCGCGGCGCAGTTCCTCGGGGATGTCGGCGGACTTGTTCAGCATCCGCAGCGCATCCGCCGCGACCACTTGGTCAAGCGAGGTATCCACCGCCGCCCGGAACTCGCGGTACTGCTTGATCTGCGCGTCGCTCAGCTTGTAGAGGCTGCGCAGTTCGGCATCGTTGAAGACCACGCCCGGGGAGTCCAGGTAGGCTTGGGCGTAGCGGTTGCGGACGGCGCCCTCGTAGCTCGGCAGCGGGAGGGCGTTCCACGAATTCAGTTCGCCCTGCGTCGCTTGCCCGTCTCGCAGCAGTTGGGCGGCCATGGCGTCCGTGGCCATGCCATCGGCCTTGGCCTTGAGGTCGTCCACCTTGACCAGCTTGCCATCCTGCCGCGTCCACAGCAGGGTTCCCTCGAAGACCGGCGAAGCGATGGCGTCGCGGTCCTTGGCACTCAGGCCCCGTTTGCCGGCCTCGAACACGTCCCGCACGCTGTCCAGTTTGGGGAGGATGCTCGGGGCAAGGTCGGCCGCCTCGTTGGCGAGGGCGGACGTGTCTTCCAGGTACTGCTGCACCGTGTCGAACACCCGGCCGAACATCGGGTGCGACTTGGCCTTGTCGTACTGCGTGCCCAGGGTCTTGTGCCACCAATGGACCTTTGCACCGGCCTTGCCGAACTGGTCCATCAGCCTGTTGCGGATGGACTGCTGGGTGATGCCTAGGCCGGCGAGCCCCCCGGCTGCCGTGCTGGTGCGGCGGGAGAACAGGCCCTTCAGCTCTCCTGAAGCATGCAGGCGGCCGGCGTCACGGAGGCCATCCAGTACGCCAGCGGGTCGCCCGTCTGTTCCTCGGCCAGCTTGGCGGCCCTGTCGTAGAAGGGCATTCCAGACAGCCGCTCGCGCAACAGTACGGCTGCCCGCTCGCGCTTCGCCAGTAGGTCCGCCTGCCGCTGCGTTGGCACGGTCATCCATCCGTCCTCGCAGTCGTGCAAATGGAATGGTGGCACCGGACTCGGCGTTGCGGAAGGTTCCTGATTCAAGGTCAAACTCGATCTTGGCGGCGTCGGGAAAAGCATTCTCAATCGCCTTGACGTTGAGCGCAATCAGGCGCTCCATGTTCCCGATGTCATCCCCATACACCCACTTGAGGGGAGGAACCCCAAGGCTCGGGGCGCCCACGGTCTGGCGGGGATGGGGTGCAAGATGCTTGGTGGTGCCGTACTTCAGCGCAAGGGACAGCATCTGCTCCGAGCGGCGGCGCAAGGCGGCATCGCTCAGGCCTGCCGGGTCGCCGATGAAGATGCGGCCGGTGTTGTGCGCAAAGGCCCCTGCCAAGGCGTAGACGAACTGCCCTTCCCCTTGCCCAGTGAGCTTGCTGGCATCGACGTACACGTCCTGCGTGCTGGGGTCTACATCCTCGGGGTTCTCGCCGGGGCGGCCCTCGAAGACGTTGACCATCTCGCCCTCGTTCATGTCGAACCCGTACAGCGTCGGGCCGTTGCGAAGCGGGGTCCGCACGTACATGGTCGCGGTCTGACCGCTGGGCGTGGTGATCTTGTACTGCTCGGCCTTGCCCGGGTCCGGGCTCACCTTCTGCACTTGCAAGCCAGGGTCGATGTCCCGGGCGATGTCCTGCGGCGTCACGCTCCAAGACTTGGGCAAGGCGAACAGGTCATCCAGCGAGGCAATGGCCTTGAGGAGCTTGGCGTCGGGGTCGGCTTCTTGAGATGCCGACACCAGCCGGTCCACGTCCGCCCCGGTCGTCACCCGAGGGCCAGACTGCAAACCCTTCGCCGCCACCCCAGCCACGAAGGTTTCAATCTGCGCGTCGGTGAACTCGATGCGCAGTCCGAGGGCGTCCATCAACTTGCCCAGCCAAGTGCGGATCATGGCAACCAGCTTGGACCAGCCGCGCAGCTTCTGCGCCTTGCCCTCTGCGGCCATGTCGGCAAGGGCTTCCTCAATCGCCGTGTCGCGGTCGATGCCAAGTTCCTTGGCAATCCGGTCCGCGCGCTCGCGCAGTCGGCGGTTGGTCTGGTACATCTGCCCCAGCAGGCGCCGAGCGTCCCGGCCGAAGGTCTGCCCCAGCCCCCGGTGAAAGGCCTCATGCAGCACCACGAACGCGAACTCGTCAGGGCTGCTCACGCGGTCGCTGAAGACCCAGACTTGATCCAAGTCCGGGAAGTAGGCGCCCCGCACGTCATCGGCTGCCCCGTCAAAGCGGCGGCGCAAGTCTGCCGGGAGGTCTTCCGGCGTTGCCGCGACGCTGACTTTGTTCAGGCCCGCATCGGTGTAGGCCTGCGCGAGCCGATTGGCAGTGGAAAGCGGGATGCCCTGGGCCGGAACCCCCAGCAGGCGGCGGAATCGCTCCTGCGGGGTTTCGCTGCTCAGGCGTCGGCCGTCTCGCGCTCCTGCTCCATCAGCTCGCGCATCTTCTTTGAAGCCTGCTTCGCGTCCCGCAGCAACGATCCGATCTCGGACCTGCTCAGGTGCGTCGTGCTTGAGGAGGTAGCGGGCTTCGGACTCGGTGAGGGCATCGAATCCGTAGCCGGTGGCGGCTCGGAACTCGGGCTCGACATTGCCAAATCGCTTTTGGAGGTCGGAGAGGGTTTCATCGTTCAGGCTCAGTGTGGCGCCGTAGCGCTTGCCGCTCAAGGCGGCGACCCCCAGCACTTCCCCGCCGTTGACGCGAACATGCTGGGCCAGGGATGCCAGGGTTCCGCCTTGGTCAAGGGCCATGTCCACCAGCACATAGCGCGAACCAGACTGCACGGACCCATAGAACTCAGCCGGCTTGAGCAAGGCGCTCAGGGCATCGCCACGCCCCGGGCGGGTGACTTGGGCAACGTCAAGCGCCGTGTCCAATCCCAGGCGGTCGGCCAGCACTTCGGCCACGGCAAGGGGAATCTTGTTGCGGCCGGTGGACTCTTGGGAGATGACCGGAACCAGCAGGGCCGACTCGGCGCCGATGAGCTGGCGCACTTCCTCCACAAAGCCATCCGTCACCAAGTCCCGCGCCAGGCGGTAGGCGGCCTCGGTGTCTCCGGCCTTGGCCTCGGTGTAGTCCGGGTGGTTGTTGACGCGGGCCAGGGAGCCGCCCAGGGCGGCGGGGGGGAGGTTGACGGCGGCAGAACCTTGGCGGTTCATGCGGATGTCGGGGTTCTCCGGGTCGAAGGCGCCAGCGTTGCCGATGGCGCTCTTGATCTGCTCGGCTGAAACAGGGGCGGCAATCTTGATCGCGCCTTCCTCGTCGATCACCAGGACGCCATCTACCCCACTCCGCGTCAATGCCGCGTTGAGTGCAGCAAAGCTGTAGTCGTTGGCCTTGATGATGGCCGGCCGCCTGATCGAAACGTACAGCGGCATCACGTTCGCTGCGCCGCCGCCGTTTGCCTTCGTTTCGGCATAGAGACTGGCGCCTTGGGCATCGGGGGTCGTGAAAATCACATCGCCCGCCTTGGTCTTCGCCGGGTCGAACACGCTGATGTCGCTTGCCGTCCCGTGGTACACCACCAGCGGCTTGCCCTCGGGGTCCACCACCTTGGAGTTGCCGAACCAGCGGCGGAAGGCCGGGGTTTCGGTCTGCGGTGCTGCCTGAGAGATGGGGGAGCCGCGACGGCTGAACAGCACCGTCTTGCCGTCCTCCTCCTTCACCTTCAGTTCGCGCACGAAGCCATCGAATGCCTCGTTGATAGCCTTGCGCTCCATGCCTGCCGGGTAGATGCGCTTGAAGCCCCAGGGGGTCGGCAGTGCGGCGTTCTCGGGGGCGTAGTTCAGGAACCGGCTCACCCCGCCGCGCTCGGCGATCTTGTCCTCGACGTAGGCCTGAAACGCCCGCGCGGCCAGTTCGTGGGGCGTGGTCCAGTAGTCCTCGCCGCGCCCTTGGTCCAGTTCCTTCGCGTCCATGCGGAACTGCGTGGGGGTCTGGCGCTCCTTGGTGGCGCCGGACTGCGCATCGGCCAGCATCTTCAGGCGCTGCTCGTAGGCGCCCATGTTGGCGCGCAGGCGGTCCAGCACGCCTTTGCGCTCGGCATCGAACCCGCTGCGGCCCCGGACTTCCTTGTAGATCGCGCTCAGGCGCTCTAGGGTGTCATTGGTCCACCGGCTCGCGGCCCTTGCCTTGCCATCGTTGACGATGCGCCAGTCCGTGGCCAGGGCCGAGTTTTCGCCCTCGATGACCCGCTGCGAAATGGCGTCGAACTCGGCCAACAGGTCGGCGCTGGCCGGCTTGTTGTTGCGCTTCCAATACTTCGGGTCTTTCTGCTCGGCCAGGTCAGCGCGCAGGCGCTTGAAAGCGTCCGCCACCTCATCCCGGGCGCGGCCCACGAACTTGTCGGCCTGCACCGTGTCAGCGACGTAGGCCTCTGCGCGGTTGGCGATGGTCTGCATCACCTTGTTGAACGCCGCGCGCAGCTCGGGGCGGGCCTTGGACTTGGCATCGCGGCTGAACCCGCTGCTCACCATGTCGTCCCCGGCCTCGTTGATCTTCAGGGAGCGCGTGCCGTCCTTGTTCGTCACCCACTCGCTGGGCGCTTTGCCGTCTTGGCGGCCCAGGTAGTGGTCCAGCGCGTGCAGCCACTCATGGGCCAACGTGCCGGCGCCTTTCTCCTTGGTCAAGTTGATGACGGCGCGGTTGCGCTCGTAGTGCGCGCGGGCGCTGTGCAGGCCGTGGCCTCGGGCACCAAACGCCAGGGCCAACTCGCCGCCCAGGCCCATCGCCTTGGGCGGGATGCCGAGAACATCGGCCAAGTCCATCAGGCCATCCCAGGCCTCGTTCATCAGGATCTGGCGCTCGTCCTGGTTGTTCCAGTTGCCGAACTCCACGCCGCGCAGGGCGAACGCGCGAAGGAAGTCCTCGCCCTTCACGTCGCCATTGCGGCGCGGCGGCCCACGGCGCACCCGATCAGGCGGGAGCGGGATGTCCGACTCACCGAACGTGGTGTTCGTCTCAATGATGGCGACGGCGTTCTGCACCATGTAGCGCATGGCGTCGTCGCGGGTGTCGAACTGCTGGTCAACCACCTTGACGCGCTTGCGGTCGTTGATGTCTCGCCATATTTCGTACTTGCCCCCACTCGCGGCCACGGTGCGGTGCTTGAGGCCCACGGCGGCGATGGGGACAAAGGCCTCTGCTTCCTCCTTGGTCGCAAAGGTCTGCTGCCCGACTTGCCGGGGCTGCTTCATCCAGTTGAGCGAGCGGGTGTCATGGATGACCCAGCGGCCTTCATCGCGCGGGCTGTCCAGGCGGCCTGCGGTCTTGACGATCTGGCTCACCTCAAAGCGGCGAGCCCAGGCCGGGCGGTCGTCTTCAGTCTTGCGGGCGCGGCTCGGGCCACCGGACTCGGCCATGTCCTTGCGGGCGCCGCCGATCTTCTCGCCCAGGTCGGTGATGGTGGCATCAGGCGTCGGCCGGGAACCCCCAGCCCCTTCGGCCGGCGTCGCTCCAGCCTGTGCCTGTGCCGGAACTTGCTGAAGGTCCGGGTATGCGATCAAGGCCTCAGCGCTCGGGGTCATGCCGTTGAGCGCAGCACGGCGAACCGCCCGCTTGTGCGCCCCGCGCGCCACCGCCTCTGCTTCGCGCTTGGTCTTGGAGAACCGACCGCCCATCACCACGGTCTTGCCAAGGTCCGGGTGGTCATACTCCTCGTTCTGGGCTTCCAAGATTCGGTCGCCCCACTTCGCGACCCAGGGGAACGCGGTGCTGCCTTCCTTGGTGAAGGAAACCAACTTCACGAACTCGTCTTGGCTGATCTCCCAGGGGTTGGGGAGGCCACTGGGCTGCGTCGGTGCGCTGGGCGCAGGCGCGGCAGGGGCCTCTTGCTCAAACTCCGCCACGGGCTCGGCCTCAGTCGGCGCCAGGTTCGCCACCTTGGGCAGTCGCTTCTTGTCGCCCTTGAGCACATCAGCCAGAACCAGCCCGCGCGCAGCGGCGTAGTCCACGGCGGCTTGCGGGTCGCCCGCGTCGATCATGTTCTCGATGGCGGCCTTGGGGCCGGAACTGCCGCGCTCCACGCCGAAGGGCTCGCCGTAAAGGCCCGTGCGCGCCACCGGCTCGGGAGCGCTGGTGTCCTTGAAGCCCGGGGACTTCTCGACCTTCTTGCGGAACTCCTCCAGGCGGTTGCGGGTGTTCAGCACCTTGAACTTGCCGTCGCCGGGAACGTCGAAGGTGACATGGCCGATTCGGGACGAAACCTCTGCCACGCGGTTGCGGTGCAGGTTCTCGAACATTTGCTCGGCCTTCTCGGGGCGAGAGGTCTTGAGCGTCACCATGGCCGAACGGATTTGCTCCTTGGTCGGAGCTTTCCAGGTCGGCAGTTCTTCATCCGAAGCGTTCGGGATGGCCTCGTCAATCTTGCGCAGCAGGTAGGCGCGCATCTCGCTCGGCTTCATGCCGGCGTTGCGGGCGCCAACAGTCAAGGATTCCTTGACAACTGCCCGGGTCGCGGCCTCGGGGCGCTCGCCTGGGTCTTGGTGGGTGGCAGCGGCTGCGGCCTGGGCTGGTTCGGCCTCCGGCACCAGCGGAGCAATCCCCTTGATCTCGCCCTGCACCTCGGCCAGTCGCTCATCCACCGCCTGCCGGCCTGCCTCAATGGCGTTCAGGCCCTGGGCTCGCAGGGCATTGGCTCGCGCCAGGATTGCGGCTTTGTCGGACGCCAGAAGGGCGCTGCCGGCTTGCTTGACGCAGCTTGTGAGACTCATGCGAACACCCCGATCTCAGCCAGAACTGCCATCACCATTGCCATTTCCTCGTCTTCCTGCGTCTGGGCAAGCAGCTTCGCGCGCCTGCGTTTCTGCGCGAATTGCACCCCGGAGCCGCCGCCGCTGGTGTGGGTGAGTGCTGGGGCTACCGATTGGACGAAGCCTTGCGCGGCAACGCTCAGAGAGTTGAGCGGCGCGACAAGGCCCTGAAGGGCAATGCTGAGGGGGTCAAGGGACACGGCTCACGGTCACGGTGTCGCCGGCCGTGGCCACGTCCTGCACCACGCCGCCAGCGGTTCGGCTGGTGGGTGTCACCTCCAGCGGGTTGGCCTCGTCCAAGCCGTGGATGCGGAAGATGTCTTGCAACTGGTTGGCCTGCTCGGTGGTCAGCCCGCCCGCGCCGCTGGTCAGCGTGCGCGTGGCGTAGGCCCACACGGCACCGGCCAAGGCGTCCAGGTCCACCCCGCCGCTGCTGGCGGTGTTGAGCTTGGCGCCCATGGTGCCGGCCGTGTTGTAGCTGGCCGCTACGGCGCTCCAGACTGCCCCGGCGATGCCGCTTTCTGTCAGCGTGTTGCCCTCGGCAGCCCCCGAGAGGAAGGCGCCCCCTGCCACGGCTGCGGTGCAGCCCATGGTCGATGCGGCCGTCAGGCTCATGCTGGCGCTGCCGGAAACGAACGCCAGCCCGCCCACCACACCGCTGGCAGACAAGGTAACCGCCGCCGACCCCGCGACGGTCGCTTGCCCGTACACATTGCCCGCCGCCAGCAGCGTCAGGGCCGCGCTGCCGGCCACGGAGCCAATGCCAATGGCGCTGCCCTCAGCGGCCAATGCGATGGCGGCCGACCCTTCCACCGGCAGGCCTTGGCTGACGGAACCGGACGCCGTGAACGACAGGTTCGCCTTGCCACGGCTGGTCAGCGAGCCCGCCACCCGAGGCAGTGCCCAGGCGGCCCCGCCATAGCCCAGCGGCACGGCGGCGTGCTTTGGCATGCCCGTGGCCAGCTCGGTGCGGGTCCAGTCTTGCAGCGCGCTCGCATAGGCAGGCAGGCCGACGCCCGCCATCCAACGGCTGCGGCCGGCGTTGCCGAAGAAGCGATTGCTGGAAAGCATCAGCCCCAGCCCAGGTCCAGGCTGCCCATGAACGTGCTGTTTGCAGCCGTGGCGGCGCCTGGGAAATACAGCCAGGTCAGGCAGGCCCCGTCCGGGATGGGCGGCAGCACGGGGGCCGGCGCAAACAGGCTGCGCTCGCCCGGAACGCCAACCGCCACCAGGGGAATCATGGTGATGGGCTTGGCCAGCACGATGCAGCCCGTCGTCGTTGTCGAGCCTGTGTAAGCCGTGCTGAGCTGGAAGCTGTTGACGCGCTTGATGCCGGTGTCGCCCGCGTTGAGCGGCAGGAATGGGCCGTGGTGGTTGGCAGCGGGCGCGCAGTGCACGATCTTGCTCACGGGCGGGATGCCGGCAGCGCCCGCCGTGAAGTTGATCGTTCCCACGCCGGTCAAGGCCGCGTCGTTGTCGCCCTGGTTGCGGTAGTTGAAGACCGACACCACGGGCGTGCTGGCTGGCGTGCCGCCGGACTGGACCGTACACACCACGTAGGGTCGCAGGCCCACGCCGTTGGTGTATCGCGTCAAGGTCGCGGCCTGGACCATGGTTTGCAGCGTCGTGGCCCTGAGGTCAATGCCCGGGTAGTACAGCGCCACATCCACCAGGATGAGGATGCCAGGCGCTGCGTTGGTGCCAACCGCCATCGCCATGGCGTTCATCACGGCTTTGGTGTCGGGCGTGACGTTGCCGCCGTGGTAGATGCCCCAGCCGGTGGTTTCGTTCGGCGCCACGCTGTTCAGCGCGGTTCCAGGGTAGGTGTTGGCCACCGGCAGGCCCGTGCCCATGCTCAGGTCATAGGCGTTGCCGGCCACATGCGCCGCGCCGCCGCTGAGTTTGAACCACGGCGCCATGAATTGCTTGCCACCGCTCAGCTCGGCGGCGATGTCGTCCAGTGAAGTGAAGGCCACGGTCTATCCCCAGATGGTTTTGGTGCAGGCCAGGACGGCCGGGGTGCCCGCTGCTGCGGCGTGGCAGATGGCGTGCAGGTACGCGCCGTGCTCGAAATCGGCGGTGATTGATTTGTCGGCAAAGGCGTCAACCTCGATGGGCGCCGCCGTTGCCGTGGGCGCTGCCGCCACCAGCAAGGGCTTGACGATGACCAGCGCAAATATCCCGCCGATGGCCGCCAGCGGCTCGACCGACTCGATGCTGCGCACGCCGGTATCGCCCGCCTGGAGCTGCAGCCACGGCCCGGCCGGGCTGGCGTGCGCCACGCCCGCTGCGAGCGATGACGCCAGCACGCCCGGGGCCACCGTCAGGTCCAGCGTGGTGTCGGCCACGCGGCCCGCCACACCGTCGCTGTTGGTGTAGGTCAGCCGCACGACGCCCAACGCCAGGCCGGTGCCCTGGCACACAGCCATCACCTGGCAGCCTGCACCGCCGTAACGCGGCATGGGCACGGTGTTGTCGAGGTCTTGCAGCCCCCCGTCACCGTCAACGAACGGGTAGAACAGGCAGTAGTCGGCGAACCAGAACACCTTGCTGCCGCCCGTCGTACCCGGCAGCACCGTGGCCACGGCCAAGCGCTTGCGCATGCCTGCCGCTGGCGCGGGGCCGGTGTCGATGCCCTCGCGGCCGGGCAGCGTTGACGCAGCCAGCGGCGTGCTGGCGTAGTAGTTCGCCACCGGGTTGCCGGCCGCATAGCTCAGGTCGTGCCAGCGGTTGGCCGCGAAGGCGGGGCCGTTGCGCCGCAGGAACCCGAGCCATGAGCGGCCAGCATCCTCGGCGTCGCGGGCGTCCTTGACGGACTCGAGCACGGCGTCAGTCCGCGTTGATCGTCAGCGTGCCAATCTCGGCCACGGGCTTGACGCCGGGCGACCACGGCACTGGGTTGGTGAGGGCACCGCTGACCATGTAGTCAGTCGCGCCGGATGCGCTCGAAACCCACGCCCAATAGGTGAGCGGCGAGCCGCTGCCGGTCAGCGTCGGCCAGTTGACTTGCGCGGCGTTGGCGCGCGTGCTGGTGCCGCCGCCCGACCAGGCGGACGCCTTGGTCGCCGCGACGCGCGCATAGGTCGCGTCGTTGCACTCACTGGCCAGACTGCCGGCCTCGCCCGGGTCGGCGGTGAACAGCGAGAAATAGCCCGTCGCGGCAGCGCGCCACGCGGGATCGGTGCCACTGCACACCATGGAAAGGAGGTCGCTTTCGGTGACGTTTGCTGCTGACATGAGGGGCTCCTTACTTGATCTTGCGGATGGTCATTTGCTCAATCCGCCCGGTGTCGCCTTCGCGCTTGAAGGACACGGCGAGGGATTCCCATTGAGGAGTCTGAATCGTGGCCTCCAGGTTCACTGTGGGCGGCTCGACCTTCACCTGTACGGGCGTGGGTTGCACGTTCACATTCACCGGGGAGGCAGACAGCTTCAGGCCCTTGATGGCGTTGACCACGGGGGCAAGGTCCAGGGGCTTCTGCTCGGCCAGGGCTTGCAGTTGTTCCACCATGTCCGCCATGGCGCTCTCCAGCCCATCGGCCTTGAAGCCGTCCCTCTGGGTCAGGGCCTGCACTCCGGTGGCCAGCTTCTCCAAGCCCTCGACCATCTCGGCCAGGGCCAGCTCGATGGCGTCATTCATCCGAGGCACTCCCGCAGGCTCTTGAGCACGGATTCGCGCTTGCGCAGTTCGACCAGTTCATCAGGCCTGGCGCTCTGCTCACCCTTGCCTGCCGGCCCGCCCTTGGCGGCGGGCTTGCGGGTGTTCGCGGGGTCCGACACCCAGGCCTTGAACTGCTCCATGCTCATGGGCTGCACGGCGCGAAGGCCCTTCCAGCCCTTGGCGTAGTTGGCTTGGTAGGCCTCCTGCGCGGCCTTGGCCGAAGGGAAACCCATCATCACCTTGTGCTCGTCAAACCGCCCGGTCTTGGGGTCGGATTGATCCACCACGAACACGGTGCCCTCGTAGTCCTCGGGCGTGCCGGGGTTGACGAAGACATCCACATGGTCCCCGTCTGCCCCTTCGCTGCGGCGGATGTAGCCGTAGTGGTGGGCCAGGGTGTTGCGCCAGGCTTTGCCGTCCGGGTCCACGCCCGCGCGCTCGGAACCTGCGGGGTTTTCAACGCTGATGTCCAGGCCAGCGACCTTGATGCGGCCCACCTTGTAGTTGCCGGCTTCCTTCTGGGCCTGCGTGGGCTCAGGGAGGTCGTTGGCGGGGCTGGTGGCGGCTTGGTTGGCGGCGGTGTCGGTAGGGGTGGGCGTCGCGCCGTTGCCACCTTCCAGCGCGCGCTGCGTGGCAGGCAGGACGGCCGCTTGCACAGCCGCCCGTGCCTCGGCGCGTTCTTGCTGCGTCTCGGCCAGTTCCTCGTCAGCCTGGGCGCGTTTGAATGCCTTGCGCTCCGGGACAGTCAGTTGCAGCTCAATGTGGGTCGCCGCATCAACGGACGGACCCACAGTGATGCGGCCGTCGCCCTCTGTCTTGACAGCCAACGGCTTGCCGGCTTCCAAGTGACTGGCAATGCGATTCAGTGCCTCGTCGCCCCCTCGTCCAGACTGAACAGCGCCAGGGCGTTCGACAGCAGCCGATACAGGTTCTCCGGCAACTCCACCGGAACCCTGCTGCTGGCTTGGAACCACGCCATCAGTTCGGTCTGCTGATCCAGGGTCAACAGGCCCGCGTCCGTCAGGTCGTGCAACGTCACTTGATCCGGGTCCATTGCTGGGCTCCACGGTTCGCGCACGGGCGCGCATGATGGGCTCGACCACAAGGCCCGGGGTCTGTGCCGGGGCTTGCTGTGCGGCGCGCTCCAGGCGCTGCTGAACGGGGTCAGCCGGTGGCGTGCCGGGCTTGATCGCTGCCAGCGGGTCGGCGGGTGCGGTCTGCATGGCTCGCACCACGTCGCGGCGGGTGATGCGGCCGGCCTCGAACTCCTTGACGAACAGCCGCGCGGCAGGGGTGTTCTCCTGCCGCTTGGTGTTCACGTAGTCCATCACCAAGTCCAGCGGTGTGGTGATGAGCTGGCCATCGGTGTGGCGCCGCTCCGGCATGTTCACGGGCGGGGCAGGCTGGCGGGGGTTGGGCTCGCCGAACACGGCCGAGGCCCTGCGCGCCTGCTGGTCCATGCCATCGCTGCGCGGCGGCGCGACAGGGGGCGCGTTGCGCTGCCGGTCACTGATGACATCGGCGCGGGTTTCTGGCGCCACGTTGCCCGCTGCGTCCGCGCGCAGCACGCCGGTCGGGGTGGTGTCCAGGCCGATTTGCTTCGGCCCTTCGGTGGCGGTCAGGCGCTGAGTGGCTGCTGGCCCTTCGATGGTGGCCTGCGGCGCCTGCGGGGTGAGTCGGGCTCGACCTACGGCGTACTCCGCCAGGTCAAGCATCCGCTCGCGCGTGGCCTCGGGGATGCCATCCATCCCACCTTCTCGCCCCGCCTGTTCGACGTAGTAGAGGATGGTGGACAGCGCATCAGGCCCGGCCGCGCGGATGCGCTCGCGGGTCTTCGGGTCTTGCAGTTGCTCCCGAACCGACATGAGGCGGTCCAGGAACGGGGCGTCTTCCACGAACTGTGCCGAGGCCTGCCCACCGGGCATCTGGGCTGCTGGCTGCGGGGCGGCGCCACGGGTCGGCGACTTGTCCAGCCGGCCCATGTTCTTCATGTCGGTGAGGTCCGCCTTCGCCAACTCCTCGAAGGCGGTCATGGCTGCCGCTTCTTGGTCAGGCGACATGGACAGCGGTGCAAGCGGTGCAGCGGCAACCGTCTCAGCCGCCTGGATCATCTGGCCCACGTCCTTGGTGGATGCCAGGGTGTCCAGGGCCTGATCCACTGGGTCCGGCTGCGGCTCAGGCTGGGCCGGGCGGCGAGTGAACGCGGCCACGCCACCCCCCATGACGCCACCGGCCAGCGCGCCCATGGCTGCGGCGTTGCCCACGCCCTCATCCCAAGGCTTGCCCAGGGCAACGTTCTGCGCGATCTGCTCTTGGGCTGACTGCGGCAGTTCCTGCAAGATGCCTTCGGTGGCGAAGCCCTCCAGCAGCGCGCGGCTCAGGGCCTTCTGCGCCTGCGGTCCGGCTTGCTCCACGCCGGCCAGGAGCTGCTGCACGTCACCAATGCCGAGCTTGTTGGCAATCTTGCCGGCCACGCCCCCGATGAGGCCAGTAAGCGCACCAGCCCCAGCGGCCAGCAGGGATTGCTCGCCGGTCAGCAGGCCGTCCTGGGTCTGCTGGCGGATCTGCTCGGCGGTTGCGCCGGCTGATACGGCGCCCTCGCCTACCCCGATGCCCAATAGTCCAGCCTTGGGCGCCACCGCCGCGATGCCGCGCGCAATCCCGGCAGCCGGCAGCAGCGACGGCGCCGACTCAACCACAGCGTGATAGATCGTGGACGGATTGCGGATCGCCGCAGAGGCCGTGTCAATGAACCCCTGGGCCTGCTGCACCTCGCGGTTTGCGGCTTGCTGCTCGGGCGAGTACAGCGTGTCCAGGAACTCGCGGGCTTCTCGCGGCCTGAACCCGGCTTCCTCGGCCGCCTTGCCGGCCCGGCCGCCAGAAACAAGGCTGCCCAGGCCCACCGCCATCTCGGGCAGCCCGATGGCGCTCTTGACTGCGGTAACGGCGGTGTCGCCCACGACGCGGCGTAGGAATCCCGACTTCTCAGGCGGCGGGGGCGCATCCGGCTCACCCAGGTCAATGCCGTAGAGGTCGAAAAGGGTCGGCATTGAGCGTCAGTCCTGGTAGGCGGAGATGAACCCTTGATCGTCGTACCGAAGCTGTAGGGAGGATTCGCGGGCCTTGCGGCGTTCAAGCTCCTCCATCGCCTGCTGCTGATGCGTATGGCCCTTGAGGGATGCCCAGGTTTGCAACTCTTTGTCGCTGGCTTTGGCAATGGACGCAGCCAGCAGAGCGCGGTAGTCCTGGTCCGACGATGGCGCTGCCGCTTCGGCGCGCAGGCCTGAAACGGCACGCCCGGTGGCGCCCGGCGTGCCGGAAGCCGGTGGCTTGCGGCCGTCAATGGCGGCGGCAAACTTCTTGGCGTAGTCGCCGCCGATCAGGCGGGCCTGCTGCTTCGAGGCCTCCAGTTCTGCATTGCTTGCGCCGGCCGCGATCAGGTCTTTGGCGGCATCTTCACCGTCGATCAACCCCTCTTTGGCGTAGACCCGCAGCTTCTGGACTTGCAGGGCCTGGGCGCTGCGCTGAAGGTGCTTGTACGCAGGATTGTTCGGGTCTGTCTTCAGCGTGCCGCCAGCGACACCCTCATTGATCTGCTTTTGCAGCTCCTGGGCTTGCTTGTCCAGGTTCTTCAATTCCAGATTGGCGGCTTCGCTGATCTTGATGGGCTTTCCATCCGGGCCGATCTTGGCTTGCAAGGCACGTTCGGCGCGGGCTTCCTCACGGCGAATCTGCCCCTCAGACACTGCTTCGGCAACGCGAATCTGTCGGCTGGCCTGAATGTCAGCCAAGGCGGCGGCGCGCTCTTTCTCGTAGGGCAACAGGGCTTTGATGCGCTCCGTCTCGGCCGCGATCTTGGCGCCCTTGGTGCCCTCGGTGACATCGTTCTCGGCCTTGATGCGGCGTCGGGTGTCCAGCAGGGATTCGGTGTCCCGCGCCCCCTGGAACGCCGGATCGTTGATGCCCTCGACAGTGGATTCCCGCGCTGCGCGACCCTTGGCCAGCACGTCCTGACGGGCCGTCTCGCGGTCGCGCGCCAAACGCTCAGGGGTGTTCTTCTGCGCGTCCATCTCGCGCTCGGTGCGCAGGCTGTTCTCGCGCTGAATGTCCGCCAGGGCTTGGGCGCGCTGCTGGGTCAGTTCTTCGTCAATGTAGCGACTGGCCAGCGACGAGAGCGCGCCCGCACCAGCCCCAACAGCACCCGCAACAACGCGCCCCCACTTCATTGCGCCATCCCCTGCCGCATGGCTTCCATTTCCGGATCGGCTCCGGGCGCCCCGCCCCCAGGCATACCACCCGGTGCGGGCTGGCCTTCCATGGGCGCCTCAGGTGCGCCGTCATCCGGAATCGCGTCGCCGATGGCCTTCATGGCGTCGTCGTCGCTGGCGCCGAGCTTCTTGGCCATCTGGGTGTAGAGCCGCATCATGGCGCCGTCGAAATCATCTTGCGTCACCGGCTGCCCTGCCGCCTGAACCACTTGCGCGGCTTCGTCCATCAGCGCCACGCCAGCAGGAAAGAGGGCTTCCACCGGAATGCCACCCTTGGCCTTCTGGTCCAGCATCAGCAGCAGGCCGAGCACGTTGTCGGCCAGCTTCTGATCCACCGGAACATCGGCCTTGACGGCTTCCTTGAGTTCGTCCCGGGTGTCGGGCGAGTACATGAGCTTGGCGCCGGCTGCGACGATGCGCTCCACGGTATCCACCACGGGGGGAGGGGTGAGCGACTTCCAGTCCGGAGCGCGATAACCGCCGCCTTCCGAGGAGCTGACTTGCGGGTTGTCTTGCATTTGCATGGGTCAGCCCCCCGCGCCTTGAAGGCCCGGCAAGTTCATGGAAAGCGGCTGCACGTTGGAATTGGCGTACAGCATGCGAATGGGGGAGTTCAAGCGGCGGCGGCGCTGCTCCAACAGGTTCAACTGCTCGTCCATGGCGGCTTGCTCGGAATAGGCTTTCATGCCGCCCTGCAAGAACTGGCCGCCGAGCTGAACAAGCTCTTTGTTGTTCTTGGTGAACTGGCCCAGCTTGTTGGCGCCATTCCCCATGGTGTCCAGCAGGTTTTGCAAGTGGCCCTGGTTCTGAATCTCGCTGCCCACGGCTTGCAACTTGCCCAGGGCCGCAGTTCCAGCCGTGCCGCCCGATTGCGTCACGATGCTGTTGCCAAAGCCCATGTCCAACTGCGGCGCCCCCGACCCTTGGGCCAGTTCCAGCAGGTTCGGCTGTGCGCCGGGCAGCGTGAAGGCGGAAGACCCAGCCTCTGCCGCCTGGCCGCCCAACTGCGCGGCAGCCGTCCCGGCTGCCTCCTGAGCCGCAGACCGAGCCCCAAGTTCGCCAAGCGAAGCCTGGGATGCAATGTCTCCAAGGCCCGCGCTGGCAGTCTCGGAGACGCCCGAGTTGAACGCGGCTTCAGCGGCAGCGGCTTCGCTGGCTGCATCGCTCACCAGCGATGACGATGCAGACGACGCCGCCCCGCCCATCACGCTACTGGCGATCTGCCCGACCCCTCCCGCAAGGGACAGGTATCCGCCAATCTTCGCCAGCTTCTGATTCTTGGTCAGGCCGCCGACCGTGGACAGGAAACCTCCCGCCACCGTGGCCAGCGTGGCGTAGGCCGCAAGGCCCGCTGTGCCAGCAGCGACGGCACCCGCTGCGGCGGCAATACCAGCGGCGCCGCCTGCCGCAACAAATGACACCACGGCGGGGATTAGGACGGCCACTGCTTACCCTTTCTGCATGATGCAAACGGTCTGCATCTGATTGAACCCAGCCCCTCGAAGAAGCCGCGCAAAACCCGGGCGAGCGCCCAGGTCTACCGGGAACTGGACCCGGCGAACCATGAACTCGGCTTGCGCCCAATTCATCAAATAGCGGATGAGTTCCCGACCAACACCGGGAGCGCCGCGTGCCTGACACGCCACCACCACGGCCTCGGAACGCTCGAAGAACAGCAATTCCCCCACCAGCGCCGCGATGATCCCGACCACCCGCCTGCCATCCCATGCCACGAGGTGAAAGTCCTTGGCAGAACCGGCAAAGTGCTGCACCACGCCCAGCACCTTCCCAGGTGCAACCAACAGACCCTCATGCGCAGGCATCCCGGCCGTGGCAAATTCCGCCACGACAGGGCATTCCTCAGCAGCGAGTCGGCGGTACTCAATCACGGCGCCATTCTTGGATGGCGCTTACAGCGCTACTGTGGGCGGGTTGCGGTCAACGGTCGCCGTGCCCACCGCCACCGTAGTAGCCTGCATTGAAGTCCGCTTCTTCGTCCTCCGGAATGCCGACATTCGGCGGGTTCGGATCGTTGGGCGGGGTGTAGGTGCTGCCAGCCGGCCCGAAGGCCAGCAGATCGCTCACATCCGTACTGCCGCCGCTGGCCTTGTTCCAGAAGTTGGTGAACGCCCGGAACCCGTTTTGGGCGTTCTCGATCATGGTGTTCTTGGCCGCCTGATCCAACTCTGGGTTGTTGTTGATCTGGCTGATGCTGTCCATCATCGAGCCCCAGGCGCGGCTGATGTTCTCGCTGCCGGCGATCTGTTCCTTGTACTCGGCCTCAATGCCCATCAGCTTTTCGCGGTTGCTGGCATCGAGGTTGGCCAGCGTGATGCGGTTCTGCTGATCCCGGACGAACTGGCTTTCCTGCTGGGTCTGGGCGTCCTTGCGCAGCTTCAGATCGTCCATGAACTGACGATCCTGCTGGCTGAGTTGGTCGCGGTTCAGTTCAAGCTGCTTCTCGTCCATGCCAAGCCGGGCTTCAAACTGCGACTGCTCTTGATCCAGGGCATCGCGCTTGATTTGCAGGTCAGCGGCGAACTGCTGGCCTTGCTGGTCCAACTGCTTGTTGTCAAAGCCGAGGCGCTGCGCGAACTGGTCGGCCTGCTGGGTCAGTTGGTCGCGCTGAATTCCTGCGGTCTGGTCGGCCTGGCGGCGGTTTTCCAGCAAGTTCGCATTGAATTGCGCGTCCTGCTGCTCAAGCTGCTTGTTGTCAAACCCGAGGCGCGCGTCGAACTGACCTTGCTGCTGGTTCAGTTCGTCGCGCTTGAGGTTGAGATTGTCCAGAAATTGGCGATCTTCCTGCGACAAGTTGGCCTTGAACTGCGCGTCCTGCTGGTCCAGTTGGCGCACATCCAGCCCAAGGCGCTGTGCGAACTGTTCCGAATCGGTCTTGAGCTTGTCGCGTTGCAAGTCCAGGTCTTGCAGGAATTGGCGATCTTGCTGAGACAGTTGCTTGTCTCGGTACTTGTCATCCTCAGACGCTCGGCCTTGGTCAAACCCGAGGCGCGCGTCGAACTGTCGGGCGTTCTCGCCCATCTGCATGCCGGCGATCCCGGTTTGCGCGCGGATGCTGGCGTTGGCAAGACTGGCTTGGTTCTGCGCCCGCTGGTTCTCGATCTGCTGCTGTGCGTAGAGCTGGGCGTCGGTTTGGGCCAACGGCGTGGCGGCGTCAATCACCGCCTGTTCGCCGGCTTGCCCAGCCAATGAACTGTTCATCATCCCCGAGCGGGCCATGCGCGCCTTGGCTCGGGTGCGGGCCGAGGTCATCAGCGATCCACCGGCATCCGTGATCGACGCCACCCGACCCGCTGCACCCTTGGACTCATCGAACGTGCCGGTTGTGGCGGATGCCTGCGCATCCATCCCGATGCCACGGGCGGTGTTCATGTAGTAGTCCATGCCGGGGGCAGGCGCAGCAGGCGCAGCAGGCGCAGCGGGGGCTGTGGACGGTGCGGGACTGGTCGCAGCGGCAGGCCGTGGTGCCGCCGCCGTAGCCGTAGCCGTAGCCGGCGCAACCGATGCCGTGGAGCCGCCAGCATTCGGCATGGGCTGGCTCGCCGCCTGTGCTTGCGCAGCAGGTGCAGCGGGCGCAGCGGTTTGGTATTGCCGCCTCTCCGACCCGCCCACCGCCTCAGGCGGCGGCGCGTTGGCCGCTGCTTGCGCTTCGCGCTGGCGCGCCTCGTCCGACAGCGCTTGCTGCATCTGATCGGGCGCCGGTCCGCCATTGGGCCCCTTGGGCTGATCGAGGGCGTTGGCTTGCGCTTGCAGCCGCTGGCCCGCCTGGCTCGCCGCCATCCCACGCTCGTTGGCGATCTGATTTCGAGAATCAGCCGTGACTGGCGCCTGACTGTCCCTCGCGCGCGCATGGTCCATCAGCGAAGGCAATCCCATCGCGGCCGTGCCGCCACTTCCAGACAGATCGAAGTCGGCCATCCCGCGCCCACCCGACCCTGCGCCCTCCATCGGGTCCACCATGCTTTCCTGCGGTTTCGCAGGGGGCGGCGTGGTTGGACGGGCCGGCCTCGGACCAGTCGGTACGGGACTGCCTGCGTCCCTGCGCGCAAGAGCAGCCACCTGTGCTTGCGCCTGTGCTTGCGCAGCAGGTGCAGCGGGCGCAGCAGGTGCAGCAGGTGCAATCGGCGCAGCGGGCCGCGCCTGCCTCCCCCACCCCTGTCCCGCTGGCGCGCCACCGCGCGAGCCAGAGGGCGGGCGAGTTGCCGGCGTGCCGAGCACAACATCGTTGGGGCGAAGGGGATTGGTAGTTGCCATGGCGTTTGAATCCAGCGTCAGAGAGCCGCGTCCTGCGGCATCACCAGCCACCCCCGAGGTCGGCGGCAGCCATTTGCAAGTCAGTGCCCGTCACGCGGTTCAGGTTCGGGAATCGGTAGTCGCTGCCGGCCTCGATAGCGCCTGCAACCAGTTCAAAACAGAACCACGCAAAGTCGTCGTGCCAGTCCCGACCCGCCCAGGCCCAACCCCACACCGCACGCCAGTCGTAGGGTTTGCCGACCTGCTGGGCCAGGAAAACCCTCGCGGCATCTTCTCGCGGAAGGGGGCAATGCACTTCCAGCACCGCGCCGTCCACCCCATCACGCCTGCGGACCCCTCCATGCTTGAACGTGCTGTCGATGACTCGCACCCCGTCCATCACAAATGCATGGCTCCAAGGTTCCCACAGACGAGCCTGAATCAGCAGGCTCGTGGGCGTCATGGACCGAGCCAGTCCAAACCTCATGCCGCCTCCGGCTGCGCCAGCCCCTTGACATGGCGCTCGCGCTCGGTCGTCACGGGGTTCAGGATCGCGGCCATCTTCTCGGCGGTCAGCGGGCCAGACCCTGGAATCTCAACCGCCGCATCGGGCAGGCCGGCAGCCACCAGGGCGCCCAGCAGTTGCGCGTTGCGTTCGTCCTTCAGGTCGATGTATTTGCGCTCGCTCCAGGCGGCGACAGCAGCGCGGGCCAATCGGTGGCTGCTGGTGCTCAGGGCAAGCCAGTCCATGCCGAAGCGGTCGCGCCATGGACCAACGTCAATCCATTGGTACTGCGGGTCCACCTGAGCCCAGGTCAAGCGCTGCGGGGCGATGGGCTGGATGTTCATTTGATCCTCCACTGAGCATTGAAGCCGGTGGCCGGGGGATCGGCGGGCGCCCGCACCGTGCTGGGGGTGCGCGACAGGACGGCGGAGACATCCAACAACTCGGTGATCTGGTCCGTGGTCCCGCTGACAGCGCCCACCACTTGGCCGTTGGCGAACTCAATGGCCCGCAGCTTCACAGCCGTGGTCCGGGGCAGGAAGCCGATGCAGGGCTCCCAATCCAGGCCGTTGGTGGAACGCAGAACCTTGATGGCCACCGCGCCGTCCACGCCTTGGTCGGGGATGTGGTTGTCATCCGGGTTGAAGCAGTAGAAGTAACCGCTCGCCGGATCTCGCACCACCGCCAGGGCGAAAGTGGTCGCGTTGTTGGCCGCCAGTTGGTAGCCGGCCAACACCTCGGGCTGAATCGGAGTGAACGTCACGCCGTCCGTGGTGCGCAGCAGGGTTCGGGCTTCGCCGGCCAGCAAGGTCACGGTCGAACTGCTCGCGGCGCGGTGCGAGGAAAGCAGCTTGCTGGCGGAAACTCCGGGGGTCCAGCCACTGGCGTCGTAGCGCAGCGTGTGGGTGTAGCCGTCCGGGCTGCTCAGAACCGTCCCAACAAGGCCCGAGCCGTCCGAGTGGCCGAACTGAAGCCACACGCTGCCGGCCGGACACCAAGCCAGCCCGCGCGTCTGCCCGCTGGGGATGGCGCCGCTGGTGCCGGTGCGGTTCGTCCAGGTGGCGCCGTTGTCGGCCGAGGTTCCGATGGCGTTGGCCGTGTTTGACGCGCTGGCGAAGCCGAATGCCACGCCGTTGGCGCCGTTGGCGGCGATGAAGCCGCAGTTGACCACCGGGGTTGGCTGCACCGAAGCGGGCGTGAACGTGGCGCCAGGGAAGCGGGTGCCCTGCCCTACACCTGTCGTGCCGTGCAGCGTCACCACCGAACCGTCACCGAACTGCGCAGCATCCACCACGCCATTGCTGGTGGACGGGTAGACCGACTCGGCCAGCGTTCCAATCGTGGCCCCCACGGCGTACTCAGAAACCGGCGACGCATTGCTGCTGCCGATGCCGACCACCAGGTACTTCGCAGCCGTGGCCGACCAGAAGACCCGCGCCGAGATCCGCGCACTGCTCTCCTCGTCTTGCGACAGCGTGAGCGTCTTCAGCGACGTGGCATCCGCGCAGAGCATGTGCGGGGCCTGAGTCATGAGGTCCGCGTACTTGGCCTCGTACACCACGCTCCACGAACCCGCCAGCCACTCCTCGTCGCCTTCCACCGTGAGGATGCGGCCCGTGCTGGCCAGGCGCGGAGCGCCCAGCGGGTAGGCGCAGTCCTCTTGCGTGGGTTGGCGGCGGCCAAAGCCGATCAAGGCCCCGGCATTCATCAGAAGTCCCCGCCGTTCACATGGACCTTGAACGTCTCGGCGTTGTGGGTCGCAAAGCCCACCTCAACGCCCGTCTTCAACACCTCGCCCACGTCCTGGTCCGACACCTCGAAGGTCTTGACGGTGGCCGATGGCGTGGCCGAGCTGACGGCGAACTCCTTCCATAACTCCCATGAACCGGCCCCAATCTTCTTGAAGGCCCGGACCATGCCCAGCGTGGTGTTGCCGGTGGCCTTGATCAAGATTCCGTCCACGCGCGAGCCGCTGGCGCCCGAGGTGAACACAGACACGATGGTCCCGGTGCCGTCCCGGTTGGTGTTGGCGGCCGAGATCGTGCCAATCTCGCTGCGCGGCGTGGCCGCAAAGTTGGCGGTTGCAGACATCAGACGACTCCTTGTGCCAGCATCAATTGCTGGATGTAGCTATTCAGCGACGCCACCGTAGCGGCGGCTGCTGTTGCCTCAGCGGCAGCGGTTTGGCAGATGGTGGCCGCCGCGACGGCTGCGGTCATTTCTTCGGACGTGGCTGCCACCGCAGCGATGGGATCGCCATTGGCGTCAAAGACCAGAGACTTGTTCTTGCGCGCATCCTTGGCAGGCAAGGCGGCGATGGTTTCCCCGGTCGGCGCCAGCATGGTGCGCTGGAAATACACGGCCACCTGATCGAATCCGGTGCCGATGGCAGCGAACTCCTGCTCCACAGGCCGGCTGCGAACAGACGAGCCGGGGGCAACGTCAAACGTCCAGTTGAAAAACTGATTCACCGGACCCTCCGAAGCATGCGGTGCGGCAGGTTCATGGACGTAATCTCGTGCGGCAACTCGGTGCGCGACTCGTTGAAGACGGTGACGGAAAAGGTTTCGCCCGTCGCCCTGGTGCGCAAGCGCAGCGTCTGGCCAGACTGCCCGTCCCAGAAACCACTATCCCAGTTGTCCACGTCCCAATTTGTGGGCGGTGACGGAAGGTCAGAGCTGGCCACCATGGTTTCCAGCCGCTCATGGTCACCATAGTCGGGCTCCAGATGAATCTTGAGCGACCCCGCCGACTGCGTTGCAGCCTCCAATGTTGGATTGGCCACTTGCTTGCGAGAGCCCGCCGTGCCCATGTTGGTGGGGGTTGTCTTGAGCCAGTAGGTCAGCGACTCCCCATCCATCGAGCGGCCCCGGTCCATCTCCCGCACATAGCCATCGTCACAGCCGATGAACACCCGGGTGGTGCCGCTGATTTCACCCTCGCACGCCACGTTGACGCCGAAGGGAATGCGGCTGAACGTCCACGCCCAGCGCTTGCCGTTGGCGCCGGTCAGCATCCGCCCATCAGACAAGAACAGGCGATACCTCCCTGTCTCCTTGCTGATGACACTGGCCCGCGCCGATAGGTTGGTGGCAAGGCTCTTGATGTGGTCCGTGATGGTGGCGCTGCTGAAGTTACCGAACGCCTGGGAGGGCGAGAAGTCGCGCATCCCTGCGGTGTCCAGGCCGATCACCTTGCCGATTTCTTGCAGGGTGTAGGGGTGCGCGCCGACTTCCTTGCTCAAGGTGGACAGGCGGTATTCGGCTGCGTCCCCGTACAGCGCGGAGGAACTGTTGCGCGAGGTCACCAGCATGGCGGCCTCCGTCTCGGAACCCGCCACCGAGATGAGCCCGGTCACGGTGTCGCCCATAGCCAGTTCTGCCGAGCCGGTGATGACGGTCCACAGATGCGGGTTGCCGATGGCAGAAGACTGGATCGATGTCCCAAAGGCCGCGAATAGCTGCTGTTTGTGCAGTTCCAGCGTCACCGGCTTGACGGGCATGGACACCGGGATGGGCGCCAGGACTTCCCCGTCGAACTCGATCAGGTCATTCTTTCCATCCGCCCCATAGATGCGCCGCGACAAACCCCCGAAGAAGTTGTAGGTGCGCATCTCCCACCGGCCCTGCGATGCGAGAACGATCTGTTCTTGCGCCCCTGACAGCGTGGCGACACCTCCTCCACCAGCAACGCCAGCCGTGAACGTGCCAGAGGCCCCGCTGATGATGAACCACCCTGAGGTCGGCAGGCCCGGCCAGTCCTCGGGGTCGCCGCCCTGCACCACAACCCGCTTGATGGTGGCCGTGACGCCCCCTTTGCTCAGGGTCGAGCCTTCAGCGTACTCCGTGGTGCCGTTGGTGAAGGCGATGCGCTGCAACAGCGGGACTTCCTGCCAGCCGGTCGGCGTGGCCTTGAAGACCTTTTGCGTCAGGGCGTCGTGGTCCCTCCAGGCGTAGAGCACGTCATACAGCACGCAGACCCCCCGGACCGGCGTTCCTGCCAGCCCAGGCACCGGGCCAACCTCGTCGCGCAGGAAGTCTTCCGCCGCCGCCAGCATGTCGTTCTGCTGCAATGCTGTAAACGAGGGGTCCAAGATGGCAATGCCCTTGGCCACACCGCTGACCGCCACGCTGTCACCGGATGCAAACGTCCCGGTCACGCGGATGAGTGCCACCATGGACGCATCGGCCCATACCACCGTGCCAGACGCACCCGATGGCGTTCCAGCCAGCGAGTCACCCGGCGTCATGGCCTCAAACCCGTTCTGTGCCCCGATCACCACAATGCTGGCGCTCGAAGGGCTGGGCCTGCCGTCATACCGCTCGCAGCCACCCAGCCGCGCGTAGCCGCCGCCGACCTTGGGCTCATAGCCCTCGCTGGCCACCAGCCAACCCGGCGCACGGGCCACCACGGGAGTTTCAACATCCAGCCCACCGCTGAGGCTGACGGCAAAGGGCCGGTCCGTGCGGGCGGGAATGTCCATCACGCCAGCGGCTCGCCCGGCTCCAGGTCCGGGAGGTCCACACCGGCCAGCCGCTTCATCTTGGCGTACTCGGCTTCGGCGCGCTTGTAGGCGACGCCTGCCTCGTCATAGCCGGAATAGAGCATCAGGCCGCGCCACACGATGATCATGTGGTGTTCGCTGAACAGCGCCGGCTCGTCAGCGTCTGCCGTGAAGCGGCCCGGCATTTTGTAGCGCTCGCAGGCAAACGTCCCCGCGTTGGTCAGCGCCGCATTGAACGCAATCGAGCGATCCGGGCGGATCGTCCAGTAGGACGGGTGAGCGTCCGCGCTGGCGGACTGGTATTGCTCCCGGAACAGGTGCCAGGGCAGGTAGTCCAGCTCATACCGCGAACTGGTCACGGTGTCGGTCAGGGTCGCGTAGTCCTTGACGTAGCGCTTGTGGGGGATGCTCTGCGCAACGGTCAGCGCACTGGCCGGCACGGCAACGCTGGCCTGTTCCCACAGCGCCGGCCAGTTCAAGAGCCCTTGAACCTCCAGCCACGCATCGTCAATCCAGTTGACGAAGTTCTGTGCATCGCCGCGCTGGTTCAGCGTGGTGGACACGGCCAGGCTTGAGGCGCCCGACTCGTAGATCAAGCGCTGAACCAGTTGCAGGCGATTCACGTTCAGCAGCCCTCGCGGCGCATGCGCACCAGCCAGGCGGGGCCGCGCGGGTTGTCGTCACGGCGCACGGTCAGATGGAAGGCGGCACGGTTGGAGTTCTCCACCATGTGCCCTTCGTCCGCATTGGGGTCGCGGATTTCGCGGGTCTTGAAATTGGTCTGCGTGGCCCGAGCCAAGCGCTCCAGGTGGTAGCGCTTGATCATCACCGGCACGCCGCGCGGCAGCCACTTCTGGTCGCCGTTGACGCCCACCGGCACCAAGCTCGGATCACGGTCGCCACCCGACTCGATGATGACGCCGACCGGCTCGTGCATGAACTTCTCGTACTCGGCATGGTCGGCAAACTCGCGCCCCATGTCGGCCACCTCGATGGCTCGCGCCCCCGGGGCCTCGGCAGTCATGTCCAGGTAGCCTTCCCAGCCGGCTTCCGGCATGTTCCCGGTGTCGAACGTCTTTGATACGCCTCGTGCCATGGCAGTTTCTCCTCAGTGAAACGAGAAAAGGCCGAGCCCCTTCACAGCAGGCCCGGCCTCAGGTTGATCACAGCGGCAGGGTTGCCGCGTAGTCGCCGACGAAGTTGTAGTAGGTGCCAGTCACGCCAGCCGCCGACAGGTCGGTGGTGTTGGGCGTGAACGTCGCCGCGCTGCCAGTCGTCACCATGACGGCGCCGATCACCACCTTGTCGGTGGGGTTCGGAATCTCGGCGGCGCGGAGTTGGTTGCCGCTCGGGCTCGGGGTCACGATGTCGCCCTGCTGGGTCGTCACAGTGCCCGCCGAATCCAGCAGCACGAAAAACGCGCAGCGCTGGCTGTTACCCAGCGCAGTGTGCCCTGCAGAGAACGCCAGGTTGTCGGTGGCGGCCTTGTAGTAGCCCAGGCCGGCGATGCTGAAACTCACCGCCTGCGTGGTCTTGAACGTGTTGGCGTTCGTACCCTCGGCCAGAACGCCGCAGGTCGTGGCGTAGTTGTCGCGGAATTGCATGTGAATGCTCCTTGTCGAATGTGCTCACTGTGGGGGGGCTCGCGCCCCCCCCGTGTGGGCGATTGGTTAGCTGATGAGCGCCGAGCAGGCCACTTCCACAACCGCCATGTGCAGGTGGTTGAGGATTTCGGCAGCGCTCCAGCACTTCATGCCCATCTCACCGCGCAGGCCCAGGATGTCGCCCTTGACCTTCTCGCCGGCCGGCTTGTAGCCAATCTCCATGGCCTTGCTGCCACGGAAAGCCACCGACGCCAGGGCTTCCTCTCCCATGATGACGATGGGGTACACGTCGCAGTTGCCGGCGCCGCCTGCGTTGGGGACACCGTTGGTCAAGCGGGTGTTGGCCGCAGCGGTGGTGCCAGCGGTCAGGTACGGGGTGAAGTGCGGCGACTGCACGAAGCGCACCTTCCCGAGAGCGCCCACCTCGTCCGGGTCGATCATGTCGGCCTTGCCGCCCGGGTAGTCCTTGACCTTCACGAAGTTGGGCAGGGACTCCAGGTCGTAGCGCATGTCCGGGTGCGTGAACGCGACGTAGCACGACTCGATGGCGCGGGTCTCGTAGCCGGGGCTGGCCTTCAGCGCTTCGGTCAGCTCCATGGCTTGGTTGCGCTCCAGGCCACGGACCACGTTGGAGATCAGCGGCGCCGACACCAGGGCAGTCACCAGCGAACGCGAAGCCACGGCCCCGGCGTAGTACACGTTGGTGCCAGCCTTGGCCTTGCCCCACTTGATCATCTCCAGCAGCAGACCCGCGCGCTGGCCGGCGATCTTCTTGATCGCGGACGGGATGTCGTCTTCGTGGATGTCCTCCGCGCGGTCGCTCCAGCGGTAGACGAATGCGTACTGCTCCATCGTCACCGGGATGTCCTGCGGGGTCAGCGCCTCAGCGGTCGGGGTTTCGCCCTCGTTGATGCGGTGGGCGCCCGGCTGCACGTCCCAGGTGTTGGGCGTGCTGAGGGTGGCGCCCTTGGGCAGCCAGCGGCGCCAGATCATTTGCAAGCCGGCGTTGGCGGGCATGGTGTCGTTCTTGCAGAACTTGCCAAGCTTCTCCTTCGGCACAACGTGCTTCAGGATCGCGCCTTTGACTTTGCCGACACGTTGCGTCGTGCTGGCGAGGGTTTGTTCAGCCATGGTGAAGGCTCCGGTTGTGCCGGGCCTTCACTCGTGCTGAATCAGCTCATGAGTTGAACCCGGCGATCATGTCCTCGTCCTCGCTGCCAGCCCTGGCCTGCGGTGCCTTGCGCGCAACCCCCTGGGGAGTGGCGGCGGCGGCCATGCGGGCTTGTCGGGTGGCGGCTTGGGTCTGTGCGTTGCTCTGCGCCGCGCGGAACCGGGTGAACTCGCTGTGAACCGTCAGGATCGACTTGGCGTCTCGGGCCACCTTGAGCACCTTCGCCATGTCAGGCCGAGTGGTCAGCCAGAGTTGTGCGTCGGCACTAGACAGCGTGGTGTCCCACCCCGGTGCCACGGCATCCAGCGTGTCCATGTGCGCTTGGGCCACCGGGTCGATCTGCGGTTGGGCAGGGGCCTGGGGTTGGGCGGCGCGGGCCGGTGCAGCGGGCGGGGCTGCGTCGTCGGGTTCCAGAGGTTCGGGCAGCAGGCCCTTCAATTCCTCCAGCGCATCCGTCAGGTCGGGCATGTCGTCCCGCAGGGCGTCCTGGGCGCGGGTGATGCGCTCCACGGCTTGCGGGGTCTTTGCGGCTGCGGCGGCCTGCTTGTCGAGTCGGCTCTGAAACGAGCGGACTGCTCCCTCAAGGCGGCGGTTGTGATCGTTCACAACGTCCAGCTTGTGTTCCAACTCGGGAACCCGGGCGGCGACTGCCAGCAGTTCACGAACCTGCGGTGGCAAACCGGCATACGGGTCGGCGTCGGACACTTGCGCGGTCGGATTCGCAGCGTCGGAGGCATTGGGCTGGTCAGAGCCGCTGGCCGCTGCTTGCGGTGCGCTCTGGCCTCCCGGCTCTCCTGCGACTGCCGCACCCTCCTCGGAGGATGGGGCCATGTCGTCGTCGCTGGCCGAATCAAAGCCCGCTTGCAGGTCTTCGTCGTCCTGGATTTCGGTCGTCGGGTCCATTCTTCAGTCTCCTTCAGGGTGGTTGTGTGGGCGGGATCAGTTGTGCGCCTCACGCGCGAGGCCTGGGATGGCCAGCAGTTCTTTCAATGCTTGGATGCGTGAGCGCAGCCGAACGGTTGACTCGGGCTTGTTGTCCAGCGCCTGCTTCTCCAGTTCCTCGCGCGCCCTGGCCAGCTCATCGCTGGCCCAGGCCTCGGCGTACTTCCAGGCAGCCTGATCAAACTGGCTGGGATGGGGGAGTCGGGGGAGATCGCTCACAGCCCGCGCCCCTCGCCTCGCGTCTGCGCGAAGTGCAGTTCAGCAGCGAATCGCTCCCTGCTGTCCTTGATCTTCATGGCGGACTCGGCCAGCGTCGCCCGGATTTGCTCCACGGTCAGATCACGGTCGCGGGCGGACTCCAGCACCTGGATTTGCAGATCGGCCTGTTTGATGGCCTCCTGCACCTGGGCATTGAACTGCGCCATGCGCTCCTTGAATTGCCGCTCTTGGTCCTCGCTCTCGCGCCGGGATTGCTCGCGCTCCATGTCGGTCTGCCGCTTGATGTTGGCGGCTTCGATGCGCGGATCGACCGGGGGCGGCTGCTCGGCCTGGGCCTTCTTCTCGGCCTCGGTGAGCTGGATGGACTCGGGCGACACCTGAAGGCTGCGCAGAATCTCCGCCCCCAGCCGATCCTTGCTGATCCCAAACCCGGGGTCGTTGGCCATGGGCGCAATCACCTGCTGGAGTGCAGTCGCGCGCCGGTCGCGGTGGATCAGACTGACCGCGCCGATGGCCACGCACTGGAAATCCCCCTTTGCATCCGCAGAAACATCCGGGTCGGCCATGGCCCACTCGTACAGGTCGCTGATCAGCGGCCCCACTACCTCGTCGTACTCCTTGGAAATGTCCAGCAGAGGCGACGCGGCGTTGGCCTCCAGCATCTCCATGCCACCGACCGTCTCAGGCGCCGACCCGGTGATGCCCTGCATCAGCATCGGGATGTTGGCCAGTTGATCCGACCACTCCTGACAGGCCTTGATGACGTTGAACAACTGCTCTTGGACTGAGGGGATCGTGAACAGGCCGAACGCCTTGCGCACGTCATCCATGGTTTCGCTCGGGGTGAAAGTCCAGTGCTTGTTGCGGGTCAGGTTGTGTTTGTTGTCCAGCGGCTGAACAACGCCTTCGGCATACACCACCTGGGGGCCGGCTGACTGGCCGCTGTTCTCGAACATCGCCCGAACGGCAGCGGTCAACCCGCGCTGCGCCGCCGCCATCTGGATCGGCACAGACTCGCCCCACGGGCGCCCCTCGACTTCGGACCATCGGAAGAAACGATAGGGAAAGCGCCCGGAATCGTCCGGGTTGATCGCCACCTTGACCACCCGGCCATTGATCATGGTCGCCACGATGGGGATGCTGGTCAGCGACAGGGCCGACTCCAGGGCCGCCCCGAGCATGGCTTGCGCTTGGTCATCCTCCAGCCCCTGCGGCGCCACGGTCAGGGTCTGCACGTTGAATCCGGCCGACACCAATGACTGTGGGCTGACATCGGCGTAGACGTAGAACACCTCGAACGTGTTGCGGTCCCATACCCGCGTCTGGCCGGGTCGCTCATCTTTGTAGCGGTCGTCCCACTGCGACCACGACAGCGGCCCCTGCTTGAGGACCGTCGCCAGGTCTTGGGACTCATACCCCGGCTCGTTTTGCAGCGCTCGCACCATGCGAGGCGTCAGGTAGTCCCGCTCGATGAAAAACGATCCAGCGTGAATGTCGTCACCGCAGCTCGGGTCCGGGAAGCAGTTGATGGCCCGCACGGTCCGCACCCTCGGCAGCAGGCGCTTGGTCCGCTCAATCGTCGGCATGCCGCCCTGCATGATCCAGCTCCGGGCATCCTTGATCGCGGCGAACGGACCCTTCAGCACGCCCGTGCCGATCCGTGATCCGTCCTTGATCATCTGCCGGAGTTCTGCGTAGGCAGATTTGCCGTTGTAGAGCGCGGCGTCCTTCAGCCAGTCGTCGATCTGGTCCGCCATCCGCTCGGCCTTTTGCGCCAGCAGCACCTTGGCGGCAGCGGCAACATCGGTCGCGGGGGCCTCGCTGCCGTCTGCGAGCTGGACCGTCTGCTCTTGTCCGCCCATTGATGCCTGATCGAACTCCGGCACGGGCG
Source organism: uncultured Gammaproteobacteria bacterium (assembly GCA_964596525.1). Taxonomy (GTDB): domain Bacteria; phylum Patescibacteriota; class Patescibacteriia; order Magasanikbacterales; family GWA2-37-8; genus CAZQUL01. The sequence continues at coordinate 12,895 of CAZQUL010000003.1, read as the reverse complement.
TCGGCTTGATCTCCCAGGGCCGCACATCACCCGGCAGCACGCGGCGGATGATCTGGCTCGCGGCGATCTTGGTCTTGCTCTTGGTGATGTTGATGACGATGCGCGAGCGACCATCCCGAGGGCGAGCGCCGGAGGCGTGATCCACCTCGCCGAGCTTGGTGTCGGGGTCCAGGCCGGCGTACAGCTCCTCCGCCAAGCGCCACTCGTCCTCGATGCCGGATTGCAGGCGCGCGTCCACGGCGGTTTTGAGATAGCCCGCCAACGTGGTTTGGATGCCCTGCCGCTTGGCGGCTGCATCCTCTGCCTGCATCTGAGCTTCGGTGTCGAATTGCATGTCCATGGGTTACATCCCGGTGTAGTCGGGTTCGTAGTGCTGTACGGTGCTGGCGTTCGGGCGCTTGGTCGGCTTGGGACCACCCGGCACGGCAAAGGTGAGCGCCAGGCTGTCGGCGCGGTCTGGCGACTTCAGGCCGCGTTTCTTCGCGTCGTCCTTGCTCTCCAGCAGCAGCAGGCCGCCCCGGTAGCTGTAGCGAAGGCCAGTCAGGTCGGTTCGCAGTTCGGGATCGTTGGGCAGGCTTGCGCCCTCCAGCCAGTCGCGCATGGAAGACCACATGGCCGCGCGAAGGTTGTAGTTGTCGCCGTCGTCCATCAGCTTGGAGCTGTTCACGTCCACGACGAGGCCTTCAGCGGGGAACCAGCCGCGCAGCATGTCGGCCACGCCGGCACCAATGCCGATGGTATCCACGGCGATCTGTTCAAGATGCAGGCCGCGCTGGTTGGCGAAGGCGCTGATCTCCTGCTTTGACCGGCCTGCCGTGCTCACGGTGTCCGTTTTGCCCCAGACCGACTGGCGGATCAGCACCCGGCCACGGCGGAATGTCAGGCAGCACTTGTCATCGCCAAAGCGCGCCACGTCCAGGCCCACGCGAAGGGCACCGACAGCCGGTATGTCTGCCGGCCCACGGCTCATGGCCAGCGTCACGGCGTCGCCCGGGATGAAGGCATTGCTGATCGAGGCCGAGTAGTCGCGGTCCACCTCCTGGGCCAGAACCACGGGGTCCAGCGTGCTGCGCTGCTGCTCGTACCAGTTCGGCCCCTTGCGGGGGTCATCGCGCCAGTCGAAGACAAACACCGGGATGCGCCCGCCAAAGCGCTTCTTCCAGAACGGGTTTCCCTCGCCGTTGGGCGTGGACACGTCGCCCTTGCAGTTCGATGTTTGCGACAGCGCGGCGTCGATCTTCTCGGGGCGTTCGTAAAACGCACTCTCGTCCTTGAAGTAAATCGACGTGCGGTTGCCGCGCCCGATGTTGTCGCCCGCCTCGCCGACGATGGCCGAGCCGGTTTCCGGGTTCAGCACGCGCATGAAAGGCGCATGCTTCTCCTCGCTGTAGCCCTTGGGGCGGAACTCGGCCGGCAGCAGGTTGATGAACGCGCGGATCTTCCAGAACAGGGAACCGGGGTCGCCCAGCTTGTCCACATAGTCCTCTTTGCGCGAGCCGAATCCGATGACGGTCCCGGGCTGGAACAACCACATCCAAACCCCGATGGCCACACACAGCCAGCTGACGCCCATGTCCCGGCACTTCTCCACCAGCCAGTCCTGGCGGTTCTTCCAGCGCTCGACAACCCACTCCACGAACTCGGCTTGCTTGGCGAACAACAGGAACGGAACGGTCGTTGGCAGGCCGCGTTCGGCATTGCGAGGGTCGAACGTGCAGCCAAACGTATTGATGAAAGCGACTGGATGATCTTTGAAATAGGCTTTAAGCGGCCCAACCAAGCTCGGGTCTGCGCGAAGACGCTCAAGCATCTGAATGCGTTTCTCCCAAATCGGCGCGTAATCGGGCCTTTTCCAATCAAAGTCGGCCGGGATAAGAAGTTCATTGCTCATGCGGCGCCCTTCCTCGCGGCCATGGCCTTTCTAGTGGCCTCGGCTATTCGCGCCCGAACTTCAGTCGATCGTGGGATGCCTTTCCTCTTTGCTTGCGCCGCCTTCATGCGCTCGCGCGTTGCCTCAGATTTGGCGCGACCTTTTCCGGCAGCGGAAATCTTGGCTTTGTGCTCTTGGCTTAGGACGACGCCGCGCCGACTGGCTGCTCGTGCGCTCTTTTGCGCCTCGGACATGGCTGCCTCTCTCGCCAACAGTGCCGCGCTGATCTTTGCCTTTCGCTTTGAGCGCTCTTCATCCGACAGGTTCGCCTCTCGAAGACGGGCTGCAACGCGCATCTTTTCCTTTGTCTCCGCTGCGTGACGCTTTCCAAGCCAGTACGTGTTCCCAACCGCCGATCTGCCTGCCAGCTTTGCGATGTTGTAGTTCGGCCGAATGGCGTCAATGGCAATCTGTTCATAGAGCAACAGGTTCTCAATGTTGCAGAACAACAGCACCTCGAATTCAAGCGCCTCAACGCCGTATTTGTTGGCGGCCCTCTGAAGCGGCTCGTTGTGATGCTTGCCATGCACCAATCCGTGGCGATGACAGGCCCAGCGAGTCGAGATGCTGCTAGCAGAGCCGATGTATTGGCCGCCACTCGGCGATGTGATGCAGTAGATGCCGGACTTCATCGCTTGCCCTGCACCATGACGAGATAGGCCTCGCCCGGCTCCAGGCCCGAGGGCGCGTCAGCAGGCGGCGGCTTGTCCTTGTCGTTCTCGGCGTCCAGGTTGAACGCCTTGCGCTCGGCTTCAATCACGATCTTGGCCGTGCGAGCCGATGCCTCCAGGGCAGAGACGTAGACCGCCGCCTCCTTGATGTCCGCCACGGTGTCGCCCAGCGTGATGAGCTTTGCCCGCGCAAACTCGGCCTGCGACTGCAGTTCGGCGAGCTGCTTGCGGTGCCCCAGGATCACCTGCTTGTTCAGCTCGGCCGCCGCTTGTACGCTTTGGACGACACTGGACGCGCCCTGTACGACGCTCGGGGCGATGAGGGCGGCACGGGTCGCCTGCCTGACTGCATCGGCAAGGTCTTGAGTCCACCCCTCTCTCTGAACCCGGCTGCTGATGGTCGAATGCCTGACGCCGTGCTTTGCCTCCAGTTCGCGCAGGGTGAAGCGGCCCGTGCGGTAGTCCCGCTCGATGGCCTCCCAATCCGGCTTCCCCTGTTTCGGCGAAGGCTCGGCCTTGGGGTCGCGTGAAGCTGGCACCTTCTTCGTGGGTTGCGAAGGCTTGGCGGGCTTGGTCACGGTCTTGGGATCAAGTGGCAACCTTGCCGCTTGCCTTGCCGCCCTTCTTGGCAATGGCGGCCTTCTCCACAGCGGCCATGCCATGGGCCAGCGCAGTCATCGCGGCCATGTCCTTGTCAGACACCAGGGCCGCGCGCTGCTCGTCGGTCAGGTCGAACTTGCCGGTGGTCTGCTCACCCACGCTGCCCACGTCAGCCGCAGCCTTGGCTTGGCCAATCTGGTACGGCATCCAGGTGGCGAACGGGCCTTCGCTGGTGCGCTTGGGCTCGTCGCCGGGCTGGACCAGGGCCACGCTGGTGCGGCGGAACTGGTTGCCGTTCTGGTCGATCACGGATAGGTTGACCATGCGGTCGTGCCAGGCGTAGGCCACGGTGGCGGCCAGGGGCTGGGTCGGGTCGCCGTAGGCGAAGGTCTTGGCGTTGATTTCGTCCTGGCTGGGGTAGTACCAGACCACGCGCCCCGGAGTGGGGGTGATGACTTGCTCGGACATGCTGGTTCCTGATGTTGAGATGGCCCCATCGGACCTACCGCACTGCGCGGCTGGTGGCCTGCCGTTTGCTGTCACATCGGCGACCCGTGCAGCGACAGTCAGAAAGACCCCGCCCATTTGGCCCTGGGCAGCGCCGCGCCGGTCAGCGTCAATCGGGCGCGTTCAGTGTGGGATGGGTGCCTGCGGGTTTGTGTGGGCGGGTCAGTTCGTTGCGCCGACGAGTTGCCCCACCGTCAGCACCACGTCATCCCCGCTGTCCTCCCGCTTCACCGTCAGGCCCTTGCTGGCCGTGTAGTCGGCGGGGGTGAGAGTGACAGACCCACCAGCCCTCATGATGAGGGCTGCGTTCATTTGGGCGGCGGTGTCCAGGCATTCCTGAGTGCCTTGGACCAGCATCTCCATGTACTTGATCCGGGCCGTGAGGTGTTCGACTTCAGCCTTGAGCGCGATGATCTGCTTTTGGTTCTGGGTGGGCATGGGGAGTCCTTTCAGACGATGCAGGCGCCGAGATAGGCGCCTGAGTTGGGGGATGGGGTGGCGCGCTTGAGTGCCTTCAGCTTCTGGCGGTAGGTGTCGCTGATCTGGCGCGATTCCTTTGGCTTGGCGCGAACGGATTTGGCGCGGGGCGCCTTTGATGCGTCAGATCGTGCAGCCATGGTGTAGCTTCCGTTTGGCCTCAACGTAAGCGGCGTGCGCCTCTTCTGGCGTCGCGTACCCGCCTAAGTGAATCTGACGCCCATCCGTCATGATCTTTGCGCGATATGGCTTGGTCTTGTTGCTTGTGTTCTTGTGCACGCCAAGAAAGCCGGTGGAAAGGTTCCTCATTGACCCAAGGCGAACGTTTTGGCAGTTGGTCTTGTGGTCAACCTCGCGCAAGTTCGCTATTCGGTTGTCGTTGCGAACCCCGTTGATGTGGTCAATGGCACCGGAGGGCCAAACACCAAAATGAATGAACCACGCCAGCCGATGTCCCTTGACCAGCGTTCCAGCAATGTTCACCTGGACATAGCCAGCAGCATCCAGCGCTCGCGCTTCGCAGCCGATGCGCTTGGTGTTGCGGCACTTTTTCCATGTGAGCCGGCCAGTCAATGGGTCGTAGTGCAGACGAGATCTGGCCTCTTCAACGGTCAGCCAATCCTTACTTCGCATTGCGCTTCTCCTGCCTCGCGGCTTTCTTGTTGAACACAGCGGCGAGCCGGTCGAGGTATTCGCGGCTGTAGCGGACGGTTTGGTTCTGCGTGTATAGCCAGGCCACTTTTTCAGCGCCGATGCGCGCCTCTGCTTGCGGGCGGTAGGCATCAATGCGCCCGCTGTAGAGCTTGTTGCAAATCCAGCAGGCCTTGTGGATGTTCCAAAGGTGGAAGCGGACTGCGCTGGCGGCGGAAACGCTGCGAAGGTGGCTGGCGTGCCACTGGCCATCCCAACTTGCCTGGAGGTGACAACTGATGCAGCCGTATCGGTGATCCCTTGCGCGTGCATAGCGATTGACCGCTTTCTCGGCGCGCCTCTCCCAATAGCTGATTGGCTTGAGCGCTTGTAACTTTTCCCTGTCCTGTTGGACCTCCGCTCTGCGCTGCTCGGCCTCCTTCTTTGCTGCGACCTTGGCGGCGTAGGCGTGGGCACAGGCTGGGCTGCAGGCGATCTGCATTGGCCGGGCGGGGAAGAAGTCCGAGCGGCAGACCTTGCAGCGCTTGGGTTTGATCGTGGCGCGCGGCTGCTCGGCCAGGGTGAGGGGCTTGCGCTGGAAGCCTGAGCGTTTCATGCGGCCTCCGTGAACAGGTCAAGCTGCGGTACCAGCTCGCTCTTTGGCGCCTGAATGCTCCTGAACGCTTCGCCGATGCGCGCCTCTGCGATGGCCAAGTACTCCGGCGACAGCTCGCAGCCAACAAAGCGGAAACCCTCCAGCATGGCGGCCTTGCCGGTGCTGCCCGAGCCCATGAATGGGTCCAGGACCAGGCCACCGGGCGGCGTCACCAGGCGCACCAGGTAGCGCATCAGCTCGGTGGGTTTGACGGTGGGGTGATGGTTGCCTTGCGGCTTGGCCTCGTAGCCTTCATCGCGCCGCGTGATGTGCTGGCCGCTGGTGTTGCTGACCATGCCGCCAAAACGCTGAGGGAGGGCTTCTGTGCCCTCGTTCCGGTCGGCTCGGCTGGCCTTGGCGCAGTAGAAGAAGCGGGCAGCGCTGCCGGTGTCGCCGCGAGGCTCGCTCGGCGCACGGCAGGCGAACTCGCCGAAAACGTCTGCTGTCTTGCTGCTGGGCTCGGTGCCGGTCAATGCGCCCTGCTGCCCTTTGGACTGCGGGAACGCCGCCAGCACTTCCTCGCTGCCGTCGTGGATCAAGTTGGCGGGCCAGCGGCCGGCTGGGTGCGGCTGAGCGACGGTACCGGCCTCGCGCGGCCGGTCCTCCTTGTGCCGCGCCGGGAGTGCGCCATTACCCGTGATCGGGGCGCGCTCCTCGCCCTCGACAAGCACCCTGCACCCGTCGATGTTCAGCGCCCCGGTGCCGTGCTCCGACACGTTCGCTGCGACGGTGCCGGCGAGCGGCTTGCGCGCGACGGTGATGGGCTCCAGCGCTGGCTTCAGGGCGGTACCGCCCCACGGCCCGTTGTGGCTCTTGGGGAACCCGCTGCCGTAGACCCAGGCGATCATGTCGCGGATCTCAAAGCCTGCGTCTTCGATGCGCACCGCCATGCGGTGCTGTGTGCGCGTGCCGGCGAACGCCAGCAGATGACCGCCCGGCTTCAGCACGCGCAGGCATTCGGCCCAGATTTCTACGCTGGGAACGTCATAGTCCCAGCGCTTGCCCATGAAGGCGAGGCCGTAGGGCGGGTCGGTCACGATGGCATCCACGCTGTTCTCGGGCATCGCGCGCAGGGATTTCAGGCAGTCGCCCAGGTGCAGGGTGTAGGGCTTCATCGCACCTCTCCCGGAATCGAGTTGCCGTGGTACTTCATGGGGAGCGGCGTCAGGTAGTGCGCGTAGGTGTTGAACGCCCTGCCGATTCCCGATGGGTGGCGGGAGTCCTTGGCCTGCACGCGGACGCGGGAGTCCAACGAAAGTTCCTCGTCGGTCTTGGTCTGCAGGGCAATCACTTCGCGGATGCCGTGGCGGTAGAGGTGGCCTTGCTGGATCACGTCTCGGACTCCAGCGCCAGCGGCTCGCGCACCTCGCGGGCCGGCGCGCTCACCACGTCATCCGGCCAGTCCCGGCCCAGGCTCGCCCTGCACCACTGCACGCCCTCCCCGTCGCCCCAGGCGAGGATGTAGTCGGAAAGCTCCACGCACTCGCCGATGCTCAGCGTGCTGGTGCGGCGGAAAACGACATCGACCCCGTGGCCGTCGATGGCCGGCAGCAGTTCGACCGACTCGCCCCTGGCGCGCAGCCAAGCAGCGGTGAGCAGGCGCTTCCAGGTGTCGGTGTCGCGCTTCTTGCCGGCCCACTGGAGCTGCTTGGCGATGTCGCCAATTCGACTGTGCAACAGCGCGTTCTGCGCGGTACTGCGCGTCTCTGGGTAGACCTCAACGCGATAGCGGCGCCCGCTCAGCAGCAGAGGCTTGATCCATGCCCAAAGGTCGCGCAGGACCGTGTGCCCGTGCTGGGCGTTGATGAGCACGGTTGCGAAGCGGTCAGCCATGGAGCACAACAGTCAAAAACGCCAGAGCGGCAATCCACGCCACCACGTCATAAAACGCGAGTAGACGGACGCCGAGGCTTTCGGGCATGGTTTGCTTTCGACGCGGGCACTTGCGGCCCTGCTCACAATTGCCGTTGCAGCACCTGTGCGCGAACTCGGCCATGTCATCCATGGATTCATGCGGCCCGCTCATTTGATCGCTCCCGTGCGAATGGCAATGGCAACCGCCTGGGCGGTGTTACGGGCGCCAAGCGCGGTGCGGGCCTGAGACAGCAGGGTTTCGGCCCATTTTTTCGTGACGCCAATTCGGTCCCCGATGCGCTTGGCCGGGTGTCCGTCTGCGGCCATCTCAAGCACGATCTTTTGCTTCGGCGTCAGCATTGGGCGGCCCTTGCGGCGCAGCTTTGCGCCTCAAAACCGTACTGCCCCGGCTTCATTGCCGCGAACTCCCCGGGCGTCTCCAGCACCTCGTAGCGCCCCAGCTTGCGAGGGGCCACCGTCACCACGGCGCGGGACCAATCAACTGCCACAGGCGCGCTCTGCGCCGGGGGAACAATGCCGCAAGTCGTTCCTCGGATGCGCCTTGCTAGTCGGTTGTTGAGACTGGTTTCCTCGCGCTTGATCGCAGCCCGCGTGCGCTTGTCCCGCTCCCGCTCGATGCGCTGCGCCTCCCGTTCCTCGTGCGCTTTTTGGGCAGCCAATCGGCGGGCCTCGCGCTCCGACTCAAGGGCGGCACGGGCGTCGCGTCGGCCCTCGGCCAGTGCCGCCAAGCGCAGCCGGTTGCGTGCGGCGCGGGCCTGGGCGAGCGAAGCCTGTCCAGCGTCACGCTCTGCAACCCGTGCGGCAAAGGTTTCCGCCGCTGCATCAGGGTCCACGCCGTGCGCGTAGTAGACCGTCAGCCTGCGACTGCGCAGGTTCCAAAGCCGGCCCAGATGCACGCCGTTCAAAGCCGACTTGCGCGCGGTTTCCTGGTTGTCCGGGAACGCCTCCCGGATCTGCCGGCAACTCACGCCCTGCGCTCCTGCGTCAATGATCATGCGCAGGGTGCGCTGCGCAATGTCAGAAAGGGGTCGTCCAATTCCCATTGTTTCGGTCCATCGTTTGTCGATAAAAACCGGACACCATCGCCCGGTTCGTAAGCTCACGCTGTAGTCCACCGGACTGCCAGCCATGCTGCGGCGGGCGCAACGCTTTGCTTGTGGGCAGGCGCATGCCTTGGGGGCGCAGGGGGTCATGCAGAGGCCTCTTTGCGCTCGATCAGCAGTCCCTTGGCGTCGGTCGCCCGCATGCTCAACGGCACGCGCAGAGCAGTGCGCCACATCTCCCGCTGAGCCAGCGTCAAACGCTGACCACGCTCCTCGCGCACCAGCAGGCGCTTGGCCCAATGAACGCCGCCCGTTCGGGTGCCCATCAGCGCGAATTGCCGGTCGAAGTGCTCGCGCTCCTCGGGCGTTGCGGGTCGCGTCCTCCGATGCGCTCCGTCTCCACCATGCTCCTGCCGCTGAGCCGCTTCAAACGCTCGTTGCGTGGCGGCGTCCTGCTGCTCCTGGGTGATCCGTGGCCACAAGTGGCGGTCACTCCACGCATGGGCCGAGCAGCACCGCCCCATCGGCCCGTCCACGCTCCAGGGGTTCGGGCAGCCGTGGGCCGCGCACTGCATCGCCAGGGCGTCATGGGCATCGTCTGCCATGCGCTGGTCGGCCTTCCGAAAATCCTTCATTGCCTGCCTCCGCTGTACCTGCCCTCGACCACCTTTGCGAAGTTCCTGGGGCTCACAAGCCACTCAAGGTCCGCCCGGAACGTCCTGCCGTCTCGGCCTGGCGGCGCTCTGCCGGTGAGGAAACTGCTGCCGGCGACTTGGGCGAAGTAGCCCCGCCACCACTCGATGGCATCGGCCCGGCCGAGCTTCAGGTCCGAGCAAACCTCCCTCCACCGCTGGCGCATCAGGCCCTTGCGGTGGTCGTTGAGCACCTCGCACTTCGGCAGCGTCGGCAGGGCCTCGTGGTAGGCCTGCACCAGCTCCTGGTGGGGGCAGTCGGGGACTTCGTAGCCCTTGGCTGGTTTGTCGTCAGTCCCTGGCGCTTCAGCGTCGGGGACAAGCACCGAAGGTGCTAAGAGATCCTTGGTCCTTGGTCCTTGATCCTTGATCCTTGATCCTTGATCCAGCAACGAGTTCTCGCGAGGATTCGCGAGGATTCGCGATCCCGCTTCGGGTGGCGGTACTTTTGAGGGGCTTGGCCGATCAATCTTCTGATGCGACAACCACTTACGGACTTGCAGGTATGCGGTTCCATCAACCATGTAACGATCGATGCATCCTTCTCCCTCCAACTCGGCAAGCCAGTCATCAATCAGGCCCGGCGCGTCGTCGTCGTAGGGGAAAAGAAGGCTCGCGAGCATTCGCGAATTGCCGCGAGCCCTCCCCTCGTCGTCGGCGAGCGTCCACAACAACACGAAGCAAAGGCGGGCGTCGCGGCTGACGCGGCCCATGCTCTCCGACTGCGGAAACTCGGGTTTGATCGTCCGGATTCGCGCCATCAAGCAAGCCTCCAGACAATCCCACCCGCCGTCCCATGCCCACGGCGCCGCGCGCAGAAGCCGGCCGGCTCAATCAGCCCGGCCCGGCGCAAGCTGCTGTAGATCGAACCCAAGGCGCGGCCATCAGCGAACTGCAGGCCTTTGGATGCGCAGTAGTCCGTGCAGTCCTCGCCGCTGGCCGGGCCTTGGCCCAGGCGCTCCAAGATCAAGGCGCGGGCGCGCTCCCCAAAGCCCGGGGCTTCGTGCTCGGCGCGCTCGGTGGCGAGCTGGGCGGCGTGCTTTCCAGCTTGTCGTGCTGCTGGCAGTTCAAGTTGCTGGTTCATAGGGGTAGCTCAAGCTGGGTGGCCGGCGCCACAGTGGGCAGCGCGACGGGTTGTTGGGCCGGCGCGGGTTCCGGCCGATGCCTCCAGGCCAGCGCGCGGCGTCTCTTGCCCACGCTGCCCTTGCGGTGCTTGGCCTTGGTCGTCTTGGGTGGTGTCGGGGCGTGAAACCCAGGAAGCCGGTACTGCTGTCCGTCCATCGAGGCCCTGGCCAACCGTTGCACTTCTTCCCGTGGCCGAACCGGGAAACACCGGCCCTCGGACTCCATCCGGGTCTTGCGGATTGATGTGCAGTCCTGGCAGTGGCCCTGAAGACCCACCGGCAGAACCTCGAAGAACGTCACGCGCTCGCCACGGTGCTTGCCAAGATCGGCCCTTCGGACGACGCGCTCCCCGCCCACATGCGAGCTGGTCAGCCACTCCACCCATTCGGGCTGGCTGTCGAAACAAGCCGGGTGTCGCGGCGCTGTCTCGGCGATCAGTTGCAGGATGGAGCGGCGGCGCATTCACAGGGCCGCTTTCTTGGCCGCGTTACCGGCCAGTCGCTTGATGCGCTCGGCGTGAAGATCAATCCAGCCCTGTTCCCCATAGAGGTTGGCCCCGATGAGTTCACGCAGGAAGTCGCTCACTGAGCAAAAGCCGTACTCCCGGCTCGTGGCGCGCAAGGCGTCGGCCATGCCATCGGTGAGCATTACCTTGACGCAAACGTCATGCTTGCCCGCAAGCGGTGACGTGGTGGGCCTGGATGCGTGGGCGTCAGGCAAGGTGGATGACGTACTGCGGCGCTCGCTGCTCATGGGGGCGGCTCACTTGAGGCTGCTGGCAACGCGGGTAGGGCGATGACGGCGCATCGGTCAGGCCGCCTCTTTGGTCTTGCGCTTGGCGCCCGGGGCCTTCAAGTCGGGCCAGTGGCGCCAGTAGTCGTTGGGGCGCAAGGTGCGGCGTTGCACCGCTCCCTTGGTGTCCGCCTCGATGGCAACCGCCAAGTCTGTGGCGCAGGGCTTGTAGCCATAGGCGACGTTGCGAAGGTGCCCAATGCTTGAGCCGACCCGCGCTGCAAATGCCTCTTGCGCGTCCCGGGTCTTGAGCGCGCGTAGGTGGTCAATGAGTTGCATGGCGCCCATCTTACACCGTCCGGTGTTAGGCCCGTCAACACCTTTTTGTGGTGTCGCGGTGCGACAAAGCGGCATGAACCCAATGGCGGCCATCAGACGCAGGAACTTGCGCGTGCGCGTGAAGGCGCCGGCCGAGTTGCAAGTTGTGCTGGGCGGGCGCCCGAGCTACTGGTCCGACCTACTGCGAGACGAGGCCAAAGCCTTCGGCGAGAAGGTTGCCCGCAGGATTGAGGAGGCCATGGGCTGGCCGGACAGGTGCCTGGACCAAGAGGAACCAGAACAGGACCAATCGCAAACCCGTGTAGCTCACACCATGAGCTACCAGCCTGACACCGTACCTGCCATAAGCTGGGAGGAACTGACGGTGTTTCTTGGGGATGCGAAGGAGCTGCCGGCCGAGTTTTGGCTGACGCTGGGGGATGACGCGATGGGGCCGCGTGCCGTCAAAGGGACGCGGATCAAGTTCAGCAGGAGCCGCGAGCCGGTCTACGGCGACGCCGTGCTACTCACAGGGCCAGACGGGAAACCTCATGTTCGCGTCTATGCCCAAAGCCTGTCACGCGGGTTCGCTGCGCGGCCAACCAATGATGACTATGACCCCTTCTACGGCGACATGCCGGGGGTGCAAATCATCGCGGTGATGTCCGGGATTGAGACGGGCTGGGCGCAGTTGGCGCGCTGACTAGGCTCTCAGTACGCTGACTTTCGCGGCCACTGGCTGTCTATCTTGGGCTTCAGCAGGCATTTGTCATCTGGCGCCCACTGCAAGGTTTGCTTGCCACGGCAGCGCCAGATCAACACCCAGCGGTCGTCATAGAACTCGTCCCATGCCCAATCTGTGTCTGAGGTTGGGAGCGCGTCAACAAGCGTAGAGACATTGCCGGAGCCCGAGCGGCTTGGTGGGGCTTTGGCTGCGTAGGCCGCCGCACCGACCAACAGGGCCACGACGCCGATGGCGGCCCATGTGTCGCGCTGCTCCTGCATCTCCTTGCGGCGAGTGACGCACCAGTCTTCCGTTCTGCCCCGCTGCCGCAACTCTGCCGCGACCTTGTTGAAATAGTTTTCGGCATCGGCTTTGGTGAGAGGACCAGGCGCCGTCTTCCAAAGGCTGGCAGCGCCGAACAGCGCCCCGCAGACACCCTCGTCTGACAAGCTGGCCCGCCTCTGGTCGAAGTCCGGCTCATGCATCACAACTTCCATCGTGGCGCAGCCGGTTACCGCGACGGCCAAAAGCGAACAAATCAGCGCCTGCCTCATTCCGGGCACTCCCTCTGCGTGACGTGGCCAGTCTGCTAGAGCGCACACCAAGCATCACAACTTCGACGGTAGGTGTTTTCCATTTATTTCACCGTTCGGTGTTGACGGCCGGCACACCGTCCGGTGATACTTGCACCACTCGCCACCCAACGGCGACGGGAGCAAGAGATGGACACCATCGAGGCCAGCGCCAAGCTGGTCAGCCAAGCGAAGGCCGATGCGAAGGCCTACCAGCAGCGCACCGGGTGCGGTGACGAGCAGCGACTGGCTTTCGAGTGCGGCGTGCTCGGGAGCTTTGTGCGGGAACTGATGGGCGAACTGCAACTCGCCCTCAACGAAACCTGCAACCAGTACCACATGGA
>CAZQUL010000002.1:0-104174 GCA_964596525.1 uncultured Gammaproteobacteria bacterium | reverse complement strand
ATGTTCGGCACGGATAAACGCTGAAAGCATCTAAGCGTGAAGCCGTCTTCAAGATTACTATTCGTTAAGACCCCTTATAGACTATGAGGTTGATAGGCTCTACGTGTAAGCGTCGTAAGACGTTGAGCGGAGGAGTACTAATCGGTCGAGCGTACAACGAAAGCATTAAGCAGTGGTTAGTAAAATACCTGTTGGTAAATTGTCAGCTCTACAACCTTTTGGGTTTAGAGTCTCCGTGATATGAGCGAGAGGGCCACACCCGATCCCATCCCGAACTCGGAAGTTAAGCCTCTCAGCGCCGATGATAGCGCCTAGCGCAAAAGTAGGCCATCGCGGGGACCCTGAACCTGAAAACAAAAAAGAAGCTTAAAAGCTTCTTTTTTGTTTTAAAATGTTTAATGTTGGTGTAGTACGCACGATGGCTTCTTGCTTGACATTCGCTTTGTAACCGGGTAAAGTTACGTGTTTCTGGGATAATCCAGGGCACCCGTCGATATCATCCTTGGAAAGGGGAGAAAGTACATGCTCACGCTCAAGTTTCTGGTTATCTTCGCCATGGCCAAGTTCGTTGCCTTTCCGCTTGTGACCAAAATCATGCTTGGAGTGGCGTTATACCTGCTTTCGGCTCGCTACATTGGGCTGCCGCTGATTGCGCGGCCGTCGTGGCGGATATGGAAGCAGGCAAAGAAGCCTTCTTTTACATCTTTCCTACTGTTCCCTTTGAGTTCTTTGGTCGACGGGGTTGGGGTTAGTACGCGCGATCTTCCTTCACCCCCGTTTGTGCATGATTGCACGGATGAGGACGAGAGAGCGTACCTTACGCTCGTTGCTGCCCTCTGGCCGCTTAAAGTTGCAGTGAACTTTGCTCTGTTCTTTGTCGCCGCGCTGGTTGTACTTGCCTTCCTGGTTTACTGTTTCTTCGAGAATATCGTCGGGCCAGCTTTCATGCTGGTCTTCCGCGCCTTGGAATACATCATCCTACCGCCCTCCGCCAGGAAGTAGAGCTTATTGGTCAAGCACTAACCGCCTGTACGCATTGCGTGCCGGCGGTTTTTAAGTTTTAAACACATAAACAAAACACCCGTCGGTTTCATCCCGGGGCTAGACTTAATCCTTGACTCATTATTGGAAAAATGAGAAGAGACTAGTATTCGAACGACCTGTAAAGGTTAAAGAAACGGAGGCTCCTCCATGTCGACCTTGATCGTTTTGTTCCAGCTTGCTTTTATCAAGTTCATCGCCCTCGAGTCTCGCAGATAGTTCCGCAACCGTTTGCGCCCTCATTTTTTCGCGCAGGCGGTTTTTTGATGAAAGGCATGGAACTATTCTTTCTTACTTAAAGTGTTGTCAATTTATTAGCTAAAGATGGGTAAATTTTCTTCCTTCAAGAAGTAATAAGTTCTCTGAAAAGGTTTTCTACCGCATCCAGATGCTGCGTAGAATTGTAGGCGCGGGCAACTAGATCGTGTCCACGGCTGGTTATGGCCGCGGCCTCTGCATCTGGTAACGCCATGGTTTTATCGAGTACTCGCGTCAAATCTTCCGCGTCTTCGGGCTTTGCTAGAAAGCCGGTGTGACCGTCTGCGACCATTTCTGGATTACCGCCGCGGTTCGTCACCACGGCCAGGCGGCGGTAGGAGAGCGTTTCCAAAATCGTCATGGAACAGTTTTCGTAAAACAGCGACGGGGTGACCATCACTTTGGCGCGGCGGATGGCTTCAAAATATCGTTCGCTCCCGTGGGCGACATGGCCCCAGAGTTCTACGTTGGTGAGTTTATGGCTCGTTATAAAATCGGTTATCCAACCTTCCATCGGTCCGCTACCGACTAGGATAAATTTAGTGTTCAGCAGACGGGCGGCAGCTTCCAAAAGGAATTTGATGCCTTTTTCGGGGTGCAGGCGGCCGAGGTAGAGTACGCTGTCGCCGAGCGGAAGGTCCTTGGGGGTTTGTGGTAGGGGAGTAAATGGGTTATGAATTATAACCATTTTTTCGCGCGGAAAACCCCATTCGACCATTTTGTCGGCCATGAATTGGCTCGGGCAGATGAACCGGTCGACGTGCTGCCAGATGCGGCGCAAGCGATAGTAATACGCCTCCAGATCGCCGGCTAAACTCGGCAAAAAAGCATTGTCGACGCAGCGGGCACGGGTGCAGGAAAAAAGTTTTTTATATGCCGCTTCATTGAGCGTTTCGCCGATAATAAAGTTGCGGCTTGGCGAAAGGGGGTAAAAGTCGTGGAGCGTCACGACGATGGGAATCTTGAGTCGCCTGAGCGTGGTAAAGGTGCTCGCGGAGAGATGACGATACGCACCGTGGATATGGGCGATATCCGGTCGCGCCTTTTCTACGAGATCGGTGATTTTATGCTCGATTTCCGGCGAATGCAGAAAACGCTTGAACATGCGGATTTTAGTTGCAAAACTCTGGCTGCCAAGAAGCTCGGGTAGTTCTGAGGCAAAATAAAATTCGTAGGGCGAGGGCAGGTTTTTCGGGTGGTGCATGGAAAATTCGGCAACCTGATGGCCGCGTTCGCGGAGCCCGCGGATAGTGTCGAAAAAAACGACCTCTACGCCGCCACGCGGATAAAAGAATTTATTGATTTCGAGAATGCGCACAGAAAAAGGATAATTCTAGCTAAATGACCATCTCTATAGTAAGATAGAGGGACAAAAAAGGGAAGAATGCCGGTTGTGACCGGAGTATCCTTCTTCTAATCGCACTTACATTCGCGTATGCGTATCGCCATGATCGGACAAAAGGGGGTTCCTGCTCATTTTGGAGGCGTCGAGCGGCATGTCGAAGAATTGGCGCTCAAACTTGTTGGCCAGGGCCATGAAGTGGTGGCGTATGCTCGCTCGTGGTATACCCCGCCGATGGTGCATTCCTATCATGGCATTACGGTCGTGCACACCCCGACCATTCACACCAAGCATCTGGATGCGATCGTGCATACGTTTACAGCTACACTTGATGCTCTACGCCGCAAGCCAGATATTATTCATTACCACGGCGTGGGTCCGGCGCTTTTAGCATGGATTCCGCGACTTTTTGCCCGTCGCACCAAAGTAGTAGTGACGTTCCATAGTATTGATAGGCATCATCAAAAATGGGGGATGCTAGCTCGTTTGTTTTTGCACCTTGGCGAATGGGCCGCGTGCCGCTTTCCGCACGAAACGATTGTGGTTTCCAAAGTTTTGGAAGAGTATTGCCGCGCGCGCTATGGTCGGGAAACCACCTATATCCCGAATGGTGTTACCGCTTCATGCTCTACGCCGCAACTTCTTTCGCAGTGGAATCTAAGACCATTTCATTACGTCCTCATGGTCTCGCGCCTTGTGCCGCACAAGGGGGCGCACGATCTTATTGCTGCCTGGCAGTTGGCACGCAAAGAACGGCTCGAACTCCTACGTAACTTCCAGCTCGTCATTGCGGGTGGGGGTCATCATACTGAAAAGTACGTCACCCGCCTACATCTTATGGCCGAGCATGATCCGTCCATCGTGTTTACCGGGTGGGTCAAAGGCCGCGTGCTTGAGGAATTATACGCCAATACCGCACTCTTCGTGCATCCCTCTGAAGCCGAGGGGCTCCCGATCGCGGTGCTTGAAGCTATGGCCTGCGCGCGTCCGGCACTCGTTTCTGATATCCCTGAACATCGCGAGATTATCCTTGACCAGCGGTTCTGGTTTTCGGTGCGCGATGTGAAAGCGCTTGCCCAAAAAATCATCCATCTGCTTGAGCAGCCGCGTCTCCTCGAAGAAGTCGGTGTGCACAACAAAAGCTATGCCGAAAAATTCTATAACTGGGACACGATCGCGGCCAAAGCCGAGGATGTGTATTTAAAAAATTAGGTTCCTTGTATGGCCTCTCTACTCGCTCGTTTAGAACAGCTGCTAGGGCGCAAAGAATTGGCTTCTCTTCTTGATTTTTCGAGTCCGCGCATTCCATCTTCGCTTCTTAATGTGCCTTCGCCAGGCTCCTTCAAAAACGTTTTTGCCAAGAGCGATCGTCCGCGAGCGGTTATAAAAAATCTCGAGCGACTCTATAACCACGGCCGTTTGCGCGGTACGGGGTATCTCTCCATTTTACCGGTCGACCAAGACATTGAGCACAGCGCCGGGCATGCCTTTGTGAAGAACTCTGCGTACTTCGACCCAGCTGCAATCGTGCGTCTTGCCATTGAAGGCGGGTGCAATGCTGTGGCGTCAACAGCCGGGATTTTAGGTATGGTCAGTGCGGAATACGCGCGGCGCATTCCGTTCATTGTCAAGCTTAACCATAATGATCTGCTACGGTTCCCCAATGACTACGACCAGATTTTATTCACGACGGTTGAACGGGCGGCAGCCATGGGTGCGGCGGGTGTTGGTGCAACGATTTATTTCGCATCGCCAGAGTCCAAACAGCGCATCCCCGAAATTGCCGCGGCGTTTGCCGAAGCGCACCGGCGCGGATTGTTTACCGTGCTGTGGTGTTATGTGCGAAACGGCGGGCTGCGCAAAGGTGCTAAAAATTACGAAGAAGCCGCCGATCTTACGGCGCAGGCCGTGCATCTCGGAGCAACCGTTGGTGCCGATATCGTGAAACAGAAAATCCCGACACTCCTCGACGGTTTTCGCGCGCTCAGTACGGCGCGCCAGACCTACGGACTCGACCATGCGATTGTTTATAAAGAACTTCTTTCTGCGCATCCCATCGACATGGTGCGTTATCAAGTATTAAACGCCTTTGCTGGCCGTGTGCCGCTCATTAGTTCTGGTGGGGCAAGCGTTGGGGCGGGAGATTTTGCAGCTGCGGCGCGCTCTGCGATTATCAACAAGCGCGCCGGTGGTAGTGGGCTCATTCTCGGGCGCAAGGCGTTTCAACGACCGTTTGAAGAAGGGGTTGAGATGCTCAATTTGGTGCAAGATATTTACGCGGCCGAGGAAATTACCATTGCGTAAACACGTCAAAAATTTTTCGAGACATGTGCTGATTTGACACGACATTGACATGTCCGTTTGAGCGCATTACACTGCCTGCAGCCGAAAGGAGACCTTGATGTCGCAAAAACTCTTCCCGTCCATCCCCTTAGTTTTTATTGTTTTTACTGGCTGTGCCTCTCGTCCGCCAGCCTTTGCCAGCGATTTTACCCTCATGCGGGGAAGTGCGGCGCCGCTCGTATTGCGCGACGATGAGGTGCGCCCCGGAACGCCGATCGAAGATGCGGTAACGCCGCATGGCAAACGGTATCCGGGCACGATTTTCGAGTGTCCGGCTGGGCAGGAGATTACCCTCGGCTTTGAGCTTATTACCAAAAACAAGCGCCGGGTGCGGCCAGCGCTGTGCAACGGACGTTTTACGACCTATTGGTACGTGCCGGGCCCCTCGGTGGCTCAGGTCATGCTCGACCTCCACCGCGTCGTTGTGCTCTACGACCCGAATCCATCCGCAAAGACAGTATCTACACCCGAAACAAGCGCCCCGATGGCGGACACTAAGTAGTTCATTTTTCTCTGGCTGCC
Source organism: uncultured Gammaproteobacteria bacterium (assembly GCA_964596525.1). GTDB lineage: Bacteria > Patescibacteriota > Patescibacteriia > Magasanikbacterales > GWA2-37-8 > CAZQUL01. The sequence goes on along the minus strand of CAZQUL010000002.1, from coordinate 98,668 downwards.
TCAGGCAGTTTTTTTAATCCTCGTCTTCGTCTGCCGTACCAGCGACGAACTTGCCGTCTTGGGCGAGATAATCAGCCTCACGTAAAGCAGTGATAAGGCTTTCCAGCTCACCGTTAAGAATGGTCGGAATGTTGTTCCAGCTTTTATGGATGCGGTGGTCGGTAATGCGGTCTTGCGGAAAGTTGTAAGTGCGGATCTTTTCGCTGCGATCTCCAGTACCGATCTGCGATTTGCGGCGTTCGGAGAGTTCTTTTTCGCGTTTCTCACGTTCGGCTTCGAACAAGCGGGCGCGTAGCACGCGCATAGCTTTTTCACGGTTTGAGGTTTGCGAACGCTCGTCTTGGCATGACACCATGATACCGGTCGGGATATGCACGATGCGCACAGCAGAGTAGGTAGTATTGACGCTCTGACCGCCTTTGCCGCCCGAGCAGAACGTGTCGATGCGTAAATCTTTTGGGTCGATCTTCATTTCGGTTTCTTCGATTTCGGGGAGTACGGCGACGGTGACGGTAGAGGTGTGGATGCGACCTGATTTTTCGGTGGCCGGCACGCGCTGCACGCGGTGTACACCCATCTCATACTTGAGATCTTTGTACACATTTGTGCCTTTGATGCCAAAAACCACTTCTTTAAACCCGCCGATGCCGATCTGGTTTTCGTCCAAGAGTGTGGTTTTCCAGCCGCGGCTATCGGCATACCGGTGGTACAAGCGGTAGAGTTCCGCGGCAAAAAGTGCGGATTCGTCTCCGCCTACGCCGGCCCGGATTTCGACGATTACATCTTTCTTATCGAGCGGATCGACCGGGCGGGTGAGCACGGCCAGTTCTTCTTCGAGCTGTTTGGCACGTTCACGCAGATGTGAGAGCTCGCTCTCGCCCATGGCTTTCATTTCGGCATCGGTTTCGGCAGCGAGCATAGCTACGGTGTCTGCAGTTTGCACTTCGGTCTTTTGTAGTTCGAGCGCCTTTTCTACTACTGGTTTGAGCTCGCTGTATTCTTGCGAAACCTCTTTGATTTTTTGAGGATTATTAAGTACAGCCGGATCTTGCAAGCTGGCTTCGAGCTTCTGGTAATGGTCAATGACGGCGGAGAATTTAGGGTTCATATATTATTATTGTCAGTGCGAGGAAGGAGTTAGACGAGTGACGAAGTAATCTCTTTGAAAGCATAGTGAGTTCTGAAGTATTAAGGGGTTGCTTTCCCGATCTAATCGCGACAAGCTGTCGTTCCTTCGTCACTCCTTGCAATGACATCTATTAAAAATAAAAACAGACTAAAGCGGCAGCTCGAGTCTGTTTTCATATCCGTAGCTACTGTTCGGACGAGGTTTTGGTGGTAGAAACGGTTTCGGCTTTAGCGGCAGCTTTTTTAGCGGCCTGGGCAGCGGTTTTGGCTTTCTTGCCTTTGCGGACCGCGGCGGCAGCCGAGACTTTGGCGAATTTTTCCTGGAATTTCTCGACGCGGCGGGCCGTGTCGACGAATTTCTGTTTACCGGTATAAAAAGGATGGCACTGGTTGCAGAGCTCGACGCGGATGCTTTCCAAAGTGCTGCCGGTAGTAAAATTGGCGCCGCACGCGCACGAGACGGCCGCGGCATGGTACTGAGGGTGAATAGAAGGCTTCATAGAAGATTTTTAGCTTGATGTACGCAATTTTAGCAGAGGGGTCGGAAATTGTCAAGTGCTCATACGCAGGTGGCTCTGTTGTTGATTTTAGGCTAGAAATAGAAACCCCTCAACGGGGTTGAGGGGTGTTAATCGAGCAAAAGGTTGGCAAACGGGGCCCAGATGCGCGTGCCGAGCGCTTTTTCTGCCCGGGTACCGAACCGCGCACTTGTCCGTAGTGCCCGAAGAGCTTTGAGCGCTCCGAGCGTACGGATGTGCTGGAGATAGTTCCAGAGCCGCTCGGCGCGATGGATAGACACGTGGTCCGTGCTTTTTTCGAGCGCCGTGATAAGCGGTGCGAGGAGCTCTGCATCCTTTGAGGTAAAGCGGCTGCGGAACACTACCCACGCTTCGTCGCCATATGCTTCGGTGGGGCAGAGCTTGACGAGTGTGGTGAGATCCTGGTCTTTGACCTTAAAATTCCGCCGACAGAGCTCCTCAATGATCTGCTTGTGCTCTGTATCCGTTTCGGCGAGCAGATCGACCAGCTGGGTTGTCTCGAGGTTGTTTAAGCGTTTGATGCCCTCGCAGAGCGCTGACTTGAGCGGCAGGTGTAAAAAGTGTTGCGACATGAGTTCGTGCAGAGCCGAGCTCCATGATTTCTGGTTTGCTGGCGGCAGCGTCCGGATGCCTTTATAAAGCTTCTCGGCCCAGGCCTTGATGCCCGCGCGATCCGCTTCCGCGCTTCCCGTGGTGAGCTTCAGGATTCCCTGAAGAACGCTCTTGTTGCTCCGGTAGTTCTGGTAATCGTCTTGCCATACGGCGAGGAGGAGTGGAGCGGTTTCGCGGCAGAACTCCCCGGCGCCTCCTGGTGTTTTTAGGTAGGGAGGTGTATAGAGATGCCCATTCTCGCCAAGGATGGTTGAGAGAATTTGAAGCGGTTCCGGCTCGTTGAGCGCCCAGGCAAAGATCCGCACATGATCCTGGGGTGACAAGAGCAAGAACTCGTTTACGACCTGCCTCTTCCACGTGGTCAGATTGGGTTGCAGGCTGATCTCGCGCAGAAAGTACGCCCACCGCTCTTCAACGGAAAAGTTAGCCTCTCTGAAGAGTTCGTCGCGGAGATTGCTTCGATTGATGTTTACATCGTGATCTCCAGAGGTTTCCCTGGTAAGGATGTGTGGCCGCGACGGATCGTTGAGCAATCGTTGCAGGAAATCCCGGGCGATGAAGGGCTTGAGCGCGCTCGTTGCGATCAGCTTGTTTCGTACCTCGTGAACGGTAACGTAATAAGCGGGGAGATGCGGGTTTCCTCCCCGCCTCTTCTCTTGCGCGGCCGCATATTGCAGATACAGGATCTGCCGCGCTTCGAGCGGGACCGTTTCCTGGATAATAACGTTGTGCACGAGATTAAAACGGCGCCGCCTGACTTGCTCTGTGCCCCAGCGCTCAAAGTCGTGGACTGAAGACGTCATGGTTGCATCCTCCTCTCGTTGGGATGGTCAATGAACGACACGTCACTTTATCATGCCCGAGGCGATAAGTCAATCGAAAGGGCTTTAGATAAAAAGAAAAATACCCACCGACCAACCAGCTCGGCAGGTATTTTCCTGCCACCGGTTGATGGGTGGGTTGGGGGCTAGAGGCCGCGGCCGTTGACGTCCACGTCCGGGATTTCCGGCGCGAAGACGGTGACCATGCGACCTGCAGCATCGGCGGTTGCGACCAGGGTCCAGATGCCGCTGTCGGGGAGCTTCAGGATGAGGCCCGGCTTGATGGCGCCTCGCACCTTGAGCAGTGACTGTCCTCGACCCAGGTAGCGTCCGAGGCCGTAGTCGTGCCGCGAGCTGTTCTCGAACTCCTCGAACATGGTGGTGACCACCACGCTGTCGAGCTCGTAGATGCGCGCGCCGTCCTCGGCTTCGAATAGGGCCTTGAGAAGTACCTCCTTGTCGGCGGTGGAGAGCTCGTCGCTCTCGTGGCCGCCCTTCTTGAGAGCGAAGTACATGATCGGAGGCTTTCCTCCGAACGTCTCGAACATGGCGTGGAGGCGATCGTCGATCTCCTCCGGGGTGCTGCCTTTCTTCCTCATGGGCCAAGACTCCTTTCTGGTGGTTTAGAGACGCACGCCCATCCGCGCAGCCTCCTGGCGAATCCGGGCCTGGGTCTCGGAGTTGTTCAGATCGAGCTTGAGGGGCTTGGGCGGTGGTGCCTTCAGCGGTCCGATGTCGATGATTTTTTTCACCGGGTTCTCGAGCTGCTGGAGGCGGGCAAGCTCGCGATCGTTCCAGAGCGGAACCTTTTTGTCGCCTTCCTCCTCGGCATCGGCCTCAGCGAACAGCGCGAGTTGGTCCTTGCTCTAGAGCGCCTTGTCCTCAGCCGAAGCCGTGGTCTTGGCGACACCGAGAGCGTCGAGCTTAATGCCTTTGTCTTCCGTCGAGCGCAAAGTCATCACGGTCACCACTTCGCCTTCTGCGAGCTCGGCCAGGCGGCCGGGCGTGGAAGGCAGGATGCTGTTCCACTTGACGCGAGCAGCTTCTTCCTGACCTTTTGCATTGGTGCGGATGATGATGCCGTAGTTGCCCGGCGCCCACCAGTACTTGACGGTCCAGGTGTTGGTGTCGAGATCGGCCGGGGCAGACCGGCTCGCCGAGAATTTATCGGCAATCGGCAGTCCGGCAACGCCGCGCTCCTTGAGTGCAGCCATGAACTCGTTCCAGGACAGGGTCGGGGAGAAGATCTCTCCTTCCGCCGTCTGGTAGAGCTCGTGAGTGGTCTTCTGGTTGAAGAAGAACACCCAGCCGTGCTGCACGAGAACGCCGACTTCGTGACGAACCAGCGTGTTCCCCTGGATCTCGAAGATCCCGAGGTTGTTCTGGTCGGACTTGGTGAACACGAAGTCCTGGTTGGTCTGCGCCTTCATGATGCCGATGTTGCGGGTGTAGGCCGCGCCGTGGCTGGTAGCAGCCTGCTTGGCGAACACCAGTGGCCGCTTCTCGTTTGCCGTCTTGCTCGGCTGCAGAACGATGGCGCGGCCGCTTTCGTCAACGACGCGCAGTTCGAACTTTTTGGTCAGAGCGCCAACCGAGGTGATGATCTGGCCGTGTACCGGGTTGGTGGTGGTAACCATCTCACGGTCCGTACCGACGTAAGAAATCTCGATCTTGATCATGGTAGCTCCTGTGTGCCCTAGCACGTATCTGGGGGTTTTTGGTTGTCGATGTGCGGATCTTTACGCGTTCACGCGGTATAATTCTGAGTGAACGCAACAAAAAATAATATCATACTTTTATCCCTTTGTCAAGGGATTTTTATCGTGGTTTTTCAGTTCATTAAGCAAAAAAGCTAAAAAAAGACCCGCCGCCGACCCGTCAGTAGTTTAACCGGGGGTAGGGTGGGCGAGCGGTGAGGTGAAAAATCGAGTTTTCTACGTGGTTTTCATCCTAAGCCTGGTTTTGAGAGTTTCTGCTTCACCGGCTTTAAACAGGCTGTTTTTGAAATCCGATAGGGCCGCTTTTGGCGCCGGTGGCATATTTTTCGTTGGCGGATTTTGAGCCGGTTTTGCTCCCGCAGATTCGTCTGCGGACTCTGCGGGCGATGGAATGGTGCTGTTTGGTGCCCCGGCGGCCGGATATACGCCGAGCGCTTGATACGGGGCGTTTTCTTCCGGTGTCGGTTTTAGGATGCCGATGATAACTTCTTGACCCGCGATTAATTCGACAAACATATCGGGGCGGAACGCTTCCTTGGGACCCTTTTTGACCGTTGACCACTCTACATATGCATCGCAGGTGGCGCCGTAGAGGTCTTTTATCGTCAGAAATCCGCTGCCCGATGCTACCGAGTAATGCCGGACTGTCGCTCGAACATCTTTGAGCGAGGCAAGCCTGACGTTGGGATGGGTAACCTTGCGCACACTGCCGTGGCCCGCCGGTCGCTCCTTGCGAGGAATGGCGCTGAGTTGAGTCGGTGTCATGAGCCGTACGAGCGCGCCAAGTTGCGCTGTATCGTAGAACTTTGGAGACCACAGGCCGAGCGCATCACGATGCAAGTGATGGGGACCGATCATCTCCGAGGCGAAATACTTTCGGTCGCGCTGCGCGACGACTGAGAGCCGCCTGATTGTTAAGAGCACTTTTCCGGTAGTCATTTCTACTATCCCGATATGCATCCCATTCTGGTCTTCGTACGTAATCGCGCGGCCGCCTTCGTGGCTGTGTATGGTTACGGTGCGAACGTAAGGCTCTGCGCGTACCGCCGTGTACATAGCGCCTGGAGGGCCGTTTTTCGCGGTAGCGGTTCCAGGTGGCGGCTGGGGGTGAGGTGGAGAATCGTTCGCAACCGCGCTCTCGAGAATAAAGGTGTTCGAATCGTTTGTTTCGAATGAAATTGTTACCTGGTCATCAATTTTCTCGCCGCGTATCCCGTCATGACATTCAGTGCGGCGTACGGTTCCCAGATTCGTACCGTGTTCCGGATTCCTGAAGGTCTTTCCGTTGGTGAGGCGTACGGTAATACGATTCATGAACCACTCCTTCATCTTTCGAAGTGAGCCGTAAAACAGAGCAATGATGCGTTGCAAGAAGACCGTACTATGCAGGCCGCATCGCATGAACCTAACCAATTCAACTGGATCTTGTCAATTATGTTGCTGGCATACGACCGGTTGTGCGCGCTCGATAGGCGGAAAATTCTATTGTCGCCTCGTTATTTTTCTGGCACACTATCCGCACTATGCATCAGAAAACCCTCATCCTTCACGATTACTTTCTCTATAAAGGCGGTGGTGAACGCCTGGTGATAAGTTTGGCCAAAGGCCTGGGTGCTGATATTGCCACGGCCTTTATCGCCGCAGACGCTTTCGATCCGCGTGAGGAAGGAATTGCTACAACCGAACTTGTGCGCGAAACGTGGCTCAGCCGTTTGCCGGGTTTTAGGTATTTGCAGGTGCAGTGGTCGTTTCTTACTAAAATCAAAAAACTTATTGAACACTACGACACGATCATCTACAGCGGTGATTGCCTAACCGCGCTTCTTGCCGCCCGTCGTAAAAAGAACATTGCCTACATGCACACGCCGCCCCGGCATCTCTACGATCATTACCAAGAAACGTACGATCGCTATTCATGGTGGAAGCGCCTCATTTTCGTGCCCTTTGTCTGGTTCAATCGATGGCGTTTTGAAACACTAGCCCGGCATTTCGATCTCATCATTACCAACTCAGAAAATGTGCGTGAGCGCATTAAAAAATACTTGGGTCTCGAAGCGACGGTCGTGTATCCGCCGTGCACAACGTTGCCGTTTAAAAACCTCGGCTACGGCGACTATTTCTTTTCGTGGGCGCGGCTTTACCCTATCAAGCGTGTCGACCGTATTGTCGAAGCGTTCACTAAAATGCCGGACAAAAAACTCGTGGTCGCTTCTGGTGGCCCCGACGAAGTGCGTATCCGGGCAATGGCGAAAGGTCATAGCAACATTACAGTTCTTGGTTGGATTACTGATGCCGATCTTATGAAGTATCTCGGTTCATGTCTCGCTACCATCTATATTCCCGTTCGTGAAGATTTTGGCATGAGTCCGGTGGAATCGATGGCTGCTGGTAAACCGGTTATTGGTGTGGCGGAGGGTGGTATGCTTGAAGTGATTAAAGATGGTGCAAACGGCTGGTTCTTGCCTGCTGCATTTACCGTTGATGACATTGTCGCCAAAGTACGTGCGCTCACCGTGGAACAAGTTCGGTCTTGTGAACCAGAGTGTCTGGCTACGGCCGCGCGGTTTTCGGAGGAAGAGTTTATAAGGAGAATGAAAGAAGTTGTGAGCGCTCTGTGAGTTTCTTATCCACACGAAACCCTTTACATCGATTTTTAAAAGAGTAGCTTGCTTCTTAAGGGGGAGAAACACAGGGAACGTCCCGGTGTTTTTTCTTTACCCCAAAGGTCGAAGGAGTGTACGATGAAGAAATATCTGGCTTCGGTCGGTAAGGTGTTTAGTCTTAATCGTCCCATTGCGGACAGGAGGAGTCTTATGAACAAGCTTGTGGTAGGTGTATTGGCCTGTCTTTTGGTAGGTGGCGCAGCGTGTAACGGATTTAAGGCAGGCGAACCAACGTCACGCCCCGGGGAGCGTCTTACAAAATGGATCAGCGAACGCACGCCTGACGAAATGCGGCAGACGTATCGTGAAGGTATTGAATACTTGGCCACCGCCAACCCAAATGTTCGAACCTACGGTAAGCTCTCATTCAAGACGCCGCAGGCCGCATCGACGACCCTTAAGATGTTCGAGAAGCATCCGGAGATTAAGGTGACGGCGATTTATGCCGATAGCGGCGGAGATTCGCGCGTCAATGAATTGTCGGGCGATACCTTGAAAGCCGCTTTTGATAAGGAGTATCAAGACATACTCTGGCTCACTCAAAGAGCTATTGAAAGCCAAGCGAAATGGTGTAAAGAGCGACCTGACCTGTGTACACCGGAGGCTGCAAGACGTTACACCGATGGTTTGGCGGAAGAAAAAGCCAAAGGCCAGCTCTACCTCGGAGGGCTTGGAATAGTAGGTCCGGCGTCAGAGTTGAAAAAGTTCTGGGATTCAACCCCGGAAGTATTCATGATCTTGATCCAGGACGGTTATGTTCCTGGTAACCCTATTTACCCCGATACGAACATGCGGGAGTGGAGGTAAGTCATGGTGAGAAAGAAACTGCGTTATGGCTTTTTCATGGTCTTGGCGCTTGGCACTTTAATCGTCGTATGGCGGGTCAGGGCACAAGAAAAAACTTTGTCGCGAGCGGATTGGGCTCCAGACAAAGGTGTAGCCACCTTCTTCGACAAGAAGCGTGTCGAGATAGAGTTAACATGGAGCAAGAAAGTACCTCCCGCTCAGAATAACTCTCTTGAGATTGAGGTAGTGGTGCCTGCGTGGGAGAGGGGCTCGCTTGATCGTACAAGGGTTTTTAACCATCTTAACAAAACAGTCGCCTCTAGACTGCCCGCTTCTTGTCAGTACAAAGACATTGCCTTCTGGGATCCGTGTGAAAACTGGGCGCAAGGCCTACTTTTAAATCCTGGTTGTCTTGAATCGGTCACACCCGGAACGCTCAAAATCCTTATGGACACCGATGAAGTCCCTTCGTCGGTCACCTCCGCCCGCCTCCTCGTCTCTCGTAGTGAGAAGGGTGGGCTTGCCGACCGTATGCGTGTCGCTGGTGGTGCGGGTGGCTGCACCGCCCTCTGTGCAGCCTGCCAAGGTGGCCCAGCACCGGTTAACTGGGTATGTCCGTCGATTTTTGGTCGGTGGCTTGCAGATTTATGCGGCCAGTGCGATCGCGCGTGGGACGAAACAACCCCCGAATGGAATTTCTTCTCCGCCAGTTCCACCTGGTGCGCCGAACCAGTGCCGATTCCGGGTGTAGCTGAATTTCTTGGATGCGGTAAGCCGCCGTTTGGCGTGCAATGCAAAGACCCGATCCACGAGGACGCTCCGGTAAAGATGTGCGTTCCGACCACAAAAGAATGCACGTCACCAACTACATCCCGGACCTGTGCGTCAACGGGTTTAGAATGGCAAGAAGCTAGCTGCCGCTGCGGTTGTGCTAATGGTGCTTGTCGTCAATCATGCATGCCAGGTATGCGCACTTGTGTACCGCCCGGGACCGTTGTCAAAGAATGCGCTCCCGATGGCTGTTCATCCAAACCGGTTGAGAGTTGCGCGTGCGGCTGCAGTCGTGATCAGACATCGTGCCAACCGCTTACCTGCACGCCGGGTTCCAAAAGCTGCCGTGATGCCGCAACACTCATTAAATGTGCGGATAATGGCTGCTCTTCCACGACCGTTTCATGCGGATACGGCTGTCGTGATGGCGAATGCCAGGGTCCAACTTCTGTACCTGATATGGCTTTGCCATCGACTGACATGGCCTCGATGCCGATAGGAGAAATCTGCAACGGGCTTGATGACGATGGTAATGGCAAAGTCGATGATTTCGATGCGTGCTGGACCACTATCTACCGTTTCGTCAGCCCAACGAGCAGCTACTGTTTTGGTCTATCACCTACTGCTCCGGTTGCCTGCAGTGGGTATGCCTACCAACGGCCTGTCTTTGCGGTCCCACGGTTTTCCCTCCCCAATACCGTGCGCGTTGTGCAATGCTCGCAAGGAAACGATCATGTGCTCGTTTCTTACGGTTCGGGAGAGTATGCGTCCCTCATTGGTGGAGGCTACGACTGCTCATTGACGCTCGGGTATTTCCCCAATCCCGGAACCGGACCACGCACCACTCCTTACGGAAACCCCTGTATGCTATACCGGTTTCGCTACACCAACATCCTTGGGCAAACCGTCCATATCTCTACCTTAGGAGATGATGGAACAACCGGCATAACGTGCGAACCGCCGAATACGTTCCAGGCATATGCACCGAGCGGGGGAACTTGTTTCAGTATGAAGCCGGGTGGGTGTTAGAAATATCTCGTATAAAAATACCCCGCGGAGAAATTCCGGGGGGTTTATGGTTATGGGTTGCTTTCGAGGAAATTTAGGGCCTGCGTAGTAAGCTGCTGGACACACTGCCGCGTTATGCCGAGCATGGCAGCAACCATGTCGTAACTTCTGAAGACAGGTGGGTGAGCGAGATGCAAGCCAAAACGTAGTAAAAGCATTTCTGCGCGCCGCGGATACGAAATAAGCAGTTTGTCGAGGCGTCCGCTTTCATTCGCGCGCTTGATGGTTTGAAGCATTTTTAAGTAGCGTATCGGGACCGCGGTCGGTTTTGTGAGTGTCTCGCGTCGCAGTTGAGCTACCAGTCGGTCGATCAAATTCTTTTGGCGTTCACGTTTCTTTTGTTCTTGCACAGCTTTGAATTGCTTGGTGAGCTGCAAGGCGCTACGCTGTGCGGCACGGTGCACGGGGTGTGCCGGATTAATGAAGTGCAGCACGGCCTTGATATGACGGCTGAGTTTCTGCTGGTTCGGATAATTATACCGGCGCACCAGGTGGGCTTGGCTCGTTGGTTCGTAGCCTTGTAGTCCGTAGTAGCGAAGGAATATCTCCGCCGGTTCGTACTTAATTGAGAGGAGGTATTCGAGACGTTTGAGGATTGGGCCAGTAAGTTCCTGCAAGAGGCTACGTGTTCGTTCGTGGCCTTTGTTGGTGCGCACGTTTGGAATTCTGTCTGTAAGAACGTAGCGAACAGTGGTGTTAATTCCACGGGAGCGGAGCAAGAGGCGCATGTCATTTCGCAAAGACACATCAGCGCTCGGTGATAGTTCAATCTCTTTGAGTTGCGGTAGGCGCTCAATAAGTTCGGTCAAAAGCCAGGTGGGAGCATGGCCTACGATATGCACTCGTTCGGTTTCGGGGTGGAGATTATGGAGAGAGGGATGGTTTTTTCGTGAAAAGACGTGTGTGCACCCCAGGGACATGACTTTACCTCCTGATTAAAGAATATGGCTGCCTGCGTAGGAACGTAGCGTTTTTGCTCTAAGTTGTCAATCAAAAAACTATCCGTTGCTAAGGGATAGTTGGCGGCTAGACAGCCGCTGAAGAGTCGGAGGGAGTGTACAAATCCGCGATAAGCGCGTTGAATTTGAGCAAGAACGCTTCTCGGTTAGGTCGGTTACAGCCTGGCTCAAGAAATCGTTTCACGTAGTTTTTGGCCCGGTGTATCTGGCTGGTATCCTTGCGCAGATAGTTGGCTATCTGCCTTGCTGGCCAGAGCGCGTGCATATGAAGAAGATAAGGTATCAGGCGGCGGGCACGCAGCGGCAGAAGTCCGTGGCGTGATGCGGCAATCGGGCCAAAGTGCCGTTCGTACAGGGCAGTAATAGTTTTGTATACCGTGTCGAGCGATACGGCCGAGGCCAGTTTGGTAGGAAGTGTGGTTGACGGTGGATGATGGGAAGCCGGGGACAAAAGAATGGACAACGTCTCGAACGCCTCTTTAAGGATTTGCCGGGCTCGTTCGCGGCTGAAGCCAAAAATATCCCCGACCGCGGCAAGCGTACGCAGGCCCGTCTCGCCCTTTTCTAGGTCGTAACGCGATGCCAAGACTTGGTAGAGACGAGTGTGATTTTTTTGGAGTATTTCGAGTCGTCCGTCGTGGCGCGCGGCGATGATTATTTCCACGTGAGCTTTTTCAGCTAGTGGCACCTGGCAGGTAATCGATGTTCCGTGCAGTTTTTTTGCCAGTTCGTTGCGCTGCTGGGAGCGGCGTTCGATTTCTTTTTTACGCTCATACGCTCGCAAATGGCTCGCGATAGCCTGCGAACTTTGCAGTGCCCCAGCCGCGGTTACGCGCTTCGGGTTCAAAAAATGCAGCACGCTCGAGATGTTTTTGCTGATGTAACTGCGGTGACCCGGGTACAGATCGGTTAGTTCCGTAAGACTGTGGCGTTTATGGCCACGTAGGCCGAAGTAGCGAACGAGCTGCTCTGCAGGCATCCAACCGATAGTCAAAAGATCGTTGAGTTTCGCCTCAGTTTCTGGCGGTAGGTGTAACAGATATTCTCGGTCCTTCAGGAACTTTTTCGAGGTGTACGTTTTTTGTTGACGTTCTGGTGCGCTTTCGCGCACCTCCACCACGATGCCGCGCGCAATAACGAGCTTTTGCATCACGGGGGTGTAGGAAAAATCGTGTGTTGAACGGTTCATGGTGATCGTCACGAGATTCGGACATCGTGCGAGCACCTCTTTGACAAGCCATAGAAACAGCCGCCGAAATTCTACATGCTGTGTTTGCACTCCGAGCTTAGCCAGGGCCGAGCGCGGTTCGTGCTGAGGGATAATTACGGTTGTCGCCTCCATGTCGCCACTCCTTGGTGGTAATGAACTGCCTTTACAGTAGCCATACTTTACTTAAATGGTCAACGGAAACGCTCGATGTATCAGAAAAAAATCGCCCCGACCGGATATGTCCGGATGGGGCGATGGTTAGGAATGAACGATGCGATACTCGCGGCCCTTATTCGCGCCTGAGAATGGCGAGAAGCGAGCCGAAGCGGTTGACCTTCACGCGCCAGTGCGACCCCAGCTCGAAGCGACGGAAATCACTCTCCGAATGGGGCTCGTTGGTGGCGGAGTTGTTCTTCCAGGTGAGCGTTACTGTGTAATTCTCGGAGCGGTTCGACTCGCGCTCGTCTTTGCCTTGCGCTCCCCGGGCGGGCCAGTATGGGTTGTTGTCCCTGCCCTGCGTAGTGGGGGTGGTTAGGTGTTGCCAGCGGTAGATGTCGTACTCCGACCAGGTGTCGTACACCGGGCACTGCTTGTAGCAGATGGTGTCGACCTTCTTCGTGCAGGTGGAGTCTTTCTCCACCGTGCGCGTGCACCTCTTGCTGATCTCATCGCAGACCTTTTGTTTGCGCCCAAAGCCGTTGCCGTTGCCACCGCGCACCGGCGTGATCTCAGTGCGGCAGTTGGTCAGCTCGGTGCATGTGTACGATTCCTGTTCTTTTTTCTTGCAGGGGTATGTCTCGTCGTGCTGGCCGCACGTGTAAGGGTTGCATTGCTTTGTACCCTTCTGGAGCGTTGCGCTCTGGATGTTGAACGCGTTGCCCGGAGCGTGCCCCCAGCCTTTCACGTGGAGTAGGCTTCTCGTTTCGATCGAGATGCTCCGCTTCCAGTGGAGGCTGGTCACGGTTGCCGTCGACTCGTAGGGTCGAAGCATCCCGACAAGCCACCATACACCTAAGACCAGAAAAACGAGACCGATGCCACCGAGAAGGAGGTGCCGAATCGATAGATGGGCGGAACTATCCGGTGCGGCAGGGGTTTCGAGCGTCGCCTGGCGGTGCCGGATATGTGTAGTGCGTGGCTGTGTAAACAGAATTTCTGGTGGAATCGGCGGCGGGGGAAGCGGTTCGGGCGGGGAAGTGGCAGTTGCCGCTTCTTTCTGTTCCGCCTTCTTTACTGCCCGGGCTTCTTCGCTCTCAACTTTTTCGGCAATCTTCTTTTCGCCGCCTTGGGCTGCCTTGCATTCCTTGCAGATGTTGAGGCCGGACTCGTCGCGCTGGTGCGAGTTGCAGTACGGACACTTCCAGTTCTCTGGATTTGCGGCCAGCTTGAGGAGTTTGGGGTCGGTGACGACCGGAGCGTCTTCGCCGGGCGAAAAATATCTCTCGCTCCCGTCTTTGGGATTCTTGCACTCCTGGCACACCACGTGGCGGCCTTTGTTGACGTAGGTGCAGCTGGTGCACTGCCAGAGCATCTCAATCGTACCCTCATCTTCAACAACAACACGGCGCACTCTCTTGGGCATCGGGTGGCTCCTTTCAACCTTTGCACGATTTTTCGATTCAAAGGACGGTCGGTCGCAGAACGTTAAAACGTATCATTTTTGCTGTTGGTTGTCAATAAAACGACTGGAAAACTCTATTGTAGACTCTTCTTCGCAAATCTTTCTTGACACTCATTCATTTTGGTGCTATTCTTCGCCCAGAACGTAACAAGTATCGTGGCTGAGAACACTTACGCCTTCTTTTTATTTATTCGATGAAGCTGTAGGACGTAGGTCGTAGGGAGAAGAACTGCCCTGCGGCATACGATTTCCTAATACGCCTCTCATCGTTGTAGTGAAGTCACTAGGCTATGCCTACTATTAACCAGCTCGTCCGCAAAGGCCGCGCTACGAACCGCCGCAAAACCAAGGTGCCGGCGCTCCAGTTTACGACCGATAACTTGCACCGCAAAACTACGTACTTCGCCAAGGGCAGCCCCTTTAAGCGCGGTGTGTGCGTAAAAGTCTATACCACCACCCCCAAGAAACCGAACTCCGCGTTGCGTAAAGTCGCCAAAGTCCGCCTGTCCAATGGCACCGAAGTCATCGCGTATATCCCGGGTGAAGGCCACAACCTCCAGGAACACTCCATCGTGCTCATCCGCGGCGGCCGTGTAAAAGACCTTCCGGGTGTGCGCTACCATATCGTCCGTGGCGTATTCGACACGCAGGGCGTCGCCAGCCGCCGCCGTGGCCGCAGTCTCTACGGCAACAAGCGTCCGAAAGAAGCGAAGAAGTAATCCTTCCTACTCAGTCTAATTAGCTACCAAGCTACTTCCCTTACTTACTATGCGTGGAAAAACACCTAAAAAGCGCGATATCGTGCCGGACGTCAAATACGGCAATGTTATGCTCGCTAAATTCATCAACTATACGATGCGCGACGGCAAGAAAACCATCGCCACCCAGCTTGTCTACGGTGCGCTCGATAAAATTGCCGCGGACACCAAAAAAGATCCCATCAAAGTTTTCGAAGAGGCTGTCAAAAACGTACAACCTCAGGTTGAAGTTCGCTCCCGCCGCGTCGGTGGTGCCAACTACCAGGTACCGCTCCCGGTCCGTGGTGAACGCCAGCTTGCCCTTGCTTGCCGCTGGATCATCGATGCCGCGAACGCCCGCAAAGGCAAACCTATGGCCGAAAAACTCGCCACCGTCATCGCCGAAGCCCAGCAGAACTTGGGCGACGCTATTAAGAAACGCGACGACATGCACCGCATGGCCGAAGCTAACAAAGCTTTTGCTCACTTCGCCCGCTTCGTGAGCTAAGACTCTCTATGTCTAAGCTTGCTTCCGTAGTGCTGGTTGTAGGTGTGCTCATCATTGCTGGTTGCGGATCTGCTTCTACGCCCATGGATCAGTCTTCTTCGTCTACCGTAACAGAAAACCTTGCTGCGACGTCGTCGACGCTTTCCGCTCATCAAGAAGCCTTCCTCAAGAAGTACAATCTTCCGGCCCCGCAGGGCTTGCGTCCGATGGGTAGTTTCAAGATCGACGATCTTATTCCTCTTGAACAAGGAAGAAAAGGTAATTTCGACTCAATTGTCTGCGGTTACATCTTTCCTGGTCCCGAGCAACGCGACGAAATCGTCGGCCCTGAACCGTATCATTGTGCCATCCTTAAGGTGTCGGATGTCTACGACGAAGAGGTGGCTAAAGCCCTCGGTACCGAAGTTTCTATCGGTATATATCAGGAAAAGGCACAGGTTCTCAAAGATACTTCCAGTCCCATTTGGGAAAAAAATCTTTACGCCGCGACGCGTGAAAAACCCTCGTGTGTGAAGATTGGTTTCGGCATCCCAGATGGTATTGAAGCGGTCTGTTTAGGCGGTGCGGCCAAAATTGAAGCGGTTAATGCGGTCAGCGCCAACTAGCAACTTCTAACTCTAAACTTTCATTCCTCGTATGGCTCGTGAATATTCGCTCGAAAAAACACGCAATATCGGCATCATGGCCCACATCGATGCCGGCAAGACTACCACCTCGGAACGCGTCTTGTTTTACACGGGCAAGAAGCACAAAATCGGTGAAGTACACGAAGGTGAAGCAACCATGGACTGGATGGAACAGGAGCGCGAACGCGGTATCACTATTACCTCGGCTGCTACTACGTGTTTCTGGAAAGGCCATCGCATCAACCTCATCGATACTCCTGGCCACGTCGACTTTACCGTCGAAGTAGAACGTTCGCTCCGCGTCCTTGACGGCGCCTGCGCTGTTTTCGATGCCTCGCAAGGCGTTGAGCCGCAGTCCGAAACCGTCTGGCACCAGGCCGACAAATACAACGTGCCGCGCATTGCCTTTGTCAATAAGATGGACAAACTCGGCGCTGATTTCTACATGAGCCTTAACTCCATCTTGGAGCGCCTGTCTCCGAATGCGCGCGCCATCCAGCTCCCGATCGGCCAGGAAAGCGCCTTTTCCGGCATTGTCGACATTGTCGAAGAAAAAGCCTTCAAGTTCGAAGGTGAAAAAGGCCAGAACATCATCGAGATTCCGGTGCCTGAAGACATGAAAGCGCAGATGGCCGAATACCGCGCCAAACTCGTCGAAAAGGTCGCCGAAGCCAACGATGATTTGATGAACAAATTCCTCAATAACGAAGCGTTCACCGTCGAAGAAATCAAGGCGGCTATCCGCACGTTGACCATCAAAGGCCAGATGTACGCCGTGCTGTGCGGCTCTGCGCTCGCCAACATCGGCGTGCAGCTCATGCTCGATGCGGTTGTTGCCTACCTCCCGTCTCCGATCGATGTGCCGGAGCTCAAAGGTACGCTCCCGGATTCCGAAGAGCAGGTTATCCGCAAAGCTTCCGACTCCGAACCGTTCTCCGCACTCGCCTTCAAGCTTGCCACCGATCCGTTCGTCGGCAAACTCGTTTTCTTCCGCGTGTACTCGGGTGTGCTCACTGCCGGCAGCTACGTTTACAACTCCAGCAAAGGTACCCGCGAACGCATCGGCCGCATCGTCCGTATGCACGCCAACCAGCGCGAAGACGTAACCGAAGTCTACTCTGGTGAAATCGCCGCTGCCATCGGTCTTAAAGACGTTTCGACCGGTGATACGCTCTGCGATGAAGACAAACCAGTTATCTTGGAACGCCCCATCTTCGCCGATCCGGTCATCTCCATGGCCATCGAGCCCAAGACCAAAGCCGACCAAGAAAAAATCGGTTTGGCTCTCCAGAAACTCTGTGAAGAAGATCCGACCCTCAAAGTGCACACTGATCCGGAAACCCTCCAAACCATCATCTCCGGTATGGGCGAGCTGCACCTCGACATCATCGTCGACCGCATGCGCCGCGAATTCAAGGTAGAAACCAACGTTGGCGCCCCGCAGGTTGCGTACAAAGAAACCATCCGCACCGAAGCCGAAGCCGAAGGCAAGTACATCAAACAGTCGGGTGGTCGCGGTCAGTACGGCCATTGCTGGATCAAAGTGGAACCCTTGGTACGTACCGATGACGACGCCGAAAACTACGAATTCGTGAACGAAATCAAAGGTGGTGTGGTTCCACAAGAATACGTGCCGGCCATTGAAAAAGGTGTTAAAGAAACCATCACCAAAGGCATCCAGGCTGGCTTCCCGGTTGTTGACGTCAAAGTCACCGTGTTCGACGGTTCCTACCACGAAGTCGACTCGTCCGAAATCGCCTTCAAGATGGCTGGTTCCATGGCTTTCACCGAAGCGTGCCGCAAAGCCAAACCGGTTATTCTCGAGCCGATCATGAAAGTCGAAGTGCTTGTCCCGGAATCTTTCATGGGCGATGTCATTGGTGATCTCAACTCCAAACGCGGCCAGATCCAGGAAATGACAGATCGCGGTACTATGAAAGTCGTGCGTGCCATGGTTCCTCTCGCCAGCATGTTCGGCTACGCCACCAACCTCCGCGGTATGACCCAGGGTCGCGCCACCTTCAGCATGGAATTCGACCATTACGCCGAAGTTCCGAACAACGTCGCGCAGACCATCATCTCGGGCAGCAAGAAGTAGAAAAGATATCAGACTGTAGACCTCAGACCTTAGGAACGTACGCTAACCAAAAAATCCCTGAAATACGGGATTTTTTGGTTGTAATATTGACAAAATATTGCGTCCATGATATTATTTTTCATTAGTTCTTTATACGAACATTCCTCTATCGTGGTGGGAAATAAGGATATTTAACGATCAAGTGACTTTATTCTCCATCACGTGGCAGACGATGTTCCTGAGGTCGGGAGTACTGTTCTGCTAAGAGCAAAGAGGAGGAGTCCATGTCCATGAAAGGAACGAGTGTTAGGTGGTTGCTGTGGGAGCTGTTCAAGGTCTTCGCTGTGATCATCCTTGTGGTAATCCTGTTCCTGGCCTTTCTCCAAGGCAGTGAGCAGGAGCGGGTCGAACGTGATCAGCGTGCACTGGCCTGCCAGGGACCGGCCAGTGTGGGCGATCGGTATGCTGATCCGATCTCGCGCACCTGCGGTGTTCAGCAGCGTCGCTCGGATCTGCGCGGACAGATCATCGTATACCCGGGCACGCGCGAGGCCTGCTGGGAGATCCTCAAGGATGCTCGCTTCTCTCCGGTCCGGCACTGCTGGAAGGAGATCCTCGCGCCTGCCGCCAAGTAACAATCTCTAGCCCCAGCGGACCCTGGTCCTTCTGGGGCTTCGCTGTTTTTATACCCAAATTCATGATCGACGAGTATCGTAAAATCCCTGAAATAAGGGATTTTTTGGTTGTAATATTGACAAAACGTTCATACTCATGTATAGTAATGCGTTGTTCTTTTAATCATTTCTAAAAACCCTTTCACCAAAGAGACACCGCCACCCAGCACTATCCAGCCCGTACACGTTCAAAGATTGGCACAACAAAAGACAACGAATGCTCTGGTTTAAGGAAGTGGCATGGAAACCATCGATCTCTTCTGTGATCTGAACCCTGCTCAAGTGGCAGCAGCGTACGAACTCGGCATTCGTCAGCGGAGCTACCGAGAAGACCAGCGCCTGCGCCGCCGACCGCACCGCAACGAAAAGGCGGTCATCCGTACGCGATGCAAGCGTTCGGACCGCATTCCCGACGGGACCCTCCTTTCCGATCTCTCGGCCATCTGCTCGGTTCTCGAGAAGGGCTTCGAGATCGTCGAGGCGGACGTCTTCGTCGGCTATGTTCGGCCGCACGGTCGTCCGCACCTTGGGCAGTTCAGGGCGACGCTCGTCGTCAAGCTGCGCTTGATAAGCGCTGTCTTGAGCGACGCCCGTCTGCCCTGGATCGCGAGCGTTGTCCGCCAGAACTACCACCCGCGGCAGCGCACGGTAGAGGCCTGGGCCAGCGCGTAAGCACCCCAAACCCCAGCATAGACCCCGGTCTTGGCTGGGGTTTATCTTTTTTAAGCATAAAGCGTCATTGCGAGGAGGAATGACGAAGCATTCCCCTTGTTACAGACGGGGCCCTGAATTACACAGGGATTGCCCTCCCGGCACGCCCGTGCTGCCATGGCGGACGGGCTTCGTCGCTACGCTCCTCGCAATGACAATTAAATCTTCAATCAAAAAAACACTCGGTAAGGAGTGCTTTTTGATGATGTCTAATCTTGTTATGCCCGAGCCGAATACTCACCCGTTTCCGTATTCACCAGAATCTCTTCGCCTTCTTTGATGAAAATCGGCGCCTGGATGGTAAGGCCGTTGTCGAGTTTGATTTCTTTGGTAACATTGCCCGCGGCGCTGTCGCCTTTAACGGCCGGCGGAGCTTCTACTACTTTGTATTGGATTTTTTTCGGGAGTTGGATGGAGACAGGGCGCTCTTCGTACACGCCGATGATCACTTCGATGCCTTCTTTGAGGTATTTAGCATCATCGCCGATGAGGTCGGCATCCATGTCTACCTGCTCGTAGTTTTCGGTATTCATGAAGGTGTAGGCAATGTCACTCTTGTATAAATACTGCATAGTCTGGAACTGCACGCTCACGATTTCGAGCGATTCGCCGCTCTTGTAGGTGATTTCGATAACTTTACCGGTGGAGAGGTGTTTCATGCGCGTACGGGTGAAAGCAGCGCCTTTGCCCGGATTGACGTGCTGAAAGTCCACGACGACGTAGAGTTCGTTGTTGTGGCGGATAACTGCCCCCTTGCGAATGTCAGATGTAGTAGCCATAAAGGTAATTTTAGTCGTTTGCGGTGCGTATTTGATCCTCAACTGAGCCAAAAATGACCTCGTTCAGATCGTGCGCTCCCGTGAACAAGAGTACCATACGGTCCATGCCGAGTGCAATACCCCCAGCTTCAGGCATTCCGGAGCGAAGTGCAGCGATAAAATCAGGGTCAACGGGCCAGGTTTCTCGTCCTAATTGCGCTCTCAGCTCTCGGTCGTGCTCAAGACGTTTCTTTTGTTCGTCCGCGTTCGTGAGTTCCCCAAATCCATTGGCGATTTCGAGTCCGGCGATGTAGAGCTCGGCGCGCTCGGCGTAGCGCGGATCATCCGTGCAGACGCGTGAAAGCGAACAGAGTTGCACCGGGTAATCATACACGAATGTGGGTGCCTCGTGTCCCAGATGCGGCTCGATTTCGTTGAGGAAAATCTTGAAGAAAATGTCTTCGTACGCGTCGCTCATAGCAACAGAATAACCTTTGCGTTCAGCAGTCGCGGCGAGTGTAGTGCGATCCAGATTATCGTCGAGTTCGATCTGGGCGTATTTCTTGAAAGCATCTTTTACTTTAAGTCGTATCCATGGTTTATGCACCGGTACTTGCCGACCTTCGTAGGTTAATTCCGAAATATTCAGTTCCGTCCCCACATGCTTGAATAATTCTTCGGTATCGGTCATGAAATCGTGGTAGGTGCCGGGCGCGCGATACCATTCGATCATGGTGAATTCGGTATTGTGGGTACGGCCGAATTCTTCATAGTCGCGAAAGCATTTGGTGATGTGGAATACTTTTTGAAAACCAGCAGAAAGCAGTTTTTTGAGCGCGAATTCTGGTGAGGTATGCAAGTAAAATTTAAAATTCTTCGCATCCGGGTCGTGGAGCGTTACAGGTAGGGGAGAGAGGTACGGTTCTTGTCCGGGAAGTTTAAGGGCAATTGGCGTATCGGTTTCTAAAAAGCCCTGACGCCAAAAAAACTCCCGCGTGAGGCGTAGAATTTCGGCGCGATGCTTGATAATAGTAAATAAGCGGGGATTATCCCGCAGCTCCTGCCAGGTAGACATAAAAATTTAAGGAGAAGAAGTTTCGGGGCGGCTGCGCACTAGGCGTTCCAATCCAGCGCCGATCATGAGCCACGAGAAAGCGAGAGTAAAACCGCCTAAGATATCGCTTGGAAAGTGCACGCCAAGGTAGATGCGGCTTGCGCCGATAATGAGTATAAGAAAGCCGATAATGAGAAAAGAGTCAACCTTGTGAACCCAGCACGGGAGTTCAGGGCGTATGATGTACCAGTAGAGCCCAAGCACGATCATGGGGAGGCTGGCGTGCCCGCTTGGAAAACTTTTACCTGTTTCGGTAATGACTGCAACCGTAAGCGATGGTCGCTCGCGCGCCACAAGGTGCTTAAGGGCAAGCACATTAACGCCGGTTAGGAAGATGATGGTTAGAGCGACAAAGGCTTCGCGATACCGTTTTGCCCGTGCCAGCCAGGCGGAAAAGCCAAGAGCTACACCACCCAAGAACACGGGGCTTCCCAAGAACGTGATAATTTTGAAGAAGATTGTTATGGGTGCCGTGCGGTAGAGCGGAATGACATTTTCAACTAATGCGTCTAGTTTAGCGATGGGCGATAAATGGAAATATACGTCCGAAGTCCAGCCGCTTAGCGCTAAACTGTTAATGACTGCAATACCAACAGTGCCAAAGGCGATGAGAAGGGCGGCTGCCACGCGTTCTGGTCGCGTATTCGGCGCAACCCAAGAACCAAGGCGGACCATCGACAAGCCATGCTCCACGATTTTTTTAGCGAAAATGAGAATTGCAGCGGTAATCTCTTGCCCTTTTTTGATAAGAAAGAAACGGAATACGATAACCGCCGTAATTGCGCTTACAATAACGGCGATAAAAAGTTCCAGGCTCCCGATGCTGGGGCGCAACTGGTCTGATACTTTACCCACAACAAACCCCGCGCCCACATAGACTGCCGACGATAAGATGGCGCTCAGGCTATTGTAGGCGACGAATCGCCTCATCTTCATGCGTGAAAGACCGGCGACAAAAGGAATGATGGGGCGTAGTGGCGAAATAAAACGGGCTAAAAATACGCTTTTTGCGCCATGTTCGGCAAAGTATTTCTCGCCTCGTACTACATATTCAAGTTTAAACAGTGTGTTAGTTGGCTTGAACCATCCGGCCCCCTTGGCACCCAAAAGGTAGCTCGCCGTGTCGCCTAAAAAACCACCGAGCGCGACCGCCGTAATCAGCGGAATGATATGAAAAAGACCGAGTCCGGCTACAAATCCAGCCCCGATGAAAAGGGCGCTCGAGGGCACGATAAGCCCGACAAACGCAATGGACTCTATAAACGCGACCGCGAGCATGAATGCATATCCGCCGCTCCCGAACTCGACAGTTGAGCCGTTAATGATGTCTGACCATGAAATCATACTATCGATTATAAGTAGGTAGTATTCTATCGGATATTCACGTTGTTGCCTAGGTAACGGGGTGTCCTAAAACCTTGACCGTTTAGCTGGCCTGTGGTATAACTTGAACGTATTTGCCTGGGTAGCTCAGTGGTACCCGTCCGCCTCGCCTGGCTCGGCTGGCGGGCGGGGAGCGAAGTTTCTTATGTATTACACGTACGTACTAAGAAGCATGCAAGATAAAAAACTGTATGTCGGCTACAGTGAAGACCTGAAGAGACGGTTGGAAGAACATAATAAAGGTTTGGTTCCTGCTACATGCACTAGAAAGCCTCTGGAACTAGTGTATTACGAGGCCTGTCTAGATAAAGAAAAAGCTTTACAGCGTGAGAAATATTTTAAAACAGGTTTCGGTCGTGAATTCTTAAAACATAGATTGTAAGTTTATTTGCCTGGGTAGCTCAGTGGTAGAGCGAAGGCCTGAAGAGCCTTGCGTCGTCAGTTCGATCCTGACTCCAGGCACAGATAAAAAGCCGAAAGTCATATGTTGGAAGTCTAACGTCGTAAATCCAGGTCGATGACTTTCGATGTAGGGCATTCGGCTTTTTGCATACGGGCTATGGCTCAATTGGCTAGAGCGCCTGGTTTGGGACCAGGAGGTTGTGAGTTCAAGTCTCACTAGCCCGACCATTCAAGAAATCTCCAGTAACAAGAAAGTCACTGAACGGATGCAGAGGCTAACGGCGGTGACTTTTTTGTTTTAACCACAAACGACTTTCATACGAAAGTCGTTGTGCTGAGTATGGCTTATTTACTACAAAGCTACTGCATGCACTATATGTCTTTGGAGAACAACATCTTCCTCGATCAGATACAGCATCTTCTCGTCCTTACTCACCTTTACATCCACGATGTAGACAGAATTCTCCTGCGAGAAAATCCGTTTCCCTTTGTAATCGAGCGCCGTGCAGCGGTAGGGGTCATGGTTCATTTCTTCGTACGTATTAGTGCATTTCAAGCGTTCGTCGGTAAACCAGGGTGTGGTAGGAAGCTGGAAGTGCGGCATTGTTCTTACCTCTGGCGGCAGGGCGGTGGGGGAAAACGTCATGGTAGATAGTGAATCCGTGTTAAGAGAAAAAGCGTCGTTGAAATGCTGTACAATAATCACTTCTCCCGACGATTTTATGAAGAGAATGTAGTGATGGTTCCAGAAATGAGCGCGCTGCATGAGCTTGAACAGCGGATAAAACACCGTGGTTTGACTCCTTTCCAGCTTCTCGGAAACACTCACATGCGGCACGTGCCAATTGATATGTTGGGTAGAATGAGTGCTTATGAAGAACGAGCTGAGGAGAAGAGTGGCTATCAGAATTTTAAGTGTCGGAACGGTTTTTTCCTTAATAGCGCGGATGATGCCGATGAGGCTTAGTATGAGTGCGATACTTACCAGCCCCCCGGCCACGTAGACGCGGACTGGATGAAAGAATTCGTCGCCTGTAAATGGTACGAGCATTGAAATGGTGCCGAGAATCGACCCGATAAAGATTGTGCTGGCATTCAATGGGCGTGCCGATAAGACCATGTTAGCGACAATGAATGCAAGTCCCAACGCCAGAGCGATGTAGGAAAGAATCCGATACCAACGCTGTCCGGTGAAGAATCGACCGATAGCGAATTGGCTCTGCGGATGGGTAAGGAGGTGGGTGCTAATGCCCGAACTGACTATATACGCTATCCACGGCAACGGCCATGATAGAGTGGTGAAAAGAAATCGGGTATTGAGGCCAAAGATGGGCAAGATGAGGCCGATAAAGAATAACGCTTTTTTGGAGCGATCATCAATGAATTGGCTCATCCCGCTTCCGCCAATGATATGCCCCATAATCAGAACGATCGAGGCTGCGAGAAGGGCTGTAAGTTGAGAAGGAAGGGCGTAGGTTAGATAACGATAGGTAAGAATTTCGAGTCCGAAAAGTAAGAGAAGAAAACAGATCGTGCCCACGATGCCGAGTAAGAGTCCTTCGCCGAAAATGGCCAGGTGATTCCGATATTTCATATAACGATTAAAGCTCTGGGCAACTTCTTGAGTTTGCCCAAGATGAATAAGACTGTCCCGTTCAGCAGTATCTGATGGAACTCCTCGTAGCATCCGCTCGTGCATCGCATCATCTATATGATCGGATAATTCTTCGAGAAATCGTGCGCGCTGGCGGTCGTAACGGATTTCTTTTTCGAGCTCGCTAAAAAAAGCCGCTCGTTGCAAAGATGGCATAGGCTAAATCCCGATTGTCTGGCTGAGCGCTTGCATGAACAGACTAAGCTCAGTCCGTCGTTCGCTCAGTATTTTTTTGCCGCTCACCGTGATCGCGTAGTAGCGGCGCTCCTTGCCGCTCGGTGCGGTTTTTTTGGTGCTTACGACATACCCTTTGTCCTCTAAGCGGTACAAGAGTGGGTATAGCGTCCCTTCTTGCAGGTCAAACATCCCGCTACTCGCTTCGTTGATAGCCTTTACCAGCTGGTAGCCATACGTCTCACCGAGGTCTTTGAGGGTATTAAGCACGATGATTTCGGCTGTTCCTTTTAGAAGTTCCTTGGAAAACTGCATAATGGTGGCACTAAGTATATATACTTTATATAAAATAGTATCCGGTATATAGTAAGTTGTGTCAACTATCTGTGTGGATAATATATCCGGAAGAACATCTGTTCGTACGAGAGCAGATTCAAATAAAAAAGAGCTGACTCTTTTGACGGAGCCAGCCCGGACAATCATTCTTCTTCTGGTCGGGGCGTGAAAAACACGCGGCGCCAGAGTATATAGAGCGAACGGAAGAGGAGAAGGTAGATGATCAACATGACCCACCAGGTTTTGAGCGCGAACAAAAGAATCGCATACCCCCAAGCCTTCAGGTCTTGGATGCTAGGCAGTTCGTCGCGCGGAATGCGCAGAAAGGAATTTTTCTCTTCCAGCTTTTGCGCAGCTTTTTCCAGAAGAGGGAGTGGTGTGGAAGAAGCTTGCTGCTCTTTGTTCTTTTCCTTTTCACGTTCAACGAGAGGGATGATGGTTTCACTTACGCCGTCGATAACGGTTTTGGTTTTTTCCATCACGGTTGCAAGAAGCGTTGAGCTCGCGGTTGTACTTGTTGTGGCTGGGCTTGACGAAGAAATGCCTAGAATTTCGCCCCAGGTGCGGGTGCTCGAGGTGGAAGAGGTGGTAGAAGGTAGAGGTAAAGAGTTCGGCGAAGATGAGGGTGGTGGGCTTGGTGCAGCGCCTGCGTGGGTGATGGTAAGTGCGGAGGAGGTTGCAAACGCAAGATAAATACTAGCGCTCGGCTCGCCAGAAATACTGGTTTTACCGTTGACGAATTCCAATGTGACGGTTAGGGGCGAAGAGGGGATGGTGATATCGAACCAAACGGTAATATCATCGCCGTGGGCAATAGCGACGGTTTTTTGCTGGCGAGGATTCTTATTTTCCAAAAGTTGCACCGTGCCGGTGAGGTCTTTGTCTGAAGTGTTGCGTAAACGCCCGTATACACGGGCATGCTCCCCTTCACGCGGTATCGCTGGAGAAATCTCGAGCGTGTCGATGAATCCAGCGTTGAGCGTGCTAGCGGAGGCGGCATTGCCCGGAACTATCAAAGCGCCTGCTGCAATAAACAGAGTGATGAACGCGGTTTTCAAGTGGCGCGACATGAAAATCATAGGCATCTATTGTACCCCGGATGCCGTGTTTAGAAAAGAAATAAAAAACCTTCGGCACGCTAAAATCCCCTCCGAAGGCTTGGCTTTTGCTACAGATTGTCCGGTAAAAAAAGGAGCGGTAGCCGCCTGTAGCGGTCGGTTTCGGATGCTTGAGGTGTGATTTCCGGTTCGGGCAGCGGACTGTAGTCGGCGATTTTTTGCGCCACTAATTGCTCTTCGATGAGCCGGCGCTGCTCTAAAACTTGCAGACCGGTAAGGAGGAGTTTGGTGCGTTTGCTTAAAAGCGCCATTTTATTCCCTAGCTCGCGTTCACGCTCGGCGAGTTTTTGCCGGAGCGGATCCTTTTTCGACACGGTGCGGCAGACGCGCCGCAGATGTTCTACGAGGCGGTAGAGCTCGTGGGTGTGTTGCAGATCGCTCCACCCGTTCATGAACTCGCTACTGCGTTGAATGTTGGATAACATTCTGTCGAGTAGCCGGCGTCTGGCTACCAAGCTCTTGTCTTCGGTTCTTCCTCTGGAGTCAAGAGTGGGTGATAGGGACATGGGTGTACCTCGGTGTTCTCTTAAACGCTCCTACAAACTGCGCTGCATATATATAACATACGGATATTTTTTTGGCAAGAAAAGACCCGCGGCTGGCGGGTCAAGATATGTGTGTATAAGATGCCATTGTTCCTAGATCCGTTCGCCGCGCTCCTGGCGAAAGCACGTTCGGCACTTAAGCTCGTTGATTCGGATCAGGGTCGTACGGCACTGCGGACATTTTTTGGTGTGGTCCGCGCAGTAATCCGTTTCAATTCCATCAGAGAGGCGGACAACATCTTTGCCGCACATATCGCTTGAATGCATGTGCAAGCGAAAGCGGCATTTTTTGATAGTCGGCTGTAGGGGCGGTGCCTTAAGGGCAGTCACTGCCGGGTAGTTGGTGGATGTGGATGTAGGCGGCAAGGATGTTGGTGTCGCGCGAGAAACTGGCGCCACATTCTTTTTTGTGGCCGGAAGCGGTGCAGCTTCTTGCTGCGCAGCCATCACGGCGTGGAATCGGTCTTCGACCAAGGAGCGGTTGGCAGGTGGCCTTGCAGAAACACTCTCTTCTTTGATAACTTTTGGCCGTTCCGCGGTGGCAGATGCTGCTGCGGTTGAAGAGGCGACTGCTGCTGGTGATGCAGCGGGTAATGCATCCAATTCCTTCAATCGGGCCTCTTTGGTGGCGAGACGGCGTTCCAGCTTGGCAATTTTTTTCTGGTCCGCACGGGCTTGTGATGTAGAAATTTCTTCCCTGATTTGCTCGATATCCGCTCGGATCTGGATCTTTTCCTGTTCGGGGGTCATGCCGGTGCTCCTTTCTAAATCCGGCTTACTATAGCCAAACTCACCTAAAAGATCAAGTTCTTTGGGTGTCGGAACGCCAAAATGAGTATTTTTATAAAAAAAGAAGCCCTGTCAACGCCGACGCATCGTCGCTGACAGGGCTCTGGGGGACTCAAGCTAAGCAAAGCTCTTTAAGGTTCAAGGCACACCCTCCTTGCGAAGGGTGGTGGGGGTTGGTGGGGGCTACTGGCCCTTCTTCTTGTTGCCCTGCTCCGCGCCGCCCTTCTTCTTGCCACCGCCCTTCTTCTTGCCCTCCTGCTGCGGCTTGTTGCTGGCCGGCGCGGGGTTCTTCTCGATCTTCTCCACCGTGCTGCCGTGCTGCTCGAGCGTGATTCCGTTCTCCTTGCGGAACTTGGCGTCGGCCAGGTTCTGCTCGGTCCAGCCGCGCGCGAGGACCTCTTCCTCGTTGAGGAAGCCCGGGATCCCCTCCACCTTGATCCGGTACTTGGTCTTGCCCATGACCAGATGGAAATGCGTTCTGTCCTTGGTGATGGTATCGACGAACTTGACCTCCACCGCCTTCTGCTGCTCTTCCTTCTTCGGGCCGAGCGGGAGCTCGACGACCTCGGGCAGGGTGAGTCCCTGGACCGCGCTCTCGGGCAGCTTGACCCCGATGTTCTGGAGCGTGGCGGCAAGGCTCATGAGTGCAGCCTCGGTCTGGTGCTGCTTCGTCCAGTTCTTCAGGCTGTCGATTGCCCACGGGTCGGCCGACTTCTCGTCCTTCTTCGCCGCCCTGAGAGAGGCGAGGAAGTTGAGCGGATCGTTGATCTCCGTCATGGGCCCTTTGACGCGCTCGTGGCGGGTATCCTTGCCCAGGACCGGCGCGCCGCTGATCGTGAGCGTGGTGTGCGCGAAGGCGTCGACGAGCATCTTCAGCTTATCCTTCAGGTCGAGCTCCTTGGGGGTCGTGGCCGGGGTCGGCTGCGCCGTCCCCGAAGCCGCGGCTTCCTGCGCGCGCTTCTTGCGGGTCTCGATCCAGTTCCTGATCGTCACCGAGGTGGTGAAGATACCACCCCGATTCTTGCCGGAGAGCTCGGGCGCGACGTCGGAGTAGCCCGTGCTGTCGAGGAAGATGCAGGCCTCGGAGAAGTTCATGATGATCTTCCCGAGCATCTCCTTGAACGCAGGCCAGGTGGGAATGTCGGAGAACTCGGGCACCGCGGTGTTGAACGCGGTCATCACGTCGACGGTCGATCCGTCGGCCGTCGTCCAGGTGGCCTCGAGCGCCTCGCGCAGGTTCTGCTCGAGGTACTCCTTGGCGTCAGACATGTACTTCGTCGTCTGCGGCTTCCTCTGCCCCGTCTTCTTCGGCGGCTGCGCTGCGGGCTTGGCGGGCGTCGGGGGTGTGTAGAACAGCATCCCTTCCGCCACGCCGAGCTCGCGGGCGCGGGCGACGATCTTCTCGAGCCGCTGCCGGAGCTCATGCTCCTTGGCTGCGACCTTGTCGCGGGCGTCCGTGAGCTCCTTCTTGGCCTGGGCGATCTGCTCGCGGTGCGCGTCGATCTCCTGCATCGCGGTCGTGATCTTGGCGATCTGCACCGAGTCGATGTCCGGGTCGAGCCCCTTGAGCTCGCCGTCGAGCTTCAGGTAGGCCGTGTTGGCCTCGTTCTCCTGCTCCTCGATCTCGGCGAGGCCGTCATAGGGCTTGGTGAGCCCTTCGAGCTCAGACTTGATCTCCTGGGCCTTCTGGCAGAGAGCCACCCGCTGCCGCCCCTTGTCCTCCTCGGACAGCGCGGTGGCGGACTTGGTCAGCCCCTCGAGGTTCAGCTTGCGGATCGCGGGCAGGCGGTTCGAAGCGGTAGCCGTCGTCGAAGAAACAAGGTTGGTCGTCATGGTGAATCCCTCCAAAAAGTTTCAAACGCAAGGCATGTGCCGCGCACTCGCGCGTCACGCAGGTCATGGTTGCTTAGCTTGGGTTGTAATGAGCTGCAATCATGATCTGTCGGTGGTTAGAGACCTAAACCTGCAACCAATGACAGATCATGCATTCAAGTAACAAAAAATATTATCATTATTTTATCTGTGTGTCAAGCGTACGTTTATTAACAGGTTATGCACTGTTTTTTGGTACTTGTTAAGCTTTTTTATGTTGACCACTCTCCATTCCCACAGTACAGTGCCCTTAGAACCTTACTCTATATTAAGGAGGAAAGCCTCATGCGTAACTTTGCGGCGCTCTGCGCTCTGGCGCTTCTCACCCTTTTCCCCGTGTTTTCAGAAGGAAAAAAGAAGAAAAAGTCTGACATCCCAGATCCGGTGGCTGCAGTGCGACCACATGGAGAGCTGACCACGGTCAGTTTCGTGGCACGCTACAAAAAGAAGAATGACGGCATCCATACCGCGGTGAATCTGAGCTGCAAGCCTGGTTTTAAGCCGATTTGGCAGGCAGAAGAAACTGATGAAGGTGCGGGGACTCTTGATTATTTCTACTGCATTCCCGCCACGGCGGTTTTCGATTACGTACGGGAGTGCCCTGAGCCGCGCAGCACAGAGTGCGTCTATCGCGAGGTTTTTACCAACGAAAAGGGGCAACCCCTATCGCTTGCCACCTACGAAATCGCTCTCTTTCGCCGTAGTGCGGCGGCACTACCGCTTTGTCGCACATTCGAAGACGCTCATCCGGAATTTCCCGTCTCAGACCTGCCCGAGCGCCTGCTTTCTCCCGAGAACGCGACTGATTGCTTTGTTCGCCGGGTCGACGACCGGTACGAGCGCACCATCCTTTTTAAGGGTACGCTCGAACGGTTGGGTGGATAATTCCCGCTAAAGTGGCCAGTAATGGCTGCTTTTTTTATTAGCACACATCTCACCATATCTTGACAAAACCTTATTTTTTTGATACTATAGTTTGTTCCGTAACGTTCCGAACTTTCCACCCGGAGGTGTTTCATGTTCCTTGCAAGAACCGTTTTTCTCGCCCTGGTTGCGGCTTTGGTGGCCGGTCCGGCAGCGGCGCACGGTGCTGTGACCGCGACGACCGTCATCACTGATCACTGCGCTGACGGCACGCGCGTTGCCAAAAAGGAGTACGATCCCGTCAAAAATACCACCATCTACACCTGCCTCCCACCCGAGGCGCCTAAGCGCGATCTGCCGTCTAAGTCACTCAGTATCAACCCGCTGATGCGGCGTCCGCTCGGCACGGTCGAAGTGGAGACCTACGGCTGGGAGCTGCTTATCGCGTGCCCAGGTGGCCACCTGCGCATCCGGCCGCGAGCGGCCACGCAGACTGCCTGGCTAAACGAGTACTACTGCGAGATGGCAAAGACCGGTACTCAATACAACCAGAGCCTAGGGTGTGTGAAGGGGGTAATCCCGCCACGCAAGGCGGAGTTCCTCCACTCCTACCGCGACGACGTCTACCGATTCGTCTACGATGTAGATGCTCCTGTCGACGAGGTTCCATGCACCACCAAGCTTGACCCCGATCCCAAGCCCAAGCGTGCCAAGAAGCCCGCCATCGTCCGCACCCCGCCGACCAAGAAAGCCACGGTCGCCAAGCGCCCGCAGCCTGCCAAGGCCTCGATGCGCACCAAGCGCGCCCGTCGCTAACTGCCACGTCTCCCTGACGTGACGCCGACTACTCTGTAGCCGGCGTTTTCAATTTCAGCAGATGGTGTAGTGCATTGTGGTATACTATATATACTTTACGTTTAGTTCTTCGTTTCTTTTAACGTATGCCACAACAATCTCTTGACCCCACGTACCGCCAAGCGCTTGCTCATTCGTGGAGTCTCTTGTTCAAACACAAAAGTTTGTGGCTGCTCGGTCTTATTGCCGTCATTTTGGGCCAGTTCGGTGCGGCCAATTTTATCGGTCGGTTGTGGACCTTCCTTACCACGCCGTCACTTGTACAAGAATTGTGGTGGTTGCCGCTGTCATGGGGCACCACATCGCCGGATTCTTTAGTCGCCACGCTTGGAACCAGCTGGCTCATGCTTATTTTTTTGGCACTGGCTTTTACGGTCGTTGTGGCTGGTGTAGTGGCCGAAGGCTCGCTTGTGGCAGTGGCGCTTGCGTACTTCCGTTCCAAAACGCTCCTGCCTCTTTCCAAAGCGTGGTTTAAGGGAGTGGAACGTTTCTGGTCGCTTTTAGGCGTCATGCTTATCGAAAAAACCATCTGCTGTCTCATGCTTTATTTGACGGTCGGCATATGGTATGTGATGCCTTTTACGGCTGCCGGGTATGCCGGTCGTTTTGCGGCGGTGATGATTGCTGTACTCGTTGCCATGCTTTTCGCTGTTGGCCGTGTGTTCGCTGTTGGCTTCATTGTTGACCGTGGTTTAAAGGTGCTGCCGGCTTATATTGAAGGTTTGGCGCTGGTTCTGGCTAATCCTTTGGTTGCTCTCGAACTTTCTGTCATCTTTGTGGCCGCTACGCTTCTTTTAGTAGCTGTCTTGACGTTTGGTGCATACCTGGTGGTTATCCCCGCATCGCTTCTTATGCTTATGGGTGGGTTCGGTGATCAGCCGTTCGTTGCCATGCTTGGCTTTGTGCTAGCGGCAGTCTTGTTCATTATGCTGGTCGCCATAACCAGCGGGCTGTTTAATGCTTTTATCGTCAATGGTTGGATGTATTGCTATTTGCATCTGCGCCGCCGTGGTATTAAAAGCCGCGTGCGTCATGCCCTCGAGCACTTCTCGTTCTAAACACGTTCCTCCTTTGGCTGCTCTTCTCATATCGCCTGTCTCCTCGTATGCCTTCCTCCTATCAATCCATTAATGAACTGCTCAAAAAATCGGCTACTCCTGCTTCGCCGGGAGCTTCTGCGCCTTCGACGCGGCCCGACTACCGGAGTGTACAGGGGAAGTTTGATCAAAAAATGAAAGAGATTGACCTTAAATCCAAAGAACAAGCCACGGCAACGCGGGCCATGCAGCTTGGGCTCCCGTATATTGATCTCGCTGTTTTTCCGGTATCATCCGAAGCGCTGCGTGTCATTCCCGAAGACGTTGCCCGCCGCGACAAAGTGGTGTGTTTTTATTTCGCCCCGGACCAGCTTCGTTTTGCGGCGGTAGAAAAAACGTCCAACGTTGACGAGCAGGTATATCAGGCTGGCGAGCGTTTTAATGCCGAAACCAAGCTGTATCTTATTTCCGAGCACAGTTTGGAACGCGTTCTTAAGCTCTACGCCAACTTGCCGATCGTCAAGCCGGTATCCAAAGACATCAACATTACCGATGAAGAAATCGCCCGTTTCAAAGTAGGTGTCGAAAATCTTTCCGGCATTGCTGAAGGGTTCAAGAATGTTTCCATGAGCGATGTGCTTACCCTCATCGTCGCTTCGGCTTTAAGCGTCAATTCGTCCGATATCCACGTTGAAGCCGAAGAAAAGGGGATTGCCGTGCGTTACCGTATCGATGGTGTATTGCATGAAGTAGGGGATTTACCTCGCGAAAAATGGCGTCAGTTCGTTTCGCGCATCAAACTTCTCGCTGCGCTCAAGATCAACATCATCGACAAGCCGCAAGACGGTCGCGTGACGCTCAAACTTTCCTCCGGCAGCCTCGACGTGCGTGTGTCCACCATTCCTACCACCTACGGTGAATCGGTCGTAATGCGTATCTTGCATAGCGGCAACAAAGGCGTCACCTTTGATGATTTAGGCTTGCGCGGCGCTGTGCGCGAACGTCTGCGCCGCGAAATCATGCGTCCTAACGGCATGATCATCACCACTGGTCCCACGGGTAGCGGTAAAACCACCACGCTCTATGCCATTTTGCGCACGCTCAATAAGCCTGGTGTCAAAATCATCACCCTCGAAGATCCGGTCGAAATCAAGATGGAAGGCATTAACCAAAGCCAAATCGATTTGGCCAAAGGCTATACTTTTGCCAAAGGCTTAAGGAGTATTTTGCGCCAAGACCCCGACATCTGCATGGTCGGTGAAATCCGCGACCTCGAAACCGCCGAAATCGCCATCCAAATGGCGCTTACTGGGCACCTCATGCTTTCCACTATCCATACCAACAGCGCGTCGGGTGCCATTCCCCGTTTTTTATCCATGGGCGTCAAACCTTTCCTTCTGGCTCCGGCACTCAACTCTGTCATCGGCCAGCGTTTGGTGCGCCGCATCTGCGCTTCGTGCAAAGAACCTTTTCAGGTTCCCTCCGAGCAGCTCGAACGCGTGCGTACCTTGCTTCAGGCGCTTCCCTCCGAGGAGCGCCAACATATCGATTTTGGCAATCTCACCTTTTACCGTGGCCGCGGTTGTAATGCCTGCAGTGGTCTTGGCTACAAAGGGCGTATCGGCATCTACGAAATTTTCATCATGAATAAAGATATCGAACAGATCATTCTTTCAAGCCAAGTTTCGGAATACGTTATCCAAGAACTCGCGGTTAAAGAAGGGATGGTTACTATGGCACAAGATGGCGTTCTTAAAGCGCTCGAACAACTCACCACAGTTGAGGAAGTGTTCCGTGTGACGGAATAAGAATTACGCTGCAAGTCAGTGGTCGTTTAGATCGCGTGTAAATTTTGTGCACAACATATCCCTTGACGGAAAATATGGTATACTAGAGCCACCATTTTTCTTCCTCTTCTTTTTTCCATCGCCCTTTTATGATGACGCGTCGCTTTTCAACTCCACACCCCGAATCGCCCGTGCGTTTTTACCGTCTTATCGCCGTGGCGTTTTTGGTTATTACGGTTTCACTTCTCTCGGCCGTGCTCTACCTGAGCACTCGTCGCGCCACCATTACCGTTATCGCGCGCGAAGAGAAAAAAGACTTTTCCTTTAACGCTACCGTGCAAGAAGAAGCGGCGGCGGGTGTCATTCAGGGCACCGTTGCTCTCACACAGTTCGGTTACGCCAAATCTTACGCGCCGGTCGGCACCAAAACCGTTGAAGGTACAGCCAAAGGTGAACTTACCATCTATAATAAGAGCGACCAACCGATGGGTCTTATCCCCAAGACTCGCTTTCAGACCGAAGCTGGCATTACCTTCCGTTTGCCTGAACGCGTTGATATTCCGGCTGGCGGCAGCTTAACCACCGAAGTCTACGCTGACGCACCGGGTAAAGACAGCGATATTGCGCCTAGCCAGTTTAAACTTCCTGCGCTTTCTCCCGAACTTCAGAAAGTTGTGTATGCAGTGAGCACTAAACCGATGACTGGCGGTTCGAGCAATGTCGGTGTCGTGAGTGCCGAAGATATTGCTGGTGCTCATGCTGATTTTCAGGAGAAAGCCAAAGATGCCTTTTTGGAACGCGGCGTTGGCGCCAATCTTCCTGAAGGGTTTAAAACTCTTATAGTTGCCTCTGAAACAAAATCCGTTCCAAGCGTAGCGGTTGGTGCTGAAACCAAAGAATTTTCTCTTACCGGCACAACGACAATCCTTATTGTCACTTATCGTGAAAGTGACTTAAAGCGTCTTTTTGAAGAAGAGGTTCGCCGTCAGACCGGCACGTCGGCCGTCAAAGTGCTGAGCGCTCTGCCGCAGAACCCGCGCTTGTCTGTCGTATCCTTCGACGCTCAAACAAAAACCGCTCAGCTCGCCGTTTCCGAAGAAGGCATGGTCACCCTCGACCCTGAATCACCGTCTCTCAACACGTCGCAATTTACAGGTAAAAGCAAAGCAGTTATTGAAGAAACGATCCGCCGCCTCAGCTATGTCGCCGGCGTCGACGTCAAATTCTCGCCGGATTTCCTGATGCGTACTGCTCCTACATTGCCGGAAAAAATTAAAGTGATCGTCAAAAACGTCAAAGACTAGCACATATTCAGCGCTTCCAGGGAGGGGGCGCTGAGTTTTTACTTGACGTCATGAGCTCGGTTTTCTATACTGATTGATAATCAGTTCTTTAGGCACGCATAGCCGAACCAGCCCAGTTTCGCGAGTGCGGAATATGGTACCACTCGGTTAGTGCCTCCAATTCAACTCAAGTGAAACATCGGGTGGAACCGTCGTTCTGCGCACGCAGAAAGACCCCGATATGCCTTGTGCCAAAGCGTGCAAAGGGCATATCGGGTTTTTTAATTTTAGGCAGTAGGACGTGAGGGGTAGGGGTTAATCTTACTACTCAGTTCCTAATTCCTAACTATGCATATGTCTCCCGAAGAATTATCACATCTGCGCCATTCGTGCGCACACCTTCTTGCGGCAGCCGTTGAAGAGCTTTACCCGGGCGTGAAGCGCACTATCGGTCCGGCAATCGAAAACGGTTTTTACTATGATTTTGATTTCGGCGCTACCAAGGTGGCCGAAACGGATCTGCCACGCATCGAAGAAAAGATGCATGAGATCGTCAAAGATTGGCATGGTTTTGAACATAAAGAAGTTTCCGCCCAGGAAGCTCGGGATTTTTTTGCTCACAATCCCTATAAAATTGAGTTAATCGATGAGTTTTCCGCTGAGGGCCAGGCGCTGACCCTGTATACCTCTGGTTCATACACAGATTTATGCCGCGGTGGACACAGTGAAACGCCCGACAAGGACCTGCAACACTTTAAACTGCTTTCGCTCGCCGGTGCGTATTGGCGGGGGAGTGAGAAAAATAAAATGTTGACGCGCATTTACGGCACCTGTTTTCCAACCCCGGAAGAGCTTGAAAAATATCTCGCGCAGCAGGAAGAAGCCAAAAAGCGGGATCACCGCAAAATCGGTAAAGACCTTGGCCTTTTTACCTTCTCGCCACTTGTCGGTTCTGGCCTCCCGATCTGGCTCCCGAATGGCGCCACAGTTCGCCGCGTGCTCGAGCGTTTCATTGTTGACACCGAACTGGCATGGGGCTATACGCACGTGTATACCCCCGATATCGCAAAACTCGATCTGTATAAGACGTCGGGACATTATCCGTATTACAAGGATTCCATGTACGCGCCGATCAAGATTGATGATGAGGAGTACATGCTGCGCCCCATGACCTGTCCGCACCATTTTCAGGTGTATGCCGATAGTCCTAAAAGTTACCGCGAACTCCCCCTGCGTATTGCCGAGCTCGCCAAGCTTTATCGCTACGAAGCTTCGGGTGAATTGACTGGCCTCGTGCGCGTGCGCGGATTCTGCCTAGCTGACGCGCATATTGTCTGCGCCGATAAAGACCAGGCTAAAGAAGAAGTAAAACGCGCTCTTGATCTTATTGAGTACGTGGCTGGCGTTTTCGGTCTCAAGCAGGGTGAGAATTTCTGGTACCGCCTCTCGCTCGGCGATCGCAGTGACGATAAGAAATACTATAAAAACGACGCGGCTTGGGATACTGGTGAGGAAGTGTTACGTTCGGTATTAACCGAGCGCGACTGTCGGTTTTATGAAGCGCCTCAAGAAGCGGCTTTCTACGGTCCAAAGATCGACATTCAGATGAAAGACGTTCGTGGCAAAGACAACACTGCCTTCACGGTGCAGTACGATTTCTGCATGCCGGATCGCTTCAATCTCGAATACGTCGACAAGGAAGGTAAAAAAGCACGGCCGATCGTCATTCATCGTTCGTCAATCGGCGCGATTGAGCGTATTATGGCGTTTCTTATCGAACACTACGCGGGCGCCTTTCCGGTCTGGCTCGCCCCGGTGCAGGTTCAGCTCGCTCCGGTAGCGGAAAAGCATGTCGAGGCAGCGCATAAACTTGCCCAAGAATTAATGTTGAAAGGACTCCGTGTCAGCGTGGATGCAGCTAATGAAACCATTGGCAATAAAGTGCGCAAGGCTGCGGCGCAGAAAATTCCCTACATCGTTGTGGTGGGGGATAAGGAGCTTTCCGGTGAGCCGTGGTCGGTTAAAGTCCGTGGCCAGGAGGAAAAGCTCGTGGTGTTGAAAGACGATTTTGTGGCGCGTGTCGTGCGTGAAGTTGCGGAGCGTCGCGGTTAGGTGTAAAGATTCGTAGCAAGAAAAACACGAAGACAATTTTATCTTCGTGTTTTTTTATTCTCTTTTCCGGATTGACAGGTGGCGCTGCGCGCGTTAGATTTAGGATTGTTCCCTGCCTACATCGTATGCGAGAAAGGAGTATTGGTATGGATGTTCACATCTGCGTGCTCTGTTCGCCGGATTCGAGACCGATTCTTTCAACCACTGATGTAACGCTCCGTTTGGCCCTTCCGAACGAAGCGCGGATAGTCGTCTATGACGTGTCGGCCATGGCGCCTCATTATGCTGAGGCGCACCAGTGGACGCCGCCCGCGGAATTCGTTTTTGCGGTCATGAACGGGCGTGCCGTGCACCAGGACGTGCCGGGCGTGGAGATATTCAACCGCGGCCGAGTCGGGTACGTGCAAGGCGTATTCCCGCGGACATCGGTCCCGAAGGGATTTGCAGCCAAGCTGCGCGAACGTATGGCCGAGGCCCGGTATCTGGTTGGGCACGAAAAAGCACACCTGAGCTGATGGTCGTTTCTGCGCCCTAGCAGCCTGAATAAGGCTGTTTTATGTATAATAAGCTAAAATTTACTGTCCGCGCTGGTCCTTAATTTAATAATTATCCCGTCATATTCTTGACAATATTCATATAGTTTTTTAGGCTCTTAATAAGAATATTGTTTTGCCGACCACTTGTCCTGAGAAAGAAGCATAAGGAGACTTTATTTCTCGGGACAAACAAGCTTCCCCGAGAGTCTTAGAAAAGGAGTGTGTCCGATGCGGATTTCGAAGTTTCTTGCTGGCCTTGCTTTGACGGTGAGCCTGCTTGTCTCCGGTTCGATCAAAGCCGATCCCGGAGACGGCGCGGCGATCTATAGCAAGGGCCCAATGGTCTATTTGGTAACCATTCCCGGTGACCAGCCCCGTTTCGCCGTTACCATCCGTGGTTGTGCTGATATCGTCGCAAGACCGCTGGAGACAGAAGGTGAGAATAAGACCGTCAGTGTCGAATGCAGTACTCGCCAGGTGGGTATCGTCCACTTCAGCGGTGAAGGCTTCGTCGGCCTGGCATGGAAGCAAGGGGAGATTGCGAAGCGTTACGGCTTCCGCGGCACCTTCCAGCGCTTTGAAGACGCTAATCCGTAGTGCGATAACTGCGTCGCCCAAAATAAGCCCGTGTCTTTCACGCGGGCTTTTATAATTCCCAAAAACAAATCCAGGCTTTTAACCTGGATTTGTTTCTTACTGACGAGTTATTTCTTGAGCTGTTCAGCCACTTCTTCGGCGAAATTCTTTTCCACTTTTTCAATGCCTTCGCCGAGTTCGAAGCGGACGAAGCGGCGGATGGTGGTTTTTTCACCGGTCTCAGCCGAAACTTCGGCGAGGAGCTGTTCGATTTTTTTGGTGTCATCTTTTACGTAGACCTGTTCGAGGAGGCAGACTTCTTCGTAGAATTTGTCGAGCTTGCCTTTGAGGATGCCTTCAAGCACGTTAGCCGGTTTGTTCTGGGCTTTGAGCTGTTCAGCGTATATTTCTTTTTCTTTTTCTACGAGTTCGGCTGGAACACTCGCGCGGTCGAGGAATTTGGGGTTAGCAGCAGCGACGTGCAAAGCGAGATCTTTGGCCAGACTCTGGAAACGTTCGGTGCGGCCCACGAAGTCGGTTTCGCAGTTAAGTTCGAGGAGGACGCCCACTTTGCCGCCAGCATGGATGTAGCTCATAATGACGCCTTCGGCCGCGATTTTATCGGCGCGTTTGGCGGCTTTGACGATACCTTTCTTGCGCAGGAGCTCCGCGGCTTTATCCATGTCGCCACCAGCTTCTTCGAGTGCGGCTTTGCAATCCATCATGCCGGCACCGGTCGCGGCACGCAGTTTCGCGATATCTTGAGAGGTGATAGTCATAGAGATGAAATGAAGTTTAAGCTATAATGAGCGAAAAAGAAACCGCTAGATGGATTCTTCTTTCTTAAGGGCGCGGCGTTCTTTTTTGGGTTCTTCAGCCGGCGTGGTCTTTTGGGATTCCTGGCGTTTCTTTTCCCATTCGGCACGGCCTTCTTTAATGGCATCGACGACGATGGAGGCCATAAGACGGATGGCGTTCACCGCATCGTCGTTGGCCGGAATGACGCAGGTGGCTTTGCTCGGGTCGACATTGGTATCGCACACCCCGATTACCGGTACGCCGACGGCGCGCGCTTCGGTGACAGCGGTTTTTTCGATGCGCATGTCAGTGATGTAGAGAGCATCCGGAATGCGCTCTAGGCTAGACAAACCGACGAGGTATTTGTCCATTTTCTCAAGTTGTTTCTTGAGCATGACCTGTTCTTTTTTGATGTATTTTTCGATTTCGCCGGTTGCAACCTGTTCTTTCAGGGAGCGGTATTTCTTGAGACGGCGTTTGCATTCTTCAAAGTTGGTGATAAGACCACCGATCCAGCGTTCCGTAAGGTAGGGCATGCCGGCCTTTTCGGCAGCTTCGCGGGTGATATCACGGGCCTGGCGTTTGGTACCGACAAAAAGAATCGTTTTACCTTCGCTCGCCATTTTCTTTACCGTAGCGTAGGTTTTCTCGAGTTCCTCGAGAGTCCGTTCCAAATTAATGATGTGGATACCGTTTTTGGTACCAAAAATGTACGGTTCCATCTTGGGGTGCCAGCGGGACACCTGATGACCGAAATGGACACCGGCTTTAAGCATCTCCAAAAGCGTTGGAGTGTTTTTCATATGCTTTCCTTTTATCCTCTCAACCAAGCCTCGCGAGTGGTCGCAAGGAGGAAAAGCGCTGTGCGCTCTCTGGGCGTGTGTCGCTCAGGGGTTGATGAGTGATTAATAAAGTACCGCTAGAATACGGTACGTCAGGTATCTTGTCAAGAGCTTTTGGCTTATCTTATTGACAAAGCTAGGTAAAAGCGGCAAGCTGGAGGCGTTGTCAGGAGTACAGTTCCATGAAAACACAACGTACAGGAGTTGCGAAAAGGGCGGTGTGCCTGGTAATCCGGCACTCAGACGGCCGTTACCTTGGCGTCACCCGCCGCCATACAACCAACGATTGGGGTCTTGTTGGAGGAAAGGTAGAAGAGGGTGAAACCGACGTGCAGGCCATGGTCCGAGAAGCCTTTGAAGAAGCTGGTCTCATGCTTGATCCTGAGTTCTTGGTCGTGGTCTTTGAGCTTGTTGATGGAGATTTTATGGCAGTAGCCTTTGAGTACCAGGGTGCGCTGCCGTCAGATTTCTCTCGCGAGCCGCGACTAAACGGTGAAGGCTCGCTTGTTGGTTTAGTGGGGCGTGAAGCTCTGCTTACCGGAACATTCGCGGTCTACAACCGCGCACTCTTTGCTCATTTGGATGAGGCGTGCGCCTAAGGAGTCCTTAGCATGGTTATTTTGGTGCTTGAGCCGTTTCTTGTCATCGACGCTGGCCGGGAGCGTACTAGTAGTCAGCTCATTTCCACCCGTCATCTGGAGCGGCGCTCGGCCGAGGATGTGTCTGTTGCAACGAGTGCTCAAACTCCGCTGGCGCACTTTTTTCCCGAACCGGAAGAGCCAATCGTCGACCTTCTGGATTTAACCTGCCACTCTGCGTCGCGACCCTTTAAGCTCAAGCTTATCTCTCCTATGCGCGACGCTCAAGCAGACACTATACTCGAGCTCATCGAGGTAGAAAATCCTTTCCTGCGCGAAAATGGAGCTTGTACAGAGCAGTGGCTTGCCATTGTCGGCATGCCCACCCGTGTTGGACAAACGGTTTCGGCCTGGCGTGACCTCTTCCAAAACAGAAAAATCGAACCACTCGGCCCAGTTATTCCACTGCTCGCACGGCATCAGTAAATCCACCTCCATGGTGGGTTTTTTCTAATCCCAAAACATGGTATACTCGTGGGGAGGAGATCTTTATTTGTTCCCGACGACCATGACTGCTTCTCGTCCCCAGCTACGCCGCTGTCGACTCTGCCAAAAAACAGGTCACAACACCGGTACGTGTCCGGCCAAAGCGCAAGAGCAACCCACGACCACCATCATCCGACGATCGAAACCGGCGTCGCCACTAACCCCCAAAGCCTCACCGAACCCTGTGCGGTTTTTCGTGCATCATGTTGATTTTAAACCGCGTCATTCCCGCCACGTAGTAGATCTTAAATCCCACGCCACCACGTACGAAGGTGTAGAACCATCAGTCGAGCCAACAGCGCTAACCGCTTTTTCGCACCAACTGGATGTTGAGAAAAAGCATCAGACCATGCCAGCTGTCCTAGAGAGTTCTGTCACCCCCGAAGTTACCCCAGAAATTGTTGAGGAAGCATCAGCCCCGCCTGCGTTGATCGGTAAAAAAACTTTTACTGTTACCATTCCTACTCTTAACCTGCCCAAAGCTCGCAAGGATTTGGCGATTTTAAAAGACAAGTTTGCTCCGGAGCGTTGGAAATCCGTTGATCCTGATGATGACGAAGGGTTGGTCATGGTGCCGGTCGGAGAAAAAATCCATGTATCCGAAGTTACCCAAGAGCTGCCTGCGGTTGCTGTGCCTGCGAAAGGAAAAAT
The DNA here is from genome assembly GCA_964596525.1 of uncultured Gammaproteobacteria bacterium. GTDB lineage: Bacteria > Patescibacteriota > Patescibacteriia > Magasanikbacterales > GWA2-37-8 > CAZQUL01. The sequence goes on along the minus strand of CAZQUL010000002.1, from coordinate 56,829 downwards.
TCTTCCCGAACCTAAGCCACTGCCACCAGTGGATATTGTTGCCGATGCCCAATCTCCGCGCTGGCAATGGCTTAATTTTGGTGGTTTTGTATGGCAGAAACGGCTCGCGTTTGCCTTGGTCGCACTGCTTTTCCTTGCTATCGTTCCGAATCGCGTTGAAAGTTACTATTTCTCCCTCAAACAAACCGCCGCCGCTGTTACGAACGACAGTGCCGAAGGCTTTATGGCGCTCCAAGAATCAACCGGCGCGCTTCTTTCAGCCAACATTGCCTCGGCTGGCGAGCATACGGTGAACGCTCTGTCGCACTTCACGTCCGCCCTCGATACGCTCTCACGTGAACACACTGTGCTCCAGAAAGTTGCTTCGTTTATGCCGCTTGTCGGCCCTGAAGTGAAAGGTCGCATGTCGCTCATCGAAGCCGGTCAGAGCATTAGCCTCGGTAATACCTACCTTATCAAAGGCATCAACGAAACCGTGGCCGATACGTCGGAAGCTTCGTTGCTCGCTAAAACGCAAACCATTGTCCGCCATATCCGCGGTGCTATGCCGCATTACAACCGCGCGCTTGAGCTTTTGTCCGCGGTCGAGCCAAGCCAGGTGCCGCCAGAATACCAGAAAACATTTATCGAACTCAAGCTGGTTTTTTCTTCGGCAGTCGAAGATCTTAACCAGATCGCTCGCGCCGGTGACGTGATTAACGAAGTTGCCGGAGCCAAAGGATTGCGCCGCTATCTCGTCGTCTTCCAGAATTCCGCAGAAATCCGCCCGACCGGAGGTTTTATGGGCAGTTTTGCTGAAGTCGATGTGCGCGACGGTAAAATCGTGCGTTTTGATGTTCCGGCTGGCGGTACTTATGACGTCGAAGGGCAGCTGCGCAAATTCCTTGTTCCGCCCGCACCCTTTCTTATGCTCAACAAGCGCTGGGAATTCCAGGATGCTAACTGGTTCCCGGATTTCGCGGCCAGTGCCGAAAAAATGCTGTGGTTTTACCGCAATAGCGAACGTGGTGGCGTAGATGGAGTTATCGCCATCAATAGTGCTGTGCTACCTCGCCTCCTCAGTATTGTCGGGCCGCTTAGCGATGAAAAACGCGGCCTTACACTGGACGCTTCATCGGCCCTCTCGGTCATTCAGTCCGTTGTTGAAGAAGGTGCAGAGAAAAAAGCCAATAAACCTAAGCAGATCATCCAAGATACAGCTCACACGTTCATGAGCTATTTCTCGTCCCTTAAGGCCGAATCGCTCGCTCCGCTTCTCATCAATCTCAAAGAAGCTTTGGATCAGAAAGACATCCAGATTTATTTCTCGGATCCGGAAGCTGAGGCGCATATCGTCGACTTCGGCTGGGGCGGAACCATTGCCAAAACCGCGCCGACCGACGACTATCTCATGGTCGTCAACACCAACATCCAAGGTGAAAAAAGCGACGCGAAGATCCGCCAGGCCGTTACCCACCAAACAGTCGTCGAAGCCGATGGTTCACTCGTTAATACCGTAACTGTAAGCCGCGGTCATTACGGCACGCCAGGCGAGAAGTTCTACGGTAAACCGAATATCAACTACATTCGTTTCTACGTTCCTGAAGGCAGCGAACTCATCGAAGCCAAAGGTTTCAGCTGGCCAGATGAAAAGAATTTCCGCGCACCAGACAAATGGTCCGTGCCAGATGCAGATATTGCCCGTCACGAAACCGAAGTTGCCAAAGACCCCAAAACAGGTACGCGCGTTACCAAAGAGTTCGGTAAGTACGCGTTTGCTAACTGGATTGTTACCGAGCCAGGCACTACCTCAACGGTAGAAATCAGCTATCGTCTTCCGTTCCGCTTAGGTACCCTCAATAAAGGTGCTGATACTAAAGTTCTCGATACCTATCGCTTGGTGCTTGGCCGGCAGTCAGGGGTTGAAAGCTCGTTTGCTAGCCAAATCATCTTCCCGGACGGTTGGACACCGGTATGGAAGAACGGCGATGTGACTGTTGTTAAAAACGGCGCGCTTTTCACCGTGCCGCTCTTGCGCTCGGATACCACCTGGGCCGTTGCTTTTGAGAAGAATCCGTAATTTCCGGTGGCGCCTCCTTAATTCTTGTCCTTTTCATATGTCTGCGCGACCTGTACGCGACAATGCCTCAGGCGAACACCAGCACCGCAAGCCGCCGCACCGTACTTCTTCACGTGAGCGCGATGAAGAGGTGCGAGCCAAGCTTGATGCCATCTATAAAAATGAGAACGGCGACCTGCCGGATATGACGACGATCGAAGTGCGTAAAACGTCGCTGTTTGCCAAAATCGCGACCGTTTTCGTGACACTCGTAGTGGTCGGATCTTTTGGTGTGTGGATTGTGCTTGCTTTTTTCTCGGACAAATCACCTGCTGCTAAAGAAGGCGTACAGATCGCGGTGAGCGGTCCTACTGAGGCGCGGTTCGGCGTGGCATCTACGTATGTCTTTAGTTACAAAAACAATACTGATCGGCCGCTCGAAAAGACCGTGGCCACGCTTCGTTATCCCGTCGGTTTCGTCGTAGTTACCACGTCGCTTAAAGCCCGTAACGCTGGCAGCACTGAATGGGATTTAGGTACCATCCCGGCGCACAGCTCCGCTGATATTAAAGTTACGGGCTTTTTATTCGGTCGAAAGGGAGAAACGCGTACGTGGCGCGGCGTTTTAAGCTACCAGGCCGAAAGCATTAATTCTTTGGTACAAGAAACTGCTTCCTTCGAGTCCAAGGTGGGGGATAATCCAGTGACCGTGAGTGTTATGGGTCCGGCCGAAGTGGCATCTGGAAGCGACGACGTCTATACCTTTACCGTCAAACTCGCCGCCACCCCGTTCCCGTATGCCCTTGAGCTCGTACCTGCCCTTAAAGAAGGTGGCAAGGTGGTGTCCTCGACTCCAGCAATCAACAAAGCCGGGCGTTGGACGATTCCTGTTAATACGCCCACGTCCACCCATGTCTTTAGTGCCCGCGTGCAACCCCAAGATAGTGGCGAGGGCACAACCGAAATCGGCGCCGCGCTTCAGGTTATTGCCCCTTCTTTAGCCCAACCCGTAGCGATTGCGGAGGGGAGTATTGTATCTAAAATCACGAGCCCCGTACTTGATGGTGTGGTGCTTTCGGTGAATGGGAACACTGGGCTTAACCACACGAGCGCTCCGGGTGAGACGCTCACGATCGCTTTTTCGTTCAAAAATACGACCGGTGCTGCCCTCAAGAACGGTACGGCACGCCTTATTTTTCAAGCCCCGTCGCTCAACCGTCAGAGCATTCTCGATTGGTCAAAACTTAAAGATCCCCTTGACGGCGACGTTCGCGGCGAGCAGATAAGCGATGTTATTCGCCAAGGCGTGATTAGCTGGGCTAAGGATCATGAGTCCAAACTCGCCAATCTCGCGCCGGATCAGGAACTCGTATTCAACGTGACGCTCCCCATCCGCGGCACCGATCGCTTCGATCTCTCGTTGGTTAACGAGCGTACGATTCGCCTTACCGGAGGTTTGAGTTTTGTGAACGCTTCTGGAACGCCAGTAGTGTATTCGCTTACCCCACGCGTTATTACTCTCGGCTCTAACCTGAGCTTTGAGATGCGCCGCGAAGCGCTTGCTCCTGGCGCATCGGCCAACGAGCATCAGGTGACGTGGATGCTTACCAATTCGCTTAATAGTCTAAAGAATATAACTGTTCAGGCCGATCTTTTTGGTGATGTGAGTGTTGCTGGTATGGATGCGGTACCGGTCGGTTCGGCCGCGTTCGATGCTGGAACCAAAAAACTTACCTGGTCTATTCCAGAATTGCCCGAAACCCTCGATGTTGCAGCCTGGCCCTTCAAAGTAACCCTGAAAAGTTCTAACACCACCCAAACAACGCTTATATCCAAAGTAATGATTACGGGTGAAGATGCGGTAACCGGTGAAAAAATAAGCCTCACCGGTAACCCGCTTCTCGTGGCCCGCTAAACGATTCTTCCAAAAAACCACCACCCTATAACCGGGTGGTGGTTTTTAGAAACCCAGCGACGAGTGCGTCGATTGCAGGGTCTTCAGGGCTAGAGAACCAGTGTATGCGCGCATCCTTTTTGAACCAGGTATACTGCCGTTTGGCATAGTGGCGCGTGTCGAACCGCAGTCGGCGAATAGCCTCGGGAAGAGTCGCTTCGCCTCTCAGATACGCTCCGATCTCTGTATAGCCGATGGTGGCCAGGCTCGGCAAACTAAACGTATAACCAGCTGCTAGCAGGCCTCGTACCTCATCCACCAGCCCGCGCTCGAGTTGTTCATCGATACGTCGGTCGATGGCAGCGTAAAGACGCTCGGGTAGTGGGTTAAGGCCAATCTGAAGAAGATTCAGAGGAGGGGTCGGCGTAGACGGTATTTTTTCGTTCAGTTGCTGCGGGCTGATGAGTTTCTCGAGCGCCCGCTCCACGCGTCGCGGATTATTACTGTCTATCGCGGCAAATACCTTGGCATCCAACTGTTTTAACAAAGTTTGTTTTTCTGTGAGCGCCAGTTTGGCTATATGCGCTCGCACACCGGGATCGGGCGGTGTGGTTGGTTCTAAATTATCAACAATACTCTTAACGTAGAGTCCGGTACCACCGACAAGAAAAGGGATCTTTTGGTAGTTGTGGATGAACGTAAGGCACTGGAGTGCGCGGCGCTTAAAATCAACGACGGTGAACGGTGTATCCGGATTGCAGATATCAATGAGATGATGGGGAATACCTTCTACCGCGACCGCGTCGCCGTCCTGTTCTTTAGTTTTTAAGGAGGCGTAAGCTGGTTTGCCGGTACCGATCGTGAGGTTGCGGTACACATGCCGTGAATCCGCCGAAATCACTGCACCGTTAAAGCGCTGAGCCAAACGGATGCCGAGCGCGGTTTTGCCGCTCGCAGTGGCGCCGACGATGGTGATAAGGGGAATAGGCATAAAGAGTCCTAAAACCCGCTCGGGAGAGCGGGTTTTGAAGTTACGCGGCTGTTTCGACTTTATGTTCTTTAAGGCGGCGTTTGAAGTCTTTATCACGCATGAAGTTGAGTTTGGCACGGCGCACGCGAAGGTGCTTGATGAGCTCAACTTTGTCGATGATAGGGGAGTAGATCGGGAAGATTTTTTCCACTCCGACGCCATCCGAGACTTTGCGGACCGTAATCGTGGCGCCCTGTTCTTTGTGGTGGCGTACCGCGATGATGGTGCCTTCGTACGTCTGGATACGTTCTTTTTCTTCACCTTTAGCGTTAAGTTCTTTGATTTTGTGGTGAACTTTTACCACCATGCCGGGTTTGTAGTCGAGCATTGATTGTGTGGCTGCGGTCATAAAAAATGAAGTCCTGTTTAGAGTGGCTCTATCTTAGCCAATCCTTTGCGTCTTGTCAAGGGCCTAACCTTGGCCAAGCCGAGTGCGAATGATTTTGGCCAGTTCCTCAATAGTTTGGTCTAATTTTCCCTCTTTATTGACGATCTGTATATCGTAGGTGGGTGCTGCTTGTATCTCCTTTTCGGCTAAACGGAGACGCTCGTCAATCTGCTCCGGCGTCATGCTCCCACGTTTTTCGAGCCGTGCGCGCAGCACCTCTAAGTTGTCGGGAAGAAGAAAGACTGATAAGTGGGGAACACCTTCTTTGTCGAAAGCTGCTTTGCCATTGATGTCGGCCTGGGTAATAACCACATCGTGGGTGGCCAGAAGTTTCTGTAGCGGTTCGCGCTCTGTGCCGTAGTAGTTACCGGTGAAGAAGTTGTGTTCAATGAAATCATGGCGGGCGATTTTCTCCTGAAAATCCGGTGCGGTGATAAAGTAGTAGTCGCGGCCGTTGGTTTCGCCCATGCGCATCCGTCGCGAAGTAGTGGTAATGTTGCGCGCGGCGTTAGGGAGTGCGGTGAGAAGTCCGCGGATGACCGAATCTTTGCCAACGCCGCCAGGAGCGGAGATGAGGACGAGCATAGATGAGTTTGATGAGAAAAATTACTGGATTTATGCACTTTTACCATTGACACTTTATCATATTTTTATTACCCTGCGAAGTCAGTTTTTTACGAACGTTCTTTGGCAATTCAAACCCTCGCTCACGGACGATTGGCGTCAGAAAGGTACGTGAAATGCATGATACACGGGCGATGCTCGGGTTCGCCGGACTTTCAGCGGCAACGTATCTCGTGGTCTCTGGCGGCCCGCACGGGCTAGAGGAGATTATCAAGAGCTGTGGGTACTCCACGGCCGTCATCGTGCTGCTTGTGACTCCGCTCCTGTGGAGTCTGCCGATCTGCCTGCTCATTTCCGTTCTCGCGACCGCGCTTCCGGCGAACGGTGGTCCGTACGTATGGACGAGGCGTGCCCTTGGTCCTTTTTGGGGCTTTCAGCAAACATGGTTTGCACTTGTTGCAAGCGTGTTTGATATGGGAATCTATCCTACACTCTTCGCTAAGTATGCCGGCAAGCTTTTTCCGGCGACAGAGCGGGGGAGTTGGCCCATTATTATCGCGTCCGGCGTGGTAGTGTCGGGAGTCTTGCTGAACTTCTTGGGCGTCAAGAAGCTTGGCAAGCTGGCTGTATTCTTCACCGCTCTCTTGCTTGCGCCGTTCGTGTACTTTGTCATCCTCGTGTGCGCCAACGGTGCCGTTACTGCGGCGCCGCCTCCGGTTCATCTTACGACGGATGATGCGGTGACGGGCATTGCCTATGCCATGTGGAACTACATGGGGTGGGAGAATGCTGCGTCTCTGGCTGGAGAAGTGCAGCGCCCTCAGCGGACGTATCCGCTCGCGCTCATCTTTACGCTCGCGCTCGTGGTCTTTACCTACGTCATTCCCGTCGCGGCTATGGCTCTTACTGGCCGGCCGCACACGGAGTGGGATCCGGGGCACTGGGCTACGGTGGCGCGCGCGTACGGTGGGGAATACCTGGAGTGGTGGATCTTGTTCGCGGCCATGGTGAGCGCGTTTGGCATGTATGAAGCCTTGGTTGCTACCTACGTGCGCCTCTTCGTTACTATGGCGCGCGACGGCTGGCTGCCCGGCAAAGACTGGCTCACCAAGATCGACCCCAAGACCAACGTTCCGCGCCGGGCACTCGTCGTGTGCGGCATTCTCTGGACGTTCTCGCTCGGTTTCGGCCTCAAAAAGCTCATCACGATCGACGTAACCTTTTACGGCCTCGCGATAGAGCTTCTGTTCCTGGCGCACATCGTGCTCCTCATACGTGAGCGCGAGTTGCAGTGGCCGTTCCGGGTTCCGGGCGGCCTCGCAAGCGCCATCCTCATCATGATTCCGCCGCTTGGTCTCATCGGTTACACGATCCACGCCAATCGGAGTGAAACGATGGAGGTGCCGTTTACCTCGGTATCCTTGAGCCAGCTTGGTCTGAGCCTCGGCATTATTATCGTCGGTATGGTGCTCGCTCTCGTGCGCCGCAAGCACTACCGGCCGTTCCACCACGGCATTGAACCTGCTGCCCAGGACGCCGTAGCGGCCTGAGAAAGAGAAAAACACAACACCGTCCCGCGTATGCAGGACGGTGTCTTTAATTCCCGAAATTTCCATGGATTGTTTTGTAGTGTTCGGTTTTTTATAAAGTATCGTTACCTGATCTGCCCTAAGAAAAATTCCAATTCTTTGGGGAGCGGGCTCTCAAACTCCTGCGGCAAACCACTGAGATCGGTAAAGCCGAGCTTGCAGCAGTGCAAGAATAACCGTCCGCAGCGTTCATCCCACGTGCGGGCGCGTTTTTTTTGCACATACAGCGGGTCGCCCACGACCGGATGATTGTAGGCCAAAAGATGCGCACGGATCTGGTGCATACGGCCGGTGTGGATTTTCACTTCAAGAAGACTGAAGTTGACGTAGTTTTTGATGACCACGAATTCAGTGAGGGCTTCTTTGCCTTTGTCGGTGGCTAGACCTTTCTCCGTTTTAGGAAGAGCGGCCATACGTTCGGCATTTTCGGAGCGTTCGATGGGAAAATCGATGGTGCCCTCAACGCGGGGCATCGGGTCATGGACAAGAACCGTATACTCTTTGTGCACACTGCGCTCCTGGAACTGTTTTTTGAGGTGTTCAAACATTGCTGGTGTGCGAGCGACCACCAACAGGCCGGAAGCTTCTTTGTCCAAACGATGGACGATACCTGGTCGCTCCGGCGCCTCACCGACGGCCTGCACTTCAGGAAACTGCGCGGTGATAAAATGTGCGAGCGTGTCGGTTTCGTTGGCTGGAGTGGGGTGGGTGAGCATGCCGGAAGGTTTTTCGACTACGATAAAATCGGGTGTTGCGGCAATAATGCGTGGTGTGAGTACGGCAGCTGTCGCGCTGGATGATGTTGTTGTAATACCGTGATTGGCAGTGGATATTTTATCGTTGATAACCACTACATCACCGGCCGCGACTCGATCACCGGCTTTTTTAGGCAGTTTGTCATTGACCGTTACGCGGTCGGTGTCGATGAGATGTTGGACTTGCGAGCGGGTAATGCCAAGGAGACTGACGAGTGCAACGTCGAGGCGTTGTCCGGCTGTTTCGTCGGAAATGGTAAAGGTGGAAGCAGACATACAAGATGTTAATTCCTGAATTCTATAACTATAGCATAAAAACTGCTCTTTTCAAGGATATAAACAGCCGCCTAAAACGGCGGCTTAATTATGTGAGATAGATTGCTCCGACAAGGCCGTCGGAGATGATAAGGACTGAACCGGGGTGCGCGGCAATACGCTCCACAATATCGTGGTGCGCTTCCATTTTTGAAGAGGGGAGCCTAATCCGTTGCAGGTTCGTACCGATGGCGCAGAGAGTCTGATAAAGCTTCTTACGCTGCTCGTGTTGTTTAGGGTAATCCCGAGAGGGATTACCGTGCGAGGTGGAGTTGATAATGCTTATCGCGATTTGACCCACGGCACCGTGCGCTTCAGTATACCCCAGGTCGTCTTCGGCGCAGTGTTTGTTGAAATGATCGTCCCACACCACGATCCGGTTTTTTACTACGTCTTCGACCGCTCTTCCTTGAGCATTTGCCAGGGTTCTGAGGTTCTCTTGCCCGTGATTGCCGCTTCTCATCCGAGCAATCATCGCCGGAGCTTCCACAGAGAAAGCGCGACTAACGCTGGGTGAGATAAGCAAGGGTGGCTGAGTCGGTATCGTATCGACATATCCCTCGGGTGGGCGAACCCGAAGTGGACTTGGGCGCACCTGTACCAGATGGAAATATCTCGAGCGGTGGTCGGCCACCAATTCGAACTGAAGTCCGATCCGGATATTCATGTCGAGAACAGCTTGGTACAGGGCTTGTGCCAGCTGGGCGCTTGAGTGCGGCTCGGTACATAGGGGTAACGAGCTCTGCAGGGGGCAGATTTCTTTACCGCTCAGAGGGCAGAAAATTCCTTGCGGACCTTGGCTGTCCCAGGTGGCGGAGCTGAAGGTGATTTGTCCGGCATAGAACCCTTGTCGACCCCAAGCCACACGCGCAATAACCCGCTTGAGAAGACGGCTCCAAGCGATATCCACGACGATGCCGACGCCTTCGTGATAACGCTGCACCACGAACGGTTGACCAGGGTAGGTGCTGGTAAATTTTTCGACCGTCTCCTGCCAGGTGTAAAAGCAGTTTGGTGGGTAGCTTTCTGCGACTCCGCTTTCACCGTTTAGCCAGTCTTCGTCCGGCGCCGAACTGCGCAGGATGGGGGAAAAAATCCCCCAGCTGGCCACACGGCGCTTGGTAGAGATTTTTGGTTGGGGAGATGTCCGCCCCAAAAGCCGCTCTAACCAACTCCTTTTAGCAGACTCTTCGTGGGGGGTAGCCAGCGCTCCAGGTTCAAACATTTCCCAACGCGGAACGTCTAGTTCTACGCTGAATCGTTGATCTGCTTTGATGCGTCGTGCGATGTCTTCGCACAGCGTTAAACCAAACGCCTTACCACCACCGACCCGCGATTTTCGGAGTCGTTCACCAAGAATCGGATTACTCGTTTCGATACGCTCGATAAGGACTTCCTGCGCTTCTGGTGTGTAATCGTAGGCCAGCGGGTCAAAAGGCCGATGGTCAGACATGGCATCACCATCCTCTATTTGTTGCTAAAGAATGCTGAAAAGATCATGCCGAGCAGGGCTCGGACCAGTCACCCTACCAACTGGTAGATTTTCTGTCAACTGAGAAGAAAAATGCGTGCGCGTAGATGGAATTGAACCATCGACATCCACCTTATAAGGGTGGCGCTCTAACCCCTGAGCTATACGCGCAAAAAGTACGTGTGATCTTTTCCCTTACTCGCAACTTTTAAGGATGGCACCCCCCGCCCGCCAGCCGAGCCAGGCGAGGCGGACGGGTAACCCCTGAGCTATACGCGCTGGAATGGGGCAACTATAGCATATGTGAGCGCTTTTTCAAGCTCTCGTGTAGGTTGTTCTCCGTTCTATCTCATGTTAGTATGATTTTACCTTATCCTTAAGAACAATCCTCTGTATGGGAGCGTTTTCCCGTGAACTGACCGTGCTGCTTAATGGTTTAACGCATCGCAATCCGTGGTTCGATGCTCTTGCGCGCGTGGCGGCCGAGTTTGTGCTCCCGACCATGCTGGCCTGGTTTGCGGTGGCGGCCTATGTACGCTACGGCGACAGCTTGCCGCGCTACGGTGCTGTTATCACTACAGTGGGGTTGCTCCTCACCGTTGGGCTCGCGGCCAGCATGCTGATCGCTCGTACTCTCAAAGAACCCCGCCCTTACCTTGCTGTACCGCAGATTAAGCCGCTCTTTATTCCGCTCATGACGCACAAGTCGTTTCCTTCAAATCATGCGTTTGGTGCATTTCTGGTCTTGTTTTGCGCGGTGTGTTTTTCGCTTCCTTGGGTGGGAGTGTTTGCGGTGATGGCAATACTCGTAGCTTTGGGGCGCGTCGTGGTCGGTGTACATTATCTGCATGATGTGCTTGGCGGCATAGTGCTTGCGCTGCTTCTCGTTATGTGGAGCGGGCTTACCATGGTGTGGCCAGCTGAGGTGCTCGTTATGCGCTTGTGGCCTTTCGTATGAACATTCCATCTTCGGCATGGGCATGCCAAGCTAAACGCACCGTGTTCAAGCATCCCTGGCGCTCTGTTGAAGAGTGGGATTTTATAACGCCGCAAGGGGTTGCTAAAACCATCACAGTTAGCCCGGGCGGGGATGTGGTGATTGTCATCGCCGAGACATCAGAAGGGGATATCATCCTCATCAAGCAATATTTTTTTGCTTGCGAAATGCATGTGCTTACTACGGTCGCCGGTATGCTCGACGCTCACGAAGACCCGATGCAAGCGGCGGAACGAGAGCTCCTCGAAGAGACAGGCTATGCAGCCTCACAGCTCACCGCGTTAGGTGTGAGTGTTAAAGGCAAATATTCTACCGGCCGCGTGCATTACTTTGTTGCCACCGGTGCTTATCTGGCAACAGACCAAAAGCTCGAAGACGCAGAAGACATTGAGGTGTGTCGTATGGCCTTTGCCGATTTTGAGTGCGCCTTGCAGAAAGGTCAGATCGGCGGCACCTTTGAAGAGGCTGGAGCATGGCGGGCCTGGCATTACTTAACAGCCCGTCCTAAAGTGTAATTAATACTTTGTAGGTATGAACGCCATTATTCTCTGCGGAGGGCTTTCTACCCGCTTGGGCGAGATAACCAAAGCGGTACCCAAAGTCTTGCTTGAGGTGAAGGGGAAAACCGTCCTGGATTGGCAGCTTGAAAAACTCAAAGCCGCGGGTGTTGCCGAAGTTGTGCTTGCGGCTGGTCATTTGGCTGAAGTGCTCAAAAGTATGGCCGGAGATGAACGCCAAGGAGTGCGGCTCGTGTATGCGGTTGAACCCGAAAAGCTCGGTACTGGCGGCGCCATTAAATTTGCGTGGCAGCATCTTAAAAATACCGCTGCGCCGAGTATTGTTTGGAACGGCGATATTCTGACGACCGTGGATATTACGGCCATGCGCGACCGGCTCCGTTCTGACTCCGAAGGTATCATTCTCGGTGCACGCGTCGATGACGCGGGAACGTACGAAACCCTGGCGTACGATGTAGACGGTCGTTTGCGAGAATTCAAGAAGCGCGATGGTCGTGCTAACCCCGGCTACATCAATGGCGGGCTCTATATTCTTACCCCGGCAGCACTGCAGCATTTTCCGTCTCACGCCGCCTTCAGCATGGAGTATGACGTTTTTCCGCGGATGCAGAATGTGGATGTCTTTGAATCCCACCATCCCTGGATCGACATTGGCGTGCCCGAGCGCTTAACGTGGGCGCGCGAGAAGTGGGGTAGTGTTTAATTCTTGTTCCTTGGCATGTGTCGCTTAAAACCATACTCAACGGTATTTCCATCATAATTATCGTGGTCCTTGCTATTGTCGGCGGCCGGTTCTACTTAGACCATCGCCGTCCACCCGCTCCGCCCGTCCCCGTGCCGCGGCAAGAAATTAATATAACCATTATTCCGGGTTGGAATCTGCGCCAAATTGCCGACGATTGGGTAAAAAAGGGGCTGCTCACCACACCAGATGAGCTATTCTATTACACCGGCGCGCCAGCAACCGATTACCGCACCCGCGGCGAAGCCGAACCGGTCCGCCGCATCGTCACGTCGACCGAGTACGATGCGTTGTTTGCTAGCAAGCCCGCGACAATTTCTTATGAAGGATATCTCTTTCCCGAAACGTATCGCGTGTATGCTGATGCCAAACCGGATGAAGTTTTGAAAAAGATTTTTGGCGTTTTTAAACAGCGCTTACCAGGGGAGTGGCTTAAGGAAATCGATGCCCAGGGAAAAACGTTTTTTGAGATTCTTACCATGGCGAGCGTTCTTGAAGATGAGGTTCGCACAGCGACCGATCGCAAGATGGTGGCTGATATTTTTTGGCGCCGTGAGAAGCGCGGCATGCGGCTTCAGGCCGATTCTACCGTACACTACGTGAGTGCGCGCACAGGCGATGTGTTTACCACCGAACAGGAGCGTGACATGGACTCGCCTTGGAACACCTACAAAAACTCTGGTCTGCCGCTTGGACCCATCGGCAACCCCACACTCGCGAGTATCGAAGCGGCAATCTATCCGACACCCAACGACTATTTTTATTTCTTAACCGACCGTGAAGGAACAGTGCATTACTCGCGTACATACGATGAGCATCTGGCAAAAGTAAATAGATATTTGCGATAATTCTCTATGCTCACCTCGGATTTTGATTATCATCTTCCCCAAGAACGCATTGCTCAGACGCCCTGTGAGCCGCGCGATCATTCCCGGCTTATGGTAGTAGATCGTCGCGCCAAAACGCGCCTAGATAAGCACTTTTTTGATATCATCGATCATCTACGGCCGGGTGATCTCTTGGTTTGGAATAATTCGAAGGTGTTCAAAGCGCGTCTTTTTGGCGTACCAATGCTTAACGAAGCGGTCGTCAAACCGCCCGAGGAGAGTTCTGATGTTATCCTCAATAACCGGCGTCGGATCGAAGTTTTCCTCGTCCGACCAATGGAAAATCCGGGTGTTTGGAAAGTGCTCGCCAAACCGGGTCGTAAACTGCACCTCGGCATGAAAGTGGTTTTTGCCGATGATTTCTGGTGTGAAGTTTTAGTAAAAGAAAATGACGGCACCCTTCTTGTTCAATTTCCCTCTTCCCAAGAGGAGGTGCGCACCAAAGCAAACCGCTACGGCGAAGTGCCGTTGCCGCCTTATGTCGCGCCCATAGCTGGCCAGGCGATAGGGGAGCGGTATCAAACGGTTTATGCCAAGCATGAAGGATCGGTAGCTGCGCCAACGGCTGGTTTTCATTTCACGCCGGAGTTGATTGAAAAAATAAAAACCAAGGGGGTTGAGTTTGCCGAGGTAACCCTCCATGTAGGCTTGGGCACCTTCTTGCCGGTTAAAACCGAGCGGGTCGAAGATCATGCCATGCACAGTGAATGGGTGGAACTCTCGCCGGAAGCAGCAGCGCGCATCAACCGGGCAAAAACCGAAGGCCGTCGCGTCATCGCGGTCGGCACTACCAGTGTGCGCGTGCTCGAAGGTTTGGCTCTCGAGCAGGGCTTTAATGGCAAGAACCGGCCACTCGCCCCTTTTTCTGGAGATCTTAATCTCTTTATTACGCCGGGCTTTACGTTTCGTATAATTGACGCGCTCATCACTAATTTTCACTTACCGCAGTCTACGCTTCTTATGCTTGTCGCTGCTTTTATAGGTGATACGCGCTTTACGCTGGAGTGTTACCAGGCGGCGGTTAGAGACGAGTACCGGTTTTATAGTTTTGGAGATGCCATGTTTATCCACTAAGTTATCCCGACATACTATTGACAAATTCGGTAAGCGTCGATACGATTTTTCTGCTGCATAACATACGGAGGATTACATGAGACCGATACGAGCTTGGCGGCGCGCTGCGGTATTGATTATCCTGGCGATCCTTTTGTTCGCCGGTGCTGTGTGGGCTGTAACCTATACCCCCTGCGGCGGATCAGAAGAGTGTAAGAGCGATAGTGAATGCCAGCGACGCTGCGGGGTGACGAATGCGCAGTGCTATCCCAATAAAACCGAAGGAGACTGGTGCGGCTATCCGAACCCGTAGTAATCAATTCTGGTTCGCTCCTTATTGACCTGGCGAAAAATCATCGCCCGGTTTTTTAATTTTGATTCTTAAAATGTAAAACCGCGCTTCAGAGAAGGCGGTATGTAGTTCTTAGGTAATATAATCTTGCAGGGCGGCGATGAGCAGCGGTCGGTTGGTTTCGCGTACCGCGCTCGCCGTAAACCAGCAGTGCGGTGTTCCCGGGGCAAGTTCGAAAAGCGCGGTGGGGATCCCTGCTCGGCTATAGCGGCCAGCCAATCTCCGTATAGAAGATAAGGGCGTCACGTTATCGTCTGGACATGCTATGATCGTGGTGCGTCCGGCCCAGCCACGCTTTTTAGCTTTTTCCAATTCGCCGCCAGCGTACGTGAACAAAAGGCTTACGAATACTGCTACCGAATCCAGCACCGTGCTGCGTGCATACAAGTCGAGTTCCGCACAAGAAATCGTGCGTGGGGTGAAAAGTTGTTGCAAAAGACGTAGGGGCAAATAACCCCCGCGCCAAGGCGGCATCAGTGCTTTTATAGCGTGCGGGATAGCTGCCAGACCACCGTTTTTCCAGAATAAATCACTGCGCAGCAGCGCAAACCGCACATCCGACGTTGGTGCGATTTGCACCAAATGGTTAAATACCGCCGGAAAATCGCGAACAAGCTTGCGGCCGAATACGGCGCCGAGCGAGTGCCCGACAATGGTCGTGCGTCGGTTAATTATTCCCTGGTCGATGAGATGTTCGACGATGGTGCGCACCTCGAGGTACTGCCACCAGAGCGGTAGTAGGCTGGCATACCGCGGCGGTTCAGTACCTTCACCCCGCCGGCCGCAGATGATAAGTGTATCGCCGCGCGCCTCGCCCCATACATCGCGGATGAGGGCTTCCCACGAGCTCATCGACTGAAGGAATCCGGCAATGAAGAAGAATATCCTGCCCTCCGGATTGCCCTGTCGGACAAGAATGCGTGTTTCCACATTGATTGTCCAGATGGTGTGCAGTAAGGCGTACTTCTTAAAGCCCAATCTCGTTAGTCCTTCTAGCATGAACAGCACCTCCGTCTTTAATTCATCTTTTTTCTATAATTTTGTCAACAGGTTTTCATAGAAAATTGAAAACCGTCCTGTGCGTGCAGGACGGTAGGATGCTATGAAGAAGTGACCAGTTCGTAGTGCTGGCGCATAGCTTCGCATTCCTCGCGCTTAAGCCAGGCGACCGCAAGGTAGGTGAACGGCAGGACGGGAATCTCGAGAGCGACCTTAACCAGGTAGTTCTGCCAACCGATAGTCCACAGGTGCTCCAAATTCCAGCGCGCGCCGAAGGCGATCATAAGAAAGAGCGCGGTATCGACGGCCTCACCGATGATGGTCGAGGCGAGGGCGCGCAGGTAGAAATGGCGCTCGCCGGTCTGCCGGCGGATGGCGGCAAAGGCGTGGGAGTTAATGAGTCCGCCGGCCAAATAGGCGGCGAGGCTCGCGGCTGCGACGCGCGGCATGAGGCCAAACGTCTCTTGGAACGCTGCCTGCTTGTGCCAGAAAGCGGATGGTGTGGCGTGCGTGGTAAGAAGGATGGTAAGCATCGTAAACGAGAGCATGCCGAATGCCGTCAAAATAGCTCGGCGGGCCTGCCGTGCTCCGTACACCTCGGTCATCATGTCGCCGATGACATAGGCGATGGGGATGGTGAACACTCCGGCTGATGGCGACCATCCGCCGACTGCGACGAGCTTCACCGCGATGATGTTCGATACGATGAGCGCGGTGGAAAAGAGTGCTGTCAGAAACGTGAAATGCCGATACGGATAGGGCAGTGGGCTCATGGCGACCTCCTCTGGTTGACGCTCGTTAGGCTACCGTACTTGATGTTAGAACGCAAGACTATGCGTAAGCCGCCTTTCAAGGCGGCTTAACAACTTCTTTCAGATTAATTTTTAGGGTGCAGCTATATTTTCCATGGATAAAACCATGTATGCCTTTATCGAACTCGGTGGTGACGATCTGTAGTTGGAAATGTTTATATTATGAATGCAGTGCCCTCAAACACGCTTCTTGCCGATTTTTACCTGTACTAAGTTTTTCTGATGGTACGCTGTAGGGTCGCAGGCCGTTGGCAGGCGCACGCACATCAAGATAGAAAAAATGTTCCTCGTGCCCGTACCACAGATCGGTGCATGCGCCAAAAGCTTCTTCACCGGTGTCCCTCAAAAGTATGAGGTGCGCACCTTCAATGCTGACGATCCGTAACGCGCCTGTGGTGCTAGTTTCTTGGTAGATCGGCGTAGCCACGCTTGTGAGCGTGTCGTAGCGCCAAATGCTGTTTACTGCGGTCGATGAAGGCGCGGCATCTCCTTCCGGATTGCTATACGAAAGATAGCTGAACCGAGGATTCGTTGGATCAGTCGGGGTGTCAAAGCCGTTGGGCCGCCCATTTCGTTCGAGGATGCTTTTGGGTGCTTCAGAAGCTACGTCATCATCTGCAGTGGTCGTTGGTGTGATAGGTGTTGGTAGCGGGTGCGTTGGGGTTGGAGCCGATATCGGTTTACGCGTATCGATGGGTGAACGAGGTCCGGTTACAGGCAAAGGCAGTCGTTCGGTGCTGAGCTTAATCTTTTCCATAATCATTTCAATATCAGCCTCGCTTGGTTCGCCAGTATTTTTTCCGGTGTGTATCCAACGTACTTTAAAATAGTTCGCATTTATATTTATAAGGTACTGCTGTCCTAGATCGTTTATTCGTGTTAGGGATCCATTATGGATAGGAAATTCGTAATGCACGTCGTTCGGAAAATGGGTATCATACTCTTTTTTTGTTATACGGTTAACGGTTAAAGTTATTCGGTCTTTGGAAGAATGCCCTGCAAGCGCGAACGCTATCGATGAACTTGCTTCCTGTACTATTTCGAGCTTAGCGGGTATTTCAAAAACGAGGCCGTCGTTGTCGACTGCTCTTGTGCCGAGCGAAAAAAGGGTTGATTCGATAGGGCTTCCCTCGTAGGGTGGAACATACTTCGGTGGAAGGTAGGATGTGATTGGGGGTGTGGTTTGGGCACGAGCTACGCAGCCTGCTCCGGTGAGCATGAAAAAAAGTAGAGCCGTGCCGGCGAAGTTTCGGTGCGTCATATGCTCAGGTTTCAAGTGTAAACCCTCCTGAGACGTGTCTCTGCATTCTTCTTTCTAGCCTAGACCAGAACGCGCAAACAAAAAACCGCTCATGTGCATGAAACGGTTTTTTGAAGTATTTTTGCGTTATTCTACGGTAACACCCATCTGCTTGGCGGTTCCTTCCACCATACGCATAGCGGCTTCGAGGGTGTGGCAGTTAAGGTCGGGCATTTTCTTTTCAGCAATTTCTTTCACCTGGGCTTTGGTGATCTTGCCGACTTTTTCCTGGAGCGGTTTGCCCGAGCCTTTGCCGATTTTTGCGGCTTTCTTGATGAGCTCCGGTACCGGGGCAATCTTCATGATGAAATCGAAGGTGCGGTCGGCGTAGACACTGATGATGACCGGCACAACTTCACCTTTCTTGTCTTGCGTCTTGTCATTGAATTCCTTGCAGAACGCTTGGATGTTGACGCCGGCCTGGCCGAGCGCCGGACCGACCGGAGGGGCCGGGTTGGCAGCACCGCCGACGATCTGGAGTTTGATTTGAGTGAGGAGTTTTTTAGCCATAGTAGTGATTAACAGCCCGCAATCGGGCGGTTAAGCTCTCCCTTATTGAGAAGCCCCTTAAAGAAGGGCAACAAGTAGCGAGCTTCGTGGTGATTTTATAAGAGAAAACAGGTGATTTGTCAAGCCTGCGCTTAGACTTTCTTGACCTGCAGAGCATCGAGCTCGACCGGCGTTTCGCGGCCGAACATAGACACCATGACTTTGATGCGGCCGCGTTCGTGGTCCACGTGGCTAACCTTGCCTTCGAAGTTCTTGAAGGGGCCATCCACGATACGCACCACTTCGCCGGTTTCCACGTCGATCTTCTGCTGCGGTTCGCCGCCGTTAACGCGTTTGAAGAGCGCTTCGATTTCTTTCTGATCGATGGGGGTTGGTGTCGTGCCCGAACCGATGAAACCGGTGACGTTCGGCGTATTGCGCACCACGTACCACGAATCGTCGGTCACCATCATATCGACGAGCACGTAACCCGGGAAGATTTTTTCTTCAATCGACGTACGCTTGCCGTTTTTGATCTTAATCTTCTTTTCTTTAGGCACCATGACGCCAAAGATTTTGTCGCGCATGTCGAACGAATCAATACGCTGTTCGAGGTTGCGTTTGACGTTATCTTCGTATCCGCTGTAGGTGTGAAGTACGTACCAACGGCGGCCTTGGGAGACTTGCTTAGCCATAAAATATAGAGACTTCGGACTTGCGCTTCGAACTTCGACCAAGGCTGGTTGCCTCGAGCCTAAAGTGCGTGTGCGTAAGTCATTATTTAATGATCGTCGTAATTGCAATGTTGAAAATATAGTCAAGTGCGGCGAAAAAGAGCGCCATGCCTACGCTCATACCGATGACGAGGAGGCTGTACGCGATGGTTTGTTCGCGGTTCGGCCAGGTCACTTTGCGCAGTTCGGCAATGGAGTTATAAATGTAATTTTTGGTGGCGGTAAGCATACATGTGTTTTTTAAAACAGCCTGTTGGCTGCTGGAAAAAGTATACTAAAAAGGCCTCATTTCGTCAATGCTGCCCGTTTTTTTGCCTAAACTATGCTTTTATTGACAGCTGATCGTTTTTTTCGTATGATGTGCGGGGTTTTTAAGGAGAAAATATCGATGCGATACCTGTGTTCTTTGTTTGCTTTCACGATTTTCGGTTGCAGCCACGTTTTGCCTGCACCAACCCCGACCATTCAGCACGAGACGCGCGTTCTTGTGCTGGGCGAACTGCGTAATCCGTTTTACGCCCCGCCACACACCGATCGTTCGCCACGCCAGTTCATGATGGTCCGGAACGCCCGCCTTTTTCCGACCAAGGGCGTCCATGTTCTTCTTATTCAGCGGCGCCAGGGGAAAGTGGCGTTGGCAGTGCCGGGGATCAGCCATCCATTTAGCATCAAGTGTCTGCGCGGCGAACGTCCGAACGTGCGTTTTCTCGACGGCGTGCGCCCGACCAGCGTCATGGCCAGCACCGCCGAAGATTTCGTTATGGGGCGGCGCTATCTTTTTTCGAAAAAGGTGAAGAGTGTGAGTTATGTGGCTGAATGCGTGGTGCCGCTGAAGGGATGATACGACCGCCATTTTCCGCTCCAAAACCTGTATGACTGTCTTTCTTTGAAAGGCGGTTTTATTTTTGTAAGCATTGACAAAAGGCCGGTTTCATTTTACGGTCCTTTTTATGGAGGTTGGCACATGGAACGAAATACAGTGCTGAAAGTGGGCGCGCCGGTCGTCGTAACTGTCACGCACGGCCGCCATCCGCTCCGGCGGTTTCGCGGACGCTTACTGTTCGTGCTCGCTTGTCTGTGGAAAGAGCTCAGGAGTAATGGCGCGGAAGAGCGCGTGCTCCTGGGTAATCAGCGTCTCACGCTTAACGCCCGATTGCATGATGTTATCGATTGCCTCGAATTTTCCCAGAATGTTCCGATCGAATCTCCGGTCGGTCGTCGGCTATTCTCACTCATGCAGGACTCGCCGCTGACGAAGGAATTCGCGCAGCGGTTCAACCTTAGTTTGCAGGATGTTTACCTGGCATCGTGGCGCCGGTACTACGACCTTGATCATAAACCGGATGGCAGTAAGCCCGCCGGCTGCGTCGCTCGCATCGGCGAAACTTACTACCGGATGGCGCTCGTACGCCTGGCGTTTCCGGGCGCCGTGAAAATCGTATCGTACGACCGTCTCGAACTTGAGTAAGAGAGTTCGCAACCTGGAGGTGAATATGCGTTTGAGACTGATCGGTCTTTCATACTTGTTTTTTGCGGCCACCGGCTGCGCGTCGACACGCGAAGAAATATACGGCAGTCTGCCGCCGCTTTCGGTTGTGTGGGACGATCCCCTAGCTCCTCATACGATGCATGTCAAAGGCGAAGTCCGACGTGGTTCAAGCGCGGTCGTCATCGCGGGCGAAGATCCGCACGTGGCGGTTGTGAGTCTGCCCGACCCTCCTGCAACCCCGGCTGAGGCAGGCCTGTCTCACTCAAATACTTCGTTCTGCATCATCGGTTGCGGAAATGACGTGCCGTTTTTGGTCAACCTGCGCGAACCGGAGGTCGGTGGTAGGCGGACTGCACGCGTGCGCGATCGGAGAAGCTGGGTCTTGCGCGGCTACCTCGATTTCTTCGTGGAGTGCCGGCCGGCACCGTTTGAACCGACCGCACCCTAGAAACGTAAAAACCAAACCGCCTTTCAGCGTAGAAAGGCGGTTTTTTAAACTTCTTTTTTTAGATGTCGAGGTTTTTTACGGTCTTGGCATGTGTCTGGATGAATTTCTTGCGCTCCAGCACGTCGTCGCCCATGAGTGTTTCGAACGTTTCGTTGGCGAGTTGGGCATCTTCCACGGTAACATGCTTCATGAGGCGGTTGTCCGGGTTCATGGTAGTTTCCCAGAGCTGTTCCGGGTTCATTTCACCCAAACCTTTATAGCGCTGAATATTCACTTTCATGCCGCCGATTGTGAGTACTTCGTTTTCACCGGCACCTTCGCCGCCCCCTTCTACTTCGGTCTCGGCTTCCTCAGATTTTTTGGCTTTGGCGTCCTGTTTGGCCTGTTTGGCGGCCGAGAGAGAGGCAAGGATCGTTTCTTTTTCCGCGTCGTTGTAGGCGTATTTCATCTCTTTGCCGTACTTGATGCTGTAGAGCGGAGGTTGGGCGATGAAGATGTGATTTTCCGTGATAAGGGTGGGGAAGTAGCGGTAAAAGAAGGTGAGAAGCAGGGTGCGGATATGCGAACCGTCCACATCAGCATCGGTCATGATGACGATGCGGTGGTAGCGCAGTTTAGTGATGTCGAACTGTTCGCCGATGTTCGTGCCGAGTGCGATGATGAGCGATTTAAGCTCGTTATTGGCAAGAATTTTGTCGAGGCGGGCGCGCTCTACGTTGAGCACCTTGCCGCGCAAGGGGAGAATGGCCTGGAACTCGCGCTTGCGGCCCTGTTTGGCGCTGCCGCCGGCGGAATCTCCCTCCACGATGAAGAGCTCGGATTCTTCCGCGTCTTTGCTTGAGCAATCGGCGAGTTTGCCGGGAAGTGTAAAGCCTTCGAGTGCGCCCTTGCGCAGCACGGTATCGCGGGCCATTTTAGCGGCCGCGCGAGCGCGGGCAGCAAGCAAACATTTGCCCACGATCCCTTCGGCGTCTTTGGGATGCTCTTCGAGGAAGATGAGAAACGCCTCGTTCATCACCGTTTCCACGGCGGTTTTAGCTTCGGTATTACCGAGTTTGGCTTTGGTCTGGCCTTCAAACTGCGGTTCGCGGATTTTCACCGATACGACGGCGGTAAGACCTTCGCGCACATCATCGCCGGTAAGATTGCCGTCTTTTTCTTTGAGTAATCCTTTGTTGCGGGCGTAGGTGTTGAGGCTTCTCGTGAGCGCGGTGCGAAAACCGGCGACGTGCGTACCGCCGTCCGGGTTGAAAATATTGTTAGTGAAAGCGTACAGTGATTCCGAAAAATCGTCGCTGTACTGGAGGGCGAGCTCCACTTCTACGCCTTCGTGTTCTTTTTCCACGTAAAAGACCGTTTCGTTCTTAATTTCTTTGGTATGGTTGAGGTAGCGCACGTACGAGGCCACGCCGCCTTCGAAGTAGAATTGGTACGTACGGTGCGGTACGGGCAAGATATGTTTATCGTGGGCGCGTTCTTCGTCGGGGCGTTCGTCTTTGATGATTAGGTGTACGCCCTTCGTGAGGTAGGTGTGCTGGCGCAAGTGGTCTATAATCGTTTTCCAGTCAAAATCGATGGTTTCGAAAATGCTTTCGTCCGGACGAAAGGTAATGATGGTACCTCGGTCTTTGCAGGTGCCTACTTCTTTTACTTTTTTGAGCGGGTTGCCTTTTTCGTAGTCTTGCACCCAGATCTTGCCGTCGCGGTGCACTTCGGCTTTGAGGTGCGTGGAGAGTGCGTTGACGACCGATACGCCCACACCGTGCAAACCACCGGAAATCTTGTAACCTTCATCGCCAAATTTACCACCGGCATGAAGCTTAGTGAGCACCACTTCGAGCGCTGAAACGCCCATCTGCGGATGGATATCGACCGGAATACCGCGGCCGTTGTCTTTAACCGAAATGTAATGGTCGGGGAGGAGCGTAACCGTGATTTCGCTCGCATGGCCGGCCATGGCTTCGTCGATCGAGTTGTCGACGACTTCCCAGATGAGGTGGTGCAAACCTACCGGGCCGGTTGAGCCGATATACATGCCAGGGCGGCGACGCACCGCCTCGAGGCCTTCCAAAACCGTAATATTTTTGGCGCTATAGGACGAGCTGGTCGTAGTATCTTTTTTGGGCATAAACAAAAGAAAAAACAGCGATACGGGTCCATTGTATCAGACTCGCGGGGTGGGTGCAACCAAAAAACCAGAGGAAAATCCTCTGGTTTTTAGTGCCTGCTTAATTGGTAATCATGCGCTCAAGTGCTTTATGGAGAAGTTGTAGGCTGCCGATCTGTTTTTGGAGTTGGATTTTTTTCTGTGGATCCTTTTCTTGGGCTAGTTTTTTCTTTACGTCCGGCAGTTTAGATTCACAGATTCTGATCGTGTCAGCGACTGTTTTGGCTGTCCGGAAACGATCGATATCCATACCCATAGCTGTTTCAATGAGCTCGGCCGGATTAATGGAGTCAACGCGCGCCTCTTTAGTTCCCAAAAGCGCGTTTAGCTGAACGCTCAGCTTCGTCTCAATAACCGTAGCGTCAAGCGACCGATTGAGATTATTCTTGGCCTCTTTGCCTTCTTCGCGATTTAGAAGTTCTTGGAGTGCGGCCACGTTCATCGCCAGATCCGTTTTTTCTTCGGTGTCATAAAGAGACTCTGGTTTTTGTTGAGATCGTTCCGGTGAACCGCGTAAAATGAGAGTTTCATCTTCGAAACGGTTATGCTGGTCCATATTTCGCCAAAACCGTTTAGTAGTCATAAGTATAGAATAAATTAGTTTAGATCTTGAAGATTTTTAAACATGCCGCCGAGATGTTTTTTAACCTGCTGCTTCATGGCTGCTCCGGATTCCACTTTGAACAGCAGTTGATCGATGATATCAAGAGCTTGTCGTTTTACCGTACCTGTTTTTGCAGCCTGCGCCTCTGCTTGGATTCGACGGTGGAACCCTCCGATGTTCGCGTACGTAGAGGCTGTAAGTTCGCTAAGCTGAACTCCTGCGTCCCTAAAGATGCTTGCGAGAGGATAGGTATTTTCATCGCTCGCTTTGAGTCCGAAGTACATGCGCAGTTCTTTTTCGATATCTTTCATGAGCTTTGGATCAGCGACACCTTCGTATTCGTCCGGTTCGTCAGCCTCCATTATTACTTCATCGACAATTCGTTTCTCCGGTTGAGGGGTGAGATGGGTCGGAGCAGGAGTTTTTTTCTTAAGAGGCAGCTTCCCTAAATCCGTCAGTGCACGTTCGAGAGTGGAAAGAGCTTCTGCTTCTTTGAGAAAACGGCGTGCCTCCTCAGCATTTTCATCGTCTTCGATCTGCTCGCCTTTGGGAATAGTGCTGTAACCTAAGTCGCTGAAAATCCCTTCCAGGTTATGGCGCGCTTTACGAACCTCGCTCTCGGCGTCTTTGAGGCTTTTGATGCGGCCAATGCGATCCTTCAAGCCAGCTTCTAGCATGAGTTGTAACGGATTCATGCGTGAACCAGTAACGTTTTCTAGGCGTGATGATAACTCTTTGCTTAAATCGGACGGCAGGCTTGACCCCTCCGATTCGAATATTATTTCTGTTTCTTCAGTCTTGTTTGAGGGGTGAAAACCGTTACCAATTTCGGAATGGGGCATTTCTTTGAGCCACATAGTGAAAAAATAGTTAAATTCAAATTATTATTACGGCAAATCTTCCGGATGGTAATCTTTCATAAGATCAACGGCGCCACTGATATCTGAACGCGGTGTTGTAGCCTGTTTAAAGAGGTCTTTGTCTGGAACATAGCTGCGTTCGATTCCATTGAGGAGTTGAAGGGCCGACATTTGTCGGGCGAGCTCCTGTAGTTCGGCGCCGTGGGGAATAGTTTTATACAAGTCGGACTTAGTGGGTAGTGGATTGTATTCAAAATCGGCTTGTGAAGAATAGCCCAGGGCATTGAGCCGGGCTTCGATGGCCGCACGTTTGCCCGAGATTGATTCGCGCAGCTCACCGATGTGTTGGATCGAAGCTAATTCTGTGGCACTAAAACCGGCGGCCTTAAGAAGTTCGTTTGCGGCTAGTGGCTTTTCCGCTTTGGAGTTGTCAACATAGAGTCCGATGCGTTCCGTAAGAACTTCTTCCAACTCGGGGGAAATACCGGTTGGCTCTTGTTTTTCAGATACACTTTTCGTTTCTTCGACGAGCAATTCTTTCAGCAAAGCTTCATCACCTAGATCGATCTCGTCCGTATCATGATGGAACGACGGCTTATCGTGTTCAACAACGTTTGATTGTTTCTCGTTGTTTTCGGCGTGTTCAGCAGTAAGCATAGGAGGGCGACGATAGGATTTTTAAGCGGTGATTTTTTTGATGTTCGCTTTAGAGAGACGTTCCACGATGCTTTTGCGTACGGCTTTGAACGCCTGCGAGCGAGCGAAAAGCTGGGTGGGGCGGTTGCTGATGCGGCGGGCAAATTTTACTTTGCTCAAATCGTCACGGCCGGTGATGATCTGCGTCGAGCGGGCTAGCGCTTCACGGGTAATCATGGCGTTTCTGAGCTCGGTATAGTCTGTGGTGCGCACGTCTTCAAGGGTTTTAATATCTTCGGCATCAGCGCGGAATTTGCCGACGGTAATCTCATCATTCACCGCGTCATACCGGTCTTGGATGGCGAGTACGATATCGTCCCAGGTACGCTGAAGTGAGCTGTCGAGTTCGCTTAAACCGGTGGTTTTCAAAATTTGTTCCAACGACGGCGGCGGTTCATACGTGGTGACAATATCCCGTTCTCCGCCGGTTGGGATGCGTTTTTTACCGAGTTTCTCAAGCAGGCGGGCGAATAAACCGGCTTTGGTGGGTTTTTCCGGTGTGCCGACCTGCTGGTAGGTGCGTGTTTTTCCTTCGCGCACAACGCGGCTTTTGTCGGTAATTTCGTCCAGGAATAGAGCGAGCTCTCGCCGGATGGCGGCAATGACCGGTTTGCGCTGCCGTTCATCGCGTTCCACTTCGCTTTTACGTTCCGTGGCCAGACGTACCCGGGCCTCTTCTTCGTTCTTGCTGCGGAGCTGCTCGATGAAGTCCGCTCGCTCGGAAGGTGTGGTGGTGGATTCCGGCTTGGCCAATTCGCGAATTAAATTAAGCTTTCCTTGTTTTTCAATAAGGGCAAACCCTTCATGGATAGCGCCCTGGCGTTCTTCGTGTTCTTGCAACCGGCGCTGCTGTTCTGCTAATTCATCGGCGAGGCGGATGAGTTCAGTGTTGAGCTCTTCGAGCGTACCAGCGTTCATAACGCCAACGTCTGCGAGTAATTTATCGACATCGACGATGAGCTGCTCGGTACCGGGGGCCGGATAGCGATCTTTTTTCTTGAGGGTCGGCGCGACGGTGCGATGTTCTACATAGCCCTGGAGCCCTTCCCACATCATGCGATCGCTTGAGGCGAGTTTTTTGCGGTTATCGACTTGTTTTTTGATGGCTTTGTACCGTTCGATGATTTTATTTTTCAACGCCTGCTCGACGTCTGGGGCAATGCCTTCTTGTTCGGTTGGTTTTTCGGGTATTTTTGTAGCGGCAGCAGGCTGTGTTTCTTGCGCTGCAGGTTTGGCGCGGCGTTTGGGGAGCGGGGGAATGGTTACTTCTTTGATGATGTCTTCTTGTGCTACGGGGATCGCCTCGTCAGGTTTGTTGCCGAGAGTATCGATGACATCGGGGTTGATATCGCCAACGAAATCTTTGTTAAAAATATCCTCGACCTTAAACGCCCCGCGTTTGGCTGGTTTGCGAACCTCGTGTGTTTCTTGGTTGGTGGATAGTTTTTCGGCAGCCGCCGCCACGCCGCCGCCGGATACCCCTCCTGTAGTTCTACGCATACGTTAAAGTGCAGTTTGGAATAAACGAGTCTTGTAGTATACACTACTTCCACCTTGTTTATAAAACCTGTATGCCGCTTGCTAGCTACTATAAACCGCCGGGCATTTCGTCGTACGATATCATCCGCCGGCTCAAAAAAATTCATCCCGGCGAGAAGATCGGCCATGGAGGAACGCTCGATCCGTTCGCGGAAGGCGTGCTCGTTATCGGGATCGGTCGCGAGAACACCCGGCTTCTTGGTGCGGTACTCAAAAATACGCGTAAAACATATCGCGCCACGCTCCGTTTGGGTGCCTCGTCCACGACCGACGATCCGGAAGGGGAGATTGTCGAAGATCCGAATTTTATCGCCCCGTCACGCGCTCGCATCGAAGAAATTATTCCTCGCTTCTTCGGAACCATCGAGCAGGTGCCGCCCGTCTACTCAGCGCTCAAAATACAGGGTCAGCCCGCGTACAAACGCGTTCGCCGCGGCGAAGAGGTGGTAATGACCCCTAAGCAGGTAGAAATTTTCTCGCTCGAAATTGTCGCCTGCAATCCACCCGAACTCGTTATCGACGTTACGTGCGGATCGGGCGTGTATATCCGAGCACTCGCTCGCGATATTGGCCGGGCGCTCGGTACGACCGCGTATCTGACGGGCCTCGTGCGTACCCGCATCTTTCGACCCGAGGGCGATGTCGATTTTACGATTGAGGGGAGTGTAAAGGTTTAGCTGGTAGTCAGGTAGCTTGTTAGCTAGGAGAGTAGCTCGTTAACACCGTCATTGCGAGCGCAGCGAAGCAATCCCCCTGTAATTCAGAGCTCACTCTAGTATCAAGGAGATTGCTTCGTCGCTCGTCTAACTCACTCCTTGCAATGACGGACTCTCGAGGTTGGTTTCGTCGCCGCCACGGCGGGTTGCAATAGCAGATCAAAAAAAGAACTGCCCGGTGGCAGCTCTTTTTGATTATTGGTTTTCGATGACTTTGTCGATGAGACCGTATTTTTTAGCTTCGTCCCCGGTCATGAAGTTGTCGCGGTCCGTGTCGCGCTCGATGGTTTTAAGATCGCGGCCGGTGTGTTTGGCGAGAATGGAGTTGAGACGGTCTTTGACGTGCAAAATACGCTCGGCGTGGATTTTGATGTCGCTCGCTTGGCCTTCCATACCGCCCATGACTTGATGGATCATCACTTCGGCATTCGGGAGCGCGAATCGTTTGCCTTTGGCGCCGGCCGCAAGGAGTACTGCGCCCATGCTGGCTGCCATGCCGATGCAGATGGTCGAAACGTCCGATTTGATGTACTGCATGGTGTCGTAGATGGCGAGGCCAGCCGTTACCGAACCGCCGGGGGAATTGATGTAGAGCTTGATGTCTTTTTCCGAATTCTGGTTTTCCAAAAACAGGAGCTGCGCGATGATGGAATTGGCTACCACGTCATCGATGCCGGTACCGAGGAAAATGATGCGGTCTTGCAGGAGGCGGGAATAAATATCATAGGCGCGCTCGCCGAGGTGGGTTTTTTCAATGACGGTCGGGATAAGGTATTGGCTAGAAGGGCCTTCGAATGAAGATTTTTTCATACAGGTAAGCTAAGTAGGAATGGGGAAACTATAGCAGGAGAACAGACTCTAGTAAATAGTTGTGATGAGTGCCGGCGGGGCAGTGCCTTTAAATAAAAACCCGCTCTCTACGAACGGGTTTCTTACGTTTTGGCGGCGTTGATGATTTTTCCCAGGATATCTTTCATCGACCCTTCGGCCGTGAACCCGGCCGCGCGCCGGTGACCGCCACCACCCATGCGTTTGGCGATTTCGGAGACATCCACGTCATCACGGATAGTACGGAAGCTGCCTTTGATTTTGCCGTCGATCGTTTCTTTAAGGATAAGCGCGATTTTGGTGTCGCCTAAGTTGTTAAGGAAGTTGGCGATGCCTTCGGATTCGCTGTCGCTCGCGTTGGTTTCTTTAAGATCGTCGCGCGTGATGTAGGTGTAGGTGAGGTCGGTATCGTCGTGCTTTTTGAGGCGCTCGAGCGCTTTGCCCCAGAGTTTGAGCGAGTCGACGGTTTTGTTTTTCACCAAGAGATCGTTGACACGGTGAATATCGCCGCCGTTGTCGACGAGATCACCGGCAAAGGCCATGGCATCGGCCGAGGTGGCGGCGTTGGTGAAATTATCGGTGTCCGTAATGAAGCCGGTTAAAAGCGAGGTGGCCATGTTGTCGTTCAGGGGCGCAGCCGTGTGCTTGAAGAAGCGGTACAAAATTTCGCTCGTCGACGAAGCAGCCGGGTTGACTACGTTAATGTGGCCGAAATGCTGGTTGGTGGTGTGGTGGTCGATGTTCACAATCGTGGCCGGATGATCTTTTAGAAGATGTTCAACGCCCGCGTATTTAAGGTCGCCTGAATCAAGCACAATGATGGTGTCGATGTCTGGGTGCGAAAGTACGGCCGGATCGTTCGTGGCATGATGAGCGCGGTGCAAGAAGTGCCATTTGTCGCCCACCGGCGTGGCGCAGAAAATCGTGCACTCTTTGCCCTGGCACGTCAGGTATTCCAAAAAAGCGGTGGCAGATCCCATCGCGTCCCCGTCTGGGTGCTGGTGCGGAATAAGTACAATTTTCTTACTCTCTTTGAGATGATCGTGGAGAGCGGAAAAGGCTTGGTGCATAGCTTTACAGTATAACCGAGAAAAATGACGGGTGCAAACCTGGGCTCACCCTCTCTGATGCGAGGCAGTGCCAGTCGTTTTGTCGGTAAAACAACCCACTCTACTATCTTACTCCTCTTTTGTCAAGGGTCGATACTTGGATGGTGAAGAAGGTTGAAATTAAAAGCAGACCTTGGGGGCCTGCGAGTGACATGGTTACACTGGCTTGAGCGTCTGGGCGTGTTCCAGAGACGTAGTCTCCACGGTGTCAGCGTGAATGGCGTTGAGACTGCTGATATGCTGCAGAACCTCGGCCACACCCTTTCGATAGGGGGCTGTTGGGTGGTCGTGGTCGGCGATCGTCGTGCCGGGCGTATTCAAGTGGAGCTGTAGGTAGTCAAATTCTTGCCTGAGCTCGGCGGCGAGTCTCTGCCATGCCGCCAGAGATTCCATTTCGTGCTTGGTGCGGATCTGGCGCTCTGCGGCATTGATCTTGTTCGCGATGCGCTCGCGAAGGTCGCCGCTTAGGTGCTGTACCACTTTCTCGAGTTCGTGCGTCAGGTACTCGGCCTGCGCGATCGTTCGGATCAGCGTGCCTTGGAGGTCGGTGGCAATGCGCCACGGTTCCTCGAAAACCCGCAGACACTGCGCAATGAGCGCTAAATTGCGCTCGGAACGTTCGCGGGTAAAACGGTCGTAGGCCTGGGCGATAAACTGGGCATACGACTCCAGGTTCTTTCCCCAGAGACGCTCGATGTCACGGTAGAAGTCTGGCCGACGCTCGCGCCAGGTGGCGATTATTTCGGCCATCATCCCGAGCTTGAATCCGGCTTTGAGGAGAGCGTCCTTGAGCCGAATCTCCTGCTCTTTGCTCTTGAGCGTCGCAAGCTCGGGAAAATAGATCGTGATGAGATCTTCAGGGGGGTTTGTCCCCGGCATGACGAACGGTGCTGGTTCGTTGGTCTGGATGGGTGGGAGTGACGCGGTATCCTCCGCATTCAGACGCCGTCGCACATGCAGAATCACGAGCGCGATCACGAAGAGCATGATCCCTGCGCCGATAAGGAGCGCAATGTTGCGCTCGGCACTCGGCTCTTCTGATGGGTGCGTCGGGGGCGGTGCAGGCTGAGGCTCGGAGCCTGGTGTGTGCAAAGGTGCAGGGGTGGCCGCTGGTTGTATATCGTTCGGTGGTGGAGGTGCTGGCGCGGCAGGTGCTGGCACGTGGATATTCAAGGCCGTAAGCAAGGGGGCAAAGAGTGCTTCGGCAGAAGTGGCTGGATCATCAGTCATTTGCCGTGCAATCTTCTTGCGGGCAGGAAATTCCTCCGGATAGCGCGAACTTTCCACATATGCGGCAAGTACTGTCGCGCCCGGTTCATCAAAGACGAGTGAAACCACGAGGCCGCGGAAATCATCCGTCAGAGCCGGCGGCACCACCGCCTGTTTGGCCGCCGAGCGTGCCTGATAGGCTGCCTGGGCCTGTTTCGAGGCGGGTAGTGCGGCGGTAAGTACACGGATCGGTGGAGTGGCGTGTGCCAAACGTTCAGCGTAGGCGGTTACGTCTCCCCGTAGGGGGCGAGATTCTTGCGCTTGTACCGTAGCGGCAAGAAACAAAACTAGAAAGCTAAGGATGCCGAGAAGGGGTCTGCCGTAGGTCTCCATGGACGTATTCTCTCCTTGCGTATCTTTGGTGGTTGCGAGGCGGTGCTAAAGATCGGTCTCGTTTTGGGGGCGAGAAGTGCTTCATGCTAGGAATAGTACAGCAAAAAGTCAAATGTATCTGGGGACTATAAATAAAACCACCTGCCGTTGAGGGCAGGGGGGGTGGTTCTTAGCTCTTCAGGCCGACGCCGGTGGCGCAACCACGGTCATAAGTGCCTTCGTCCGCATTGCGGATCGACAAACGCATGACGTTCTTGCTATCGCGTCGGTAGTAGGGAATGCGCCGAAACGATATGCCGGGCTTGAAGACACGGTCGGAATTAAGGAAATAGCGGTCTCCTGCCAGATCCAGAGCGAGACTGCGTGGATTGCCGAGACGATCCGGGTGGGAAATAAGCAGGCAGGCGCCCTCAAAGACGCCAAAATGAAAACCCTGTGGACCGAGAGCGGCGCTTACTTGCGCTGCCGTATGGCCGACATAGTGGTTTCCCAACTGACCGGAAATGAGCAGTGTATCGGTCCCTTGCTTCTTGCGGAGTCGTTCAAGATGGGCGTGTTTTGAGGCCATTTCTTCCAGCCGATCGGGGTCGAAGTTGAGAATCGAGACTGAGAAGCGACCCTTCTTCGTGATAACGCCACTGAGAGCGTCGAGGGCTGCTTGCACGGCCTCGGCGTATTTAGATCCCACCGTCGACCAGTGTGGGATCACAAAGAGCCCTTCGCTCTCCATACGCGGTATCGTCGGTATGAAATCCTTAAAATTAATCCGAAACGCCTCGCGCAGCATCCGGAGCTGGGTCTCAAGCGTGTGTTCGGTGTAGAGACCGTCCTGATCGCCTTTGCCGTCCTGCCGGCGAGCATATGCTGTCCCTTTATGGCTCATTGAAAACCTCGATCGTTATGGTTGTTAGAAAGCCCAAAGCCAGCCTTCTTATAGTATAAAACAGCTCTTTTGTCAATAAAAACTACCTTTACGTGTGTGCTGATCGCCTGTGGATGGAACCGATGGCCCTACCGCCGTTTTTTGAGTATACTACGAACATTCTTTTATCTTCATGTACCTCAAACGAATCGAAATTCATGGTTTCAAATCCTTCGCCAACCGCACCGTGGTGGAATTCTTGCCTCCCGCGAACGGTCGCTTTAGCGTTACCGGCATCGTCGGTCCGAACGGTTCAGGTAAATCCAACGTCACCGACGCTATCCGCTGGGTGATGGGCGAGCAGAGTATGAAAACCATTCGCAGTAAAAAAAGCGAAGACGTGATTTTTAGCGGCTCCACCACCCGCGGTGCCATGTCCTTGGCCGAAGTCATCATGATTCTCGACAACGCCGATCGCCGCGTGCCGAGTTATGACGCCGACGAAATTACTCTTATCCGCCGTTTATATCGGAGCGGTGAAAGCGAATATCTCATTAATAATACCCCGGTCCGCCTCCTCGACATCCATTTGCTCATGGCCCAAGCCGGCGTTGCCGAAAATTCTTACAGCATCGTAAGTCAGGGCATGATCGACCGCCTTCTCACCGTCAATCCTTCCGAGCGCAAGGAATTCTTCGATGAAGCCTGCGGTATCAAAGAACTTCAAATCAAACGCCATCAAGCTCATCTCAAACTTTCCCGCACGAACGAACACCTCGAGCAGGCTAAAGCTGTGCTGGCAGAAATCGAGCCGCGCCTCAAACTGCTCACCCGCCAGGTGAAGAAACTCGAAGAGCGCCACGAAGTGGAACGCGATTTGCGTGGGCAGCAAGAACTCTACTACGTGAGCCTCTACCACGAAGGACGCATCGAGCTCGAACGCATCGCCGAAGGCGTCAATGCGGTGCAGCGTGAGCTTGACGCTGCGACCGACGGTTTGACGACCATTCAAACCGAGCTTGCCCATCTCGCCCAAAGTCCGTCGCGCCAAGACGTTTTTGAAAACCTCCGTGCCCGCCACGAAGAAGCGGTCCGCGAGCAGCATGCGCTCGAAAAGCAGCTCGCCATCTTGGAAGGCCGCATGCAGACCGAATACGCCCAGACCGGCCACCACGATATTTCGTGGCTCGAACGCAAACTCCAAGATTTTAAACGCGACCACGAAACCTTGACGCGCGACGAAGCGGCGATCACCGAAGAGCGCACGCGCCACGCCGCCGTCATCGAAACCGCCCGCCGCGAAGTGGAACGTCTCCATGCCGAACGCTCCGCGACCGCACTCACCCTCACGCGCCTCCAAGGGCAATCCCTCAAACGCGAAGCCGAGCGTGATTATTGGCATATCTCCGGCCTTTCCGCTGTTAAAGCTGTACTCGATGCCCGTCGCCGCTTCGGCGAAGTGTACGGCGTAGTTGCCGAACTCGGCGAGGTAGATGATGCCTACCGTATCGCGCTTGAAGTGGCCGTCGGCCAGCACCTCACGTCCCTTATCGTAGCTGACGAAAGCGTAGCCCGCCTTGCTATCGATTACTTGCGCCAAGAAAAACTCGGCACCGCCACCTTCCTCCCGCTCACGACCGTCAAACCGCGCTACCTCAACTCCGACGAAGCCGATGTGGCGAACCATCC
Organism: uncultured Gammaproteobacteria bacterium; assembly: GCA_964596525.1. Taxonomy (GTDB): domain Bacteria; phylum Patescibacteriota; class Patescibacteriia; order Magasanikbacterales; family GWA2-37-8; genus CAZQUL01. The sequence continues at coordinate 23,293 of CAZQUL010000002.1, read as the reverse complement.
CGACGTCATCGGCCGCGCGCTCGACCTTATCCGCTTCGATAAACGCTACGAAAACGTCTTTTCCTTTTTGTTCGGTGCCACTCTTGTCGTGCCCGATTTGGCGGCCGCGGAGCGCATCGGCATCGGTCGTGCGCGGTTCGTCACGCTCGCTGGCGACGTAGCCGAAAAGCAAGGTGTCATGCGTGGTGGTTTCCGCGTCGCTCGCCGCGGCCTTACGTTCTCGTCGCGTCTCACACTCACCGAAGAGGGGAATGAAGACTATGCCGCTGCTCTTGGCCGCGAAGAAAAACGCCTCAAAGACATCGATGATGCACTCCCGGCTGCCCAAGCCAAGCTTCTCGAAGCGCGTGCCAAGGATGAAGGCATGTCTGCCCGCCTCAGCGTAGTGCGCTCTTCGCTCCAGAACCTGAGCAAAGAAATGGCCTCACATGAACAAGAACTCGCCCTTCTTACCAGCGATCCGGCTGCCTATACGGCGCTTCTCGCTTCGCTCAAAACCGAACAAGAAAAGCTTCGAGAGACGCTTCTTGCCGCTCAAGAAAACGTAGCGCGCGCCCTCTCTGAACTCCAAGAATTCAACAAACACGAAGAAGAAAAAGAACAGCGGATCTTTGCGTTGCAGCGTTCTATGCAAGAACGCCAACTCGTCGTCAACGGCCTCACCGATCGCAAAAATGCCCTTGGTATCGAAGCGGCCAAACTTGAAACCCGCCGTGAAGATCTCGTGCACGAAGTCACGGCCGAACTCGGCGAGCAGCTCCTTTCGCTCGCTGGACGCGTGGAGCGTGTTTTAACTACCGAAGAACGCGAGACGTGTGCGGAATCAATCCAAAAACTCAAATACAAACTCAGCCTCATCGGTGGCATCGACGAAGAAGTGGTAAAGGAATACCAGGCCACCAAAGAGCGCTTTGAATACCTCGATGGCCAGTACACCGACCTCACGACCGCAGCCGGCGATTTAACCTCGCTTCTTGCCGACCTCGACAAGGAAATGAAAAAACGCCGCTCGCAGGCTTTCAAGAAAATCCGTCAGGAATTCAAACGTTATTTCACCATCCTTTTTGAAGGCGGTGAAGCCGATCTCGAAGAAGTGTATGCTGATGAGCCGACCGAAGAAGGCGCCGAAGAGAACCCGCTACCCGAAGGAGAAGAGCAGCAGCTCAAACCTAACCGCGAAAAAATCCTCGTCGGCATCGATGTCATGGCTAATCCGCCGGGCAAGAAAATCAAATATCTCAACTCGCTTTCCGGTGGCGAGCGTACTCTTACGTCCATTGCCCTCATCTGCGCCATTTTGCACGATAATCCCTCACCCTTCGTGATCCTCGACGAAGTCGAAGCTGCGCTCGACGAAGCCAATACCCACCGCTTCGTCCGCATTCTTTCGGAGTTGGCGGAGCGTTCGCAATTCATCCTTATCACCCACAACCGGGTTACTATGCATACGGCCGATGCACTCTACGGCGTCGCCATGAGCGGAGATGGTATTTCGCAGGTCGTGAGCGTCAAACTCGATGCCCAGAAGCCTGCTTCCGTAGTCCCATCCACCCCCGTTGACAAATCTTTCACCGTATAGTAGAGTGACCGTGCTCTCAAATCCGTCTTCTTTAAGCTAATTTTGTCATTCTTCATCAAGGCATTAATTTTTGTATGCTCACCATCCGCCTCCAGCGCGTCGGTAAAAATAAGTTCGCCACCTACCGCCTTATCATTTCCGAAAAAGCCCGCGACACCAAAGGCATGTACCTCGAACAGCTCGGTATTTTCAACCCGCATGATACCAAAGAGCCGCTCCGCCTCAACACCGAACGCATCTCGTACTGGCTTGATAAAGGTGCTCAAACTTCGGACACCATCCACAACATGTTCGTAGAAAAAGGCCTCATCAAAGCCAAGAAGAAAAAATCCGTCTACCTCACCACCAAGCGCAAAGCCAAAGTGGCCGACAAGAAAAAAGCCGCGTAAGAACTTCATGTAAAGAACCACCCTTCGTAGATAGAAGCGGTGGTTTTTTGTTATTTTAAGTATTTGTCATTGCGAGCGCAGCGAAGCAATCCCCTTGATATTAAAGTGAGCTTTGAAGTACTGGGGGATTGCTTCGTCGCTCGTCTAACCCGCTCCTCGCAACGACAGATTTCCATCATGTGGATTATTATTGACCCTCTTTTAGCCCTTTGCTATACTTATGGTGCAAGCAGTACTGGTGGACAGAGGTGTTAAGCTCTCTCCATGAGTGTCGACAGACTGCGTCTTAACACAGCATGTTACTAAGGATTATGACTGATCAACAATTTGTTGAGATGCTCGTCAAGCCGGTCGTCAACAATCCGGACAAGGTTACCACCACCCGTATCGTTGATGAACGCGGCGTCCTTATCACGCTCAAGGTTGATCCGAGCGACATGGGTTACGTCATCGGCCGCCAGGGCCAGACTGCCCGTGCCATTCGCATCCTCCTCAAGGCCTTCGGCTCCAAGCAGAACGCTCGCGTTAACTTGAAGATCGAAGAACCGGCCGGTGGTCGCGGACCCCGCGGTGGTGCTATGGACAGTGCCATGAACGACACCAGCGCCGTCGATGATCTCGGTATCTAGTTTCTCCAACTACAAAACAATAAAACCGCCGCAAGGTGGTTTTATTGTTGCTCTAGTTGTGTTCCAGAAAGAGCTTATTTTTGGTAAGCTATACCTACTTTTATTTTATGTATATGGACTCACTCCCCAAAAAGGTGGTTTGCACGGTCGGTTTGCCGTTTTCGGGAAAATCTTCTTTTGTAAAGAAATTATCCCATGATGGCTGGGCAGTGATTTCCCGTGATGAAGTTCTTGAGCACATCGTTAAAAGTCCGGAGTTCGAAGCTGCGGTCGATGCGACATGTAGGGACGAAGGCGCCTCGACGCCAGAAGCGCGGTTTGCGATAAAAAATCGCCTGGCCATCGCTTGGCTCGGAGAAGCCGTTCGTTCTGCTGTCCGGGAATCGAAATCTAATCGAATCGTTTTTGACGGCACAAACCTGCAAAAGAAAATGCGTGCCGAAGTGCTACAACTACGTTCCGAGGGTGTGCGGGTAGAGGCGGCAGTTTTTAACGTTCCGGCCGACAAAATCGTCGAACGCGCGCAGCGTGCGTGGGAAGCTGGTGAGCGGGACGGTTCTTTCAATCGGGGTGCGTTCGGTAACTTGGAGCGAATGGCGCGGATGGCCGAAGACATTACTCCGGATGAGGCTTTTGATCATATTGAGATAATCCCGTATGCTGAGAACAAAGAGCGGCGAAAAGAACCTCAGTTTTACAAGCTTAAGTGACCTGTTTCTCCTCTAGATATGCATTTCGATATTCTCACCCTCTTTCCCGATCTCATCCATTCCTACGCTGCCGAAAGCATCCTCGGGCGCGGGCAATCCAAGGGCCTTATTCGTATTGCCGCACACAATTTTCGCGATGATACCAAAGACAAACAGAAACACGTCGACGACCGGCCTTACGGCGGCGGGGCGGGCATGCTCCTCACCGTGCAGCCGATTTTCGATTGCCTCAAACGCATCAAGGCCATCAAAGCGCGCCAGGTGAATAAAAAATGGCAGATCGAAAAGCAAGGCGGTAAAAACCAGAAAATCATCCTCATGGATCCGTCCGGAAAAAAATTCGACCAGCGTATGGCTGAAAAATTCGTCAAACTCGACCGGCTTGTCATTATCGCCGGACGCTACGAAGGATTCGATGAGCGCGTGCACAAGCTCATTGACGAACGGGTGTCGGTAGGGGATTATGTTCTAGCGGGCGGTGAACTTCCAGCGCTCGCGATCGTCGAAGCAGTTTCCCGTCTCGTGCCGGGCGTGTTGGGTAACCAAGAATCGCTCCGCGAAGAAACATTCGGTAGCGTGGCCGAGGCGAAGAAAAATAAGGTAAAGACCAAGGATATCGACGCGTCCGCCGAATACCCCCATTTCACCCGCCCCGAAGACTTCTTGGGCTGGAAAGTCCCTGTGGTGCTCATGAGCGGCGATCATAAAAAAATCGCGGCGTGGCGGCAGAAGAAAAAGAAATAAAAGAGCTCTTTATTTTAATGACAATCGTTACCTAAACTTCCCCTATGCCAGAACGAGGGTTCGTTCCAGACAGCGCACGGAATTTTTCATCGCACCATCAGGACTTGCCTGATGAATACCGAAATGAATATGACCTGCCGCCTGAGGGTCCGGTTGCGCGCAAAACTAATCCTGTGGACGATGGTAAAAAAACCATGAGCCGCCGTGGTGCCTTAAAAGCTTTGATGGGAATCGGTGCGGCAGCTGCTGGTTTAGAAGCTGCACGTACGGTTAATCCCGCCCGGCTGGCCCGCGGGCTCGATAAAGCTTCGGAGTTCTTGGGAGAGATATCTCTCAAACAAGATATCGCCAAACTCCGCTCCACGACTGAGAATCTCAAGAAAGAATTCAAGATTACTGCCTATGAGGATCTTCCGCCCGAAGATCTGCCGGCTTTGCGCGCTGAGTTCAAGAAAAAACACGGCGCTGAAGTGAAAAGAATACTCGTGGGACTCGACCGTATAATTGGTTCAGAGAAAAAAGGCAAGATAACATTGAGTGAAGCTTATAACGCGCTTATACAAGACTTGTTTGCTGTGGTGCGTGACTTCTCTTTTCACGGAACGGTATATAATTTTTTAGGTCAGCACAATCTGTTAACCCAGGAGAGTAAGTATACGTACGGAATCGGACAGTACATGAAGGCGCGCGTCGAGGATTTTTTACCCAAACCCGAGCAGCTCACCGCGTTCGATCTTGACCCGATGCTGCCCTTTGATGACAAGAAAGATCAGCAAACGCTCTGGAAAAGCGAAGCACACCTTGGGTATGCACGAGAACTCCTTAAGCAGACCGAGATACGCGCTTTTTTTAATAGTCATGGCCTGTTGCAGATGTCTGCGGTTTTTTCGTTCCTCAAAGCCCTTACGCGCTACCGTCTGTGGGAAAAAGAATCTCCGGGTGTGCGGAAAAAGAAGCAGCTAACCGATGTGGAGGTCCTTAAGCGGTTGTGGAAGGAGCGCATGGATTTTTGGGATGAAATCATCATCGATCAAGAGACGCAAGTCATCGAATGTATTGGCGACGAAGACAGATTTAGCGAGACTACTAAAGGTTTTGGCAAGGTCGTGCGTCAATTTACAAAAAAAATTGACAGGCATGATATTAAAGCCGATAAAGCGGCCAAAGAAAAATTTTTGGACGCGATCAAGAAGTCGAGTGGAAAAACCGCTTTGGTGATTCAAACACACGGCTTGCCGAACGGTATCTATATAGAAAATAAAAACGTCATTACTCCCGATGAATTCGCGGCGGCGTTGTGGGAACGCATCAAAAATTACCGTGATAGATCGCCCAAAAGAATCAATCAGGCGCTTAAGGAACTGAAAATTATCCAGTACACGTGCTTTCCCTATGATTTCTACCTCAAGATGACGGCGCGGTTAGAAGAGCTCTGTCATGAAAACAAGGTTAATTATGATAAGCTTGAACCGCTGCGCCTGATTGCAGCCGCCGAAGAGGGAAGTGTTTTGCGGAGCAATTATACCGGTGAAGAATTTGATAAATACGGAAAAGTATTGGCAGGGCGCAAAGACTTTCGCGGTCGGGATATGCTCCTTCCTGAGCCCGATTCGTATACCATGAATGGTGATATGACCATCTCGACCATAAAGAAAGGAGCGAATTACTCGATCAGCGAACTGTTTGATCGGCAATCACCTGGTCCTTCTCCTGAATCTGATACCATGGTTTAAACTCAATTCTTCCATTCTCTTTACCTATTTTTAATTGATTGTATGACCACCATCGCCATCAACGGCTTCGGCCGCATCGGACGCCAAGCTTTCCGCGCCGCGCTCACCCATAACGATCTCGCCGTCGTCGCTATCAACGACCTTACCGATACCAAAACCCTCGCTCATCTCCTCAAATACGATACGTCCTACGGCACCTACGACAAAGATATTTCACATGATGACAAAAACATCATCGTTGAAGGAAAAAAGTATCCGGTCTTTGCTGAAAAAGATCCGGCCAAACTCCCGTGGAAAGATTTGAAGGTCGATGTCGTACTCGAATGCACCGGCCGTTTTACGAGCGAAGATGCTGCCAAACCCCACCTCACCGCCGGTGCCAAAAAAGTCATCATCAGCGCCCCGGCCAAAGGCGGTAACGTGCCCACCTACGTGCTTGGCGTTAACCACGATAAGCTCGAAAACGAAACCGCGACCGTGCTCAACAACGCGTCGTGCACCACTAACTGCATCTCACCGGTCATGCTCGTTCTCGAAAAGAATTTCGGTATCGAGAAAGCCATGATGACGACCGTGCACGGCTACACCGCCGACCAGAATCTGCAAGACGGTCCGCACAAAGATTTGCGCCGCGCTCGCGCTGCCGCCGAAAACATTGTGCCCACCACAACCGGCGCCGCGATTGCTACGACCGAAGCGATTCCTGGACTCAAAGACAAATTCGACGGCCTTGCCATCCGCGTGCCCGTGCCAAACGTCTCACTCTCGGATATCACCGCGGTCCTTAAAGAAGACGTCACCATCGAACGCGTTAACCAAGCGTTCATCACCGCTTCCGAAGGCAGTACGCTCAAAGGCATCTTGGGTGTTACGAACGAAGAATTGGTCTCATCCGATTTCCGCGGCAACCCACTCTCCGCGATCGTCGATTTGAGCCTTACCAACGTGGTTGGCGGCAATCTCGTCAAAGTCGTGGCCTGGTACGACAACGAATACGGCTATGCGCACCGCTTGGTGGAACTTGCGACTAAAATCTAGATCCGGTAAGATCAAATCCTGTATTTCTACTACTTATGGAACGCTTATTTTCCCGTGATATTCTATCGAAGATTGGGGAGGAAGTGCTCATCAAAGGCTGGGTGAAAGCCCGCCGCGACATGGGCAAGATCGTGTTTTTGGACGTGCGCGACCGCGAAGGCGTGGTGCAGGTCGTCGGCGTTCCCTCGGAACTCACCGACGAAGCGCGCGAGAAAATAAAAGACGTGCGCCTGGAATACGTGGTGAGCGTGCGCGGCATTGTCAAAGAACGCGGGGAGAAACAGAAAAACCCTCAAGAACTCCTCGGCTCCATTGAACTCCTCGCCAAAGACGTGCAGATTTTGTCCGCTACCGAAGCTTTGCCGTTTGACCCGAGTTCTGACACGCGCGGCATCCAAGAAACCGTCCGCCTTGAGCATCGCTACGTAGATTTACGTTCCGACCGCATGCGTGAAAACCTCCGCCGCCGCCACCGTATCAACCAATTTTTACGCGGCTTTTTCTCGGAGCGCGGTTTTTTCGAAGTCGAAACACCCTGCCTTACCAAAGGCACGCCCGAAGGTTCGCGCGAATTCATCGTGCCCTCGCGTCTCCATGCCGGCGAGTTTTACGTCTTGCCGCAATCGCCGCAGCAGTTCAAGCAACTCCTCATGGTAAGCGGTATCGAACGCTATTTCCAGATCGCCCGCTGCTTCCGCGACGAAGACCAGCGCGGTGACCGCCAAGCCGAATTCACCCAATTCGACCTCGAAATGTCCTTCGTCGAGCAAAAAGACGTCATGGCCCTCGTCGAAGAAGCCATGATTAACCTCGTCAAAACCATCACGCCCGAAAAACGCATCCAGCAGGTACCCTTCCCGCGCTTTACCTATAAAGAAGCGATGGAAAAGTACGGCTCCGACAAACCCGACATCCGTGAGGATAAAAACGATCCTAACCTCCTCGCGTTCTGCTGGGTTGTGGATTTTCCGTTCTTCGAAAAAGCCGATGACGGCGGCTGGCAGTGCTCGCACAACCCGTTCTCCGCCCCCAAACCCGAGCACCTCGACGATCTTGTTAACAAAACTAACATCGAAAACATCCTCACCACCCAGTACGACCTCGCCCTCAACGGCTGGGAAATCTGGGGTGGCAGCATCCGCAACCACCGACCCGAATACCTCAAAAAAGTCTTCGAGATCATCGGCCTCTCCGAAGCCGAAATCACCGACCGCTTCGGCCACATGCTCACCGCGCTCTCGTTCGGCGCCCCGCCCCACGGCGGCATCGCAGCCGGCCTCGACCGCATCATCGCCATCCTCTCGAACGAAGCCAATATCCGCGAAGTCATCGCCTTCCCCAAAACCGGCGACGCCCGCGACCTCCTCATGCACGCCCCGTCTCCACTACCGGAGAAGTCGTTGGATGAAGTGCATGTGCAGATTAAGAAGAAGTGAGTACAGTCTTCTGTAAACAACAAAACCAACCTGATGAGGTTGGTTTTGTTTTATGAGGAATAATAATGGAGTTTCTTATCCACACCAAACCCTTGCGCTCGATTTTAAGGCGCGTATGCTAATCACCAAGGAGGGAATGAAGCACTGGTTGACCCTGGTGTTTTTTAAGTCGAATTTTTTAAAAAGGTCGTATGAAGAAAATGCTTATTATCTTTTGCGCTCTTTTGGTTGCGAGTGGATTTTCTTGTGCAAAAAAAGAACAAACGCTGTCTGAACAGCTACATGAAATGATTAAGCAAGATGCGGCTAGTGTTACACTCGTAACAACCACTCCTGTCCAAAATGATATTTCTTCTTCTCCGACCTCAACAGAACGTATAACGTACAGTTCTCCTTCATTAAATTTCTCATTTAAGCATCCCACTTCGTGGGAAGCTACTTCGAGTTCGTGGTCATACGGAAGAGAATTGATAACGTTAGAGTTTCAGGGTAAGCCATTATACACAATTTTTGTTGAACCGGTAGCATCTGCGCCGACATCTACTCTTACAGTTGATTTTGATGGGGCAGAAGATATTAAATCAAGGAATCAACTGAAAAACGATATCTTTTATATGAGGAATGTTTCCTCAAAGAAAGTAATTAATGAATTTGATACCACTCTTTCTTTCGGATATGACGTCCCCGGAGGGGAATTTACTCGCATCGCTAAATTAACGGCTGGTGACTCTGTAATTTCAGTACGGAGATCATTATCCTATCCTGATTCTCTCTTGCCATGGGGTAATGAAAAAAGGATTTGGGTACAAACAACGTTACAAAAGTTGGAAAGTGGAATTTTTGATACTGAAATTCACGAACAGGTAAAAGATTTCGATCAGTTGCTTGACACTTTTACGTTAAAAAATGATAAACCTGTCGCTGAAACCAAATTCTATTCTGATCGTTTCCAATCATCTAACAGGACAGGCTATTTTCTTTATAATAATCAGGATTTTGGTGTTAAGTTGCTTATACCTGATTCCATGTCTTTTTTGCGCGAATTTAGCAATAAAAAAAATGGGTATGCAGGAGTGGAATTTAGAGATGAGTATTTCGAACCAGGATTTTTTTCGTTAGACATCCGCGAAGAAAAAGCTTTTAAAGCTTCGCAAGAAGCTGAACCGGGAGATATAGCGTATTACAATTGGGATTTTTTTAGGGAAAAATACGTTAATAAGATACTCCTCAAAACACAAAAAATGGAACCGTTTGAAAAGGAAGTTAGTATTAGTGGGTTTAAATTCCTAAGAGGGTTTTATTATAATCCTGAGCTTGATTGCTACGTTCTCTACTACACTACATATAATAAATCCACAGAAATCCAAATTGAATATGCATTTCCTGTAACCTGGTACGAAAATAATTTTTCTTCAAAACCAGAAAATTCTCGTGTGATCCTTGCTGATCTTGCCGTGGGAAAAATAAATAGCAGCTCAACTATTCAGGCACTTAATTTTTTTCAGGAAATGGTGGAGAAAATAGTAATAGTACCTTGATAATAAAAAGAGCCGAGGATCTCATTAGGCGATTGTCAAAACAGTTTGACATTCGCCAGTGAAATTCTTGATGGCAGAGGTGAAGTCATGAAGTCATTCCCGTGGAAGTCCCTACTTCTTTCGATCGTTGCTGCTGTTTCAGCTTGCGGCGAACCAGATGGGGCTGAGAAAAAAGTTCAATTGCAAGCAGGTTCAGAAATTCCTGTGGCTCGCGCTTTCATTTTTCCTGTACAGGGAAAAAGTACGAAGAGTATTCTTGATAACTTCAAGGATCCGCGCGTGGATGGGTGGTTCGTGAATAATGATTTCGGTTCGTGGTGTGACAACTGCGGTGGCTTGCACGGGTATCATCCGGGCGAAGACTGGAATATGACCTGTTCAAACGGTGGTGGCGGTGCGTGTGACTTGGATGAGCCGGTATACGCAGCCGCTGACGGTATCGTAACGTTTGCTCAGCGTTACGTCTCCGAGGAAATCCTTAGAGATAACCGCGAAAAAGATATTGGGATGGCAGTGGTAATAAAGCATCAACTGCCTATAGCGGAAGATCTCTCGAAGTACATATTGGCCGGCACGGTTTTTCCGGCCGGGGCAAACCCGGTTAGTCAGACAATCGAAACTGGTTATCTGCACTTGGAAAAACTCCAAGTTGTAGAGGGTCAGATGGTAAAGATGGGTGATAAGATTGGTCACATTGGACTACCGCACTCACCTCATCTACACTTTGAGATCCGTTGGAAGGTTGGAAATCGGATTTTCTCCGACTACAAAGCCAGCCATCAAGTCCTCACCGACCGTGGTCTCCTCGTTCCCACCGCCTTCATCCAGGCCCACGTCAAACCACCGTACGTCTTTAAACCGACGCTCGGTGGTGGTAATCCAACGACCTGCGCCACCGAACCAACAGGCGGTCTGGCCACGAACTGGATCTACAACTGTAATCGTAGAAGCCAGTTCGACATCGGCCAAAACGTTTGGGGTCTCATCGGTATCGAGGAAGTAATGCGTAGTCACTGCTTCCGCGCGTACGCCTACCGCGACGGCGTGTACCAGTTCATCAATTCCAACTGGTGCAATGATGGTGTTGAGCCGGGGGAGTGGACGACGGCTTATCACTGGATCTCCATCCCCAAAGCCCAAGCTGGCGCTTGGCGTATTGACTATTACGTCGATCTAGCTCGAGTGCCGTTGACGGATAAGCCGATCGCGACATCCTCGTTCACGGTTGGCGGTAGAGTTACCTCCCCGCCGCCGCAGTCAGATAATCTCGGTGTCCCGAATATTCCTCCGTCCGGCTACCCCAAAGCTCCCACCTCGCTCTTTTCGTACTCCGCCACCTACGTCACCTGTCCCAACGCTCCGCAGGGCAGTGCGGCCACGAACTGGGTTTACACCTGTTCACCGGCGCAGCGGAGATTTTCGTTCGGGCAGGATGTCTACGGTCTCGTCGGCCTGGAGCGGCTCACGCCCAAGCTCAAATTCAAGTACGCCATCGAGACCTACCGTGACGGCCGTCTCCAGAACGCCTGGACCGACCCGAACTGGTACGACACCGGTCTCTACGGCTGGGACCGTTCGTACGCCATGCCGAGTACCACAAGCCGCGACTTCGGCGGTTCGTCGCCGCCCCGGGGACAGTGGGTCATCCGCACCCTTATCGTCACCGACCGCGGCACCTTCCACCTGGAAGATGTAAGCTTTACCATCGACTAAACGCACCTCGTCCGCATTTGTATGCCCACGGGTGCTTTTTGGCCTAGGTTCTACAGTTCGCTTGTAATAAACAGCTAATTCTTGACTTTTCCCCTCATTCTTGCTATTCTTTCCTGTCCGTCCGTTCCTTATATATCCTCCGGGCCGACCTGCTGAAAAGCCCTCTTTTCACCAGTTCAGCCCGAAGGAATGCCTTTTGCTGCTAGAAAGAATCTTGGAAACAGCCCAAAAATTCAGGAGGACAGAATGCGTGCTTTCAAGTTGGACGTTATCAAGAGCCGTCCGATGCGCTATGCGTGCCGCAGTGAACATGGTGGAACGACGGTCGACGCTCTGTATACCATGCTTGTCTTCTTCACGTTCGTCATTTTTGGGTCGGCTATCGTTGCGTACGTCTTTGAACGCCGCAAGGAGCCGCCCCCGCTCGCTCAGCGCGTTGTCGAGTTCGGCGTCGGTAAGGCGCACTGCCTGGTGCCCCTCAAGAGCGACGGCCACTTCGTCGACTTCAGCAGTAGCCCCCACGGCTGCGGCAAGATCGGCGAGAAGGCCCTGTTCCGGAACTGCTATACTATCATCCCGCGCTTCCCGGCCTTCCATGGCTACAAGGACTGCCTGCCCTACCCGAATCTCAAGAAGGGTGTCGCCTTCGGCAAGCAGTAAACTCTCCGCCCTTCGACCCTGGTCGTCGGGCGCGCCATCCCTGCCCCTCGACCTTATGGTGCAACTCCGGTTGTATCCTAAGGTCGGCAGGGATGGTTTTTGTTTACCCCTTACCTAACTGTCGTTTTTCTGCTACAGTGTGCCCATGAATACGCCCATTAAACTCGAACAATTCGAAGGTCCGCTCGACCTGCTTTTGCAACTCATCGAAGCCGAAGAACTGCCCCTCTCCGAAATTTCGCTCTCCCAGGTGACCGACCAGTTCATGCGCTCGGTTGAAGAGCTCGAAGACAAGCGCCCCGACGACGTGGCGGATTTTTTGGTTTTGGCTACCAAACTTTTATACCTCAAAGTGCGGCTCCTCTTGCCGCACCTCGCCGCGCCCGAAGACCAAGATGAAAACAACCTGGCGCGCCAGCTTAAGCTCTATAAAGAATTCCAAGACGCGAGCAAAGTACTCAATAAACTCTGGCTCGAAGGGTTGGTCGGCTACGGACGTTTGGAACCGCCGCGCAAAACCACTGAGTTCGTTGTGCCCAAAAACGCCACTGCGGCGCATCTCGAAAAAACGTTTCAGGCGCTTCTTAAACGCCTTAAACCTATTAACCCGTTGCCCCAGGTGGCTATTGGCACCACCGTCTCACTTCACGAAAAAATCGCCAATCTTACGGAACTTTTGGGTAACCTCAAACGCCTGCGTTTAAGCCAGATCGTGGGGGAGGGGAACCGGGCCGAAGTGGTGGTCAGTTTTCTCGCCGTACTCGAACTTATGCGTTCCAACCGTATCGTCGTGGTACAAGAAACGTGCTACGCGGACGTGGAAATGGTCTTACGTTAACTATCTTTATGCCTACCGAACTTTCTCGCCTCGAATCCGTACTCTTCGTCGCTTCCAAACCGCTTACACTCAAGCGCTTGGCCGAAACCGTAGGGTTGAGCGCCGAAGAGACGCTTGAACATCTGCGCCGTTTGCAAGAACGGTATCGTAGCGACGATTCTGGTTTATCGCTCCTTGAGGCTGGCGACGAATGGCAGCTTGTTTCACTCCCCGACAACCGCGACGTTACCGAACGGTTCGTTAAAGACGAACTCGCTGGTGAACTCACCAAGGCGCAGCTCGAGACGCTCACTGTTATTGCGTATGCGGGTCCTATTTCTAAACCCGAACTCGAGCAGATCCGCGGCGTCAACTGCGCGCTCATCATCCGCAACCTCCTCATGCGCGGCCTCATCAAAGAAGGGGATGAGGGCCTGCTCCCAACCTACACCGTCACGATCGACTACCTACGCCATATCGGCATGGAATCCGTTACCGATCTGCCGCGCTACGAAGAACTCCACAACCACACCTATCTCCACCAAGCCCTCGAAAAAGAAGTGGTACAAGCTCCCGAGCCCAACCCTTGATCAAACTACTTCCGTGTACTATCCTGGACACACGAGGTGTTCAGGATTTTTTCGCATAATCTATGGTTTTCGAGCACTACATTGCGCGTTTGTCCCGGCATGAAGGGGTAGAAAAACCGTTCGCGGATTCGATCCGGCAGTTCATGGTATGGGCCGGCGTTCTTATGATTTTATCGGTACTTGTAATCGGTCACACTAAGAATATTCCGCTCCGATATCAAACTAACGAACCAGAACAACAGACGTTTTTTACCACCGTTCCATCGCGTGTTGCTTCCTCAACTACATCCACCCCGCCTGTCGGTGCAGCGGCGGCTGTGTGTGTTCTTGATGACGAAACCGGCGCGCCGCTCTGGGATTATAACGGTACCACACCCCGGCCGCTTGCGAGCCTTACCAAACTCATGAGCGCTATCATTCTGGATGAAGGTGCTATTTCTTCTTCTGCCACAACTACCATTACCTCTGCTGATCATGACCAGATCAGCGCTATGGTACGTATTGGAGAGCGTTATACATACGAAGAATTGTTCCAGCTCGCGCTCGTCGGTTCTTCCAATACGGCTGTTAATGCTTTGGCGCGTCTTGCGAGCGGCTCCACTTCGAGTTTTGTTGCGCTCATGAACGCTAAAGCCGTGCGGCTGGGATTATCTACTCTTTCCTTTGTCGAACCGACCGGTCTTGATCCGGCTAACCAAGGTTCGGCCTGCGATGTTGGGCGTTTGTTGTTTTTGGCGCTCAAACGCGAACCGATAGCCAAGACACTCGCCGAGCCGAGCTGGACCATTTCGTTCCGCCCGCGTAATGATAACTTGGTTTGGAATACTAACTGGCTCCTCACCCGTTGGGTCCCGCATACATTTACCATTCTTCCCATCGGCAAAACCGGCCATATTCCCGAAGCCGGGTACAATGTGGCGCTCCGTTTTGCCGAAGATCCTACGCGCCGTATCCGTGTTGTCGTTTTGGGTGCTCCCGATAATGAAAGTCGCTTCACCATTGCCCGCAATATCGCTTTGTGGACTTTTGAGAATTATGAGTGGCCGACAACTGCTAACTGATACATAGAATGAGTGTGGTATACTACCTAGGCTTGCTCTATAAACGTCATTCCACTTCGCAATGACAAGATTTTACTGGTAAGATACGGTTCCGTTAACCCGACCTTCGTGTATCTTTCGTATGGCTCTTCGCCTCATGTCCCGCCGCAAGAACTGGAAAGGTGTTCGCGTTTTAGTCCGCGCCGATTTCAACGTTCCTTTTGTCGATGGCGTTATCCGTGATGATTATAAAATTCTTCGCACACTCCCAACTCTTAAGTTTCTTCTCAAGCAAGGTGCAACCGTCATTGTCATGAGCCACCTTGGCCGCCCGCAAGGCTATAATGCTAGTCTTTCTTTGCGCCCCATTGCCGATCATCTGTCGACTCTCCTTAAACGCGATGTGCAGTTTATCGATCCGGTATACGACGACGAAGGTTGGAGCGACCGGCTGCGTGAAGCTACCTACGGCCTCAAACCTCCGCAACTTATCCTGCTCGAAAATATCCGCTTTCTTCCTGGTGAAGAAGGAGTGTCCAAAACACTTTCTCGCCACCTAGCCTCAGTCGCCGATGTAATGGTGATGGATGGTTTTGGTGTGGCGCATCGTTCGAGCGTATCGGTAACCGGCGTCGCTCGTATTCTTCCTACCTATGCCGGCCTTTTGCTTGAAGAAGAAATCACCGGCGCGAACGCTCTACTTGCCAAGCCGCGCCGCCCGCTTCTTGCGGTACAAGGCGGTGCCAAGCTCGAAACCAAATTGCCGCTCATCAAAGAACTCCTCCACCGCTCCGATGCCGTACTTCTTGGCGGTGCTTTAGTCCGGCCGTTTTTGGCGGCCGAAGGATTGCTCTCCGCGCCCGAATCCGCCGCGCTTTTTCCGACCCTCCGCCGCTTGCTCAAGAAAAATAACCTCATCCTTCCGCGTGATTTCGTGCTCGGTACGGCTGATGGAAAAGAGCATGTGGTTGTAATGAAAGATGACCTGGCTTCGTTTTCCCGTACAGACCTTGCAATCCTCGATGTCGGTCCGGCTACGGCACGTGAGTATGCGCGGCTCGTCAGCGAGGCAAAAACGGTCTTGTGGAACGGTGTGCTCGGCAAGTTCGAGCACTCGCCGTATGATGCGGGAACGAGAGAGCTTCTCAAAGGATTCAAGCAGGCTCATCGCCGCGGCGCGCGCATTATTGTCGGTGGTGGTGAAACAGCTGAATTTATCCGCGCGGAGGGCGGTGAGAAGTTCTGCACGCTTATTTCCACCGGCGGCGGAGCACTCCTCGAGTTTATCGCCCGTCAAGGGAAATTGCCGGGTACCGCTATCGTCACTACGTAATTTTTATTTATTAACTTTCGCTGTCTCCCTACCGAGATGGCGATGGGAGGCTTTTTATGCCAACTATGCCTAGTACGTCCAAAAACGGTTCGGAATCTTCCATGATGGCCAAAACGTTCGGCCACAATGATACGTGTAAAGAAAACGGCTGGTGCCGTCATTTTCTCTACAAGCTGCTTCTTCTCATGTCGACGGTTACGTTGGTTTTCTTGGTCGTTTACTTGAACGCTTTGACGAACTACCAGCTCCGTCGTACTGCCTTCGTCGGCCGTGCTGACCGTCTGGAGCGCCAGATCACGGTGCAAGGGTTCGGTAAAGCCATCGGCGCCAACGACATCGCCCTCACTTCGATCGGGTATTCCAATATCGACAAAGACGTGCTCACCGCCCAGACCAACAACAAGAAGGTTATGGATGCGGTCATTGCCGAACTCAAAAATCTCGGTATCCAGGGAGGTGACCTTGAAACCGATGCATACTCCATCTATCCGGAATACGATTACAGTAATGACAAAGGCCAGACGCTCCGCGGATACCGCGTCACTCAGCAGGTCTCCGTCAAAATTCGTGATCTAGCCAAGATTTCGTCCGTTCTCGCGGTTGCTGGCAAATATGGTGCCAACCAGGTCAATGGCCTCACCTTCACCATCGATAATCCTGAAAATCTCAAAGTCGAAGCCCGCGACAAAGCCGTCGCTGATGCGCGCCAGAAAGCCGAACGCTTGGCTGCTCAGCTCGGCGTGCGCATTCTCGGCGTGATGTCCTACAGTGAATCCGAGGGTGGCGCTCCGTACCCGGTTCCTATGTACCGCGGTGGTATGACTGATGCGGCTTTGAGTGCGGCTGCCCCAGAAGTCGCTACTGGTTCGAAAGATATCATGATCAACACGAGCATTACCTACGAAATCGCTCCCTAAACGAAATTTCCTTAAGGGAGTGCCGTCCTGGCGCTCCCTTTTGGTTTAATTCTACATCGTATGCGCATTGCATCTGTATCAGCCCGTGAAATTCTCGACTCGCGCGGTAATCCAACCGTCGAGGCCAAAATAATCCTTGAAAACGGCATCGAAGCCCGTGCCCACGTGCCATCAGGTGCCTCAACCGGTATCCATGAAGCGTGGGAACTGCGTGATGGTGGAAAACGTTATGGCGGCAAAGGTGTGCAGAAAGCTATCGCTGGCATTGAGAAGCACATCAAGCCCGCTCTCATCGGTACCGATATCTTCCGTCAGGAACACATCGACACCGTAATGCGCGGCCTCGACGACACCCCCAACAAATCTCGCTTGGGCGCGAACGCCATTCTTGCCGTATCGCTTGCCGTGGCTCGCGCTGGAGCACTCGCTGCCGGCAAACCCCTCTATCGTTATCTGCGCGAGCTCTTCAAATCCGAAGAAACCACGTTCAAGATGCCGATCCCGACCATGAATGTGCTCAACGGCGGGCGGCATGCCAATAATGGCTTGTCGGTGCAGGAATTCATGATCATCCCCAAACATCCCAAGCTGCGTGAGCGCGTCCGTATGGGCGTAGAAATTTTCCATGCGCTCAAACACATTATCGATCGCAAAGGCCTTTCTACCGGTGTTGGCGACGAAGGTGGTTTTAGTCCAAAACTGCCCTCGAACGAAGATGCTCTCAAACTTCTCACCCAAGCCGCCAAAGCGGCTGGTTACCGTCCAGGCGGCAATGTGTTTCTCGGTGTCGATGTGGCTGCCTCCGAGTTTTTTGTACGCGGTAAGTACCGTTTTGAAGGTAAGAAAGCCATTACCGCATCAGAACTTTCCAGAATCTACGGAACATGGATCAAGCGCTACCCCCTCATTAGCATCGAAGATCCGTTAGCCGAAGATGCATGGGCTGACTGGGCCAATTTTACGAAAGAGTTCGGGCGCAAAATCCGCATCGTGGGCGATGATCTCTTCGTTACCAATGCCGCTCGTCTTCAGCGGGGTATCGATCAGAAGGTTGCCAATACTATTCTCATCAAGCTCAACCAAATTGGAACGTTGACAGAAACCCTTGACACGATTCGTCTGGCAAAAAATAATAGGTACTCAATCAGCGTCTCGCACCGAAGCGGCGAAACCGTCGACACCTTCATCGCCGACCTTGCCGTCGCGGTCAATGCTGACTTTATCAAAACCGGTTCCTTGTCTCGTTCCGAGCGTGTTGAAAAATATAACCGCCTCATGGAAATCGAAGCCGAGCTCGAAGCGCAAGGATAGTACATAGCCTATGGCCCACCACAAACTTCGTCCGACTGTACTCATTATTCTTGATGGGTGGGGAGTGCCGGATCCCAAAAATCCGGCTATCACTCCCATTCGTCCTGAAATCGCCCCCAATTTTTTTTCGTGGCAGAAGAAATTTCTCTACACCGAACTCGAAGCGAGTGGCGAGGCCGTCGGCCTCTTCAAAGACCAAGAAGGCAACAGCGAGGCTGGTCATATCAATATCGGCGCAGGCCGCGTGGTAAAGCAGGATTCGCTCTTCATCTCCGATTCCATCGCCGATGGGACGTTTTTCCACAACAGCGCCTTCATGCATGCTATCCACCATGTCAAACACTATGGTAGTGCTGTGCACGTGATGGGGCTTCTCTCCAACCACAACAGCGCCCATTCTTCGCCAGAACATTTGTACGCGCTACTTGATTTGTTTGAACGCGAAGGCATAGAAAAAGTGTACCTCCATCTCTTTACAGATGGTCGTGATTCGGGTGCGGGCGACGCTGAGTTACACTTGCAAAAACTCAAGAAGTTCATGCATGGCAATGAACGGATCGTGAGCATTATGGGCCGTTTTTATGGTATGGATCGCAATCGCAACTGGGAGCGCACCAAGAAGGCTTATGAAACCATCGTGCTTGGCCGGGCACCGTATTCAGCAGCCACCGTCGAAGGCGCTTTGCAGCAGGCTTATGCCCGGAGCGAAACCGACGAGTTCATCTCGCCAACGCTCATCATGACCGAAAACGAGCCGATCCCGACGATCCAAGACAACGATGCCTTGTTTTTCGTTAATGTAAGAAGCGACCGTGCCCGCCAGCTCACCAAAACGTTCGTCCAAACACAGTTTGAACACGCCAATCCCGGCGCTTTTGAGCGCGAAATCGTTCCCAAAAATATCCGCTTTGTTACGATGGTGGATTATGGACCTGATCTCGAAGGTGCGCTTGTTGCCTACCCGAGCCGCGACGTCAAAAACAGTTTGCCGCAGGCGCTGTGCCCGCGTCGCCAGCTCTACATCGCCGAATCGGAAAAATTCCCCCATGTCACGTATTTCTTAAACGGCGGGTATGCCGAACGTTTTTGCGGCGAACATTTCATGAAAATCGAATCCGATCGCATCAGCGCCTACAACAAGCAACCGGAAATGAAAGCGCGTGCTGTCGCTGACGCGGTTATTAACGCTCTTAAAGAAGGGCGCTTTGAGTTTATTGCCGCCAACTTTGCCAATGCTGATATGGTGGGTCATACCGGGGACCTTAAAGCGGGCGAAATCGCCGTCAAGACCATTGATCGCGAGCTTGAGCGCATCGTCGAGGCCATTTTGCGTGTTGGTGGGCAGGGGGTCATTACCGCCGATCACGGCAATGTGGAAGAAATATTCAATCCCAAAACTGGCTTGCCCGATACTGAACATTCCAATAATCCGGTACCGTGCTTCCTCGTCGGTTCCAAGCATGATTACCGTCGGTTGGGCATCCCTATTGGTTCGCGCTTGCATCGTGGTCGTCTGGCCAATATTGCGCCCACTATCCTCAAAATGATGGGTATTCCCAAGCCCAAAGAAATGACTGCCAAGGCTCTTTTCTAGAATCCTTGAACATTGGCCGGTAATGGGTTACGATTACCCCACAGTCTTTTTAGGTATTTCCCACAAACTGTCCGCATATGCCGCATAGTTATCGCCCGGTAGTGTTAGTCATCTGCGATGGTTGGGGGGTAGCACCAGATTCCGAAGGAAACGCGCTCACGCGCGCTGTTTTGCCGCGTTTCTCCGAGCTTGTCCGTTCGTACCCGGCCATGACGCTCCATGCCTCGGGTAACGAAGTAGGGCTTATGTTCGGCGAAATGGGTAATTCCGAAGTAGGGCATCTCAATATCGGCGCGGGTCGTATTTACTACCAGTCATTACCGCGCATCAACCAAGACATTAAAAACGGCGGTTTTCAAAAAAACGAAGCTTTTAAGCAGGCATTTGATCACGTTAAAAAAAATCCCGGTGCCAAGTTGCATTTGATGGGTCTTGTAAGCCTTGGTAATGTGCACGCAAGCCAAGATCATCTGCATGCCCTTCTTAGTGTTGCCAAAGAGCGGGAGCTGTCTGGTCGGACTTACGTGCATGCTTTTCTCGATGGGCGAGACACGGCGTTCAATACCGGTCGCCAGTTCATGGAACGCTTGCTTGCTTTTTGCAAAAAAGAAGGAGTGGGGGAGGTGGCCAGTCTTGCTGGTCGTTACTATGCCATGGACCGCGATAACCGCTGGGACCGCATCGAACAGGCCTATCGTGCCATTGCACAAGGCACGTCATCCTCTACAGCTACCGACCCTCTCGCTGCAATCGAGGAAAGCTACGCTCGCAAGGTCTACGATGAAGAATTTGTTCCCACTGTAATCACTAAGAACGGCAAACCCGTCGCAACTGTAAACCCGGGCGATGCGATTATCTTTTTCAACTTCCGCCCCGACCGCGCGCGCGAGCTTACTGAGGCGTTTGTCCTGCCGAGTTTTGCCCGCTTTGAACGCAGCTATCTTGTAGATGTATTTTTTGTCTCCATGACAGAATACGACAAAAACGTACCGGCCGTGCCTGCCTATCCGCCAGTCGTTATCCATAACTCCCTCGCCGAAGTCGTGAGCAAAGCCGGGCTCCATCAGGTGCACATCGCTGAAACCGAGAAATACGCCCATGTCACGTTTTTTTTGAACGGTACCATCGAAGAACCATTCGAAGGGGAAGAGCGCGTGCTCATTCCTTCACCGCGTGTCGCCCAGTACAATACTGCACCCGAAATGTCGGCCGATAAAGTGGGTTCCGAAACTGCCCGTCGGATCGATTCCGGAGAGTATGATCTTATCGTTGTAAATTTCGCCAACGCCGACATGGTGGGTCACACCGGCGATTTTGCGGCTACCATTAAAGGCGTCGAAGCTGTTGACCGCGCTCTCGGCACGATCGTCGACCATGCGCTCGCCAAAAACGGCGTTGTGGTTATGACCGGCGACCATGGTAATGCCGAAGAAATGACCAACTTTCAAACGGGCCAGATCGATAAGGAACATTCTGTTAGTCCGGTGCCGCTCCTCATCGTCGGCGAAGATTTTGAAGGGCAGGCCGGACCAGCAGGCGATGCGCTCGAAGGTGATTTGAGCGTTTTGCCGCCAACCGGCGTGTTGGCCGATGTGGCGCCTACGGTGCTTAAACTCATGGGGTTAGAACCGCCGCGCGAAATGACCGGCCGATCACTGATATAAAGCTGAACCTCTTTCTGTTAAAAAGAATCTCCGTTACGCAACGGAGATTCTTTTTTTATGGAGCAGTATTTAATTTTGATCGTAAGTGGCGGATAATTGTTGTTTCGGCTTCATTAAGGGTTGTGTCAGAGAGAGTAAAGAAAGCTCGTTTGCGATCGCCGGTTGGCTGGAACGGGCCGAGCAGTTCGGTGCTCGAAAAGGGATGCTCAGCAGCAAGCAGGCCGTGAATTTTTGTTGGTTCGCGCTCGTCCTCGTAAAGCACGGCGATGAGGCGGGCGTTGGGGGAGTTGCTAATAAGTTCGGCAACCACTCCTTCTAGATCCGCTGTCCCGCCGCCTGCTTCGGCAATAGCTGCCCGCGTGAGTGTTGTGGTTAAAAGGCCGATATTTTCTTCGTTATGCAGATGCGTAAGCGCCTGCCCCCACAGTTTCAGCGTTTCCAGTGAGCGTGTGCGGTAGAGATTGTGGATAACAGTTTCGCGCTCGCCGCCAAGCTTGATAAGTTCGCTGCCGATGGTGAGGGCTTCGGGGGTAACGTTGGCAGATTTGAAGCTCTTGGTGGCTACGATCATGGTTGTCAAAAGGGCGGTAGCCACCCGAGCATCGAGGCGGTTGGCATCGTAGCTCTTCAAAAAATAATACAATGTTTCCGCAATCGAAATGACGTTGGTGTCAACAAGTGCTATAGCGCCAAAGCGCGTGTTGGATGATAAGCGGTCAATGTTAACGATCGGCACCCGTGAAAACAGTTCGGTATTATCGGTATATATATCTTCCAACCGCTCGAGGGTCGACGTGTTGAGAGTTACGATGAGATCGTAGGCAAGTGTAGAGCGTATTGAGCGCAGCGCAGTTTTGTTGAGAAGGGCTTTTTCAGGTGTTACTTCAAGTGTAAGAAGCCCGTTTTTTATTTCGTAGTGGGCTTTTTTGAGCGCGTTCCCCTCAAACGCGAGATTGATCGCAAATCGTTCGGCACCGGTTATATGCCCTTGGATAGTTTCTACGCCTGGTAAAAACTGAAGACTGCGTGGCGACAAGAAATCCGGTGCAGCCACGGTAACATTTTTTCCTTGTTGTTCTAAAAAATGCTTGAGCGCGAGCGCTGACCCGACGCTTTCTCCTTGGTCGTGGGCCGGAAAAGTGATGAGGATGCGGGTACTCTTGGTAAGCGTGTCGGCTAAAGCAGTGAAAGATTCCTTCATACCGCCAAATATTAGAGCCGCTAGATGAAGCTTTAATTAAACCGTACCGCGAAGAACTTTGTCAAATATAGCAGGGGTGGTGTAAAGAGGTGTGCATTATCCTGTCATATCTCTGTCGACAGAGACCGCTTCGTGCTATACTGCCCACATCTGTTTCTTTCATTGTATGTTCCGGCGTTATTTTCTTTTGCTCTCAAGCAGCTTCGTTAGTGTAGCCGTCGCCCTTGTTTTTATACCGGGCGAGCAGGTTTTTGCGGCCACTAGTACTAATTATACCTCTTCTCAAGAAGAAGCAGGACCGACCGAAGGCACGGCTACTTCTACAATGTTTGATCTCTATATAAAGGTCGGTGCACCCGTGGTTGGTTGTGCTACTACATCGCAGTATATCGTTACCTTTGGTGCACCGTGGGATCCGTATAGTAATTTGTGTGGAACTACCACCTCCACTCCCTCTCCTCCTCCCACCTCCACTCCGCCTGGTGGTGGCGGTGGTGGTGGTCCTATTATTTCTAACCCTACACCAACCACAACACCAACTACGACCCCGCCAGTAGTACCGCCTACCTCCACGCCGTCTACCACTCCCAACCCTACACCCACTTCCACTCCCACACCCACCACCACGCCACCCGCTCCAACTCCCACCTCAACCCC